>NC_020409.1:1440000-2110000 GCF_000341895.1 Pseudodesulfovibrio piezophilus C1TLV30 | reverse complement strand
TTTTATCGAGTACTGTGTCTGACAGGGTCAGTTTGAGGGGGGTGTCTGGTTCCAGAAAGAGTGTGCCGAGGGTGGATCGGCGCGTGTCGAGTCGGCTGTACCAATAGCTGACCGGCGGTGCTTCGGTTCGGCCGTCAATGAGCGTGGGGCGGTAAAGGTATTTGAATGTCCTCGGATCAAAGAGATCGAACAGTGTTGTCTGGGTGCAGGCGAAGAGGATCAGGTCCGTGGATTGGACCGCACGGTTAAGCTTGATGCGGTAGGCATCTCTTCCTGTTTTGGGCTTGTCGATGGCCCAATCGGCCAGGCCTGTCTTTTCATTGAATTTGAATGCCTCGATCACGGCCTTGTGATAACTGACCTTTTTGCTGGCCAAGCCCGGAATCCGGAATGTCCCCGCCGTATCAACCATGGCGTAGTTGCGGGTTTGCCATTGGAAGGCGAGCACGACCATGCCGGTTCCGGGGCGATCCGGGAAGATCTCTCCTTTTCTCAGAAGATTGGCACGGCCTTCTATGGTGACAAAGTTGTTCCTGCCACGTTCTCCGGCATTTTCAATGGGCTGGGATGCCAGAGCGTTTAGTAAGTGTTTGACTAATTCACTCTGTTTTCTCATGGAGGTGAAATTGACTCGCTCCGGCTGATCATAGGGTGTGCCCCATGTTGGGCGAACATCGTGGACAGTCGCCAGAGTCAGCCCGGCAAATCCGGCCAGGGCCATGGGTTCGCCTCCCAGCTCCGGCTGATCGGGAAGGTAACTCTGCCAGGCGCGTTTTCCCGGCCGCAGGGTATCGTGAAAGAGGGCTGCAATGTCCGGGCGTTCTTCAGCGAACGTTTTCATGCTGTTTTTGAGGACAGTATCAATGGGGCGGAAAAAGGCGGTCCGGTTGATGGTCGGCTTCAGATTATTGAGCCACCCCTTGTCGAATGCGCCGACACCGTTGCCATGGCTGGAGAGGTGTAGGGAAACGTGGGCTGCGATACTTCGGTCCCCGATGGCGTCGCGCATGGCGCGGGCCGAGGTTATCTCCTTGAGTTGCCCCGTGGCATCGTCGAGAATCGCTGCCTGGAGGGTTATGGCTGCGGGAATGAAGTCGAGCAGCACGGTGTGTTCCTCTCGGGCCAGAGGGAAATCGTCCGTGGTGGAATTGACCCAGTTCAAGCGTTTGAGTCGAATCCTGCGGTCTGCCAGTTCCTTGATACGCTTTTGCCGTGCCGGGTTCCTTTTTTCCTGTGCTCCTTCTGCATTGAGCAGGCGCAGGCGCATCAATTCATTGGTCAGAGTGTCCTCTGCGTTGCGAACCACGGCCTTGAAAGCCTTCTTGAGCAGGACGATCTGTTCTGTTGACAGTGCTGCTTGTTCGAGAGGCTTGATGGGACGCAGTATCTCAAGAACACGTCCGGCGTTGATGACCTGTTGTTCAAGTCTGTTTTTGCGCTCCTTGAGTTCCTTTCCCTTCGTGACCAGAGCGTAGGTGAATTCACGCATCCCTGCCTGGGCCTGCCCTGTTCCGGCCGTCGCCAGGAGGAAGAGTGATCTTTGGGGAGGGTTTTCTGCAAATTCGGCAGCCGTGTCCAGGAGGGTGGCCATGGAAACGGCTTCTTCGGCTCCGGGGGCGTCGCCAGCCACAAGTGCGCTGTCGTCATAAGGGGCCTGAATGATGAGTGTCTGGTGCGAAAGTTCAGGGTCACTGCCAGGGATCATGCAATAGATATTTTCGGCGGAACTCTTGTGCCATGCCGATGCCGAGGTCAGGCGGATACGAGTCAGGACAGCCGTGCCCTGGCTGGGGAAATTGGTGCCGAACAGGGACTCGGCTCGTTCGCGTGCGACCCAGAAAAGCGGGAAATCCACCGGGGTCTGTTCGAATTTGTCCTTGAAAAGTGCTCGTGGAGCAGGACCGCCATTGCCGCCGCGCCCCAGAAAGATGAGTGCCCGAGCACCGAGCATGGCTGCATTGTTCCAGTTCTTCGCCGAATCCATATCCATGAGAACAACAGCACCCTGGACATCGTGACCATTGAAATCGGTGAGGGCTCCCTGCCCGACATAGAGTAAGGGGGCTTCGATGCCGGGAGGCGCGATGGCTCCCGGCGAGAGTGCATTGACCCGCAGCTGACTCAGTTGTATCGAACGCGTCTGATCCGAAATCGTCAACGTCACATTTGTTTGCTTGATAGTTGGGATGTGGAAGGTTTGCCTGCCGATGATGGCGTTCGGGAAAAGACGTTGGAATTCGTTTTCCACCATATCGGCGGCAGCAACAGCGCCGGGAGAGCCTGCGGATCGGTCGCCGAGGTCTGACAGCCTGCGGATCAGCGAGGTCTCATCTGCCATGGCAGTGGAGGCCCAGGCCAGTGCTAAAAAGATGATGAGGGTGTACAGTTGCCAGTTTCGCAAGGAACGGTGTGGTCCTTCCGATCTCCATGGCGTCCGGTTTATGCTGCCGCGCTGCCTGCTGGACATGGGTTAGGAGTGCCCTCCGGTCTGGGATTCCTTTTTCTGTCCAGTGAGTTTTTCTCCTATGCCTCCAATGGAGATATCGAGTTCTTCCCTTTTCTCCACTCTGTCCACCATGCCATCCCGCACCCAGACCACGCGATCGGAAACGTTGAGCATTTTGTAATCGTGGGTTGCGGAAATGACGGTCACGCCTCGCTCGCTGGAGAGCATCTGGAGCAGTTCGATGATTTCTTCGCCTGTAGTCAGATCGAGATTTCCCGTGGGTTCGTCTGCCAGGATGATGGCCGGGTCATTGGCTAGGGAACGGGCTACGGCTACGCGTTGCTGCTGACCGCCGGACAGTTCCAGCGGCTTGTGCTGGAAACGCTCCCCCAGTCCGACCAATTTGAGCAGTTCGATGCCTTTTTCCTGGGCATCGTCATTATTCATCCCGGCAAAGGTCATGGGGAGAGTCACGTTCTCAAGGGCGGTCATGACCGGAATCAGATTGAATGTCTGGAAAATATATCCGATTTTGCGATTGCGGAGCCATGCCAGCTCATAGGCATCAAGTTGCGAGATATCGACTTCATCGATGAACACCTTGCCGTCAGTGGGTTTGTCCAGCCCGCCGATCATATTGAAAAGAGTTGATTTCCCTGACCCCGATGGTCCCATGATGGAAATGTATTCACCGGAGAATATTTCAAGATCGACTCCCTTGAGAGCCTGGAGTTTCTGCTTGCCAATGGTGAAAGTCTTCCTCACGCCAATGACTCGGACGATTGTTTTCTTTTGTTCAGACATGTAAAATCCTCAGTGCTCGGCGCGGATGGCGTTGATTGGTTCCATGCGTGCTGCGAGAAGTGCGGGATAGAGAACGCCGATAAGACTCAGGCTGCAGCCGCCGAGGGTCGCCAATCCCACGGAGCCGAGGGCGTCCGTCAGGGACAACCCGGAAAGGGCCATGGGGCCGAATCGGAAAAACCCGGTGACCAGGGAGAAAACAAAGCCTGTCACTGCTCCGATGGCCGCGCCGAATATTCCCTGCATGGCGGCTTCGAGCAGAAAAAGCTTGAGAATCATGGAGTCCAGAGCACCCAGGCATTTCATGACTCCGATTTCTGAGAACCGTTCGGTGACCGACATCAATTGGGCATTGATGATGCCAACGGTACAGACGAGCAGGGAAAGGATGATGATCCACCGTTCCTTCGCCGACATGGCAACCAGCCCCTGGGCAAGGTTGACGTCATACCCGGCCAGAGCCAGTGACCGGGCAGCATCGGTGCCACCTTCCCGAAGCAGGCCGGAGGCGATATCGAGATTGACCAGAACAAATGACAGAAAGGAGACAGCCAGAACCAGGCTGGATACGGTGATCATGGAGCGAAAAAAACGCACCTTGAGACTCTTGAAGCTGATCTCCACCGATTTGGCAAAGGGCAGGGTAATGAGCCTTTTTATGCGGTCTTCCTGATTTTCTGTGAGTCCTTTTTGCTCTCGGCTATGCCATCCCATCATGCCCCCATGATTAACCGGTTGAATTTCCACGTTCTCCATATACTAAGCGAGGGGGCCAGCCATGACAAGGGAATCGCGTGAGGAATCTGCGAATATTTCCTACATGTAAGAGCTTATAGAGTTGTCAATTTGAATCGTTTTATTTTTTTTGCGAGCGACAAGAGACTGTCCAGAAAGGAAAAAGAGGCGTCGTTCATGCGTTGGTGGTGCAGCATGATTCCTATTCGACCGGAATCCATTGCCAGACGAAATTCATCGAGCAGGGTCTGGAGTCCATTTTGGGGGAGGGCTTCCGAGCGCGTATGCAGGTCCACGTTGATGGCATAATCAGGCAGGCAGGCAGGCAAGGGGACTTTTTTCATTTCGCCGACTGATCGGGAAACCGCACGATAGCCCGCTTCAGCGAGAATGCCTCCGGTCACCGTGTCGAATCGATTCCACGGCGGGGTAAAGACTGGCGCGAAGTCGGTCCCCATCAGTCCAATCAGTTTTTCGCGACCTTTGATGATGTCGGCCTGCTTTGCTTCGCTGGAGCGGTCCTGGCCGAATTCTCCTTTTTTCCCACTCTTCTGATGGTTCTGGTGTCGCCAGCCGTGTTGGTGCCAAATCCAGAGAGAGTCCTCTTTCCCGGCCCATTCCCTGAGGATCTGCCATCGCGTTTCAGAAAGCCAGGCCGGGGTCACGGCCAGGTGTAGCGGGATGTGATGCCGGGCAAAGAGTGCCAACATGTGGCGGCAGTTCTTGCTTGGCACACCGATATCATCGGCGCGGAAGAAAAGCTCTGTTTCGTCCGGAGCATGTTGGAGCAGGTTCTCCAGATGGCTTACGCTCGAGGCAAGAGCGGAGGGGGACGCCTGCCAGCAGGGGGATATGATTGTTTGAACGATCATGACGCAAGTACGGGT
The DNA here is from genome assembly GCF_000341895.1 of Pseudodesulfovibrio piezophilus C1TLV30. Taxonomy (NCBI): domain Bacteria; kingdom Pseudomonadati; phylum Thermodesulfobacteriota; class Desulfovibrionia; order Desulfovibrionales; family Desulfovibrionaceae; genus Pseudodesulfovibrio; species Pseudodesulfovibrio piezophilus. The sequence continues at coordinate 2,105,128 of NC_020409.1, read as the reverse complement.
AGCATGGGTGGGCAGTGCTCCGCCACCCCCAACCTAGGCACTGAGCAAGATTGGCTCCTGCCAGACGGTTCGGACGACATCGCGAAATTCCCGCAGCGGAGAGTCATAGCCCTTGCCTGCCGGGTACGAGAGGCAGAGCGGCACTTGAAGCCGTTCGGGCCAGAGCACGGCGAGCGAATGCTTTTCCAGCCGCTTGGCATCGTTTTCCCGGAGAATGGCCACGCCGACTCCCTCGGCCACGAGTTCACGCATGATTCCTTCATCTACGGTCTGCTCGACCGGGTTCGGCTCCACACCAAAGGCGGACATGCGTTCACGAAGGGCCACGTGAAAGGGACAGCCGCGAAAGGTATATATCCATGGCAGGGCAGCAAGGCCGCGCCAATCGCCGGGTTCGAGGCTCTCTGCCATGGTTGTGGGGATGGCAATGGCAAGGGAAACCGGAGCGATATACTCGTCGTGAATACCTTCTTCTCCCCACTGGCCGAAGCGAAAGCCGATATCCATATCGCCTGAACGCAGAGATTCCGCAGTATGGCGGCTTTGGGACACAATAAAGGAGAGCTGCATTTCCGGGACAGACACCCGCATATTGCGGGCCAATGCTCCCATTCGCAGAAAAGCGGGATCGGTATTCAGCCCCACGGTGAGATTGCTGGCTGCCCTTTTATGCAGGGACTCGGCTCTGACCTTGAAATCTTCCATGGCCTGGATAGCGCTGCGTGCATAAGGAAGCAGGGATTCACCCTCGGCAGTCAGGGCCATGCCCCGTGCCTGTCGAATAAACAGGGGATATGCAAGCTCTTCCTCGAATTGCTTGATCTGTCCGCTCAGGGCTGACTGACTCAGAAAGAGTGATTCGGCAGCTCGCGTCAGGTTCCCTTCAAAAGCCACGGCCAAAAAACATCGCAAGCTTCGTATATCCATGGTTGACTCCGTCGAGCGTTCTGTTTTTCCGAACGCATCTTCAAAATATATGAATTTGATTTTTCCACCATATTCCACGAAGGTCGTAAAAAATCAACCAAAGAGATCAGGAATGAATCAACGGAAAATTGGAACACTTTCTTTGTGCTGCATGATGATAGGCTCTATCCTTGGAGCGGGGATCATTGTGCTTCCTCCCATGGCGATTGCTGTTGCCGGAGATTGGGCCTTGGTTGGTTGGGCACTTATCAGTCTTTTCGGGATTGCACTGGCATATGTTTTTGCCAGGATCGGTATTTTGCTACCAGGAGAAGGTGGTGCCGCCAATGCTGTCGAGTATGCCTTTGGTCCTGCGGCTAAACAGTTCTCGGCATATGCGTTGATCTGTGCGTTGTTCTTCGGTCCTGCTGCGGTCGTCCTGACCATTGTTACGTATCTGCCGCCGGAGATCGCTCCACAGACAGAACTGGGCCAGGCTGTGGCGGGAGGGATTATTCAGGTCGTGTGCGCCGGGCTGATCCTGAGTGGTCTGCGGAACATGAGCCGGATCACTTTGGTTCTGGCTTCATCGGCGACCGGTTTACTCTTGACCGGAGCTGGACTGGTTCTTGTTTTTCACAGTCAGGCTCCCACTGCATTGCCGGAATTTGATTCCGGCACCATGGGGTATACGATGCTACTGCTTTTTTGGGCCGTGGTCGGTTGGGAAGTTGTCGGTAATTATGGGGATGAAGTTGTTGATCCGCGCCGAACAGTGCCTCGTGCCGCCATTCTGGCAGCCTGTATCATCGGGCTGGTCTTCATGGCTGTAGCGGCAGGGTTGCAATACGGCCAATTCCCGGTGGAGGCCGGGCATGGCGTTGCTGCGCTCCTGTATCCGCTTTTCGGGGTATATGCGCCGTGGGTCAATGCCGCCATGACTGCCGGATTATGCATGACCACTTATCTTGTCGTTGTCGGGGCAGTCTCCAGACTCGTTGCCCACCTCTCTCAGGAAACCGGCCTGCCGGATGTGCTGAATCGGCGTAATTGTTTCGGGATTCCCTGGGTTGTCATTACGGGATATACCTGTATCCATCTTTTTCTTTTTTGTATGGTCGGGGCAGGTTTTTTCGATTTGGCAATGCTTGTTGCCGTGGCAGATGGCTTTTTCCTGACCAACGCCCTTCTCTGTACCGTGGCCGCCGTCAGGATTTTTTCCTCCCCTTTGCCCAAGGGAATAGCTGGAATCCTCAGCCTCGGCATTCTGGCTGTTCTCCTTCAGTCTCATTGGCAGGTGATTGTGGTCATCGGTTTTCTCGCTTTTTGGGTTATGACCAAGGCGCGGCGAAGCACGTTTCTCGCTCGGTTTCAGACTTCCAGAGATTCTCGTTGACGTCGCAACTCCCTTGACCTTTTTCGGTCTGGACAGCACACTTTCTTCGTCATCCATATCCAAAAGGAATTGGACGATATCTTAGAAGTCAGACTAAACAGAAAGAAATCCCGGAGAAAATAATGAATATTTTTGGTACATCCATTCCTTTTTACAAGATGCAGGGCTGCGGCAATGATTTTGTTGTCATCGATAATCGTGAAGCCAAAGTCGGACAGGAAGTCATGGACATGTGGGCCCAAAAACTCTGTGCCCGTGCATTTGGTATCTCGGCGGATGGGGTGTTCTTTTTGGAGGAATCAGATGATCCTTCCCTCGATTACCGTTGGCATTTCTACAATTCTGATGGTTCACGGGCAGAAATGTGCGGCAATGCATCGCGCTGCGCGGGCAAGCTTGCCCATGCCATCGGGCTGGCCCCGGCTGAGCATGTCTTCGGGACCGACGCCGGTCCTATCAAGGCCCAGGTTCTGGTTCATGGGCCGGATGCCGGACGTGTCAAGGTGCAGTTGACGCCACCCAAGGGATTGAAGACAAATATCAAGCTTGAGGTCGACGGAGAACCACTGACAGTGCATTTCGCGGATTCCGGCGTGCCTCATTGTGTTGTTTTTGTTGATGATGTCGAGAGTCTCGATATCATGAATCTTGGTCCGAAGCTTCGCTACCACGAGTCTTTTGCTCCGGCAGGGACCAATGTCAATTTCGCTCAGGTCAAGGATGAGAATACCCTGCTTTTGCGGACCTATGAACGGGGTGTTGAGGCTGAAACCTATGCTTGCGGTACTGGTGCCGCTGCCACGCAACTTGTAGCCAACAGTCTCGGTCTGACTGAGAGTCGGGCTGATTTGACGACCACAGGTGGTGAAGTGCTGACCGTTTTTCTGGAGGACGGCAATGTTTTTTTGCAGGGTGCGGCCGAACTGACTTTCAAAGGGGAAGTCTACCTTGGGCCTCTCGGATTGATTGAAGCTCTTTGAGAGAGAGTTTTTTAGGCCGTCCTTGTGGGCGGCCTTTTTTTCACAAACACTGTGCGCTCCAGACAAAGGCAAGGCCGGTTCTTATAGAACCGGCCTTGCCTTTGTCTGCGGACGGAGCCTGGCTAGACCGCGAGGTTCGTAAACTGAGGCTCGGCCGGGACGGACGGCTGGGTATATGCGGAAATGGCGTTCTGCGTGGCGCTTTGTGTCACGAATTCAGCCGGGTTGAACTGGTCTTCGAGTTGTGATGTCAGGTTTTGAAGAGCCGCGACATCATCCAATTCGTTCTGGAGGTCTTCGAGGAGCTGTTCGGAGACGCTGAGAGTTTCATCGGTGTCCGAAGAAGATTCGAGTGTACGAGCCAGGGATCGGGAGCTGAAACTCTGAGTGGTGCTGCTCCCGGCGGTTTCGGCCGAAGTCTCGGAGGCATAGAAGACCTCAGCCTTGCCGTTGTCGAAATAGTCATTGATTTCGCTGTTGATCCCCTGATTGAAATTGGCGATGGCCGTATCGCCTGCGGCAATCCCGAAATTGCGGTCAATGAGCTTGAGGCTGTTGAGGAGTCCCTCTCCGAGAGTTTCTTCGTTGACGCCGGAAGAAGTGGATTGAAGAATCATGCCGGACGCAGCGGCAGCGGTTTCATCCCCGTAGCGCTCACGTATCCAGTCCATGGTTTGGGCAAGGGAATCTCGAAGATCGCCTGAATCCTTGGGCTGTCCGTCGCTCTCATTGGTCGCGCCGTTTTCTTCCAGACGGCGGATGACCTCATCAGCAAAAACCGTCCCCAAAGTGATGGGCTGGCTCTGAGATGCCGAGGCGGTATCCTGCTGGATCGTGGTTCCGGCCTTGGTCTCGGTGGCAGTCTTCATGCCGAGTTGGGCGGGATCGAGACCGATGGCTTGGGCTATCTGGGCCGAGGCACTTGCCTTGGTGTTGCCCGTGGTGTTGAGCACAAAAGCGGAGCCGGTCCCGGAGTCATCGCTCTGGGCCTTGTTGACTGTCATCTCCTGCATGAAGCCGAGATTCATATGGCTGCCTTGTATTCTCATGCTTTTCTTATCGTCCGTCAGGGGAAAATCTTTATGGTCTGAATGTAAAAAAACATATCAAAGGGTTTTGAGGAGAGAGCAGGGCATGCATTTTGTAATGTCTTCAGGTGTCAGGCTTATTCTGTCACTGCTTACCTGGAGGAAATATTCTATGAAAAAGCATGTTTGTGATCAGTGTCTTCGTGTTATCGACAACACGGATTTTTTCATGGAGACCGAAGGCGGCAAAATGTGCAGTGACTGTCTGATCGAGAATGGTCCTATTCAGGCTGACTGCCTGCATTTGTTCAAGCCGTTTCGTTCCATGAGCGATGCCGAGATGCCTGGAGAGAGGCATGGTAGCCTTGGGCCATTGCCCATGAAGGATGCCTCGTGATGGGGACGAAAGCTCTCGTCCGTCTTGTTCCCCTGAGTTGTGCTGAAAAAGAAAGGGTGGCATGGACCTGATGCAAAAAGATCACAAACCTCGTTCATTGCGAAACGTGGTTTGTGATCTTTTTGCGTCAGGCTGTATTGGCCTGAGAAGGACTAGGCTTCGACTTCGAAACCGATCTTGGTGATTGCTTCCTTGACCGCGTCAGGCGTGATGGGAGTTTCTTCGGCGTATGTGACATCGCCGGAGAGCAGGTCAACGGAGATATCCTTGGCTTTCAGTGCCTTCAGAGCTTCGGTGACGGACTTGACGCAGTGCTGGCAGCTCATGCCTTTGACTTTGACTACGGGCATACTTTTCTCCTGTTTCTGTGTCGGATGACGTTGTTGATGAGCCATTATCCCTTGAAAAATCGAAGGCGCAGGGCGTTGCTGACCACAGTAACCGAACTCATGGCCATGGCGGTCCCGGCGATCATCGGATTGAGTGTCGGGCCTCCGAATATGTGCAGGACTCCTGCCGCCACTGGAATACCTATGGTGTTGAAGGCAAACGCCCAGAAAAGATTCTGTTTGATATTGCTCATGGTGGCCCGAGACAGGTTGAGAGCGGTGAGCAGGGAGCGCAGGTCGGATTTCATGAGAACCACGTCGCCGGATTCCACGGCAACGTCAATACCGGACCCCATGGCAATACCTATATCCGCCTTGGCCAGAGCCGGGGCATCGTTAATACCGTCACCGATCATGGCCACTTTTCTGCCTTGTTTTTGCAAGCGGTCAACCTCTTCGGCCTTGCGGTCGGGCAGGACGCCTGCCACCACAGTTTCGATACCCGCCTTGTCTGCCACGACCTGAGCGGTTTTCGCATTGTCGCCAGTCAGCATGATCGGGGTCAGTCCGGCTTTTTTGAGGGTGGCGATGACCTCCGGGGTCTCGTCGCGTATCTCGTCGGCAATGGCGAAAAGCGCATTGAGTCGATTTTCACTGGCAAAGTAGATGACCGTGGCTCCCTGGCTTTCGTAATGAGGCACGGCTGCTTCGGCAAAGGTATCTTCATCAAAGCCGAAGCCGTGTTCCTGCATGAAATCCCAGTTGCCGATGAGCACCTCCCGGTAGCCGATGGTCGCCTTGATTCCCTTGCCCGGAATGGCTTCGAATGCATCGGGTTGAGGGATATCCAGCTCCAGAGATTTGGCGTGTCGGACAAATGCCTGGGCAAGGGGATGTTCAGACTGGCTTTCGGCTGCTGCGGCCAGATAGACCGCCTCAGTCTGGGCCATGGTGCCGCGGACCATGGTGATGTCCGCGACTTCAGGGCGTCCATGGGTCAGGGTGCCGGTTTTGTCGAATATGACGGTATCGAGGGAGCCTGCTTCCTGGAGGGCGCGACCGGATTTGATCAGGACACCGAGTTGAGCACCTCGACCTGTGCCGACCATGATCGAGACCGGTGTTGCCAGTCCCATGGCACAGGGGCAGGCAATAACCATCACAGCCACGAAAATACGCAGGGAGAAGGGGAATCCCGCACCGCTGAGATACCATGCGGCCCCGGCAATGAGTGCAAGGGTCATGACAGTGGGCACGAAATAGAAACTGATGGTGTCGGCCATATTGGCAATGGGTGCCTTGGACCCCTGTGCTTCCTGGACCAGGCGAATGATACGGGCCAGCATGGTGTCCTGCCCTACTCGTTCGGTAGTAATTGTCAGTGCGCCATGGGTGTTGAGCGTACCTCCGGCAACGGAATCCCCGATATCCTTGCCCACAGGCATGGGTTCTCCGGTCAGCATGGATTCATCCACGCTGGACCGGCCGTCCGCGACAGTCCCGTCCACAGGGATGCGTTCTCCGGGCTTGATAAGCAGAGTATCACCCGGTTCCACTTCATCAACGGATATGGTCACCTGTTCGCCGTCTCGAAGCAGAGTTGCCGTGTCCGGGGTCAGTTGCATGAGGGAGCGGATGGCATCGGATGTTTTGATCTTGGAGCGGGCTTCAAAGTACTTGCCAAGGGAAATCATGGCAATAAGCACGGCAGCTGATTCGAAATAGAGGTCCATGGCATGCGCCACGGGATCACCGAGGCCTGTGGCAATGGCAATGGTGTTCCAAAGGGAATAGACAAATGCGGCCCCTGTTCCCATGGCGACAAGAGAATCCATGTTTGGCCCGCCACGAAGGAGTGCCGGGATACCTTGAAGATAAAAATTCCTGCCCGACCAGACGACCGGGAGGGTGAGCAACAGTTGCACTCCCGCAAAAGTCTGCGGCGCATGTATGGGATCAAGCCAGAGTGGCAGGGGCATACCCCACATATGACCCATGGAGAGGATGAGGAGGGGAAGGGCGAAGAGAAAGGCGGGGATCATCTCGCGTTTTTGTGCAGCCAGCTTTTCCTCGGCCTCACGGCGGCGAGTCTCAAAAAGGTTGGAGCCTCCAGACTGAACCTCGGATGTAAATCCGGCACCACTGATAGCCTGCCGAATGTCCCGGCGCGAAACCAGTGCCGGGTCGAAAATAAAGGAACCTGTGTTGGCGGCCAGGTTGACGCTGGCCTCATTGACGCCGTCCAGGTTACCGGTCACTCGTTCTATCCGGGATGAACAGGCCGCGCAATGCATGCCGCCGAGTTCCAGATGCAGGGATTCCAGGCCGGAATCCTGGGGGAAAAGGGCTTCGAAACCAAGCCCCTTGATGCGCTCGGCCACATCCTCAGTGCTGAGTTTGTCCGGGTCATATGTCAGGGAAAGGGTTTCGGCCGCGAGGTTGACCGGAGCCTCTTCCACGCCTTCCATGCCGCCGACCACTCGTTCGATACGGCCTGAGCAGGCTGCGCAGTGCATGCCTTTTATCTGTGCTTGAATCGTTTTCATTGAAAATCCTTCTCAAGAGGTGCTGGCCCCATAATGCGCACTCGAAGAGGGTTTGGCAAGGGGGGTGAAGCCTTCAATGAGTCTTCTTTATCATTATGATATCCACGGAATCTGGAAGGAAGATATTTTCAGGAGATTCAGAGGGAGTGAGCCTTTTCCGAGGCTCTCTTCTTTCGATGCGAAAGAGAGAAGAAAAGACGTGGGGGGGGCAATCAAGTTGCGAGCATTTGGTGCGGTGATGAGGGAAAGGATGTTCAGACCACGGCGGCCAACATATTGCCGGGAGGTGGCAATATGTCTTCAGTGGACTTGGCATAGGCGGTCATGGCGTTTTTGACCTGGTATTGAGATGGCCTGGAAGTGGTTTCCGATGGGGGGGAAAGATCACGATAATCCGCGCCTTCAGTGCCGATCTGGGCACGCAGGGTTTCCACCTCACGCGCTGCATCAAATGACTTCTCCGTCTGTTCCCGGTCGCTGACATCGCGTGACAGGGAGGGATCAAGCACCGTGCTGCTCGATTCGAAATCCAGCCCGAACTTGCCCAGCCGAAATCCGAACGAGGTTGTCTTCACACTGGCCTGAGGCTCTGTGCGTTTTGTCTCGACGGGCTTTTCAGCGGCAATGTTCTTGCTGTATTGCTCAGAGGCGTGTGAATTGATTCTCACGCTTCTCCCTGTGGCTATGGAAGAGGCGACAAGAGAAGAAACGGCGGTCTCTCGCGTCGTTGTTGACGGAACCGAAGTGCTCCCTGTCCTCTTCGCGGTGTCAGCACCAGCCCTTTTCCTTGCACAAAAAAGGGCCGTGGCGCAGTCCATCGCAGCCCGGCCATCCCTGCGGCATTTGCCGCGCTCATTCCTGAGGGATCCGTGGTTTTCCGCTTCCCGTCCGTGGGAATTGGCAAATCGTCATATGATCAGCTCCATTATACTATAGGCGCTCGTGCCGGTTTTGACAACCCCACAACGAAAGGCTAGTAGCTTTGGTTTTGCCGTCGAACACCGTACGCGTTCCAGGCATGTCACCACAGAGTGAGAGTTTCAACTTCGGAAGGTTTCCATGGGCTACAAGATTTTGCGGAAAGAAGAGCTGATTCCGGGGCAAACGACCATGCTGGTCATTGATGCGCCCCAGATCGCAGCCAAGGCCAAGCCTGGCAATTTCGTCATGATGCGCACCAGCAGCAATGGTGAACGGGTTCCCTTGACCATTGCGGATTGCGACAAGGAAAACGGGACGATCACCATTGTTTATCTCGTTGTCGGCAAGAGCACGGCAGAGATGAATACCCTTAGTGAAGGTGATGAATTCATGGATGTCTGTGGTCCTTTGGGCAAGGCCACCCACATCAAGCAGTCCGGGACCGTGGTCTGTGTGGGCGGCGGAACAGGCATCGCGGCCATGCACCATATTGCCAAGGGACATGTGGAAGCCGGAAACCGTGTCATCGCCATTGTCGGGGCACGGAGTAAGGACTTGCTCCTTTTCTGTTCCGAGCTGTCTTCATTCTGTCCCGAGCTGCGTATCGCCACGGATGATGGGAGTGAAGGGCACAAGGGGTTTGTGACGGAAATCCTTCAGGACATCCTGGAGACCGAAGATGACGTGGCCGAGGTCGTTGCCATCGGCCCGGTCCCCATGATGGAAGCCGTTTGTCGCGTGACAGAACCTTTTGGCACCAAAACCACGGTTTCCCTCAACTCCATCATGGTGGACGGCATCGGTATGTGTGGTGCTTGCCGCTGTACTGTGGGTGGCAAGACGCTTTTTGCCTGTGTGGACGGCCCTGAGTTTGATGGACACAAGGTGGATTTTGGCGAATTGAAAGCCCGTCTGTGGCAGTTCAAGCAGCAGGAAGGGGAATCCATGGAACGCTTCAGCAAGGAGTGTCAGTGCAATGGCTGATGTGAAAAGGAAAAAAATGGTTCAGCCACGCGTGGGGATGCCCCATCAGGATGCTGTGGAGCGTGGCTCGAATTTCCATGAGGTGGCCCTGGGCTACTCGCGGGAACAGGCATTGCTTGAAGCTGGCCGGTGTCTGCAATGCAAGAAACCCCTGTGCCAGGAGGGGTGTCCGGTCAATATCGACATTAAGGGGTTCATTGCCGCCCTATGTGATGACGATCTGCATCAGGCGTATGATATCATTCGCAGGACCAATTCCCTGCCAGCGGTCTGTGGCCGTGTCTGCCCGCAGGAATCCCAGTGCGAGGGCAAGTGTATCTTGGGCAAGAAGCATGAGCCTGTGGCTATTGGCCGACTGGAGCGATATGTGGCCGATACCTTTGCTGCGCAATCCGCTTGTGAGGCTGTGACCGACCTTTCTACCTGTGCCCTTGAGCGTGACGACCTGAAAGTCGCCTGTATCGGCGCGGGACCGTCATCCCTGACCGTGGCCGGGTATCTGGCCGGGCGTGGTATGAAGGTGGATGTCTTTGAAGCTCTGCACGAGCCGGGGGGAGTGCTTATTTATGGCATCCCCGAATTCCGTCTGCCCAAGGACGTGGTCGCCCGCGAATTGGAGGGGCTCAAGGAACTGGGTGTGACTTTTCGGACTAACTGGGTGGGCGGTCAGACTGTCACCATTCAGGATTTGTTCGACGACGGATACAATGCCGTTTTCATCGGGGTGGGAGCAGGCCTGCCCCGATTCCTGAATGTCGAGGGTGAGAATCTTGTGGGCGTGTTCTCGGCCAATGAATATCTGACCCGAGTCAATCTGGGGCGGGCCTATGATTTTCCCAATTACGACACTCCCGCCTATCGAGCCAGGCGCGTTGTTGTCCTGGGCGCAGGTAATGTGGCCATGGATGCAGCTCGCACCGCCCTGCGAATGGGAGCGGAAGAAGTCTCCATTGTCTATCGCCGCAGTGAGGATGAAATGCCCGCCCGTCGTGAAGAGATCGATCATGCCGTGGAAGAAGGGATCAAGATTCGGTGTTTGTGTGGTCCTCTTTCCTTTCATGGAGATGAGAAGGGCTGCCTGACCAGCATGACGGTCCAGAAAATGGCTTTGGGTGAGCCGGATGAGTCAGGTCGTTGCTCTCCGGTCTGCCTGGAAGGGGAAACCGAGGAGGTCGCCTGTGATATGGCGATTATCGCTGTCGGCACCCGGCCCAACCCGATTTTACTGGAAGCGACGCCGGATCTGACTCTGAACAAGTGGGGCTACATCAAGGCTGATTCCGAGACCGGTGAGACGAGCATCCCCAATGTCTTTGCCGGGGGAGATATCGTTACGGGCGCTGCCACGGTCATTTCGGCCATGGGCGCTGGTCGCAAGGCTGCCAGTGAGATAGCCAAACGACTTCTGTAGTCGAAGAGAAAAAGCATCAAGCAACGCCGGAACAGAACCCTGTTCCGGCGTTTTTCTTTGTGAGGCAGATGCATCTGCTTTGCAGGATTCAAAAGTTGATTTTCTGAATGCCACTGAAGAAAAGATGAGGGAATCGTGTAACGCATGGACACGCCATTCCGATTACTCAGGAATAGGAGACCTCATGATTCGAACCACGTTGTATACCATACTCATCAGTTTATTCGTTGTGACAGGGCAGGCAAAGGGGGAGTCGTACCCTATCGTCGACACCGGGCAAAACGCCTGCTTCAACAATTCCGGTCAGATCGATTGCCCGGCTCCAGAGGAAATATTTGACGGTCAGGATGCTCAATACAAAGGGCACGCAGCCCGGTATCAGGATAATGGAGACGGGACGGTCAGCGACCTTGTCACCGGATTGATGTGGGTCAAAGAGCGGGGGTACAAGATCTCATGGAGTCTGGCGATGAGCGAAGCCGCCACGTGCCGGGTCGGAGGCTATTCGGATTGGCGTGCTCCTACCATCAAGGAGTTGTATTCGCTCATTGATTTCAACGGATGGGTGCAGGGGAACGAACATGATTCCATTCCTTTCATCAATACCCGGTATTTTGATTTCAAGTATGGCGATCCTCGAATCGGGGAGCGTCTTATCGACAGCCAGGACTGGTCGTCCACCAAGTATATGGGAACAGTCATGGGTGGGGAAGAAGCCGCATTTGGTGTCAATTTTGCCGATGGCCGTATCAAGGCGTATCCGATCAATGGTCGAGGGCAATGGCATAACAAGTATATTCGGTATGTTCGCGGCACCTCGAAGTACGGCAAGAATTCTTTTGTGGACAAGGGAGACGGCACTGTCGAAGACAAGGCCACCGGATTGATCTGGCAACAGAAGGATAGCCGTGATCCTCTGGATTGGGAGTACGCCCTGAATTATTGTTCCGACCTCGACCTGGCTGGGCGCACTGATTGGCGTCTCCCCAGTGCCAAAGAACTCCAGTCGATCGTTGATTACTCCCGCAGCCCGGAATCGACGGACTCCGCAGCGATTGATCCGATTTTTTCCGTGACCGACAAGAATGCTTATTTTTGGACATCAACGACGCATCTCGATGGTCCAAAGCCGAGTCGGGCCGTTTATATCGCCTTTGGCCGAGCCATGGGATATTTTGCGCCGCCCCGGAGTCAGGCTGCCAAGCGGTTTCTTGATGTTCATGGAGCGGGCGCACAACGCAGTGATCCCAAGGCGGGCAATGCGGCCAAGTATTCTCAGGGTCAGGGACCGCAAGGGGATGATATCCGCATTCTCAATGCCATTCGATGCGTGGCCGGGGGGGGCGTGGAATATTATGAGCCAATATCCACTCCCATCCCGGACTGGACCGGGGTGGAGCACCCAGGCGAAGAAGTGGCCCCACTTCCCGAACATAAATCGGGATATGGTCCTCCTCCGGGAGAGCCTCATCACCGGGGTGGACACGGCCCCATGGACACGCACCGCATGCACGGGCAGGAGCCCATGCTGCATCACTCCCCGCCACCTGAAGCCATAGAAGCGTGTCGAAACCTTGTTGAGAACAAGGCCTGCACCGTGGATGGTCCCCGTGGAGCGCTTTCCGGTCTCTGTCGTGACACTGGGGAACTCCTGGTGTGCGTCCCTGTCCACGGAAGGCCCGGCGTGCCACCGCATCGTCAGTAAAAATAGCACGTTCCCGAAAAAACGCCGTGTTTCAAAAGAAGCACGGTGTATATCCGTCTCGGGAGTTGTTGTCCCAAAACAGAAGTCCGCTCTGTCTTTGTAGACAGAGCGGACTATCAGTCGTTGGAAGTACTTTTCGGATCAGATTTTGTTTTTACTCACGTAGTCGTAAACAAATTGTTCCGCTTCGTCGTCGGTATTGACGTTTCCGGCGATCTGGGCTTTCAGCAGGTCCTCGCGAATCTTGCCGATGATTGGGCCGGGATTGAGCTGTGTCATCTCCATGATTCGGTTGCCGTCAAGCATGGGTTCGATTTCGTTATCTGGAATATCCGCGCGTTCAGCCATCTTGAGGTTGTGGTTGAATTCGCGCCAGGAGCCATCGCGCGACTTGATGTCGGCTTTGACCATCTCCATGATGCGTGGGTATTCATCCAGAGACCGCAGGCGCCGGATTCCCTTGTCTGTCAGCATGAAATGCGGGCGCATATGGTTTTGCACCAGATCGCATATCAGATCGATATCCTGCTCTTCGAAGCGCAATCTTTTCAGAATGCGGCGGACAACTTTGGCTCCGACTCTGTGGTGCTGAAGAAAATTCCATTTATCCTCATAAAACTCGGCCGTATAGAGTTTTCCGACATCATGGAAGAGACAGGCGACAGTCCCTTTCCAGTCGTAGGGTAACTCTTCCGGATAGGTCTGCATGACATTGAAGGTGTGCTCCAGAACGGTTTCCTCAGTTCCTTCTTCCGAGTTCCTGATCTGTTTGACTCTGGAAAGGGCTGCGACCTCGGGAATCAGGCCGTGCAAGAGCATGGAGTCAAAGAGCAGGTGGAAGAAACGATGCATGGATTCCGCTTCAACCTTGTGCCATTCGTCCAGGAAATCGGCCATGGGCACGAATTCCAGGATATGCCGTGAGTTGCGCACGATGGCAACCCATGAGTTGGCTTCGATTTCCTTGTCGAAATTGGCGGCAAAACGCATGGCGCGGTATGCCAGGGAATAATCTTTTTTCAAGGCTTGGTCGGAATCTCCCTTGAAACGAATCTTGCCTTCGGCAAAATCCGCAAAGTCGGCGTAGGTATCCTTTGCCTTGGGAATAAATGGACAGACCGAGGAAAGGGGAATATCGCCTCGCTTCTCAAGTCGTTTGAGCAGTCGGGGGGTCATGGAAGCCACGGCCTCGCCCACATAGGAGGCATCATCCACGTCGGCGGCATAGAAGTAGAACATGACATCACCCTCTTTCAGGGTGCCTATGATGCCTTTGTCCTTGGACTCTTCCATGGTGGGAAAATATTTTTGCAGCTCTGCCAGACTGGCATCGGTGCAGATATCGAGTTCTTTTTCCTCGCCCGATTCGTCGAGGGTCAATGCCTGAAGACGGATATTGACAACATATGCGTCATACCCGTTGCGCATGATGGTTTTACAGAAGCCGACTGCATCTTTGAAAGGTTGACTCATATTCCTTCCTCCAGGCCAAGTGGAAACATCTTCAATGTGAAGCGGGGGAAAAGTCATTCCGGGACGTTTGTTCTGCGTTCCGAACTCGACTTGCAAACGGCTTCACTCTCCGTGTTTCATGATCGGCCTGTATTTTTTATAGTATAAGGACCTGGATATTCTGACTGACATCTTCACGGCAGTGCCGTGAATACCACTGCCCGGTCTATACAATCTTTTTGCCCTGAATGAAATGGGTTTTTACCCGCCCTTTCAGGGTTTCGCCAAGTAGAGGCGTGTTTTTGCCCTTGGAATGCAGCGTCTCTGCCGTGACGGTCCATTCCTCTGCTTCATCGAACAGGAAGAAGTCGGCAGGATCGCCTGGAGTGAACGTATTGACAGGCAGATTGAAAATGGAGCAGGGAGCAGTTGTCCAGCCTCGGAGAAAAGCCGCTTTGTCAAGCGCTCCATCGCGGACCAACTGCCATGTGACAGACAGCGCTGTATCCAAGCCGCTGATGCCGCATGGCGCAACATCAAACTCGGTCTCTTTTTCATATCCTGCATGGGGAGCATGGTCAGTAGCCAGGCAATCCACGGTCCCGTCATTAAGGGCGTCGAGCATTGCCTGTCGATCATCCTCTGTCCGCAGGGGCGGGTTGACCTTGGCATTGGTGTCGTATTCCGATGCGTCCTGTTCCAGATATTCCTCGGTAAGCAGCAGGTAATGGGGAGCAGTCTCGGCTGTGACCTTGACGCCCCGTGCCTTGGCAAATCGAATCAGGTCCACTGATTTTCTGCATGAAATATGGGCCAGATGAATCGGCAGATTCAGATATTCAGCCATGAGGATGTCCCGCGCAACCTGCAAGGCTTCGGCGACATCCGGTTGAGCGGGTAATCCCAGTCGGCTTGAAACCGCTCCCTCGTTTACGCCCGCTGCCACCCCCAGATACGGGTCTTCGCAATGGTCGATGACCACACGGTCCCAATCTGATGCGTACTCCATGGCCCTTCGAAAGAGTTCTGTGGATTTAACCGGCACTCCATCGTTGGAAAAAGCGGCACATCCAGCCTTGGCCAGTTCGGCCATTGGTGCCAGTTCTTCGCCTTTCAGTTTTTTTGTCAGAGCGCCGATCGGGAATAACCTTGGGCCATTGGGCCAGTATTCACGCGATTTATCCAGCATCAGCGCCGTGACCGAGTCGTCATCATTGATCGGTTTCGTGTTCGCCATGCACATGATATTGCCGAAACCACCCCAGGCTGCGGTGCGCAACCCCGATTCAATGTCTTCCTTGTACTCGAATCCGGGTTCGCGCAAGTGGACATGGACATCCGTCAACGACGGCAGCACTGTCAGCCCGTATGCTTCCTCAATCTGCGCATCTTCTGAATCAAGGTGTTTGACAGAGTCCTTGACTTCGACAATCGTGCCCTTGGAGACAAAAATATCCACGTCCCTCTCATCTAGTTTTGCCCTGTGTACGATCAAGTCGATTTTTGCCATGATAAGTATCCTCCTGGTTGCCATCGGCGACCTTGCCGTGGGCCTCTGCGAATCCTAAGCTCCTCTTGAAGAAGGTTCTTAGGATTCTCCCAAAAAATTAGATGTTCAAGGCCAACATGTTCGACGACCTTTTCCTCTGTCTTTCCGCCCGTTCCGGGTATCATGTATTCCACTGGGGCACGCAAGAGGCTTGATTTCTTGCCCTCCCCGGTGGCAAAATGACCGGTCTCTCGCCATCCAAAGCGGTCTTGCCTCGTGGCTCTTCCTGGCCTCTTGTTACTCATCGCCTTTGCGGGTCATGTACAGAAAGAGCAAGGCCATTCTGACAACAACGCCGCTGGAGACCTGATCGAGGATAAGTGAATCCGTGCAGTCTGCAAGGGCGGAACTGATTTCGATCCCTCGATTGATGGGACCGGGATGCAGGATCTTGACTTCGGGGTTGGCGACATCAATGTGCCGAGGTCCGAGTCCGTACGTTCGTGCGTATTCGCGGAGGTCAGGGAGCAGACCGTCGTGCTGGCGTTCCAGTTGGAGCCGGAGACACATGACGGCGTCCACTCCTTTGCATGCTTCAGTGAGGTCGGAATACACCTCTGCCTGCCAGTGTTTGACGGCTGGGGGCAGCAGGGTTCGGGGGCCACAGAGTCGAACTTTTGCACCGAGTTTATTGAGCAGGATGACATTTGACCGGGCGACCCGGCTGTGGGCGATGTCTCCGAGAATGAGAATGGTCTTGCCTGCCATGTCGCCCCATTCCTGATGCAGAGTGAGGCTATCGAGCAATGCCTGGGTGGGATGCGCATGGCGGCCATCTCCGGCATTGATGATGGAACAATCCAGTCGATCCGCCAGAAAACGGGCCGCTCCGCTGCACCAGTGCCGGATGACGATGGCATCCGGTGCCATGGCTTGAAGCGTCAGAGCTGTGTCCTTGAGGGTTTCCCCTTTTTGCAGGCTGGACGAACTCTTGGCCAGAGAAAAGGTGTCGGCGGAGAGCCTCTTGCCTGCGACGTCGAAGCTGGTCTTGGTGCGTGTACTCGGTTCGGCAAAGAAGAGGACGACACTCCGCCCTTTCAGTGTCGGTACCTTCTTGACCGGCCGTTCCTGAAGTTCCTGAAAGCGACCTGCTGTTTCGAAAATCGCCATGACTTCAGCGTGGGAAAGCTGGGAGACGTCCAGTAAATCCTTGTGTAGCCATTTCATACCTATGCTGCCTCCAACATGCTAGAAAAGCTCATGTATCTTATTGGGAACAGTCGAGAAAACAGCGCGTTTCCCCGGTTCCAGAGTCCCGAGTTCGTGATCTGCACCCAATATCTTTGCAGGGGTGCGGGTCAGCATGGCAAGCAGGGTCTCATAGGAAAGCTCGCCATTGAAGTTGTGTTTGAGATAGACTGCCTCATTCCATAAATCGAGATCGTGATTCGATGCCAGTGAATCCGTGCCGAGGCACAGAGGAGTTCCTGACGCATGCCATTTTTCCCAGGGGGCTTGTCCTACGCCGATGAATTCATTTGAGCGTGGGCAGAGGCAGACCGTGGCACCGGACTGCCGGATTGTTTCGATATCCTCATCCGTAACCTTCACGCAGTGGACTGCCAAGGTGGACGCATCCAGTATCCCCAGTGCAGCAGCTTGCTGAACTGGACGTTTCTTAGGCGGGATGAAATCGAGCAGTCGACCACGGGCATTGAGCAGGTCGAGAAATTCACTGGGTTCACCTGCCATGATCGCGACTTCATCATCATGCTCGGCCAGGTGAAGCGAGAAGGGGAGATTCTTATGGCGGGCCTCGTTCTTTGCCGCCTTCAAGACGTCAACATGGGTGGTGTAGAGGGCATGCCCGGCCACGGACATGACCCCGTTGTGAAATTCGCCTGCCGGTATGAAGGTCTTCCTGGGGATGGTTTCACCAATGGCTTCCACAAATACGGCAAAAAAAAGACCGGAAGTTTCAAAGACTCCGGCCATGTGTTTTGCAAAACGAGTGGCGATATCCCCGACCATGACGGTCCCGGTTCGTTTGAATTCTTCGGTGGCTCGTTTGAGCGCCTGATCGTCCAGTTCGAAAATGGGTTGACCGAGCAGGTTTTCCACCCATGCGACAAATCCCGCGCCGGACGGGCATTTGCCACGCAGGTGAGCCAATTCGAGGTGAGAGTGGGCGTTGATGAGTCCCGGTGCGAGAGTCACATCGCCTAGGTCTGTGACTGTTCCGGTAAATGAGGATTTGAGGTGGTTGAATACACCGACCTCCTTGATAATTCCCGCTTCGGTTATAATGGCGGCATCGTCAATGACAGGTGCACCGGGAATCATGGTCGCGGCTTTGGCCGCACGAAATAATTCAAGCATTCGCTGGTACTTACTTTCCCTTTTGGGGGCATATGGTTCGGTGACGTGTCCGCGGACGGACTGAAAGTAGTTGGTACTGTTTTTTGTCTTCGGGGTAAAGTAAAAATGCCCGAACCTTTCACAGTGGGAGCAATGAGGTGTTTCCGAATCTCGTGAAATATCGGTTTTGCCGCTCTCTTTCGGGCCTGTGTTTTCGATGAATCGGCATGGTGAGGAACAGGACCGTATACGGCAAGAAGGTGTTTGCAGCAGGAGGCTTAAAGCCGCGTCCCCTGTGCCGTGGAAATGGTTTTTCCCAGACCCGATGTCATACCTTTGAGGTATTTCGGCTGAAGAAAACGGTGCAGGGCTTCTTCGAGGAGCGGGTGCGCCACTGTGGTGTCAAGACAGGGACCATGCGGCCGTTCATTGAGAACACCGAAGACGGGCAAGGGAAAGGTGTCCTGTATACCGCTGGCGAGGTCTCGATAGCAGGCCACGGCAATGATCATCCGGGGGCGCATCTGTACCACTATCCGCCGGGCGATGGTGCCGCCAGTCGCCACCGCCAGATTCACGCCGTACTTGTCGTGCAGGTCCAGGAGCCCGGCAATGGGACACTTACCGCACCGATTGCAGTTGTTGATGTCATACGTCAGCCTGCGGTCGCATTTCGAGTTTTGTAGGCAATGGGGCATGAGGAGAAGGATATCTTCGGGCTTGTACCGGCCTGCCTCAGCCTGCACCAATTCATTATTGACACTGACGAAGGAGAGCATGATGTTTTCTTTTTCAATCTTCAAAGCTCTGCCCAGAAGGACCATGACGGGCAGGAACAGTTTGATTGTCAGGCCGCGGAATCGACGAGAACCGGGGACCGGTTTGTGGGTGATGATGTTCAGAAACAAGCCCCAGTAGGCAACGCAGACCAGTGAAAGCAGCGCGAGGACCAGTCCGCCAAGAATCCAGGACGCGGCTGGATGAATATTTTCCAGCCCTATGAACGGAACGATCCAGAGTGAGGCAAGAAAGAGGCAAAAGACAAAACAGGTTCCACTGATGAGTCCGATAAAGAGCCTTTTTCTGGCTCGCCGTATGGAAGTCGTCTGTTTCATGCTTGGGTGTTCTTCAGGCCCATGACAGCCTGGAAGACGGTTTCAGGGTTGAAATCTTGTGCAAACAGGATAGTGCACCCTGTTTTATGAATCGGTTTCCACTTTGTGTAATTGGCCTCGTCATCCTTGTATACCACCAGGCGGGGAACTTCCCAAGCGCAGGCCAGGTGGGCTGGCCCAGAATCGTTTCCGAGGAAAACCGAAGCATTGCGGATAAGCTCGCTGGTGTTGGCGATGCTGCCTGTATAATAATGGATATGGGAACCGGATGGGATGGCCTTGTTCACGGCCTCTTCTTCACACGGCATACAGATGATGAAGACCGGCGCGTCCTCGGCGAGGCGTTGGGCAGCCTGAGCATAGACCGGGAGGCTCCAGTCCTTGCCATTCTGTGAATTTCCTGTGGGGTGGAGGACGAAATAGTTTCCCGGTACAGCACCCGCCTGCTCGATGAACCGGGTCATGGCTGCATTGGCCTCTGTACAGATGTTCAGCCTGGGCCGGTCGAGTTTCACGGGACGTCCGAGCATTGCTTCCATAAGCAGGGCACGGCTTTCAAGACGGTGGACAGAAGTGTCTTCCTCCAGCTTCAAAGTCAGGTGCTGGGGTGACCCTTTCAGCCGAAACCCGGCTCGATCCGGGATTCCCGCAAGCCGGGCCAGCAGTTCGTTGCGGACTCCTTTGCGCAGGTGGAAGGAAACATTGTATCGGGTTTTTCTCAATTCGAGCAACAAGGATAGCTGCTGGCGAAGAGAGTCTTTTTTCTTGTTAAAAACATGAATGGTGTCCACGTTGGGGTCATGGAGAATCAGCGTTTTGCCCACGCTATCAACCACCATGCCGACGTGACATCCCGGATAATTCTGCTTGAGCCATGCGGCTGCCGGCATGTTGAATAGTGTATTGCCGAGCATGCCGTTGTTGAAGATCAGGAATCGTGAAGGCCTGGATGCGTTCATGGTATACCCTGAGTGTTGCAGATGGGACTATTTGCAGGCCTTTATATAGCCGCACGAAAAAGCTGTGGCGTCCATAGCTTTCTTTCCCTGAGGTTTGACTTCGGGTGTCAGGTAGAGTTTGTCCTGTGTCGTGATGGCGAGTTTGCCGTTCATTTCACCGAGGACGGTGCCGGGATCGATACCGGGGGTTGTTTTCTCGCCGATCTCACCGGGAGAAACGTGGAGTCTGATGGTTTTCCCTTCGGAGTTGGTCCAGTCGAAGAAAGCTCCGGGCCAGGGGTACATGGCGCGAATCTGGTTATGAATCGACTGCGCCGGGCGGTTCCAGTCTATTTGGCCTTCTTTTTTCTCCAGTTTTCGCGCATAGGTCGCGATGGAGTCATCCTGCGGAGCAAGAGTGTATGCTCCGGTTTGCAGACGGGCCAAGGCCTCACAGAGGCAGATTCCACCGAGTTTTGCCAGTTCATCATGGATGGTTCCGGCATGATCATTATGTCCGATACGCAGAGCGCGTTGGACCATGACCGGACCGGTATCCAATCCGGCTTCCATCTTCATGATCGAGATACCGGTGACCACATCTCCATTTTCGATGGCACGCTGGATGGGTGCGGCACCGCGCCATTGGGGCAGCAGGGAGGCATGAACATTGAGCGGATGAATGGTCGGGATATCAAGGACTGCCTGGGGCAGGATCAAGCCATACGCGGCGACGACCAGGACATCGGGTTCAAGGGATGCCAGGGTATCAATGTCGGCCTGTTCCTTGAAATTCACGGGCTGGTAGACCGGGATGGAGTTTTCAAGGGCGACTTTCTTGACTGCTGAGGGAACGCATTGGCGGCTGCGCCCGCACGGGCGATCCGGTTGGGTATACGCCCCAATGACATCCGCCCCATCAAATTGCAGCAGGATACTCAGGATTTCAGCGGCAATGTCGGGAGTTCCCATGAAAACTATTTTCAGAGCCTTCAAGGGGATTGTTTCCTTGGGGATCGGCTCACCGTCTCGCAACTGGCTCACATCAAATTCTTCCATTCTACTTGTCCCGTGTTATCGCTTCCACTTGAGAGCTTTCTTTCTGTAAATGGTCTGCTTCAGCCGACCAGTCCTGTCTGCGAGAGTCACGCCGTCCAGATGGTCGATTTCATGTTGCAGAATGATAGCCAGAAAACCGTCCGTCTCCAAGCATATTTCATTGCCCTCTCTGTCCAGAGCATTGACCTTGACACGTTCTTTACGCTTCACTGTGACATTGAGTTCCGGGCAACTCAGGCAGCCTTCCTCGCTATCGACCTGACCATCGCATTCGACGATTTCCGGGTTGATAAGCACCCGCAGGTCTCCTCGAAGCTTGGGACCGCTCTGGTCCACACATATCAGGCGAATGGATTCACCCACCTGAGGCGCGGCCAGTCCGACGCCATCGGATTCGTACATTGTCTCTATCATGTTCTCAATGAGTTCCTGCAACTCCGGTGTCACTTCGGTGACTGGTTTTGCCTTGGCGGATAAAACCTCATCAGGCCATGTACATATTTCCAATTTCATATTTTTTGCCTCCGGTGGTCGGGGAAGGGAAGAGGAAAACAGGGGTTTTCCTCTTCCCTTCCCCTCCACCATTTCATCTCCGGTATCCTTGTCCTCGTGTGCGGAAAAGGGAGGAGACAGGTCATTTCAATCATGTCTGCGACGTTGTCGGTCTCTTCTATATTAATAACTACGGAATTTCAAAAGGCGAGTTCAAGACATGAGGATAGGGACGCTTCAATTCAGAAGAGTCTGTAATTTTTTGATAAATACAATACTCCTGTGTGGGAATCAATGCGCCGCCCGGAAAACGCCAGAGGTGACGATTTCGCCGGGCGGCGAGGATGTCCTTGATGGAGGGACCATTTTCGGGTCTCTTCCCAGAATTTATTAAGCGTCTTCTTTTTTCTTTTCGCGCAGTTTGACTCCGAGTTCCCTGAGCTGTTTGCTGGGAACGCTGGAGGGGGCTTCAGTCATCAGGCAGGTAGCCCTTTGCGTCTTGGGGAAGGCTATGACATCGCGAATGGACCGGGAGCCGGTCAGGATCATGATCAGGCGATCCAGGCCAAAAGCGATTCCTCCGTGGGGCGGTGCGCCGAACTTGAGGGCATCCATGAGAAATCCGAATTTCTCGCGGGCCTCCTCCTCATTAATTCCAAGGGCTGCGAACATCGCTTCCTGCTGCGCCGGGGTGTGGATACGGATGGAGCCGCCGCCGATTTCATGGCCGTTCATGACCAGGTCATAGGCGCGGGCAATGGCTTTACCGGGATCGCTGGTCAGAATTTCCATCTGGTCGGGCAGGGCCGACGTGAAGGGATGGTGACGGGCGACATAGCGTTTTTCATCGGCATCGTATTCAAGAAGCGGGAAATCAGTGATCCAGACCGGGGTGTACTCGTCATCCTTGATCAGGCCAAAGCGTTCGCCCAGTTCACAGCGCAGGTTGCCGAGCGCGGCATTGGCGATGTCGGCGGCACCGGCCTGGAAGAAAAGGATATCCCCGGGCTGGGCGTTGGTCCGTTCACGCAGGGTGGCGACTTCTTCTTCGGAGAAAAATTTGACGATGGGGGATTGCCATTCGCCGTCTTCCTTGACCTTGATCCAGGCAAGTCCCTTGGAGCCATATATCTCGACATATTTGGTGTATTCGTCGATTTCCTTGCGGGATAATTCGGCACCACCGGGAACTACCATGACCTTGACCAGTTCAGAGGAAGCAAAGACCTTGAAGCCGGACCCTTTGAAGACATCGGTAATGTCGATGTGTTTGAGGCCGAAGCGAAGGTCGGGTTTGTCCACGCCGTAATCACGCATGGCATCGGCAAAGGTCATGCGCGGGAACTCTGCGGGCAGGTCCACGCCGATGGTCTCTCTGAACAAGGTCTTGATCATTGTCTCGGCCATGTCCTGTACAGCCGCTTCGTCAACAAAACTCATTTCGATATCGATCTGAGTGAATTCGGGCTGGCGATCGGCGCGCAGGTCTTCATCGCGGAAGCACTTGACGATCTGGAAATAGCGATCCATACCGGAGACCATCAGCATCTGTTTGAAAAGCTGGGGAGACTGCGGCAGTGCGAAGAATTCACCCTGGTTGACGCGGCTGGGGACCAAAAAGTCACGCGCTCCTTCAGGGGTGGACTTGGTCAGTACCGGGGTCTCGACTTCGAGGAAACCGAGGCTGTCCAAATAGCGGCGCACGGACTGGGCGGCCTTGTTGCGGATAATGAAATTGCGGGCCAGTGACGGGCGGCGCAGGTCGAGGAAGCGATACTTCAATCGCAGATTCTCTCCGACCTCAACACGGTCCTCAATGGGGAACGGCGGGGTGTCCGAGGTGTTGAGCAACTTGTAGTCGGAGACTTCGATTTCAACTTCGCCGGTGACCATGCTTGAATTGGCCATGCCTTCAGGACGGGGGCGGACCTTGCCCTTGATGGCGATAACGTATTCAGGGCGGATGGCGTGAGCGCGCTCATGCACTTCGGCATTGTCTTCTGGATTGAAGACGACCTGGGTCAGGCCTTCACGGTCGCGCAGATCGATAAAGATCAGGCCGCCATGGTCACGGCGAAACTGGACCCAGCCCATGAGGCAGACCTCTTCATCCATATTGGCGGCGGTCAGTTCATTGTTATGGTGGCTTCGCCGCCAGCCTGCGAGGTCCTCGATGACGCGAAATTCGTTGTAGTCTCTTTCTTCCTGTTGCTCAGACATGACTTCTCCAGTCTCTCTCGTATTTTAAATAGCGCTTCGGCCAAACCCCGGTGGGGCGGCCCATGATTCCTGTTCAGTTTCAAACCATTCGGAGTGAAGGTTTTCCTGGCCTGTCTTCAGGGTAAATCTCTGAAAAACGACAGGTCCATCCTCTGCGACATCGAACCATTGCCCATGCCCTTCACTCCTGCGAAAAATTACAGACTGGCCAGATAGAGTGCGCGATCCAGCGTTTCCTGTTCCCGTTCATCATCCATGTACTTGACGGTGACGGTCTTGTTGGCCCTTTCATCCCCGCCCATGATCAGACATGTTTTTGCGCCGGATTTGTTGGCCGCGCGCATGCGGGATTTCATGGAACCGCCAGAATAGCTGGCATCCCCTTTCAGCCCCTTGTCGCGTAACTGCTGGGCAAAGAGCATGGCATCATTGGCCGCGTCCTGGTCCACGACAGCCAGGTAGAAATCCGGGCGTTCGGCGTCCATCTGGTCAAGCAGCAGGGCGAGACGTTCCATGCCGCAGGCAAAACCAGTGGCAGAACAATCCGGGCCGCCGAGATTCCTGATCAGACCGTCATAGCGTCCGCCACCGGCAACCGCCGTCTGGGAGCCGATGTCGTAGGAAGCGACTTCAAAGCAGGTGCGGACATAATAGTCCAGCCCGCGCACCAGTCGGGGATTGAGTTCATAGTCGACACCTGCGCCGTCGAGGATGGTCTTGACGTCCGTGAAGTGGGTTTCACATTCCTCGCACAGGTGATCGGTGATGATCGGTGCATCCTTGACGAGCTCCTTGCAAGTGGGAACCTTGCAGTCAAGCACGCGCAGGGGGTTGGTCTCCATGCGGCGTTGACAGTCCTCGCAGAAATTGTCCTTGTCCTTGGACTTGTAGAAGTCGATCAATGCCTGCTTGTAGGTCGGGCGGCAGTCAGGGCAGCCAAGGGAATTCAGCTCGATGACCAGTTTGGTCAGTCCCAGTGAGTTGAGAAAGGTGCGCAGCATCAGGATCAACTCGGCATCGGCCTGGGCCTCGGGGGCACCAAATATCTCCGCGTTGAGCTGATGGAATTGCCGCTGACGACCTTTTTGGGGTCGTTCATAGCGGAACATGGGACCGAAGGTGAAAAATTTCGAAATCTTTCCAGGCTGATGCGTCTTGGATTCGATAAAGGCACGCACAACCCCGGCTGTGGCTTCGGGGCGCATGGTCAGCGAGCGGTCCTTGCGGTCCGGGAAGGTAAACATTTCCTTGCCGACAACATCGGTGTCTTCCCCGATGGATTTCTGGAAAAGTTCGGTCTTTTCAAGGATCGGTGTCCGCAGTTCTCCAAAGCCGTAGCGGGTGAAAACCTCGCGTGCGGCCTTTTCCATTGCGGTGAATTTGGCTGCCTCTTCAGGAAAGAGGTCCACGAATCCCTTGATTTTTTGTATCTTCGACATGTCTGGTCCATATCCTTCAGTGTCTATCAGGTAGCTGGAACCGAATCTGGTTAGACTATTCAGTCAATGTTGTCAAAATTTACCGCTTCCCCTTGGTGGGTGGCAAGGGTTTATGGCATCATTCTCGGGAGTGAGGCAGGGAATGTCGTTATTTCGAAATTTGAATTTGACCTGGGGGGGAAACTTCTCCACTCTCCTCCCTGGAGGAAAGTCATGACCAAGATTACCGCGTGTACTGTGGACTGCGGCGACGCATGTTCACTGCTTGTCGATGTGGAAAAACAATCCGTCCGGGGTAACCCGAGGCATCCGTTTACCAAGGGATTCTGTTGCAGGAAAGGGGCACGCTATTTCGAGCGGCTCAATTCTGATGAACGCATCGTGACACCTTTGATTCGTGACGGCGAGTCCTTTCGCACGGCTTCATGGGATGAAGCCATGGCTTTGGTGGCGGAGAAGCTCAATGCCGCACGCGCCGTGCCGGAATCGATCCTTCATATTCATGGGCATGGCTACAGGGGCGTTCTCAGTAAAGCCAGTTCCATATTTTTCGGCAGAATGGGCGCGTCGACCATTCATGGGGCATTATGCGAAAATACCGGGGTGACAGCGTGCCTCAAGGATTTCGGAGCATTGAACCACAATGATCCTGAGGATATCCTGAACGCGAGCCGTATTGTCAATTGGGGTCGTGACATGACCAGGTGTTCGGTGCATCAATTGGCTCTGATCCACAAGGCGCGCAAGCGTGGGGTCGAGGTGTTGACCATTTCTCCCGGAGGTGACGATACCCCGGAATTCTCAGATGTGAACATTGTCATCCGTCCGGGGACTGACCGCTTTCTGGCAGCGGCCGTGCTCAAGCTTTATCTTGAAGCGGGTGATCTCAACCCGTGGGTGCTGACCCGAACTGCCAACTGGCCAGCCTTGCGCGGCCTGATCGACGGTTGTTCTCTGGCCGAACTGACTTCTGCCTGTGAGGTTCCCACTGCGGATGTGGAGATGCTGTACGATTGGTATGCGGATACCGGTAACGTCGCCTCAATCCTGGGATGGGGGTTGCAACGTCATTCCTATGGTGGGGAGAATGTCCGCTTCATCAATGCCCTGGCCATGATTTCAGGTCATATCGGTATCAGCGGAGGCGGAGCATATTTCAACATCTCGTCTGGGCGTAATCTCGGGTCATGGGATCACCTTGTGGCAGGGGAAACCCCTCCCCGTAGGGAATTTCTGGTTCAGAACCTTGGTGAGGAGATGCGCCGGGCCGATCCTCCTGTGGAGTTCATCTGGGTGGATGGTCATAATGTCGTCAATCAGGCTCCGGACAGTCTTTCCACTGCCGATGCTTTTCGGAAGCCGTTTGTGGTGTGCGTCGATGGGTTCATGCATGATACGGCACTGACTGCGGATGTGATCCTGCCACCTGCCCTTCTTTTCGAACGGGAGGATGTCCTTGGTTCTTTTGTCCACAATTATATCAACTATTGTGGTAAGGCCGTGGAACCGCGTGGCGAGAGTCGGAACGATTTCGAGATTCTCAACGATCTTGACTCCAGACTGGTCGCTCCCATCGGTTTGCCTGACCAGGAGGCATGTATTCGGGAAAGTCTCAAGCAGGAGGATTTTTCGCTGGAAGAGCTGCGAGAGAATGGTTTTGTCAAGGCTCACCACCCGTATATCGCTTTCGAGAATATGGAATTTGGCCATATGGACGGGCTGTATCGTTTCCCTGAGAGCCTTACTCCCGAACCGGAGCGTGACCCGGCCTACCCTCTCCAACTTTTGACTGTGCTTCGCGGAAAGTCACTTCATTCCCAGATGTCTGAGGCAGACCAGCGTGGTGTGCCGATCGTTTGGGTTTCCAGACAGAACCCGGCCTGGGCTGCGCTCAATCCTGCGCAGGATGCTTATCTTGTCACCCCGCAGGGCGCCATGCAGGTCCAGGTGGAGACTCTCAAGGATCTCCACCCCCGTGCCGTGATCATGCGTCGTGGCGGTTGGATGAAATATGGACATAACGCCAACGTCCTCATCAAGCCCGAAATGACCGATATGGGGAACGGAACCGCCTATTACAGCCAGACATGTAGATTGGAAAATCGCTGACCGGGATGGTTATAAATCGAAAAGTGTGTCATAGTGAACTAAACACAAAGGAGATTTATGAAAATCTGGAACAAAATTGCTCTGACTGGTTGTCTGCTCGCCATGATGCTTCCCGCATTTGGTTGCAGCGAAGAAGGCCCGGCCGAAAAGGCTGGCAAGAAGGTTGACCATGCCGTCGAAGAAGCCAAGGATGCCATGGATACGGAAGGTCCGGCTGAAGAGGCCGGGAAAAAGGTTGACCAAATCGTTGAAGATGCCAAGGAACAGATGAAAAAAGTCGGCGAGTAACGATCCCGGCACCGTCCAACGAAAAAGGGCCGCTCCATATGGGGCGGTCCTTTCTTGTTTCGGATGCGATGGGATGGGGTCACATGACCCGGCAGCCATCTTCGGTGACGAGTACCTGGTATTCCCAACGGATACCACCCCATTGCGGGTCGTATAGGCCTGGTTCGACAGTCACGACCATGCCTGGTTTGAGAATGCCTTTGGCCGCTTTGCTCAAGCTTGGTGGCTCATGGGTTTCCAGCCCTATGCCGTGTCCGAGGCCATGGGTGAACATTCGTGCCACTCCTGCGTTTTCGAAGACCGCGTAAGCGGCTTCATATGCGCTCAGGAATGTCAGGCCGGGTTTGATGATGTCGATGGCTGCCTGCTGCGCTGCACGAACCAGGTCCATGGTTTCCTTGAACCGGTCGGAAGGCGTGTCGCCAACCCAGAAAGTCCGGGTCTGATCGGAATTGTATTCTGCCAATCGGCAGCCCGTATCGATCAGCACGAGGTCATTGTCGCGGACCATGGTCCTGCCGGGTATGGCATGGGGTAAAGCCGCGTTGGGGCCGACTCCGACAATGGTGGAGAAGGCCAATTCCTCGGCTCCGTGTTCACGGAAGTATTTTTCCACTTCCCAGGCAATCTGTTCTTCGGTCTGTCCCGGTTCGAGGAAATTACCGATATGGTCGAACAACTCGTGGTTAAGGGCAATGGAAGCATCCATACGCCGAATTTCATCGGCGTCCTTGATAACACGCAGTTCCTCAACCACATTGTCTGTGGACAGGAGGGAAAACTGGGAGTTCAGTTTATCGTAATCAAAGAGGTGGAGAGCCTTTGGCTCGATGCCGAGGGTTGAAATCCCTTTGCTGCGAAGGGTCTCTGCCACCAGTTGGAATTTGTTGGCCGAATAGATGAAGAGGTCTTTTTCATTCCAGACCTGCTTGGCTGCATCTTCATAGCGGGAATCGGTGAAGAGGGAGTCTCCGCCATCGGCGGTGACTACCAGCCAGCCGCTGGATTCGTTGCATTGGGCGTCGTGCAGCTCGAAGCCGCTCAGATAGTATCGGTTGGCCGCGTGCGAGATGAGAAGCGCGGGGATCTCCTTTTCGGTCAACAGACGTTTGAGATTCTCCCGGCGCTGCTCGTAAACAGAGGTACTCATAGGTTTTCTATTCCCAGCTGTAGGTTGATTCGGGAGTCCCCTTCACCATGCGCTCGGCCCATTCCACACCCTGCATGACAGAGTGATCCATGTTGGAGACTTCATATTTCCAGCCTCCGAACCGGCCGCGTGAATATATATCCTTTGCTTCCAGTCTGGGTTGAATGGCGCGCAGGGCATTATCTCGCCCAAGGGTCGGGACAGGGTAGCCGTAATCCACGGCCAGCTCCCATTTGGTGCAGATGTCGTCCACTCTGGATGCATCCAGCATGGTGGTGTTTACCAGACCCGCTATGGTCCGGTCCATGAGTTCGTCCACCTTTTCCGGCTTGTGGTCGGAAAAGGATGATTCACACATGAATGCGAGCTGTTCACCTGGGCGTGCAACATTATTCGGGGAATAGTTGTGGAAATTGGTCACTCGGTAGAAGGGGGAATCTGCTTCCGGGTAGTACATCCAGCACCGTGAATTACGGTCGGACTCGTCCTTGATATCCAGGCCCACTCCGGCCACAAGGACTGAGTTGTGGACCAGATCTTTAGCGGCATCCCCCATGGCGGTATCCCGATCCGTGAGCCATTGGCTGGCCAAGGTGTCGAGAGGCCCGGTGTTGAGAAGCGTTTCATATTCTATTTTGGTGCCCTTGTCTGTTGTCACGACCTTGGCATCGGGATCGATGGAGACAACGGACTGTCCGAATTCGATCCGGTCCTTCAGCCTGTCGCCCAGTCGGTGAAAAATTTCCCCGGTTCCACCTTTGAGTGGAAATTTGAAAGTGTTGTTTGGTCCCCATGCTATATCGTCCCGTTCCATGATGATGTTCTTGAGCACCATCTTGAGGTCCACCACGCTGACCCGTTCCCCTATCCAGTTGAACTGCATCAGTTCCGGTGGGGTGGCCCAGACCTTGAAATTGTAGGGATTCATGAAATGTCTGGCGATACCTTCCCCGAAGATATGAGTGATCCATTCGCCGAAATTGGTGGGGGGCTGTTCCGGCCTGTTGCCGGGGAGCAGTCCCTGGACGCAGTCCCAACGGGCTTCGGGGGGAAGATAACGGATATTGTTCTGAAAAGGGTAGGGAACCCAGGTGCCTGAGGTGCGGACCCATGACTCGCGCTCGTGCTCCAACCGTTCGTCACCCAGCAGGGAATTCATCAGGTCGTCAAAATACTCATAGTGTGAAAAGACGACATGACCGCCGATGTCCCAGGTGAAGCCATTGTCATCCTTGAAACTGGTGGCCAGTCCGCCTGCGTAGTCATTGCGTTCCAGGATGAGATAATCGTCCATGCCGAGTTCTTTGAAACGGTTGGCTGCGCCCAGGCCCGTAGGCCCTGCGCCGATGATCAGATACTGTGTCTTCACGGGTGCATCCTTATGTTTGTCTTCCGGGGGGAATATATTGCCATGGTCTCTCAATAAATCAAATTTGATGCCAAGGCGAATATTTCCTTGCCCGGCCTTTCGTAGATCATGAAAAAAGTCCCGTCTGCCGGAGCAAACGGGACTCAAAGAGCAATTTTGATGCGTTGTTATCGGACGTAGACCTTCAGCCGTTGCCCGGCATAAATGGTGCCTTTGGCGCTGAGGGTATTCCACTTGCGCAGGTCCGAGACACTGACGCCGAACCGGCGGGCTATGGACCAGAGGTTGTCACCACGGCGGACTTTGTAGCGGACGAGTTGTGTCTTGACTTTCCCTGCATCCTTGGCG
Source organism: Pseudodesulfovibrio piezophilus C1TLV30 (assembly GCF_000341895.1). Taxonomy (NCBI): domain Bacteria; kingdom Pseudomonadati; phylum Thermodesulfobacteriota; class Desulfovibrionia; order Desulfovibrionales; family Desulfovibrionaceae; genus Pseudodesulfovibrio; species Pseudodesulfovibrio piezophilus. The sequence continues at coordinate 2,074,699 of NC_020409.1, read as the reverse complement.
GCCTGCTTGGTCGCGACATTGGAGTTGTTGGGAATGTAGAGTTTTTGTCCGATTTTCAGACGGCTGCTGCGTAGGCCGTTCGAGCGTTTGATGGTGTTGACCGTGGTGCCGAATTTTTTGGAAATGGACCAGAGGGTGTCACCATTGCGAACGACGTAATTGCCACGTTGGGCTGCGATGGCACGGGTTTTGGACCCTGAAGCCGGTCTGGACTTGGCTACTGCCCGGCTGGAGCCACTTCCCGGCACCATGACGAACTGGCCGGGATGAAGGGTATTGGACCGGGTGTTGTTGACTTTTTTCAGGACAGAGATGGGGACGCCGTATCGACGGGAAATGATCCACCATGATTCACCGGAACGGACGCGGTGTCGATTATACCCGGCATAGGGTCTGGAGCCGGGATCTGCCAGATAGGCAATCATTTTGTCCGCTTTGGTCACCGGCAGGTACGCGGTCGCATCCATGTACGGCGGACTGACCTGACGGCGGAAGGACGGGTTGTAGTTGTGGAATTCACTCCATGTCATGCCACCGGCTCTGGCGAGTGCCAGCAGATCGGTTCCGCCGGGAACCTTGATCGTGGCGACCTCTTCTTCCAATTCCCATGAGACCGGTTTGAAACCGAGGGTGTCCAGGTTTTGGAAAATCTTTGATATGGCGATGAATTTCGGGACGTAATGGCGGGTTTCGGTCTTGAGGCGGACCCTTCGGGAAAGTTTTCTGTTGCGTTGGGTCAGTTCAAAGAAATCATTGCAATTGGCCTGTTTCAATGCGCGGGAAATCTTGCCCTCGCCTGCGTTGTAAGCGGCCAGCGCGAGATACCAGTCTCCGAAGCGGTCATAGAGATCGCGGAGGTGGCGGGCAGCCGCGTCTGTTGATTTGTAAGGGTCGCGTCGCTCATCAATCCACCAGTCGGATTTGAGATCATAGAGACGTCCGGTGCCGCGCATGAATTGCCACATGCCACCGGCCCCGGCCCATGAATACGCCCGGACATTGTAGCCGGATTCCACGAAGGGAAGCAGGACGAGATCCTGAGGCAGGCCGTATTTGGTAAAGACGCGGCGGACATACGGCAGATACGGCTGGGAACGTTCCAGCCAGCGAGCCATGGTCTTGCGCGCTTTATGCGTGAAGTAATTGAAGTACTGTTCGACTTCCTTGGTCTGATGTTGCTCAAGGTCGAAGAGCAGACCGAAGCGGGCATTCAGAACAGCTTGCTCCGTTTCAGTCAGGGAGCCTTCCACATCAGGTGTGGCTTCGACTTCCGGGTCAAGTGGCTCAGCATCAACCGGCACTTCCAGGGCTTCGACTTCAGCGACCGTGGCATCTTCCGGGTTTCTTGGGGCACAGCCTGCCACAACCACACCAATCAGTATGGAGAGAAAGAGCAGGCGTATCGATTTGAATATTTCCAAATTTTCCTCCGGCTTCTGGTGAGTCGTTATCAGATAAAAACGCACGTGGGAAGTCTAGAAAAAGTCTTAATTGTCCGAATGTCAGGTGTCACACTGCTATCCCACCTTGCGCGGGATTGCAATAGCGGGTTAAACCCCCTACATAGTCGCCGAGCGGAGCGCAAGTATGTGCAATCTCTTTCCGCGCGTCCTGACATGGAGAAAATAAATGCAAAATAGCGGCCCCGATAAAAAAAATACAAAAATTTACGTAGTTGGAAACAAGCCTGTCGTAGAATTGCTTAGGGATGATCCTGCTCGAGTCGATTTTGTGGCGTTCCGAAAAGGGCGCCATGACAAGCAGCTCGATGAGGTTTTCGAACTGTGCCGGGCGCACAATGTGCCATTCAAATCCGTTTCTGCCAAGGATTTGGATTTTATGTACAGGGGCAACCATCAGGGGATTGCGGCTCGGTGCGCGGCATTGTCCTACACTCCTCTTGATGAACTGCTTGAAACCGCTTCCGAGGCTCCTCTTCCTCTTATCGTCATTCTCGATCAGGTGCAGGACACCGGCAATGTGGGAGTTCTGGCCCGGACACTTTATGCCCTCGGAGGGGCTGGACTTGTTGTCTGCCAGCATCATGGCGCGTATCTTGGCTCCGGTGCAGTTCGATCCAGCGCAGGGGCGCTCAACAAGCTCCCGGTGGCCAAGGTCGGCAATCTCGCCAATGCCATGAAAGATTGCGTCAACTACGACTTTACCGTCTATGGTGCTCGCATGGGTGGGGATTCTATGGATATTTATACGGCAGAATTGGAGACTCCGGCCGTCTTGGTTCTCGGTAATGAAGAAAAAGGCATACGTCCCGGCGTGGCAAAATATTGTCACCATAATCTTCATGTGCCTTTTCTGCGTGATTTCGACTCGCTGAATGTGGCGCAGGCCGGGGCCATACTTGTTTCTGAATTCGCCAAACGATTGGCATAAATGCCTCTGATGTGCAGATGAGGCAGGGACGGGCTGTTGGTGGAAGTGGGAGAGCTCTGGCAATCTGAATTGTTGTCAGGAGTTTTTCGAGCTGTGGGACGGTGGTGCCCCGGTTGTCCTTTGCTTTCATTCTGCACTTTGGTAGGACGAATCAAATTCAAGGAGGTTGTATGACGAAGCTGAAGCTCGTGAGCACAGTCAAAGCGGCTGGTTGAGCCGCCAAGATTGCTCCGGGGGACCTGGAGAAGGCACTGTCGGGCGTTCATGTCCGAAAAGACAACCGCGTATTGGCCGGGGGACCGGGCGATAACGAGGACGCTGTGGTTTTGTCTTTTCCCGCTGGCAAGGCATTGGTCCAGACTGTTGATTTCTTTACGCCTATCGTCAATGATCCCTATCGGTTCGGCAGAATCGCCGCTGCCAACTCCCTCTCCGATGTCTACGCCATGGGCGGCACGCCGTGGTCGACCATGAATATTGTCTGTTTCCCGATCAAGACGATGTCCGGCCAGGTCCTGACCGACATCCTGCGTGGTGGCAAGGATGCCGTGGAAGAGGCTGGAGCCGTCCCTTCAGGGGGGCACAGTGTCGAGGACGAGGAGCTTAAATACGGATTATCAGTCACCGGGTTGGTCGAGCCTGATGGGTTTGCCTCTAACCGCGGAGTGCGGCCTGGTGATGCACTGCTTCTGACAAAACCCATCGGTACGGGGGTGCTGGCAACAGCGGTCAAGGGCGAGATGCCCGGCGCGGATGCCATGGAAGAAATACTTTTTCGTGTGTGCGGTCGGCTCAACAGGGCCGGAGGTGACGTGATTCGTGAATTGGGTCTGCTGGGAGCCACGGATATCACCGGCTTCGGCTTGGGTGGGCATCTCATCGAACTGGCAGAGGCCAGCGGGGTCTCCATCGAGCTTGAGATGAATGCCGTGCCGCTTATCGAGCACGCGCTTGAGCTGGCGGGTATGGGAATGCTGCCTGCCGGGTCAATCTGCAACCGGGACTACTACAAACCCAAGACGACGCTCACTCATGGGCTTGATCCCATTCATTTCGATTTGATGTTCGATGCGCAAACTTCGGGTGGGTTGATTCTTTCCGTTCCTCCTGAGAAGCTGGCTGATGCCCGGTCCATGCTGCTTGAAGCGGGAGACTTGGCGGCGCATATCGGGACTGCCCGCGCCTGTGGTGACGGGGATACGCCCCTTTTCATTTCCTAGCATTCCTTTCGAGTCAGTGTTTCTCAGTGTGTCTGAGGTTCATGACGCGAACCAATTCTTCTTTTAATTCAGTCAGCTCAAATGGCTTGGCAATGTATCCATCCATGCCTGCTTTGATAAACCGGCCTCGGTCTCCCTTCATGGCGTGGGCGGTCAGGGCGATGACCGGGATGTCGAGTTTGAGTTTGTTGCGAATGATACGGGTTGTTTCCATGCCATCCATCCCCGGCATTTGAATATCGGACAGGAGCAGGTCAAAGGAACGCTCGCCCAGCAGGGCTATGGCATCCTCACCATTTTCGACAGTGGTCACGGTGTGCCCCAGTTTGCTCAGCAGGCGTTTGGCGACGAGGCGGTTGACGTGTTCGTCCTCGGCCAGAAGAATGGACAGAGGTCGGCTTTCGATTTCGGTAAGAGGAGGTTGGGAGTGGTGCGGGAGCTGCTGGCTGCCGACCATAATGGTAAAGATGATAGTTGTGCCTTTGCCCAGTTGGCTGCTGACGGCGATGCTGCCGCCCATCAGTGTCACCAGGCGATGCACGATGCCGAGACCGAGGCCTGTTCCCTGATATTTCCGTGAAAAAGATCCGTCCACTTGAGTAAAAGGGTCGAAAATCTGGTCTATTTTGTCGTCCGGGATGCCTATGCCGGTGTCGGCAACAGAGAAATAGAGTTGTGTTCTGCCGTCATCAAAGACTGTGGACAGAGGGTAGGCCTTGACCGTGACCGAGCCGGATTCCGTGAACTTGACGGCATTCCCCACCAGATTGAAAAGAATCTGGCGTAGTCGTCCTTTGTCGGCAGAAAAATGTCGTTGTAGTGTCTCGTCGATTTCCCAGGTCATGCTCACGCCGCGTTGTTCTGCCATGTGGCGAAAAACCTGAACAACGGAATTCAAGACTTCACCGAGTTCCATGTCGTATTCTTCGAAGTCGAGTTTGCCTGATTCGATTTTTGTGAGATCGAGGATATCGTTGAGGACCTGAAGCAGATTGCGTCCCGAGTCAAGGGCCGTGTTCAGATAATCTTGTTGTTCTCCTTTTAACTTGGTGAGTTGAAGGATTTGGAGCATACCGAGTAAACCGTTGAGCGGTGTCCTTATTTCGTGGCTCATGTTTGCAAGGAACTCGTTTTTGGCATTGCTGGCTTCTTTTGTTTCAGCCATGGCGAGTTTCAGTTCGCGTTCCATGTTTTTGAGTTCTGTGATGTCTGCCGCCATATGCATGTGGACCATTCTGCCTTCAAGCCATTCAATGGCACGGTCATGATTGAGATACCATCGATCCTTGAAGGCGCTGTAACGTTCTGTGACCTGTGTCTTCATGGGGTTGCCATGGCTGTCGAGCAAATCCCCCTTGGGGCAGAATCTGCAATGATCTTTCTCATCACGGAACATGTCGTGGCAGCGGGTCTTTTCACCTGGATCGCCGAAATTATTACGCATATGTGCATTGAGAAACAAAATTTCATCGCTGTTAATGTCCGACACATAGATGTCCGCTTCAATGCCATCAAGGATCGTCAGCAGACGTTGGTGGGATTCCTCCAGTTCTCTGGCCGCCAGCCGTTCATTGGTGACATCCCGGCTGGAGCCATATATTCGCTCCAACTCACCCTTTTCATTAACTACCGGGACACCGACACTGACCATGGTTGCTTCCGTACCGTCGGTACGGATGATCCTGCACTCCATTTCGGCCGGAATGCGGTTTTTTATGATCGAGCGCCACACAGCCCTCGCAGCTGCCTTGTCCTCTGGATGAATAAACTCATCAAGGTATTTCATCATGGAGTCTGGCGGTTCGCCGGTCTGAATACCGTGGAGGTGGAGCTGGCCTTCAGTCCAGAAGATCTTCCCGGTCTTCAGGTTCACATCCCAACCGCCGGTACGGCTGATACGTTGCACCTCGTTGAGCAGATTCCGGGAGCGCCGAAGTTCCTTTTCGCCTTTGTGCCTTTCCGACAGATCATCAGCATAGGAAAAGAGGAATTCTTCACTCCCATAGGTCAATGAGTATGTCGTCAGGCCGACGGGAAAGGTGCTTCCGTCCTTGCGTTCATGGACGGATTCGAATCGATTGATCTTCTGGCTTCCACGGGTTTTCCATCGTTCGGACCAATCTTCGGGATGCATGGTCGGGTTGATGTCGGCAACCGTCATGGTAGAGAGTTCTTCTCGCGTGTATCCCAGGGCCTGGCACCCCATATTATTGATATACACGAATTGTCCCTGTTCATTGACCCAATAGATGCTGATGGGAGCGTGATCCACAGAAAACTGGGTCAATTTCAGAGCTTCTTCGGTCATCTTTCGTTCGGTGATGTCGATCATGCTGCCTTCGTACATGACCGGTGTGCCGTCCGATCCGTACACAGTGCGGGCCGTGACCGAAACCCATATGAACCGTCCATCCTTGCGGCGAATCTGTATTTCGAAATCAGTGATTCCACCATCGTTATTCAGCGTTTCGACCAAGAGCACACGTTCCTTGCTGTTCACATAAAGGTCTTCCGCGATATTTTTGACCATATTCATGAGCTGATCGGGAGATTTGTAGCCCATGATCTTTGCCAGTGCAGGGTTGACGTCTATGAATTTTCCCCGTGGAGTCGATTGGTAAAGGCCTTCCAGTGAACGTTCGAATATATCTCGGTATTTTCGTTCGCTGTCTTTGAGTATCTGTTCGGTGCGGATCTGTTCCGTGATGTCCCGGACCAACACCCAGTTGCCGATGTTGTTGCCGAACTCATCCCGACGAATCCATAGTCGGATGGAGACAGGGACATTGTGTCCATCGGCGTGGATCAGTTCTTTGCGGAATTCTTCGCAAAACCCAATCATGCAGACCTGTCGGCGCAGCAGATCCTTTTCCGGGGCCATCCATTCTTCCGGGGTGATATCCCAGACGCTTTTTCCTACCAGGTCATGCCCATTGCGTCCGAGCATGCCGCAAATCGCCGGATTGACATTGATGATGGCACCGTTTTCGTCACTACAGATGATGCCGTCTATACTGGATTCGAAGAGGCTGCGGAACTGGTGTTCACTGGCCGCAAGCTCTTCTTCGGCCCGTCGCTTGTCTGAAATGTCGTGGAGAATACAGTGGGTCTGCTTGAAGCTTCCGTCAGCGTGGGTGCTGACCCGTCCTATGACCTGAACCTGCCGTGTGATTCCGTCACTTCTGACCATGGAATATTCGACACTGTGCGCTTCTCCCCGCTGGAGAAAGGCACAAAACCGTTCCTTGAAAAGCGGGATGGATACAGGGGAGAGATAGTCCTCGAAGTTGGTGCCAATAACATCGTCATACTCATATCCGAGCAGGTTCATCCAGGCTCGGTTGATATGGATGATGTTCCCTTTTTCATCCAGGGATTGGTACGGCAAAGGGGCAACGTCGAACAGCTTGAGCGCTTGTTCATCCTGGGCGGTTTCCCGGAGATACTCCAGTTCCAGTGAAGTGCTTTTGCCCTTGCTTTCTTCTTTCATGGTGCCCCGTCTGTTCTCTTTCAAATCATGTAGTGTTTTCTCAATACGTCATTTGAACATCGTAAACACTTATAAATAAGGAGTGTCCTTCTATTCTGACTGGTATGGTCTTACAGATGTCCGACCCTTCCTTTTTCTCGTGTGATCTACTGCGTCACTTTTTCTGATCCAGTGCGTATCGAAAAATGCTTCCGTTCTTTTTGGGAGAAGCTTGAATGCATACGGTGGTGCCAGTATGCTTTTCGAGTCCGAGGACTCTCTGTTGAGCCTGTAGCACATAAGGGAAAAATGAATAGCCCGTTAGAATTCTTCCTCCGTAGGAAAGATGGGACAGGCCCATGGCACTCCGTGCAGTTCTTTTTCGAGACTCTTTTCCTTTTGCAGCGGGAAATATCTGACTTGTGCATGTGGAGGATTTGCTCGCTGTTCTTTGGGCAAAGTGATTGTACGGATCTCCCTTATGAAAGAGAATTCCGGATCTTCCTGCCTGGCACCTCGCAAGGCTCCCCCTGTGAATCCTCCCTGGGTGCCTTTGCTTGACTTTTTGTCGGTGGCAGCGCATAGCCTTAAAGGTAGGACAATTAGACTTTTAATCACAAAAAAAGATGGTTCTATGGGGTTTAAGCCAAAAAAAATACAACAAAACAGGCGTTTTCAGCGAGTTGTGGGAGATATTGAAACCGCGATTTTCAAGGGGGAGTTGCAACCGGGGGATCAATTGCCGCCTGAATTGGAACTTAAGGAAATGTTCGGAACAGGACGGGGAACCGTACGGGAAGCTCTCCGCGTCCTGGAGCAGAAAGGGTTGATTGAGACTCGGGCTGGAGCCTCGGGAGGCGCGTTCGTGACGCTGGCCGATACGGGCAAACTGACTGAGCAATTGCAATTGCTTGTCCAGGCTCAGGCCATAGCTCCTGAGCACATCAGGGAATTTCGCGAGGCAGTGGAGCCTATGGCCGCTTCTCTCGCCGCAGCCAGGATCACCCCCGGAGGGGCCGAACGGCTCCGCGACGTATTTTTTCAGGCCCGCATCGCTTTGGAGGAAAAGGATTCGGCGGCTTTCCTTCGGGGGGATATCGAAGTGCATGTGCTTATCGCCGAATTAACGGGAAATCCTTTACTCGTCGCTGTTCTCAGAATGGTGCATGAGCAGGTGTTGGGTTCATCGGATGAGTATGATCTGGAAGGCGACAAGACGTTGGCCGACAATCTTGAGGACCTGCATGGGCTTGTTCATGCCGTGGCCGAGGGGCGTGCCCAGGAAGCCGGGCGGCGCGCCATGCAGCATGTTCGTCAATTTCACTGCCGCATGAGGGCGGCTCAAGGAGCAACAGCATGAAATCTCAGGAATATGTTTTGCTTGAGGATGAGTATGGAGCGCACAATTACAAGCCGTTGGACGTTGTTATTGAACGCGGTGAGGGCATCTGGGTCTGGGATGTGGAAGGCAGAAAATACATGGATTGCCTTTCAGCATATTCGGCTGTCAATCAGGGGCATTGCAATCGGCGGATCATGGATGCCATGTGCGAGCAGGCCAAAAAACTGACCCTCACCTCACGTGCTTTTCGTAATGATCAATTGGGACCGTTTTACAAGGAATTATGCGAGTTGACGAATTCCCACAGGGTTCTCCCCATGAATTCCGGAGCCGAGGCCGTGGAGACTGCAATCAAGGCTGTTCGCAAATGGGGTGTCATGGTCAAGGGAGTTCCTGAAAACGAGGCCGAAATCATTGTCTGCCGCAATAATTTTCATGGCAGGACCATTACGATCATCTCCTTTTCTACCGATCCCGTCTCAACCACGGGGTTCGGCCCATTCACTCCGGGGTTCAAAGTGATAGAGTTCGGTGATGCCCAAGCTCTGGAAGCTGCCATTTCCGAGAAAACGGTAGCCTTCCTGGTGGAACCGATTCAGGGGGAAGCCGGGGTCATCATTCCCCCTGATGGGTATCTGCGTGATATTCGAAGAATCTGTGACGAAAAGGGCGTGGTCCTTGTTTTTGATGAGATCCAGACAGGACTGGGCCGGACAGGAGCCATGCTCGCTGAAGAGCATGAAGGGGTGGAAGCAGACCTCACACTGATCGGCAAAGCCTTGTCCGGCGGATTTTACCCCATATCGGCCGTTCTCTCCAATTCCGAAGTGCTTGGGGTGCTCAAACCGGGCGAACATGGGTCCACTTTCGGAGGGAATCCCCTTGCGTGTGCCGTTGCCAGGACCGCGCTCAAGGTTTTGGTGGAGGATAATCTCATCGGCAATGCCGCCACACAGGGGGCGTATTTCATGCAGGGACTGCGCGCCATCAACAATCCGAAGATCAAGGAAGTTCGAGGGCGCGGCCTGCTTCTCGGAGTTGAATTTCACCCTGAAGCCGGAGGCGCTCGCCAGTATTGCGAAAAACTCAAGGAAGCAGGTTTGCTGTGCAAGGAAACGCATGAAACGATAATCCGTTTCGCTCCTCCGTTGGTCATCACGCGCGAAGAAGTCGACTGGGCGCTGGAGCGCATCGCGCCGATCCTGTCACAGTAGCGTCCCTACAGCGGCCGGTCTCATGAAGTGGAAGTGTCCGTTTCGAGAGCCTTTGATCGGGAAAGGGGAGCGTCGTGTTTTTCGGTCATTTGTTGGCGGGTGTCACGAAATCGTCATTGTGGGGTTTTGTCGTCGTGATAGCGTCGGTGGACAAGGTCTTCAGGTCTCCGGGCTTGGACAACGGGCGGTACACACAAATCTCACCCTGAATTTTCCGAAATGGTTATTGGAACATATGAAAGGATTGGAAGAGGTGAGAGGGGATAGAGGTATTTCTCATGCTTGAAAAAGTTCTTATCATGGGCGCGGCCGGTCGCGATTTCCATAATTTCAATGTCTACTTTCGAGAGAATGAACGCTATGAAGTCGTGTGTTTCACGGCCACCCAGATTCCGAATATCGATGGGCGAAAATATCCGTCGGAGTTGTGTGGCTCCAGGTATCCTCAGGGAATACCAATTTATTCCGACGAGAATCTGGAAGATCTTATCCGTGAGAACGGCGTTGATCTGGTTGTTTTTTCCTATTCTGACATCCGGCATGAAGAAGTGATGCACAAGGCTTCGATTGTCACTGCTTCCGGAGCTGATTTCATGATCGCGGGAGCTTCATACACCATGCTTGAAGCAAACAAGCCAGTGGTTTCGGTCTGCGCGGTTCGAACCGGGTGTGGCAAATCCCAGACAAGCCGTGAGGTCGTGCGGGTTTTGCAGTCCATGGGGAAACGGGTGGTTACCATCCGGCACCCCATGCCCTATGGTGACTTGACGAAACAGGTGGTGCAGCGATTTTCCCGCTATGAAGATCTGGAAAAACATCAATGCACTATTGAGGAGAGGGAGGAATACGAACCTGTCATTGATATGGGGGCGGTCATTTACGCGGGGGTCGATTATGGCAGGATTCTGGAAGAGGCGGAAAAGGAAGCCGATATCATCGTCTGGGACGGGGGCAATAATGATACGCCATTTTATCGACCGGATTTGAATATTGTGGTTTTCGATCCCCATCGGGCCGGGCATGAACTGGGCTACCATCCGGGTGAAACGAACATGCGCATGTGTGATGTCGCGATTATCAACAAGATGGATAGTGCTTCGTCATCTCAGGTCGATGAGGTGAGGATCAATATACGAAACAGCAATGCCGGAGCCTTGATCATCGAAGCCGATTCACTTGTTTCCGCTGATCAGGGTGCGTTGATCGAAGGGAAACGGGTTCTGGTTATAGAAGATGGTCCGACGTTGACCCATGGTGAAATGGCCTATGGGGCGGGCGTTGTCGCGGCACAGAAATATGGGGCTGCCGAGTTGATTGATCCGCGTCCTTCTCTGGTGGGGAGTTTACGGGAAACTTTTGAAAAATACCCGGATATCGGGACAGTGCTCCCGGCCATGGGGTATGGGAAACAGCAGGTTCGAGACCTTGAAGCCACAGCTAACGCGGTTGATTGCGACGTCATTATTTCTGCCACGCCCATTGACGTGACCCGGTTGATCAATGTGAACAAACCGCTGGTGCGCGTTCGGTATGAATACAGGGATCGCACAGCGCCAACCCTTGAGAGTGTGGTGCGCGAGCAGTTCGCAGAGGGATGAATCAGGTAACTATCTTGATGATCAGGGCCGCACCGAGCCAGAGGCCGGATGTGATGATTCCGACCAGGGCGAATCGGGCCATGGTCGGGGACAGCCAGCGTTTTTGCACGATCAGTCCTATGAATATGATATGAAGTGGCACGGGAAGCGCGAGCAGGAGGCCATAAAGGTGATGCTCGCGTGCGTGAGTGGCCTCGGGGAAAAATTTTTCCGCGAGAAGGCCTGTTTGCCAGTCGGTAAGAGCAAGTACCAGCAGGCAGATACCTATGAGGGTGACAGCAGAGGCCAAAAGACGAAACGGGTGCATATCAAACCTCGAAATATGTGATGAAAGCCTCAGTTTTTCCGACTCGGGATTTCCTGTGTCTCATTGCTGTGTTCATTTTTTTCGTACATATTTTTCAAGTCAGGAGCGGAATATGGTCCAGCCTGACCGTCAGTTTTGAAGAGTGCCGCAAATACAGCATAAAGGCAACGGCTTACCTTGACCCTCAAGGCACACTCTGTCATCAATTTGGTATGACATCTTGAAAACCGCGGGAGGATTGATATGAGCAGAAAGGTACGCTCCGTCAGGGTTCCAAAGGAATTGGAAACAATGGATCTGTCCGGATTGATGCGTGAATGTGAAAAACATCTGCGAGATCTGGAGTCCGCGACTCTGCTCAAGCAGCAGGGAAATCAGGATGCTGCCGAGGCGCTCATGCGTGCGCGGCAGGCTGATCTGGGCAAGAAAGTCGGCAAGCTCGTGTGGGAAGCGCGAGTGGAATTTGGAAAACACAAGGGCGAACGAATATGAAAGCGAAATCAGCAAAGGAATCCGAAGTTATCATGACGCATCTGGTGTTGCCGCAGGATACCAATCCAGCGGGGAATCTTCACGGTGGCGTGATTCTCAAACACGTTGACATAACGGGCGGTGTCGTTGCCAAACGGCATACCCGGACAAATGTTGTTACGGTTTCCATTGATCGTATGGCCTTCAAACTTCCTGCCTATATAGGCGAGTTGTTGGTCTTCAAGGCCAGTCTGAACCATGTCGGACGGTCCAGCATGGAAGTGGGGATTCGTGTGGAGGCAGAGGATCTGCGTACCGGTGAGGTTCGTCACACCAATTCTGCATATCTGACGTATGTGGCTCTGGATGAGAAAGGCAGACCCACCGAGGTTCCGTCGCTCATTCTAGAATCCGATACTGCCAAGAGACGATATAAGGAAGCCGAGCTGCGTCGGGAAGTCCGGCAGCGCGAACGGGCCATAGAGGAAGGACGGACTCTCTGTCAGGAAAACGAATAATTCAGGGGAACACTGTGGTACGATATACCGGTATCAATCATTTGGCCATGGTCACGGGCGATATGGATTCCACCATCCGTTTCTGGCGTGATCTGCTGGGCATGCGATTGGTCACAGGGCTGGGGCATCCGGGATATCGTCATTATTTCTTTGAGATATCCGAGCATGACATGATCGCTTTTTTCGAATGGCCCGAAGCAGAGGCCGTGCCGGAAAAAGACCACGGAGTGCCGGTCAAAGGACCGGTGGCTTTTGACCATATCTCTTTTGGTGTGGAAGATGAGGATGCTTTGTGGGAACTCAAGGATACGCTGGAAGCCGCCGGATTCTGGTGTTCAGAGGTGGTCGACCATGGGTTCATTCATTCAGTCTACGCCTTTGATCCGAACAATATTCCCATTGAATTCAGTGCGCCGGTTGCGGATGTCGATATTCGGAAGACTCCGGTGATGACGGATAGTGCTCCCTGCACGGAAGCCCTGAAAGGCGTGGAAGCGCAACCCGGTGTCTGGCCTGCGGTCGATCGTCCCACGCCGGAGAGCGAAAAGGACGTCTACGAAGGTGAAGGTGATATCATTCGCCGTGCGGTGGAGAAATTACACTCGTCCTGATTCTGTTTTATCCGGGAAGAATGCAGCCAGGACATCATTTGCCTGTCGTTCCGCCTGGCGAGCGATCAGGGACAATTCCGCCACGGAGATATCAAGCAGTTTCCACGCGCTGGCATTGATCTCGGGAACAAGGGATGCTCCGCTGGCTCCGATTCCCAGACCGTGGGTAATGAAGTCTGCCAGGTGAATAATCGCGGTTTCTTTGGGCATGGATGCTTCCATGGGGTCATGATGGTGGTGGATCAGCACTTCAAGGAATGCGGGCAGACGCCACGCCTTGAGAATACGTCCTCCGATTTCTGCGTGGGTGCATCCCCAGATGGAGCGCTCGACATCGACCAGTGCCCGGCGGCCGACTTTGGCCGGACGAAGGACATTCGTGGAAGCCTTGGGGTGGTTCTTGAGCATCACCAGCCGTCCTACATCATGTAGCAATCCGGCGACGAAGAATTTTTCGTCTCCTTCCACTCCTGCTTTGCCTGCCAGGAGGCGGGCTACAATACCGCAGGTGATGGAGTGCATCCAGAATTCCTTGAGCGTGAAAAATTCCTCGGGAATGTCATCGAATGCCGAAATGACGGAAACACCCAGGGCGAGGTTGGTCAATTGGTTGGTCCCCACGATGGTCACGGCGCGGGAGAGAGTGTCTACCTTGCTGGGAAATCCGTAGAAAGGCGTGTTGACCATCTTGAGCAGACGAGCTGAAAGCGCCACATCCTTGCTGATGATCTCGGCGACATACGCGGCAGAACTCATCGGGTTTTTGAGGCTTTCCGATATCTGGAAAAAAATATTGGGCAGGGATGCGAGGTCGAGCTCTTCCTGAACAACGGTGTTCAAGTTGATCTTGTGGTCTTCCTCCACTTCTTCCGAAAAAAAATCCACCGTGTCGTCATGAGGGGTGGCGGCCAGCATCCACTGTGCTCGTTCCACATTGAGATCACGGGCCTGACGGAGAACATAGAGTTTTGCCATTTCCTTGACAGCGGGGTGTGTGGTCGGATTCAGCACAAAGCGTTGGGCAGCCATGATTTTGCAGGCATCGAGAACTTCAGGGTCCAACTCTTCAAGGCGTGTTGGTACGACGTTGTTTTCTTCGTCATCGCCTTGTATGGCTATTTCCACCACGCCCCAAACCCGGCAGGTGCGAATATGCGCTTCCGTGATGATTGCACCGCGTGGCAACAACATACGGCCTTCAGCCGTTGTCAGGTCTTCGGCCAGCACCATTCCGGGTTCTATTGTCTCTATATTCATTTTGGGCATAGTCTTTTTCTCTCCGTATATCCAGCTTGCTCCGGTTTAGTCTATTATTCCTTGAGCGGCAACCGCAATAAGCCTTGCCTTCGTGGCGGAATAGTGAGAAATCGACTCTTTGAAGATATCGGAGAAATTGTGCCTGATTCCATATGTATTCTTCCTTTTGCCGCTGCCTGTCGTCGTGCGTCGTTTGTCGGCCGTTACAAACGGTTTACCGTCGAGGCAATGGCTCTTGACGGCCCGGATGCGGGGCAGTCGCTTCTTGCTCATACCAATAATACCGGGTCCATGCTCGGCCTGCTCAGGCCAGGGTCCACAGCTTTGCTTTCACCTGCTCTCAATCCTAAAAGAAAGTTGCAATACACTCTGGAAGCCCTTGAGCTCCAGGGGGGTGTTGTCGGTGTGAACACCCTGACGCCGAACCGGATGCTCTTTCGGGCATGGGAAGTCGGTGCCATGCCCGAACTGAAAGGGTATGACTCTTTCAAGAAAGAGGCTTCAGTGGGGAAGAGTCGGCTTGATGCCTATCTTTCGGGGCCACAGGGCGAGCTTTGGGTCGAGTGTAAAAATGTGACGATGGTTGAGGATGATGTGGCCTGTTTTCCCGATGCCGTGACAGAACGAGGACAGAAGCACCTGCGTGAACTCATGGCCTTGGCACGCGAGGGAGTTCGGGTGGCGCTCTTTTTTCTGATCCAGCGACCGGACGGACGGTGTTTTGGCCCGGCGGACATGGTTGATCCGGTGTACGCGGAACTCTTCTATGAAGCTCTGGAGTGCGGCGTGGAAGCGTGGCCTTACGTCGCACATGTGGATGATTGTGGAATCACGCTTGGAGAGAAACTCAAGGTGGTGGTGCCATGACCGGATTCTTTTTCGGAGCCGTGCTGATCAGTTTTTCTTCGGTCATGGTCAAGCTGGCAAATGTGCCGCCGGATGTCGCCGGGTTCTATCGGCTTTTCTTCGGTGGTCTCGGCATGCTCGCTATTTTGTGGCGCATGGGCAAATTCAAGAGGCTCACTGCGCATGTCTGGCGCTGGTCGTTTCTCTCGGCTCTCTTCTTTGCCTGTGATTTCTTTTTTTGGCATCGGTCCATCGGTCTTGTCGGGCCCGGATTGTCGACCATGTTGGCCAATTTTCAGGTCATCGCCCTGGCCCTGGTTTCCATCCTGTTCCTGAGAGAAAGGGTCTCATGGGCATTTCTGGTAGCTATTCCCACTGCTCTTCTCGGCCTGTATCTCATGGTCGGTGTTTCCTGGACTTCGTTTACCCCGGATTTCAAGCTCGGAGTTGTCTACGGGTTGCTCACGGCACTGGCATATGCCCTCTATCTTCTCAGTCTGAAGTATTCACTGACCAAGGCAGAAGCTGATCCTCTTGCCATGGCTTCGGCCGTGGCGTTGATGACCGGAGGGCTGCTGGCCGGATTATCCCTTGGCCAGGGGGAATCCTTTACCATCCCGGACATCCGCTCTCTGGTGGCTCTTGCCACACTCGCACTCATCTGCCATGCCGTTGGATGGTATTTGATTACTCGTGGTATTCAACGGCTCAAGACCAGCCTTGTCGGGTTGTTTCTGCTTCTGCAACCGACGCTATCCTATGTCTGGGACATCGTATTTTTCAACAAACCGACGACGCCGGTCGAGTTGGCTGGTGTCGGCCTGGCTCTTGTTGGCATTTATCTGGGATCCATCAGGCCAAAGGCAAAGGAGTCCCATTAGCGAAAGCCATGAAGTGTGCAGGGCGTTGTTCCTGACATGTTGATAATGACACACAGGTTCTGGCGAAGCCGTTTATGGCTTGAGTTGGCTGAGCACCATTCCGGTCAGCATCAGCCCGCACCCGATCATGGCGCGAACCGTCATCATTTCATTGAGGAACATCCATCCGCCAATGGCGGCAAAGACCGCCTCAAGGCTGAGGATAATTGCGGCGTGGGCTGGCTGGGCATCGCGCTGGGCCACGACCTGCAAAGTATAGGCGACTCCGACGGACATGAGGCCCCCATAGGCAATGGGCATGGCTGCTCCCTGCAATCCGCCCAGTGTTATTTCCTCGGTGAGAGCGGCGACCACTAGGCTGAAAGCGGCGCAGACCGCGAATTGAACTGTGGAAAGTTTGATGGCATCCACCGCATCCATTCCGGGCGAGAGTTTGCCGATCAGGAGCACATGGCCTGCCCAGAAGAGCGCTCCTACAAGGATCAACACATCACCAAATGAAACAGAGAGATCTGTCGTGACCGAAAGCAAAAACATGCCGGTCACAGCCAATGCTGCGCCAATCCATGTCCCCAATCCTGCTTTCTGTGCCAGTAACAGGCCGAAAATGGGAACAAAAACCACATACAGACCAGTGATAAAGCCTGCTTTGCCTGCCGTGGAAGCCTGGAAACCATACTCAGCCAGTTGCGGACCGGCCAGTCCTACCTGCTGGAGAGTCGCCCCGAAGAACAGGGCAAGACCAAGTGTGCCGCCACCCAGAAGAAGCTGTTTTTTCCCCACCCCGGTGAACCCCGGAGTGCGTCTTTTTCTCATATGCAGGATCAGAGGAATCAGTGCAATGGCACCGAGAGTAAATCGGACACCATTGAAGGTCAGTGGCCCGACATGTTCCATACCCACTCGCTGGGCCACAAAAGCAAGCCCCCAAATGGCGGCGGTGATGAAAAGTAAAATATCGGCACGAAGAGCGCGGCTGTTCACAGTGTGGTCTCCTTGTCAAAGATCACACCGTGTACTGTATTCAGCGAAGCTCGGCAAGAAGTCTACTCCTGCGTTTGGCTCTTTGCTTCCGTTTTCTCAACCTCTGCGGCGGCTTCGGCAGCAGCCGTCGCCCGTTCTGCCAATTCTTTGAGCAGGTCTAGCAGGTATGGCTCCGCTTCGGCCGAGCCTTCTCGCGGTGCCCAATCCGGGATATCCTTGTCCGAATCCGCGACAAACGGGCCGTCCTTGACCTCGAAGACCAACGTATCCGGTTTCAGGGCCACGAACGTGTGATACACTTCCGGAGCCACATCCACGCCGAAAATCTCTGTTCCCGGTTGGAGCAGAAGGTGGCTCTCCAGTTCTCCTGTGTCCGAGAACTGTACGAAGAGCATGGCCCCTGACATCACCAGGAGTGTTTCGGTTTTGGCTGGATGCATATGCCGATGGGGGGTGATGTAGGTGCCTGGTTGCATCGCGTTGAACATCTTGTGGACAGCGGCTCCGTCGCTCTTGTGCACTGCCTGGATCAAACGCTTGCGTGGGCTTTCACGGGATTGGTTGAGCACTCCACTCACCATGGTCAGGGTCAGGGGAGTTACTGTGCTTTTCGGCGCGGCCAATGCGGTGGGAAAATCGTTTTTTTGATCAGTCATGCTTTTTCATTTACATAACCCATGGCTTTTCAGCAAGGCGGCCTCGTTGTCAGGTGCGATCTGAAGATGTTTTGCAGTAGCGAGGTTCTGAATTCGACCTGTGGAAGGAAGGGTGGGGCAATTTGCTGCGGTGGTCAACAGAACGGTTCCCCGTTGGAAGACTTGTCGAGCTTGTGGCGCGAATACAGGAGATGGGGGAAAAGAAAGAGGCAAGTCGCTTCTCATGTGAGCGTGTCTGCATTCCCCTTTCAGGTCCAGATATCTTGCAGGTGAGAATTGGTGAACCCCCAAGCCCTTTCAATGGGGCCTGGGGAGCGCGTTTCGAACAGAGGAGCGAAGATTATTGCCCTGCGTCGAATGGAATCTGAAGCTGTGTCAATTTTTCAGAGAGTTCCGCGGCTTTTTTGGCTTCGACAAAGGAAAGAATCTCACCAGCCTGTCTGCCTCGCATGCCGGAGAGCACTTTCACGGCCAGATCTGTTTCCATGGTTTGGAGAATCTCGGCGGCTTTTTTCGCTTTGGTATTGGAGATCATATCCACCAATTGCTTGACTCGTTTATCTTTGATGCCTTTTGCTTCTTCGAGCATGTTGCGCATGTCAGCGTGTAATTTTTCGACACGTTGTGCCTCAGCTTTGATGGAAGCTTCCATTTCCCGCAGAGTGCGTTCCTTGATGGCGAGTTCTTCTTCTTTGCGCTTGAGAGCTTTCCATTCCGCAGGCATGTCCTGTTCGGTGCGGACTTTTTCAGCGGCAGCATCGGCCTGGGCTTCTTGCGCGGCAGCACGATTGGCGGCAGAGTCCGCCTTGTCCGCCACAGGGGTGGGGGCGTTGGCGGCATCACCCTCTGCTGCGACGGCCAGGGAAGGGAGCGCTTCAGGAATGACCGTCTGCATGACTTTGAGTGTCAGGGAATCGACACTCAACATGCCGAATACGGCGATCTTCATCAGGGCCAGGAAAACAAGACTGATGAGTATTTTAGAAATCTTGAGATTTGTACCGAATCGTTGCCATCTCATCGTTTTCCTTCTCCTCGCGGGCTCTTTCTTCATCATGGTATTTTTTTGCTTGGGTCTCTTTGAGTTTCTCCAGCAGCTTCCTGTCCTTGGATTTGTCCACTGCTTCCTTGCGCCGTTGATGCAAGTTGAGTTCCAGTTTGCTCAGCATGAGACGTTCTCGGGACAAATCCTGTTCCAGGGCGTCCTTATATTGTCTCCAGAGCCACATGTCGTTGGCCGTTTTTTGTGATTCATGTTCTTTGGCCAAGTGTGTTGCCATGCTCTGCGTCAGATTTTCGACTTTTTCCTTCTGAGTATCATGATCAGTCTGGGCCTTGGCAAGTGCGGCCTTGGCTTGTTCTTCGAGTTGCCCCCTGTAATCGAGGACCTTTTCGAGTTTGAAGGAAAATGGTCTTGGCATGGTGTGTTTGTGCCATGATCGGGAAGGACGGGCAAGGGGCTTTGCGTGTCACCGGAGAGAAGAGTCGTGAAATTCGTTGTTCCTGATTTTCTTCTTATGAGAGACTTGAATATCTTACTTTTCACGGTCAGGGGAAATATCGTGAAAGGTGAATGGTGAAAGAAAACGTGGATTGGGTGCTTGGGCGGGATGCTGATATTGAAAAAAAATAACGGCACATCGGTGTAGACGATGTGCCGTTAGAAGATGATATCGGGATTTCGGGGGTTAGCTCTCCGGCTGGTTTTCGGTCTCAATGCTGGTGGAGGCTGTGGAAGTTGTCTTGGGCTGGTTCGCTGGTTCCAGATCTATGAGAGTCTCCATGCCGAGCATGGACTTGAGCTTTTGCAGCGCCAGAATGGATCGGCGGGCATCCTTGTCCAGGACTTTTGCGTAGCCACCATTCTCGATGACTTCGGAATATTCTTTTTTCTGGAGCTTGGGATCGTCCTTGTAGCGGCGCTCAAAGTTCTTGGCATACTGTGTGATCAAGGTATTCACCTCAGCCTGGGAGAGACTGGCTACTGACCGCATGCCTGCGCTCAATTCTGTCGGTGTCAGGGTCGGGCTTTCCAGGACTTTGACAAGACTGCGGGCATAACGGAGCGTTCCTTCATAAATATGATTGCGCTTCACCACATTCATTCCGGCCCATCCGGCCTTGAGCCATTTGAAAAGAAAGACGGTGGATTGTTTGGCTGCCTTGTCCTGCTCCACGAAAACGAGCACGGAAGCTGATTTGTACATGAAGGTGTCCATCCAGCCGATCATGCCGCGATTCAACCCTTCTATGCCTGAGTAGAAATAGTCCCACTCCTTGTCGTCCAAGATGGCTCCCTTGCGGCCGACGTCGGATTTGTCTTCCTGGAGAGAAACGGAAACAAGCACGTTTTTTCCCTGGTATTTCATCAGGATGATCAATCTTCCCAGGTCGTATTTGAAGTAGGCCTCTCCAAAAGAATCCGGCGTGCAGGATTCAAATTCACGGCCCCGGCTGATGACTGGTTGGTCAAGAGTCGGTAATTCTTCCCAGAGAGGGCGTGTGCGTTTCAGGAACTGACTGCCTTTGTGCCAGCCTGAGAGCCGAAGTACGGCAGGACAGAGCAGGAAGTTCGGGATATCCGGGTTGTAGAAATAGCGGAGGATTGTTTCAAGATCCGCATTCACGTTCTGGCGCAGACAGATCGCGTTGCCGCCATAGCGTTTTGCAGGTTTGGTATCTTTCGGGTCATCCTGTCCGTTGACGACGAAATCGAGCATGGCGTTGATGCGAGCCGGGTCAAAGTGCCCCTTGGGATTATCCAGGGTCTCAAAGAGGTGGTCTAGACCGGACTCGATTTCCGTATCAAGTGGAGCAGGGTCTTTGGACAAATTGACGTCAATAATGCCTTCACTCTCTTCTTCAGCCATGGCCGGAGACGGGAGTGCGCAAACGATACAGAACAGGGCAGCCAGTGCTAATAGTAAGGGCTTGGCGCGTAACGCGTCGGATATATTAATTAATCTCATTGTGTTCTTTTTGGGGATATGCTCGTACGTGACGAGTCGGTTACAGTCTTTACTTGTTTCTATGTAATAATCTTCCCTCTCTTTTGCAAGAAAGATCGATCATTCTTGGCAGGAGCTTTTATCTTCCTTGTTTTTCAAGATTTATTTTTGAATTGAATGAGGTCTCCCCGCGTTACGGCGGCAGAGCCGAACTTCTCACGTACGGCGTCCACTGCGCGGTCGAGTTCACTGGTTTCCTCTTTGAGCTTGGGTGAATCTTCAAAGAGAGTGATCTGACGGGAGCGGGCCTCGAAGTTGGAGACACCCACGCCGATCAGCCGAACGGCACGGCGTAGATCGAGTTGGCGAAGCAGGGTGCAAGCGGTCTCGAAGATGACTGAGGTTGTATCGGTTCGGGTGTCGAGAGAAAGGCTCCGGGTGACCTGTTTGAAGTCCGTATACTTGATTTTCAGTGTGATGGTCCGCCCTTTGTAGCCATGACGTCGCAAGTCGGCCCCCACCCGCTCGGCTTGTTCGAGCAGCCAGGTGGTGAGAGTTTCTCTGTCAGTCGTATCCTCGTGAAAGGTGTTTTCGGCGCTACAGCTTTTGGCCCCGGATGAGACGATAACTCCATTGGGGTCGATGCCACGGGCGCGATCATGCAATGCTCCACCGTATTTGCCTAACCGTTCTACCCAGAAATCACGCTCCTTGTGCAGGATGTCCCCACAGGTCTGCACTCGAAGACGAGCAAGGGTCTCGACCAGTTTTTTGCCTACGCCCGGTATTTTTCGGACAGGCAGGTCTCGGAGAAAAGTCTCCACCTGATGCGGGTGGATGATGAACATACCGTCAGGTTTGTCCATGTCAGAGGCTATCTTCGCGAGGAATCGCACCGGGGCGGCCCCGACGGAACAGGTTAGCCCCGTGACCTGGCGCATACGCTTCTTAATCTCGCTGCCGACAGTTTCAATGGGACCGAAGAGCCGTTCCAGTCCCGTGCCGTCCAGATACGCCTCATCCACACTTGCCTGCTCCACCGTGGGGGAGAATTCCTTGAGCACCCCCATGACCATATGTGAGATCTCTTTATAGCGCTTCATACGCACCGGGACCATGACGATCTGTGGGCAGAGTTGGCGCGCCTTGACCACGCTCATTGCCGACCGTACCCCGAATGTACGTACTTCATAACTGGCTGCCGACACCACGCTGCGGTCGGAGGTTCCGCCCACGGCAACGGGCAGGCCTCGCAGTTCCGGGTTATCAAGCTGCTCCACGGAGGCATAGAAGGCATCCATGTCTATATGAAGTATCCAGGTTTGCATCATGTTCAGTCGTGTTGGTTTCCCCGGCAGACGTCGGCGAATTGCAGAGGTGATTCGGAAGATTCTTTCCCCTCTGTCCGGAGGAGGCTCAGCGGAGGAGGCGCAGGCTCAGGAACCGGGAGTCCATGGTGTTTCTTCCGACGAGCATACCATTTTTCATTGGCTTCGGTCCAGCCCTGTGCTGTGCATATTCCTTTCTCTATTGATGACATTTCTTGTTATTCTGAATGGTTCCATATTCGCAATTTGGTAAAAAAATGGCTAAGACTATTGCACTTTTATTCCATGAGTGGCATTGGATTTCTGTGTCAAAATATTGTGAAGGTACCATTTGGGCGACGGTGATGTTCTTGGTCGCATTGGTGACACTCCCTGTTCGAACAGCCTGTGCCGAGCAGCCGAAGGAGCTTGTCTTCGGCATGTCTGCGCCTTTTACCGGAACTAATGGGGAGATGGGCGTCGAGTTTTATCGTGGTATCATGGCTTACCTTGATCATCTCAATGCCACTGGTGGCGCAGGGGGATGGACTCTCCGTGTCCTGCCATGCAATGACGGATATAACCCCGGTCCCTGTTTCGAAAATACATCTGATTTTATCCGTTCCAAAGATGTCTTTGCTCTGTTCTCCTACCTGGGAACCCCGACCACGACCCATATTCTGCCTCTTTTGCAAAAATTTGACGAGCACCAGACATACATGCTCTTCCCGCTGACCGGGGCGCAGCCCATGCGCACTGAACCCTTTCGCAAATATGTTTACAATCTCAGAGCATCCTATTTTGAGGAGACTGCGGGTTTGGTCAAAAACCTGACCGAGATCGGCCGGGACCGCATTGCCGTCTTCTACCAGAGTGATGCGTATGGGCGTACCGGTTGGGACGGTGTGCGCCGAGCCTTGCTTTTGCAAGGGTTGCATATCGTCTCCGAGGCCGCATATCAACGAGGTGCAAATTTTGACAGTGACTTCGTGCGGGAATCCCGGTTGCTCTTGGCTGGGACTCCTGATGCCGTGATCTGTATTGGTACATATGGGGCGCAAGCCGCATTGATCCGGGACCTGCGTGATATGGGGAGTGATATCCCCGTGGCGGGAGTCTCTTTTGCCGAAAGTGGCAAGATGCTGGAGTTATTGACCAAGGCTGGAATGGAGCACGGCAAGGATTACACGCGCAACCTGATCAACACGCAAGTGGTGCCGAGCTATGAAGCCGTGGAATTGCCTGGAGTCCGGCTCTACCGTACGCTGATGGATGCCTATAAGGGAGCAGCTTCGGTGTCTGGCAGCACGTACACGCCACGTCGGTTCAGCTATGTCAGTTTCGAAGGGTTCCTCAATGGAGTTTTGCTTGGAGAGATGGTTTCCCGCATGGCGGATGCGCCAAGCCGGGAGCGAATTCCCGACGTCATGAACTCGATACATGATTTTGATATGGGGATCGGTGTTCCGGTCGATTTCAGCGATGGAAAGCACCAGGGATTGCACGCGGTCTATTACACGACTGTCGTCAATGATCGTTTCCTGCCTATTGACGACTGGCAGAGGTGGCGAAAATGAGAGCTCCCAAACTCTTCTTCAAACCGCTGCTGTTCATGGTCTTCATCTTCGGGATCATCGCGGTGGTCAGTTCCTTCACTTTCGGTATGCGCCTGAAGCGGGAAATGACCAGGGAGTATGAATCCAAGGCATTGGCTCTGGCTCAGAGTGTGGCCAAGTCGGATATCGTGACCATTCTCAGGCAGGATGCAGGCAGTGTGCAGGAGCGGATCGGTGAGTATCAAAATATTGCCGGTGTTTCCTATGTGTTGGTCACGGATGAGAAAGGCCAGATCCTGGCCCATACTTTTGTTCCCGCTGTTCCGGAAGTGATTCGGAAACTGGCGCTGGAAACCGCACGGAATCTCCCTGGTGACGAATACATGCTACGGGATGTGGATTTTGACGGACTACCTCATCTGCACGCGGCTCGTCCGATCCTGTCCGGTCTGGCCGGGTTCGTGCATATAGGCATGGATTCGCAGATTATCGAAACTCATATCAAGGAAGCCGTGATGGAGCAGCAGGTGGTGACACTGTTCCTGCTTGGGACCAGCCTCCTGCTTGGATTTTTCTTTTTCCACAATCTCTCCAAGCCGTTGACCATGCTGACGGATTACGCCGGACGCGTGGGACAAAAGGACTTTGACAGTGTTCCCCAGATAGATTCCAGAGACGAAGTCGGGCAATTGGCCCGTGCCATGCAATCGATGGCTCGGCATATCGCCGAACTGGTGGGGAACCTGGAAGAGCGGGTCCGAAAAAAAACAAGTGAGTTGGAAGAAGCGCGAGATGCTCTCAAAGATAAAGTCGAAGAAAGAACCAGCGAATTGATGCGGGCCAATACGCAACTCAAGATTGAAATAGCCGAGCGCAAGGTCATCGGTGAAGCGCTCCGCAAGACCGAACGCAAATATCGTACGATTTTCGAGAATGCCACTGAAGGGATTTATCAGACCTCCCCCAGTGGTCGCTTTCTGAGTGCCAATCCTTCTCTGGCTCGTATCCTCGGTTTCAAATCACCAGAAGAATTGATGAGCGCGGTGTATGATATCGGGACCCAAATGTACATGGAACCTGCCCGTCGCAAGGAATTTCTCCGTCGCGTCGACGAACGGGGTGGGGTCAAGGATTTCGTTTCCAAAATTCGCCGTCGTGACGGCCGTATCATCTGGGTTTCCGAAAATGCTCGCGCCATCAAGGACAAGGACGGGAGCGTGGTCTGCTACGAAGGATCAGTGGAGGACATCACTCTACGCAAGAAAGCCGAGGATCAACTTCGGCGGCAGGCGTTCCATGATCCGCTGACAGGACTGCCCAACCGCGCCCTGTTTCTGGACCATCTGCGTATGGCTATGGAACGGAGTCTTCGCAGGAAACACCTTTTCGCAGTTATCTACATGGATCTTGATCGTTTCAAGGTAGTCAATGACTCTCTTGGGCATGAAACCGGCGATGAGTTGCTTCGCGAGGTTGCCCGCGTCGTTAAATCCTGTGGTCGCGCCGTGGATACGGTGGCCCGTTTTGGTGGGGATGAATTTGCAATTCTGCTTGAGGAAATAACCGCTCCCAGGGATGCCATCAATATTGCACGGCGTATCCTTGACGGTGTTCGGGAGCCGATTCGTATCGGCGGGCACGAGGTCTTTTCTTCAGCGTCTCTGGGGATAGTGCTCAAGACCGAAGGGTATGACAGACCCGAATCCCTGTTGCGGGATGCGGATACGGCCATGTATCGGGCAAAGGAACTCGGTAAATCCCGGTTCAAGGTCTTCAACAAGAAGATGCATGACCAGGCTCTCAAGCTGATGGCTTTGGAGACTGATTTGCGCCGTGCTGTGGATTTGCATGAATTTCAGGTGGCATACCAGCCTATCGTCTGTCTTGATGATAGGCAGATCAGTGGCTTTGAAGCTCTGGTCAGGTGGCACCATCCCGAACATGGGGTCATCAGTCCGGACAATTTCATTCCACTGGCCGAGGATACCGGCCTGATCTACGCCATTGACAATCTGGTTCTGACTGATGCCTGCGCACAGGTTCGTAAATGGCAGCTTCGTTATGGTGAGACGATGAAGAACGGACTGACCCTCAATGTCAATGTCTCGGGCAAGCATTTTGGTCAGGCCATGCTGGCCGGACAGATATCCCGTGCCCTTGAACAATCAGGATTGCCTGCGGAGTCCCTCAATATTGAAATTACCGAAAGCGCACTTATGGATGATCCGTCCATGGCCGAGGATATCCTCAAGCAACTCAAGAACCTGGGGGCCAATGTCTGTATCGATGACTTTGGAACCGGGTACTCTTCTCTCTCCTATCTGCAACGGTTTCCCATCGATGTGGTCAAAGTGGATCGGTCATTCATTAATGATGTGGATGATGACCCGGATAGCCAGGCCATCGTGCGTACGGTTTTTTCCCTGGGTGAGTCCTTGGGGCTGAAAATCGTGGCCGAAGGGATAGAAACTCCGGCACAACTCGCCTTTTTGGAAAGTGAGGGTTGCCGTTATGTCCAAGGTTTCCTATTCTATAAGCCTCTCACTGCTGACGAAATAGAGGCTCTCTTCTCCCGGGATTCTGCCGGGAACTGAAAAAACCTTGGCATTACGCCTAGCTAGCGGAGATTCTATGTCCATTAAAAGTGTGATGACGTGTGGGCTTGAGCCGATCGAACAGGTTCTTATGCCGTTTCAGGAATTCTTCCAGTCCAAATCCACTGGTGGCATTATTCTCATTATCAGCGCAATGATCGCGCTCATATGGGCAAATTCGCCCTGGGCGGCATCCTATGTCGCCCTGTGGGAAACCAAATTTACCGTGGGATATGGGCAGTTCCTGCTGTCAAAGCCATTGCTGCTTTGGGTCAATGATGGCCTTATGGCTGTTTTCTTTTTTGTCGTGGGGCTGGAAATCAAGCGGGAATTCATGGTCGGTGAGTTGTCCTCGCGCAGTCAGGCCGTTCTGCCCATCGTGGCGGCTTTCGGCGGCATGGTTATCCCGGCCGTTATCTACAGTGTCATCAATATCGGGCACGAATCCATTCATGGCTGGGGTGTCCCCATGGCCACGGATATCGCTTTTGCCTTGGGTATTCTCGCACTGCTCGGGGACAGGGTCCCTTATCAACTCAAGATATTTCTGACCGCCGTCGCCATTGTCGATGACATCGGGGCTGTCTTGGTTATCGCCCTGTTCTATACGTCGCACATTTCCGCCTGGATGCTTGCGGCTGCGGCCGTGTTGCTCGCTGTGGCCTATGTGGGCAACCGGATGGGAATCAGGGCACCGGGATTCTATGCGGCGCTCGGCTGTCTGGTCTGGCTGGCGGTGCTCAAGTCCGGTGTGCATTCGACTGTGGCCGGTGTGTTGATGGCCTTTGTCATTCCGGCCAGGACACGGTGTGACTCCGAAGGATTTCTCTTCAATGCAAATCGTATTCTCGATCAGTATAAGTCGTCGGTACGGCCCGGAACCTCTGTCCTGACCAACTCGACCATGCACTCGGCACTGCTTTCCATGCAGTATATGACCGTGCGCGCACAGACGCCGCTTCAGCGTTTGGAGCACGCTCTGCATCCCATGGTTGATTATTTCATCATGCCGGTTTTTGCCCTGGCCAATGCGGGTGTCATCCTGGGGGGCGATTTCGGGCAGTTGATGACCAGCCCGGTCACTGTGGGGACAGCTTTAGGACTGGTCTTGGGCAAGCCTCTTGGCATTGTCCTGTCAGCCTGGGGGATCGTCAAGCTTTCCGGTGGCTGGCCCGGCGGTATGAGTGTCAGGCATTTTATCGGTGCAGGGTTGCTTGGAGGAATTGGTTTTACCATGTCCCTTTTCATCGCGGCTCTGGCATTCGAAGGCAATCCGGCTTTGCTCAATTCCGCCAAGACCGCCATTCTCGGTGCATCGACTTTGGCGGGGGTTATGGGATATCTGGTCCTTCGTTCCCTGCCGGTCCCGGCCGGGATGAGCAAGTGAGCACAACCATGATTGGATGCTTCTCAACAAGGGGAAAGCGGTGTAGTCTTGGCCTGGATGTTTCAAGGAACTCGAGGTTTTAACCGGTAGACTATGTGAAATTATGAATACAATAAATTCGGAAGGGCTGATCGAAGGAGTCTTTTCCATCGAACGTATGGCCAAGATCGGGACAGGGACGACAGCCCGGCGTGTCAAACAGACCGCCACATATTATGCGTTACAGGTGGACCCGACTGTCGTGGAGTTGCAGGGGTTAAACAATAAAAATGTTCCTTTTGGCCCCAAGACGCAGATTTCCAAGGAAGAACTGCTCGCAGATTATCTACCTTTGCCTCAGATGTACAAAGAGGTCATGGGAAACCTGCGCAAGGTGCAGAAATCCGTGGCCCGTGGTGACAAGTTTCGTAAACGGGGCGAGAGCTTCACTGCCGAATACGAGTATGCGAATGCCCTCAATCTCGATGAGCAAAACGTTCGAGCCAATTTTGGTATTGGCCTGTGCCTGCTGGAGCGGGATGAAGAAGAGAAAGCCAAGAAGGTTTTCGATCGGATTATCAAGCTTGAAACCGCTTTTGAGGACGAACACAAACATCTCTTCAATGAATACGGGATAGCCCTGCGAAAAAAGAAACTCACAGGACAGGCTGTCGACTACTACAAGCGTGCGCTGGAGTTGTCGGATGACGATGAGAATCTTTGGTACAATATGGCGCGGGTGCAGTTCGATCGGGAAGATTGGGGCAAATGTGGTCAGGCCGTGGCCCGTTGTCTCAAATTGGCCCCGGAGCATGAGGAAGGCAGGAAAATGCTCAACTACCTGACGAAAAAAGGGCTTGTCTAAGCTCCCCTGGCACAAAGGAAGAATCTATGAGCGCCATCAAGGGGTTCGTTGTCGCAGGAACGCATAGCGGCTGCGGCAAGACATCTGTGTCTCTTGGTTTGATGGGATCGTTGTCTCGTCGAGGACTGGCGGTGCAGCCTTTCAAATGCGGACCGGATTTCATTGATCCGGGGCATCATGCCTTGGCGTGTGCCCGCGAGAAAAAACCGATTCCAAGCCACAATCTTGACGGCTGGATGCTCGACGAATCCACGAATCTTGATATTTTCAATCGTCATGCCGCCTTGAGCGATGTCGCTGTGGTGGAAGGGGTCATGGGACTCTTTGATGGTATCTCCGGCACCGGAGATCAGGGATCGACCGGGCAAATGGCCAAGATACTTGGCTTGCCGGTCATACTGGTGGTTGATGCCCGTTCCATGGCGCGATCTGCGGCTGCGCTGGTTTCAGGGTATGCCAACTTTGACGAGGATGTGGACCTGGCCGGGGTCATTTTCAACCGGGTGGGGAGTGCCAATCACGCCGAATTGCTCCGCGAAGCCATGACGCTGCTGCCGGATATCCCTGTTTTGGGCTGTCTGGATCGGAATGAAGATATTGCGACGCCGTCCCGGCACCTCGGGTTGATTATGCCTGAAGAGTCCGGCCCGGATATGGGGCGGTACCAACGGTTGGCTGATTGGGTAGAGAGTGGTGTCGATATCGACCGACTTCTTGAGGTGTTGCCAGACAGAGAAGCCGTGGCCCCTTTCGAGCTTGTCCCGCAGATGGGAACTGTGACCATCGGTGTGGCACGCGATGCTGCCTTCTGTTTTTACTATGAAGAGAACCTCAGATTATTGCGTGAAGCCGGGGCGCGGCTGGTGGAATTTTCGCCTATTCATGATCATCGTCTGCCGGATAAACTCGATGGGTTGTTTTTGGGAGGTGGTTATCCGGAACTGTATGCTTTCGAATTGGGACAGAATACCCGGTTGCGTCGCGAGATAAAGGATTTTTGTGACTCGGGCCGTCCTGTCTATGCCGAGTGTGGCGGCTTCATGTACCTCATGAATGATATTGTCACCGGGCGGGGACGGTACGCCATGTCCGGGGTTTTCCCGTTCCGGGCTGAAATGGGAGAACGGTTCCGGGCGCTCGGATACAGGGAAGTTTCCACAGGTACAAAGACACTTCTAGGCCCTGCCGGGGCCACCGTACGAGGGCACGAATTTCATTATTCATCCATTCAGGAAGACGAAGCCGTGCCGCTTTCGAGCCTGCCCACCGCCTATGCGATGTCGGGCAGGAAAGGGATGATTCATACCCCGGAAGGATTCCTGCAAGGCAACACGCTCGGCTCGTATATTCACCTGCACTTTGCCAGTTACCCTGAAGCAGCCAAGGCGTTTGTGGAGGCGTGCAGAGACGCTTCCGTGGATATGGACTGATCGCCATGCCCCCTGTCATGACTCCTCGGACCGATCGATGTGCACTCTGGTCCTGGGCGTTTTATGACTGGGCCAACTCCAGCTTTGCCGCTCTGGTTCAGACCTTTGTTTTTGCTGCTTATTTTGCTCGTGCAGTTGCAGAGAACGAGACCGTGGGGACGGCACAGTGGGGCTCCATGATGGGGATCACTGGAGTGTGTATCGCCTTGGGCGGCCCTCTTCTGGGTGCCGTGGCAGACAGGAGTGGCAGGAGGAAGCCTTGGCTCGGGCTGTTCACGGGAATGTGTATTCTGGCTACAGCAGCACTGTGGAGTATTGAGCCGTCTCCGGAATTTGTCTGGCCCGCGCTTGTGCTGGCCGGTGTGGGAACGCTCGGTTCTGAATATGCCATGATTTTTTATAACGCCATGTTGCCCGATTTGGCTGAACCAAAGGCCATCGGACGCTGGTCCGGCTGGGGGTGGGGGCTTGGCTACGCGGGCGGTTTGGTCCTGCTTCTCATCGCCTTGTATGGATTTGTGGAAGTTGGGGCGTGGTTTGCCGTCTCGCGAGAAAAAGCCATGCATGTCCGTGCCGTGATGCCTCTCACTGCCTGTTGGTATCTGATCTTTTGTCTTCCTTTGTTCTTGTGGACTCCTGATGCACCTCCTTCCTCGGCCGGATCAGCTCTCCCGCTCGGGCAGTCGGTGAAACAGGGCATCGCCCAAGTCAGGCTCTCTTTGAAAGAGGTCAGGAAATACCGTGATATCGGAATCTTTCTGCTTGCCCGTCTGTTTTACAATGACGGGCTGACCACCATGTTCGCTTTTGGTGGCATTTATGCCGCCGGGACATTCGGCATGACGCCAAGCCAGATTATCCTGTTCGGAGTCGGTCTCAATGTCACGGCCGGACTTGGCGCTGCGGGGTTCGCCTGGATGGACGACCGTCTCGGTCCCCGGCGGACCATCCAGATATCCCTGCTGTGCCTGACGGGGTGTGCAGCTGTCATACTTAGTGTGCGAAGTGTTTCCCTGTTCTGGGGCTTCGGGCTGGTCATGGGTTTTTTTGTCGGACCGGTACAGGCGTCGAGCCGATCCTACCTGGCGCATGTGGCCCCAGCGGAAATTCGGGGGGAAATGTTTGGTCTGTTCGCTTTATCCGGCAAGGTGACATCATTTCTCGGCCCGCTTTTGGTCGGCTGGCTGACAGTGGCATCCGGGAGCCAGCGAGGTGGGATGAGCGCTATCCTCGTGCTGTTGGGAGTGGGGTTGGTTGGTATGTTTCTTGTTCCCCCTGTTCGTGAAAACAAGGAGTAATCATGTCTGATTTTCAGTTCGGGTTAACAGAAGAAGAGAAAAACTATCTCAGGGGACTTGTTGGTCAATCCATCACCTCCCGTCTGGATGCTTCCAAAGGACCATCGGCTCCGCCGGAGCCTCCCACTGAAAAAATGAAAGAGCATCTCGGCGCGTTTGTCACACTCAAGATCGGGCGAAATCTTCGTGGATGTATCGGGAATGTCCGGGGGAGCGGAGAGCTTTTTCGCACTGTCTGGAACATGGCTCGGAGCGCGGCCTTTGAGGACCCACGCTTCCCGCCATTGAGCGAAAAGGAATTTGAGACCGTTGCGTATGAGGTGTCCATTCTCAGCCCGCTTGATATCTGCCCTGACCCGGAATTGGTGGAAGTGGGGCGGCATGGTCTGATCATGTCTCGCGGAGGACGGTCCGGTCTATTGCTGCCGCAGGTCCCGGTGGAATGGAACTGGAGCCGGGAGACTTTCCTTGCTCAGACCTGTGTCAAGGCTGGCTTGGAGCGGAGTGCATGGAAAGACCCGGAAACAACGATCCTGTGGTTTCAGGCGGTCGTTTTTTGAATCGATTCTTATAGCGGGACTCTGATGTCCATAGCGTCTTTTTTCAGGGGCAGACAGAACAGTGATTCGACAGAGGGGGGATTTTTTGTATAGAGTGAAAGTGGAAAGGCTGGGAAAGCAGAGGAACAGAGCATTGTTTTTCTGTGCCCTAACCCGTTGCAATCTTTTCAAAGCCCTGTGCCTGAAAATACAATCGATGAATAACGTTTTGGTATCACTATGCAATCAGAACAGCCTCCGCCGACTCCTTCCGTTCCCGAAGATGCCAAGGTAACTCGGATACCCGGTGTTCAGCTTGATGTGAAAGTCGGCAAGGAAGTCATCATACGTATCCCTGGCATTGAGCAGAGTTATCGTGGGAAAATCGTCGGTCTTGATCCATATGACTTTATCATTGCCAAGGTGCGGCTCCCATCGAACGTACGCCAGGATATTAGTTTCGGCGGAGAGATTGTGGTCAAATTTGTTCACCATGGGACTATCTACGGGTTTAAAGCCGTGGTGATCAATACCATTACCTCACCGACTCCCCTGGTCTTTTTCGAATATCCTGAAATTATCGAAAAGCTCCCCCTGCGCAGGACCTCGAGAGAAAATTGCGCAATTGATGGTGTTTTGCACACCACTGAGAGTGAAGTCGAATGTATGGTGATCAACGTCTCTGAAACCGGGTGTCGAATCTCGGCCAGGGCAGCGACTCGCGATCGACTCTCGCAGACTCAGGTTGACGACGCGCTCATCGTGGCCATGGACCTCGGCAAGTTCGGGGAACTTAAGGTGGCCGTGGGGGTGAAGAATCTTTCTCATGAAAAGGGAATCCTGACATTGGGGTGCATGTTCCTTGATATCACCAAGGCCGAAATGGAAATGGTCAGGGGATATCTTGAAAAGAGGGCACGGCTCACCGGCTGACCTGAGGAATTGAAAGACACACCATGATCAAGAAGCTCCCTATCGAGGCCCTCAGGCCAGGCATGTCTATCGTCAAGCTCTCCAGTGATGTGTGGGAGCACATGCCGAACCTCTACACTCAGCCGGGAATCATTCGCTCTGGTGATGAGGTTCGACAGATCAAGGAAAGGGGTTTTGAGCACGCTTTTGTCGAGGTCGAAGTCCCTGGAGAACTTTCTTTGGAAAAGGGACTGGATGCCATTCTGGCTCAGTGTGACCACGCTGGTCCGGCCAAATTTCGGGTTCCGTTTGAGCAGGAAATAGAGGCGGCGTTCATGGCGTATGAAAATGCCATGCTGCACGTTCGTCGTATCGTCAGCGATGTCAAGCTCGGGCGCGCTGTGGATTATGATGCCTCCATGGCCACCATTGATTCCATCGTTGAAACTGCTGTCCGTAATCCCAACACGCTCGTCTGTCTTTCCAAACTGTCGCGGTATGATGACTATACCTATACCCATTGTATCAATGTTGCTGCCATTTCCGTGGTTTTTGGCGAATTTCTCGGTCTGGGGAAAAAACAGCTTCAGCTCCTTGGGGTGGCCGGGATGATGCACGACCTCGGGAAAATAGCGGTCCCCGAGAATATTATTAACAAACGGGCGAGACTGAATGAGGCCGAGTTTGACCAGATCAGACACCATCCCCAATACGGATGTGATATTCTTGGCAAGCAGCTCTCCATTCCCGGTGAAATAATAGACGCCGTGCGGGACCATCATGAGAAATATAACGGGTCCGGCTATCCCAATGGGCTGAAGAGCAATGAGACCTCCCCTATGGGACGCATCATCAGTCTGGCCGATGTGTATGATGCCCTGACAAGTGATCGGGCCTACAAGGATGCCATCCTGCCCAACCGGGCCTTGGCGCTCATGTATGGTATGCGGGAGCAGGATTTTGATCCCCTGGAGGTCCAGATCTTTATCAAGAGTCTTGGGATTTTCCCCGCAGGCAGTCTGGTTCGGCTCAATACCGGATTCCATGCCCTTGTGTATGAGTCCAATCCGATGCACCCGCTGCTTCCCAAGGTTAAAATCATCCTGGATAAGGATTTGCGGCCTATCCAGTCGGAAACCGTGGATTTGGCAACGCAATGGCATGCGGGGAAAGATGGATTGGAAATAGTGGAGTGTGTCGACCCCGGAGCTTACAGACTCAACCTGAAACCATTCCTGCGCAAGCGAAGATAGAAACTCATGCTGGATATGCTGGACTCGGAAATCTGGATAGGACTGGCCTTGCTCACTGCTGGCCTCTACTGCGTCAAATACATGCAATCCCGTGGGAGCAACACGGTGTATCGTATTAGCTCGGAGTCTCTGGAGCGATCCAAACAGGTCATGCTCAAGGTGTTGCCGCTCATTGAAAATGACGATGAAAACGAACACTCTCTTCTTGATGAGCGACGTCTTCCATATACCAAGGATGACATCAAGAGTGCGGCAAAGATTCTAGCCTATTTCTATTGGAAGAAAAATCAGGGTAATGAGCTGTCGCGCGTCAAGAACGCCTATATTTCACTGGCTCGTTTTCAGAGCAAGGATTTGGAACTGGAGATACAGGCCCACAAGCTGGCAAAGGAGAAAAAAAGTCTGACCCGTGAATTCGAATATTATATAGCCCGTACCCGGTTCAACAGGGACAAGGCGGCTTAAAGCATTTCCTCGTCAGTCTTCTGCTTGCGAAGACCGTCGATCCTGCCCCGTATCTTTTTTAGGATATAGTCATATCCTTTGGGCATGTGCGGGATCAGGCAGGGGGTGCAGTCTTTCACCCCGGATTCCAGCAGGCGAAACCGACCTCCACAGTCTTCGAGAAAATAGAGCGGGCAAAAGCAGAACAGGCAGTTGAATTCATTTGGCTTTTCCGTTGTATGGCATGGGAAATATTGACATTCCCGGTTGTTGAAGAACCTGTGGCTGTTTTCCATGGTATCCTGATGGGCTTGATCGCAGCATGAATCGGACAAAAAGCTCCCTTGGAGCGTGATCTCGGGGGGTGTTTCCTGTCAATTCAGCGGTGTTCTATTTGAATTGGACTTGCTTGACCGGAGGTTCGCACTCTGAATCGCCGGGGAACTGGTTGAAAGGGAATGGCCGGAGATTTTCATTGAGGGTTGCGTACCGCATGATTCTATAGCCATATTGGGAGAGGTTGTTTGTGAAATTTCGAAGTGGCTCACTCCGTTTCTTGGCGATGAGCAAATACCCATACTGAAACAGTACTGAAAGTTGAATCATGAAAGAAGTCACTTCAAAAAAAATCAGGCAGACCAAGGTCACGAGGAATCGCTTCAGGATTTCTGTGCGGTCCACGGTGGTGATTCTGTCTGTGTTGGGCATGTCGGTTTCTCCTTATCGTTTTTTCGGGTGACCTTCCACCGAGCCTAACCTGAAAGGTGGAGACGGAGCAACCCGAACTGCTTGAACACCTCTCAAGCTTACTCGAAGACTATCTCGCGGAGGCGGTCGCTCCAGTAAATGACAGAGGCGGGTGTATAGTGATCGATCTTGAAAACGCGTCTGCCGAACTTGATGGTAACACCGGGATAGAGTGCCTTTTTGACCTTGATTTTGATACCCGCGAGTTCCTCCTGACGTTGCAGAGCAAGTTGATTGATCTGTTCACTGATGGCCTTGCGACGTTTGACCAGTGTGATTCTGTGTTTGAGGACTTCGGCCACTGCCGGGCGGTTTTCCGGTGCGGTCCGTTGCAGGATGAATTCGGGCGGGTCAGTGCCGAGGGATTCATCAATGCGTTGGATCGCCTGCTTGACCTTGCTGCGTTGCGCTCGCAGTTCCGTGTCTTCTTCGTGTTCAATATTGACAGTCACAGTGGTGAGGACGCCGAGTTCCGAGCCTATCTCATTGGCAGCGATGCCTTTGGCGGAAATGATTTCACCACCCAGAATATGCCCCTTGCCACTGATGGCAATCAGGTAGCCCTTGGTTCTGATATTCGAGTTGGTCACGTCATTGGCAATATGGATATTGCCTCCTGCGCTTATCTTGGCGTTGGTGGCGTAGTTGGCGATGATATCACCGCCAGCCGTGATCTGTCCTCCGTCGGGCATGAGAATACCACCCATGACCTCCACGTTTCCTCCGGCTGTGACAGTGGCACTCTCCACTGAACCGACGACAACGACATGCTTGGGTGCCGAGACCTCGAATCCTGCCTGGACCGAACCGAGTACTCTGACCGAACCGTGCTCGACCTTGAGGTTCCCTGTATTGAGGTCCACATTCCCCGGCACTATCAGGCAGTCTGTCACTGAAAGGACATTCCGTTCCATGACCATGATGCCTTTGGCTTTGGATTCAAAAGTCTTCTTGTCATCATGGACCAGGACGTTTTCACCTAGGTGAACACGGAGGTGATTGCCTCCGCTGGCCGGGATGGTTTTGCCGTAAATATCTATGCCACCCTCTCCGGCGGTCGGTTCGTGAAGCCTTCCGATGATCTGACCGGGTTCTACCATGGGGTAGGCTCCCCGCTCCCGAAAATTGAGCCTGCCCGACGCATCCTCTATTCCGGTCTCTTCGCGGGAGGAAACAAGGTATTCAAACCAGCCGTCCTGGCCTGGAATAGGGTGTTCCCCTTGGACAAAAATCTGGTCATAGAGCGTGAGTTCTGTCTTTTTGGCTTCTTCCAGCCGTGCCCTCAAGCTTTCCAGGTCAAGATCGATGACCACGCCGAGATCGCGCATTTCTTTTTCAATTCTGGCAGGTGTTATCTCAAGGCCACGAAAGTCCTTGTAGTGGAGCGGTCCTTTCACCACGATGGAATCTTCCGAAATAGAAGGGATCGGATCCACGGAAAGAGTGCCTTCCCGGAATCTGGCCAGTCCCCACACCTGGGAGACGTAACATTCTGTCAGTGGGTCGAGTTCGATGTTTTCGCCCATGGAGACTTCGATGTCATTGGGTTCGAAATCCTCTTTGGGCTTGAGGATTCGACCATCGATAGTTTCACCGTCACGGGCTGGGAGAGGCTCATGTTTGCGGGCGAACCGATCGCCGGGGAAAACGGGGAATTCGAGATTGCCCAAGGCCACGAGAGAGGCGTGTCTGGGCTCTTGAACCGGGATGCCGTGGACCAGGACGATACGGCGGACTTCACCATCTCGTTGTATGGCCGCTATCACCTGATTTGCCGCGTTTTCGTCCACGGGAAGGCGAACTCCGGCTTCTGCCACCTGTCGGCAGAGCAGTTTTACCGAAGGCCCTTCACCTCCGTTGGGAGGGAAATACCGACTCACACCCAGTTTCATGCCGTCTTCCGACATGGCAAAACGGAACTGCGCGTCAGGACTCTCTTTCAGGGCCTTTTCATTCGCCATACATGACACCGGAGCATTGACTCCCGAAATAGTGGGCAGTCATTTATGCTTCTAATTTTACTGAAAATATATACCAACCGAGTTGCCCTCGGCTACACCGCCAAGAACAAATTATAGCACACCCCCTTCTTCCATGGCAAATGGGAGAGTCTGGTGCAATTATAAGTGCCCGCTGGTACGCATGAGTGACAGTCGCCAGTAGAGCTCCTCAAGGAGAGTCACGAGGTCGGCGTAAATGCCGCCTGGTTCAGGGGGAATGCCGAACAGGGCACGCCGCTGTTCTTTCAGTCCTTCCTTGGAGACAGCGTCCGGATCAGAGTGGAAAACGGTCATGGCAAGTCGTTCGGCGAGCAGGTAGCCTGTGAGGCCCGTTGTCAGAAGTTGCATCAAGGTGCGGAAGGTCTCGCTATGGCTGGCCCAGAACGCGAGGGTTTCATCGTCAGGTCGGGAAGCCATGGCTTCGCAGATGAGCGAATATAACGAATTGATGCCTGCGCCCGGAATGCCTCGTCGCCACCCCAGCAGCCATGGGTTGCGCCAGAAGAGCAAAAAGTGGTTGGTGCCGGTAAGGATAATGCTCTCCATGGCCTCTCGCGCTTCCATCAACAGAGGGTCATCCCAGACTATTGGGCGTCCGGCGACATCCCAGGCCGGGACGGCCGCTCCACCGACAGGTTCTTCCAGAATTTGGCTGAGGATATGCGCCAGCCAGCGATTTGCCGGAGGGGAGGCCGGAGTTTCGAGGTGGGCATAGCTCAATATGACACGGCCTTTGCCGAAGTCATTGGTGGTTACGACAGGAAGTCCCTCGAGAAAATTCGGGCTGAGGTGGATACCGTACAGGTTTTCCCAGTCAGCCATGGTCCCTTTGGGCAGAGTCGCCAGATTCAGGTCCGCGACCCAAAAGTCAGGGGCAGGAGTCCCATATCGGGCCAGAACTGTGACGCTTTCATCCACGGGATCAAATCGGCCGGGCCACCAGACCGGGAGCATGGCTGAGCCGTCAAGGTCTTTCGGGACCAGCGGGTGGTCGTTTTTGAGGACGGAATCCACGTGACCTGAAAGGAAATGGTGCAGACGATTCCGGTATCCTTTGCGAACCCACGGCGAGAGCCCCAGGCTGTAGTTACCGGTCAGAGCCAGTCCTGTACCGCCACAAAATCCGAGATAGTTGCCGCCGGAATGCACGTATTCGCAAATGGCGTCCATGCCGCTGACGCCGAGTCTGTCCGCCTTGCCCTTAGCCCGCCCACCGGGAACTATAAGCAGTTTCGGCTTGCTGTCGGATGCGCCGGAGAGCGCTCCCTCGGCAATTTCATGGCCACGTACCAGTCGGTGCGGAATTCCCCAAGCGGAAAGAGCCCGCGTCAGGAGCAGACCCCAGAAGTGGGACTCGTCCCAATATATATGTATGCTTGACATGATCGGCTCTCTCGACAAAGGTAGGCCGACGCTAACAAGGGGACCGTGCAACTGCAAGAAGTATGAGCCATATCCGGGGAATACTCTTGGCAAAGTTGTTTTTCCGACCGTTCATGCGGTCCCGATCACAAACGCAGAAAACGGGTCGGAATGATTGAAACGAGAATGCACAGGGATATGCGTACGGGGTGACGCTTCCCGATAATTCCGGAACAGAGTCATCGGGCGAGACCCTCAGCAGCTTTTCAACTCTGTTCCATACCAATGAATTCATGATATTTCCGGGTCCAGTATGGTGGTCCCGGACTGCCGGAGGCACAAGACATATGGCTCGCAAAGAACTCGCCAAGGCATACGAACCTTGGGATGTTGAGGAAAAGTGGGAAAACCACTGGGAAGAGAACAAGACTTTCACGCCTGATCCTGATGGGCCGGGGGAAGCCTACTCCATTGTTATTCCGCCTCCCAACGTCACAGGTGTTCTGCACATGGGACATGCGCTGAACCTGACGCTTCAGGATATCCTGTGTCGGTTCAATCGCCAGCAGGGCAAGAACGTTCTGTGGGTTCCCGGCACCGATCATGCGGGCATCGCCACGCAGAATGTTGTGGAACGTCAGCTCAAGGAAGAGGGGCTTACCCGCGACGATCTCGGCCGCGACAAGTTCATTGAGCGCGTCTGGGAATGGAAAAAGGAAAAGGGCGACCATATTCTCAGCCAGGTTCGACGCATGGGCGCGTCCGTTGACTGGACTCGTGAGTGCTTCACCTTTGACGAACAGCGTGCCAAGGCCGTGCGTGAAGTTTTCGTCAAGCTCTTTGAAGAGGGCTTGATCTACAAAGGCGACTACATCATCAACTGGTGCAACCGCTGTCATACCGCGCTGGCAGACGATGAAGTCGAGCATGAAGCCAAGCCCGGCCATCTGCATCATGTCCGTTACCCTCTCGGAGATGGTTCCGGGCATCTTATAGTCGCCACCACGCGCCCTGAAACCATGCTGGCTGACTCGGCCATAGCCGTGAACCCGGAAGATGAACGTTTCAACCACCTGATCGGCAAAACCGCCATTCTGCCGCTTGTCGGCAAGGAACTCCCCATCATCGGGGATGCCTACGTTGATATCGAATTCGGAACAGGATGCCTCAAGGTCACCCCTGCTCATGATATGAACGACTGGGAGCTGGGGCGTAAACACGATCTGGAGGTCATTTCCATTCTGGATGAATCCGGCGTGATCAATGAGAATGCCCCGGAAAAATATCGCGGCATGGATGTGAAGACCGCTCGCAAGGCCGTGCTGGCCGATCTCGAGGCAGAGGGGCTGCTGGAAGAAATAGTGGAACATGATCACTCTGTGGGCGTTTGCTACCGGTGTAAATCGGTCATTGAGCCGCATGTCTCCACCCAGTGGTTTGTTTCCATGAAACCGCTGGCCGAGAAAGCGCGTGCTGCTGTTCCGACCCAAACCCAGATTTTCCCGGAGCATTGGACCAAGACGTATTATAATTGGCTGGATGAAATTCGTGACTGGTGCATTTCCCGTCAGATATGGTGGGGGCACCGCATCCCGGCCTGGACTTGCGAGGATTGTGGCGAACTGATTGTGCCCATGGATGACCCGACTTCCTGTACCAAGTGTGGTTCCTCCAATCTGGTGCAGGATGAAGATGTTCTCGATACATGGTTCTCATCGGCTTTGTGGCCGTTTTCCACCCTTGGCTGGCCCGATGATACCAAAGAACTTGCCAAGTACTATCCGACCTCGTGTCTGGTCACCGGATTCGATATCCTTTTCTTCTGGGTCGCCCGTATGATGATGATGGGGCTTCAGTTCCAGGAACAGGTGCCGTTTCACCATGTGTACATCCATGCTCTGGTTCGCGACGAGAAGGGTAAGAAAATGTCCAAGTCCACGGGCAATGTCATTGACCCGCTGGATATGATCAGCAAATACGGAGCCGATGCCCTTCGCTTTACCCTGACTAGCTTTGCGGCCATGGGCCGTGACATCAAGCTCTCGGAACAGCGCATTGAAGGCTACAAGCATTTCATGAACAAGATCTGGAATGCCACTCGGTTCGCCATGATGAATTTGCCGGAGGAAATTCCGGCTGTTCCGCTTTCCGAAGCGGATGGGCTGGCAAACAAGTGGATTCTGCATCGTCTTGAAGAGGTCAAGCAGAGTATTGCTGACGCGACCCGTGAGTACAAATTCAACGAAATAGCCCAGATTCTCTACAAGTTTATCTGGTCGGAATTCTGTGACTGGTATCTCGAGATGATCAAGCCCGCGCTCTATGGCGAGGATGAAGCAGTCAAGGCCGGGACGCAGAAGGTCCTGTGGACAGTGCTGTCCGAGATCATGGTCCTGTTGCACCCGGTCACTCCGTTCATCACCCAGGAAATATGGTCCTCCCTGCCGCGCCCGGCAGGAGACGAGCGTTCCGAGGATCTCGCCACCCTGCCGTTCCCGGATATGCGCGCCGAGTGCCTCGATCCCGAAGCTGTGAAGGAAATGGAACTCTTCATGGGAGTGGTGTCCGGGACTCGGAATATCCGTACTGAACTGCTTATCGAACCGGCCAAGAAGCTCGACCTGCTTATTCGTACCGTCAATGACGAAGACAAGAGAGTGCTGGAAGCTAACACACTGCTGATTCAGTCTCTGGCACGGATCGAGACCATTACGCTCGGCCCTGATGTGACCGCGCCCAAGGCGTCCGGTGCTGCCGTGGTACAGGGAAATGAGCTTTCGGTCCCGCTGGAAGGTGTGGTCGATTTCGAGTCCGAACTTGCCCGACTTGACAAAAATCTGGCCAAGCTCGAGAAAACCATGGGTGGAGTGTCCAAAAAACTTGGCAATCCCGGTTTCGTCAATAATGCCCCGGCTGAGGTTGTCGAAAAGGAAAAAGGGAAGCTCGTCGAGATGGAAGAAGAGAAAAATAAACTGTCACAACTCAAGGCCCGCCTTGAAAGTGTGATGGGATAGTTTTTTCCAGGGAGAATCTTTCAAGTGAGGTTCTCCCTTGGCTCCCCTTCCTCATGCCAGGCCGGAGCATGGTCAAGATGGGGAAGCGTGCCATGGCATGATTTGGTGAGGGAGTCTGTGTCTCGGACAAACGATGCCGTGACAGAAGAGTGAAGCGAGTTTCGGGAATCCTTTTTTTGCAGAGGGATTCTGGGCTGTCAGAGGTCAGGCGGGTCCTTTTTCTTGAAAAGGGAAAAACCGAGATTGATGGTGACAGACGATGGAGTCCGAACGTGCGAAGCCAGGGCCTTGGCCACTGTTTGCCTCTTCGGATACCATGACAAGCAGGGGAATCTTTTCACACCGTTCTTTCAAGGGTGTTCGTCATTCTGATGTGCGGTGTGGCGACAGAAAATTAGGGTGAATCTCAACAGGCTTTTTACATGGGCTTTTGAGCCGCCGGAGGCAATACACAATGGCAAATGTTTTTCTCGTCGGAGCTGGACCGGGTGATCCGGGTATGGTGACTCTTCGTGCCAAGGAGATCATTGAGACCTGCGATATCATGATCTACGATTATCTGGCCAATGTCGATTTTCTGAAGTGGTGCAAGGCAGAGTGCGAAATCCTGTACGTGGGCAAAAAGGGGGGAGACCACACCCTGCCCCAGGAAAAGATCAACGAACTGATCATAGAGAAAGCCCGTAGCGGCAAGATCATCTGTCGTTTGAAAGGTGGCGATCCGTACGTGTTCGGTCGTGGCGGCGAAGAGGGTGAGGAGTTGGTGGAGGCCGGTATCGATTTCGAGGTTGTGCCGGGCATCACTGCCGGAGTTGCTGCACCAGCCTATGCCGGTATTCCAGTGACACACCGCGATCACACGACTTCAGTCTGTTTCATCACCGGCCACGAAGACCCGACCAAAAGCGAGTCCGGGAATAATTGGGCCGTGTACGGACAATCCAATTCCACACTGGTTTTTTACATGGGTGTGGGCAATCTGCCCATGATTGCCAAAAATCTGATGGAGAATGGGCGGGATGCCGAAACTCCGGTGGCATTGGTCCGATGGGGAACCCGGTGCAACCAGACTTCCTTTGTCTCTACGTTGGAAAATGTGGCGGAAGAGGCGGAGAAGCGGCAGTGGAAAGCACCGTCCATCATTATCGTGGGCGGAGTCTGCTCCCTGCATGACAAACTGGCATGGTTCGAAAAAAAAGCATTGCTGGGCAAGGGAGTCATTGTGACCCGTGCACGGGAACAGGCCAGCGGATTGGTGAATATCCTGCAGGGACATGGTGCATGTGTCCATGAGTTCCCGACCATTTCGGTGGAGCATCTCGATGATTACAACGAGGTCGAGACCGCAATTTTACAGTTGGCCCGGTATCAGTGGGTGGTGTTTACTTCGGTTAATGGGGTCAAGTTCTTCTGGGAACAGTTGGCCGCTATCGGACTGGATTCCCGAATCTTCGGTGGCATGCAGATTGCGGCTATTGGCCCAGCTACAGCTGAAGAGTTGAAGGCTCGCGGTATCATTCCGGACTTTGTCCCCGAGAAATATGTGGCTGAGCATGTCGTGGAAGGCCTGCTTGAGCGCGGTATCCAGGGACAGGATGTCCTGATCCCGAGAGCCAGGGTCGCTCGGGAAGTACTGCCTGAAGAATTGAAGAAGGTCGGGTGCAACGTGACTGTCCTGCCCGTCTACGAGACCAAATTGGTTCAGGCCAGCAGCAAGGAGATTGAGGACGCCATGGACAAGGGCGCGATCAATTATGTAACCTTCACGTCGTCATCGACAGTAGAGAACTTCTTCGAGTTGGTGAATCCGGACGTTTTCCGGCAATACCCGGAGATCAAAATCGCTTCCATCGGTCCTGTTACGACGAAGACCCTGGAGCGGTTCGGTTTTACTCCGAGCATTGAGCCTGAAGATTATAC
Source organism: Pseudodesulfovibrio piezophilus C1TLV30 (assembly GCF_000341895.1). NCBI lineage: Bacteria > Pseudomonadati > Thermodesulfobacteriota > Desulfovibrionia > Desulfovibrionales > Desulfovibrionaceae > Pseudodesulfovibrio > Pseudodesulfovibrio piezophilus. The sequence goes on along the minus strand of NC_020409.1, from coordinate 2,031,379 downwards.
TATACCCGGATTAGTGGATGCATTGCTGATGGATGCATGATCTTTCCTCTAACTACGGATGAATGAAGGCTTCGACCATTTGGTTGGAGCCTTTTTTATTGAATAAACAGTACAAGATTGTACATGAAAACGTTTGGCAATGATGGTATGGCATGGGAAAACAGACTCAAGGAGTATCCGAACATGCTGACAACTCAGAAAGAAGTACTTGATATCGCTTTAGCGTGGCAGGGAAGCCGAGCGCTTTTGGCCGCTGTGGAGCTGAATTTATTCTCGACTGTGGGGGAAGGCTCGACAGCGGCTGAGATTGCCGAGCGGGTCGGAACCGATACCCGATGCACGGAAAGGCTGCTCAATGTCATGGTGACGCTGGATCTGATGAGCAAACAGGGCGAAGTCTTCATCAATGGTCCGGCTGCCAGTCAATATCTGGTGCCTGATGGTAATGACTATCTTTCCATGCTGCACCACACGGCTTTTACTTACCGCAATTGGGGCGCTCTGGACCAGGCTGTCCGAGCGGGGACTTCAACCATCAGCACTGCCTGGGATTCGGATGAACATCGGGATGCGTTCATCGAGGCCATGCATCGGCGGTCCAGAGGAGATGCGGAAAATCTTGTCAATTCGCTTGACCTTTCCGGTGTCGATCACCTTCTGGATGTGGGCGGTGGGTCCGGGGCGTATTCGATCGCCTTGTGTCAGGCCAACAAAGGGATAAAATCAACTGTACTGGATTTGCCGGGAGTGACGCAGTTGACCAGAAAATATGTGGCGGAAGCGGGATTGTCGGAAAGAATCGGGACGCGGGAAGGCAGTTATCTTGAGACCGAATTCGGGGCAGGATATGACCTTGTTCTCTTTTCAGCCATTGTTCATATCAATTCGGAGCAGGAGAACCAGTTTCTCATGCACAAGGCGTTTGAAGCGGTGAACCCCGGCGGGGTGATCGCTGTTCATGACTTCATCATGAGTGAAGATCGTCTGACTCCCGCCAAGGGAGCGATGTTTGCCCTGAACATGATCGTCAATACACGAGGCGGGGATACCTACACCAAGGGAGAAATCTCCGGCTGGCTTATGGACGCCGGATGCGAGACGCTCCACAGCACTCGAACCGGGGAGATGACTTCCATGCTGACGGCCCGTAAACCCTTGGCATGAAGGAGTGTCTGTTGGCTGTGGCGGCAACGCCGTTCAGCTCCTGAAAAGGCTGGATATGAAAGGCGCGGGATGGCTCCGCGATACTCACTTCCAGTCGTGGATATGTCTCCAATCCGGATCGAACTTGTGGGTATCGGTGTGCCTCTTTCAGGCAAAGAGGAGGCACAGTGAAAATCAGGGCTTGATTAACATCCCGGATTGAGCCAAGAAGTCGCTTGAAACGCATGCGCCGAGCGCGAATTTTTTTTAAGGAGTTCCAATGTCCCTGCCCATAGCCGTACTCGTCTCAGGAAGCGGGTCCAACCTGCAATCCATCATAGATCGTATTGAAGAGGGTGTTCTGGATGCCGAAATCAAGCTGATCGTCTCGAATAAAGCCAGGGCATATGGCATTGAGCGGGCCAAGAAACATGGCATCCCATACAAGGTCTTGCTGCATACGGATTTTCGAAGCCGTGAAGATTTTGATAGTGCTCTGGTCGAATGCATCACTGACGCAGGAGTGGGCGAAGATGGACTCGTCGTCATGGCCGGATTCATGCGTATCGTGACATCCGTTTTCCTGGGCGCGTTTGAAAACCGGGTCATCAATATCCACCCGGCCTTGTTACCAAGCTTTCCCGGAGTGCATGGTCAGGCTGACGCGGCAGACTACGGGGTCAAGATTTCAGGATGCACAGTCCATTTTGTGGATGAGCAGATGGATCATGGCCCGGTTATCGTGCAGGGTGCTGTTCCCTGTCAGGCTGGCGAGGATGGTGACGTCCTTGGCCCGCGCATCCTCAAGTTGGAGCATCGGGTCCTGCCTCAGGCCATCCAATGGTTCGGCGAAGGACGCTTGAAGATAGAGGGACGTCATGTGGAATTGCGTGTTGCCGGTCGGCCCTATGCCAGCCAGCCCAAGGCGGATATCGACCCGCCTACGCATGCGTTGGTTTGGCCTCCCCTGGAAAAGGGATTCTAAAGTCGCAGAGGGAAGCTCTGATTTCACATGTCACAAGCCCCCGGCCCTCTCTTGGTCCGGGGGCTTGTGACGTGGATGAGGAAATGTTTACGGTGCGGTGGCAGTCCTCTCTTCAGCTCTGCCAAGCACTCGGTGCGCATACCAGAAGGAAATGCCCGCAGCGAGCCAGACGATGACTGCAATGGAGAGCCATAGGGACTGGGTTCCGTACCCCATGATATGGATGAAGAGGCTGAAGAGGGCCCACGGGGCGATCACCTGCCGGGCCAATCCCATCCATATGGCGAATATCGGTCGTTTCATACCCTGGAGAACCGACGTAGAGATGAAGATGATGACATAGCCGTAAAGGGTGAAGGCATCGATACGCAGGTATTCGGCTCCGATATTGATGACGGCGGGGTCACTGGTAAAAAGAGAGACAAGGGGCTTGGCAAACACGAGAATCGGCACTGAAAGAGGGAGCAGAAGCATTGCGCCGTATTTCAGATTTGCTCGGTAGGTGGCCCGGATGCGATCAAGGTGCCCGGCCCCGTAATTTTGCGCGGTAATGGTCAGGGACGCTATATTCAGTCCGATTGTCGGTAACAGGACTATCTGGTCAATGCGGGTGGCAATACCATAGGCTGCAGTCGCTTCCGGGCCGAATCTGGAGACAAACCGAAAGATGATGAAAAATCCGAGGGCAATCGTCATGTTATTGAGCGCCGCAGGAAATCCCTGGCTGGCAATTTCGGCATAGAGGGTCAGGCGCGGTCGAAGATTCCGCCCCCTGTCAGTATGGAGCAGGCCGGTTGCTCGGGCTTTGTACAACAGATAGAGCGCGCCCAGTCCATGAATGATGATTGTGGCCCAGGCGACTCCGGCTGTTCCCATCGGGGGGAGGCCAAATCCGCCGAAGATAAACCAGGGGTCAAGGATAACGTTTAAACAGGCTCCGAGAATGAGGACATTGCGGAATTGTTTCGTATCTCCTTGCGCCTGAAGAATACCATTGAACAGGAAAAGTGAGATGGTCACGATATTGAAAGCGAACATGGGATTCATGTAACTCAGGCATATTTCGAGATAGGAGCCTTCAGCCCCCAGCCAGCCGAAGATAGCGGGAGAAAAGGTCAGCCCGAACCAGGCGAGAAAGAGTGAAACGATGAGACCGAAGCCAAGCATCTGCACGGCGACCAATGACGCCTGTTTGCGATTCCCTGCGCCCAGTGCGGCACCAATGAGTGCTGTGGAGCCGGTGGCAATGCCGTTGCCCAGGGATGAGATGATGAAGTAGACGGGCAGGGAGAGGGAAAGGGCGGCCACGGCTTCGGTGCTGATGCTGGCTGTCCACAGCGTATCAACTACGTTGAACATGGTATTGAAAAAAAATCCCACGGAAGCGGGGACTGCGACCTGTCGGATAACTTCCGGCACAGGGCGTTTCGTGAGGTCTGTATTATCGTTCATGTCCGTACCTTAGCAGAAAAGAAAGAGAACTCCGAGATACTTTTCCCCTCAGGAAGTTGTGGAGATGGCGAACCATGGCTGACGCGACTGTTGACGGCAATGGACCGTGGCTTGTAGGTTACTGTGATGGGAAAGCGATCAATCAATGCTGATATATGTTTCTGGCGTGACCCGGACCTGCCCGGTGTGGAGGCGCGATTTTCCAGTTACAATGAGGAAGCGTTTCGCAAACATGTCCATGCCGCGTATTCAGTGGGGTTGGTCAAGACCGGGCGTACGTCCTTTTTTCTGGATGGAGAGATGCACGACGCCGAGGCTGGGCAGGTTGTCCTGATCGAGCCGAATGTGGTCCATGCCTGCAACCCGGAGCGGGATTCCTGCATGACGTATCGCATGTTTTATGTGGATGAAACATGGTTCAGGTCGGTAGGACAGGAGGTTTTTGGCTCTGGTGCGGCATCTCCTCGGTTGCCTCGTCCGGTGGTGGATGACTCCGAGTTGTATGCCCATTGGCGGGAACTTCATGAGGCAATCAGGGGAAATCGGCATCGACTGGAGAAGGAGTCCCTGCTGGTTCAGGGGATTGCCGACATTCTGGTCCGGTATGGTGAGCTTTCAGGCCGAGAGCAAGATTCTCCTGGAGGAGAAGGCGCGGTTGAGGCGATCAAACAGTATTTGACCTCCCATCTAGAGAGTAAGGTCAATCTGGATACGCTTTCTGATATTGCCCACGTGAGCAGGTATCATCTGCTTCGTCTCTTTCATGCCAAGGTCGGCCTGCCGCCTCACACGTATCAGAACCAACTCCGGGTGGACTTGGGCAAACGTCTTCTGGCAACCGGAACTTCCATCAGCCAGGTTGCACAGGAAGCCGGCTTTGTGGATCAGAGTCATTTTTCTCGTGTTTTTCGTCAATTCACCGGAGCGACTCCCCGTCAATATCAGCGCGGAGCTTCTCCTTCCACTGTCAAATAAGAGCAATTTCATACCATACAGGGCAGTCTGGCAGCGTTATCTCTTCCTCTTAACCAAAGGAGGATTCATGCTGCTCTGGCAGAAGATGATGATACTGTTGGCTCGGAGTGAACGGATTACCGGACTAGTGCAAAGCTCTCGGCTCATGGCTCGATTTGCCGGTCAGTTCGTGGGTGGAGGGAATGTCCCTGAAGCTCTCGCTTGTGCCACAGATTTACATGGTTGGGATGCTGCTGCATCATTGTTTTATCTTGGTGAGTACGTTGATGATCCGGTGGAGATCGGGCTGACCATGGATCAGTTGCAGGCCTGCCTCGCCGGATTGGGCAATGCCGGGCTGGACGTCCATGTATCCGTGGACCCCACGCAGGTTGGTTCCATGATTTCCTGGGATGTCTGTCGTGACAATGTGATTGTTCTGGCCCGTCATGTCGCAGAGCAGGCCGGGACAGGGAGGAATGTGCTCATGCTCGATATGGAGGATTCATCGGTGACCGGGCAGACCCTGGCTCTTTATGACCATTTGCGTGAGGCTCGCCTCCCTGTCGGCATAACAGTACAGGCTTACCTGCATCGGACGCAGAACGATCTGACCGGACTGGTGGCGAACGGGGCCATGGTTCGCCTGGTCAAGGGGGCGTTTGCCGAACGGGCCTCAGTGGCCGTGACCGGTCGTGTGGATCGGGATACCGCATATCGCAAGGCTATGGTCACTCTTTTCAGTCCGGAGGCTTTGGCCCGTGGAGTCTATCCTGTTCTGGGAACGCACGATCATCGCATGATCGATTTTGCGTCCCACCTTGCTCAGGAGAATGGCTGGAGTCCTGATCAATGGGAAGTGGAAATGCTTCTGGGAGTGCGCCCTGATTTCCAGCGATGCCTGGTTGAAAGAGAAATCAGCCTTCGTCTTTATCTCCCTTTCGGGCGGGACTGGTTTCCCTATTCCATTCGTCGCGTGGGGGAGAATCCGAAGAATCTCGCTTTTGTCCTGCGCTCCATGATGGGGAGAGGCTGACAAGTCGGTCCCTATACATTACGCAAAAAAAGGGGAGCCTCCGAGACACGGCGCTCCCCTTTTCTTTGCGTATATGGTGAGACTTATTTCAGGCCCAATTCCTTTTTGAGGTACTGGAAATCAATATTGTCCGAGACCAGTTCCGCTCCCTGCTTGATCTTGATGGCATCGCGCAGCTTGTGTCGGGAGAGGATGTCATCCATCTTCTTGGCTACGGTGAAGGTGTCCTCCCGGACCATGATTATCGGAGTCTCCAGAACTTCGGAGCGGGTCAGGATGATATCGTTGGGATACAGATTGCCGGTGAGAACCAGACAGGGGCAGTCGCCTTCCAATGCCACGAGTTGAACATCGGACCGGTCGCCGCCGACAATGATTGCTGAATTCTTCTTTTTACGAAAGTGGGTCATAAAATTTTCCACCTGCATGGTGCCGATGAGAAAGGTTTCGACCACGCGCTCACTCTTGTTGTGGGCGGAAATAATCTTGCCTCCGAGCCGGTCGGCCAGGTCTGCCACTTTGATGGCACCCATGAGTGGGTCACGAGGGATGACGCCGAGAATTTTGACACCTTTGCTCTCCAGCGCCGGGCCGAGCAATTGTTTGATCTCATCCATGAAATGGGGGGGCACGTCATTGAGTATGACCCCGGCCAGTTGGTCGCCGAGGTGCTCTTTCATCATCATGAGGTAGTCATATTTCAGTTCTTTCTGGAAGCGGTCGATGATGATTGCCTTGATGCCCAGCTTCTTGATGACAGAGACCGCATCGGTATCACAGTATTTACCGGAGTACATGGAACCGGAGCCTGCGACCAGCGTGATGTCCTTGGATTCCGAGATGCCCTTGTAGCCTTCCACGATCTTGTCGAGAAGTCCTTCCATCTTGCCGGTAAATGCCTTGATCTTGAAATCCTGGGTAACGACAACGGGGGAGACCAATTCGGGGTCCTGTTCGATGCCGAGGACATCCTGTACAAAAGCGGCATCCTCATCGCCGAGTTTACCGTCGATCTCCATGGGCATGGCTCCGACCGGTTTCATATAGCCGACGTTGTACCCTTCCTTTTGAAGGCGAAGGCCAAGACCCATGACTATCATGTTTTTGCCTGAGTATCCGGTTGTCGAGCCAATGTAGAGTCCAGCCATGCCTTGTTCCTCCTGCGGCTGCCTTGCGGGGTTCGAGCGAGTCGTTTATGACGGTGTGTTCATCGGCCCAATGCTGCGGCGGCCCGATGGTTCCCTGGTCCGTCATGTCTCACTTGAACTCGTCGGGCAGTCTCCCTGCGTTGCATTTCATTGTACGAGCTGGAAAAATCCGGCTCATCCTCGTCACTCTGCGAAAAAATCAGCCGATGGTCAAGCGAAGGTCAGTGACCAGCGCGCCTTCGGCATCCACCAGGATGGGGTTGAGTTCCGCTTCCTGGATTTCGGGAAAGTCCGTCGCCATCTGCGACATGGACAGCAAAATATCTTCAATGGCCGTCAGGCTGACCGGCTCTGCGCCGCGAGCGCCCCTGAGCAGTGGAATAGATTGAATTTCCCTGACGATTTCCTGGGCATCCTGAAGGGTGAGAGGTGCCAGTCGATAGCTGATGTCACCAAGCATTTCTGCCGCTGGTCCGGCAAGAGAGAAGGAAATAAGAGGGCCGAATTGCGGGTCCTGGGTAAATCTGACCACGACTTCGCGAGCCTTGGTCGGTCCCATGGTCTGGACAAGACAGCCTGTCAGATAAGCGTCCGGGCGTTTGCGCTGAGCGCGGGTCGTGATGCTGAACCACGCCTGCCGCAGTTCATGGGGGGCATGAATATCCAAGGCCACACCACCGACATCGCCACGGTTGGCAATATGCGGAGAGACGATCTTGAGAGCCACCGGATAGCCGAGCTTCTTGGCTGCGCGAACTGCCTGATCGCTGGTGCGAACGAATCTGTTTTCCGGCACGGGAAGTTCATAGGCCATGGCCATTTCCATGGCATCATGAAAAGGAAGCTCTTTGAGGCCGACTGCACGCGCTTTGGTGATGATCCGCTCGGCCTTGCCCTTATCGCGGCGAAAGCACACTTCCACGGGATAAGGGCGATTTTGCCAGCGATAGTGGGCATGCATGGCTTCAATGGCCCGGACAGCGGGTTCAGGATAGTTATAGCATGGAATCCCGGCGGCAAGCAGCATGTCGCGTCCCGTTCCGATCCGTTGCTCACCCATGAAGCAGGCAAATATGGGTTTGGCACATTTCTTTGCCATATCAATGAGAGCTTGGGCTGTTTCTTCGATCTCAGCTGAAGCCGTGGGTGTCAGCAGGACCAGGATGGCATCGGTATATTCATCGTCGGCAACGGCGTTTAACGTCGTACGGTAGCGTTCTGCACTGGCATCACCGATAATATCAATAGGATTGTAGATGGATGCGAATGGCGGAAGCGCTTCGGTCAGAATATCAAGAGTCTTTTGTGCTGGTCGGGCAAGGTGGAGGCCAACGGATTCACAGGCATCGGCCGCCAGGATACCGGGGCCGCCGGAATTGGTGACTACCGTGAGATTCGGTCCCTGCGGGAGTGGCTGCTCGGAAAAAGCGCGGGCCAGATCAAAAAGGGATTCAAGGTCATTGACCTGGATAATACCGGCCTGCTGGAAAGCGGCGGTAGACGCTTCTACTGCTCCGGCCATGGAACCGGTATGGCTGGATGTGGCCCTGGCACCGGCCTGGGTCGTTCCGGCCTTGATCATGATGACCGGTTTCTTTTCGGTCACCATTCGTGCCTTGCGCAGAAATTTTTCTCCGTCATCAACGCTTTCCAAATAGCCGATGATGACCTTGGTGTTCGTGTCGTCTCCAAGGGCTTCGAGCACATCGGCTTCAGACAATCCTGCCTTGTTACCGAGGCTCAGGAATTTGGAAAATCCGAAGCTTTCGCCATCCGCCCAGTCGAGAATGGCAGAGCAGAGCGCTCCGGATTGAGAAAAAAAGGCAATGGACCCTTTGGCCGGTGATGCTTGGGCGATGGTGGCATCCAGGCCGCAGTCGGTATTAATAAGCCCGAGAGAATTGGGACCAAGGAGAAGGATGTTTTTCCTGCGGGCGAGTTCGGCCATGGCCATTTCCAGCTCAAATCCATCTCGTCCGGTCTCGCGGAATCCGGCGGAAATAATGCTGATGGCCCGTACCCGTGCGGCGGCCAACTGATGCATGGTCCCGAGAACCTGTTCGCGCGGCAGTGCGATGATGGCCAAGTCCGGTTCGCTCGGCAACTGCTCTATGGAGGAAATGACAGGGAGTCCGAGTATTTCACCCCCGGCGGGATTGACGGGGTAGAGTTTCCCCTTGTACCCTGCGCGGATCAGATTGGCCACGAGAACGTGTCCAAGTTTTCCCGGATTCCTTGATGCGCCGATGATGGCGATGGAGTCGGGAGAGAGTAGAGGCTGAAGTTTCGCGTTTGATTGCATAGAGTACAGGAGGTTGAATGGATACGGGTAACCTTCAAGAGTGTATCCACCATAGGTTTGAGCAAGTCAAGCTTCTCACCACAGCATTGACGCACAGTTCTTACGCCAACGAACAGGAGGGCTATGCCGACAATGAACGGCTGGAGTTCCTGGGCGATGCCGTACTGGAGCTGTGTATTTCCGAAGAGGGCTTCAAACGGTATCCGTGCGCACCGGAAGGGCAGTTGACACGGATTCGCTCACAGCTGGTCAAGGAAAAGAGTCTGGCATCGCTGGCCAGAGAGTTGCAATTGCATCAATATGTCCGTCTTGGCAAGGGGGAAGAAATTCAGGGAGGGCGTGATCGGGATGCTCTGCTGGCCGATACCTTCGAAGCTCTTTTAGGCGCGGTCTTTCTGGACGGCGGATTTGATGCGGCAAAAAAAACCATTCTTCTCATCTTCGAAAATGAATGGCCGGAACGGGCTATGCTCCCCGAAACCAAGGATTACAAGAGCCGGTTGCAGGAAGTGTCGCAGGAACGATTCAAGGATCGCCCTGTCTATGTTCTGGCCGGGACCAGTGGGCCGGAGCATGAGAAACTCTTTGACGTGGACGCGACTCTGCCTACCGGGGAAGTCTTCCGCGGACAGGGAACCAGCGTCAAGCGTGCTGAGCAGTATGCGGCTGCCAAGGCTCTTGCGTCTCTTTCCGATTCCGACGATATCTTCTCCGACTGATTTCCATTCTGGAAAAGAGCGTGGACCGGAATGTGACGGGAAACGATCGGACCCTGACCCGGCAGCATCGGCTGCCGGGTTGGATTCCGATCGTCTTCAGTCATGCGCCGTGAGAGCGGTGACTAAGTCTAGCCGCCGATCAGCTGCATGGCCATTCTCGGCAGAGAGTTGGCCTGTGCGAGCATGGCAACAGCGGACTGGGTGAGAATCTGGTTGCGGACGAATTCCGTCATTTCCTGCGCCACATCGACGTCTGAGATACGGGATTCAGCAGCTTGCATGTTCTCGGCCTGGATTTCCAGGTTGGTAATGGTGTTTTCCAGTCGGTTCTGCATGGAACCGAGATTGGCGCGGATCTTGTCCTTGGAAATGATCGCGGCATTGATCGCGGCCATGGCAGACTGGGCCAGCGCCTGAGTGGAAATGGCCTTGCCTGCGTTTTGTTCCTCGGCCGTGAGGCCGAACTTGCTTCCGGCGTCGTGCCCAAGTCCAAAGGCGGACGAGGTCGAGCCTTGAATGGCGACATAGTAATAATCCTCAGCGGAATCGTTTCCGGTTCCGAAGTGGATCTTCAGCGGGCCTGTGGAAGTGATGCCGGCACCATTATGGTCGGTAGCGGGTTCACCGGACAGGTTGCCGTTGAGCAGATAAATTCCGTTGAAGTCCGTGGCGTTGGCTATTCGGTTGATTTCCGAAGACATTGCCTGGTACTCTGAGTCGATGATCAGTCGCTGGTCCGAGTTGTAGGTACCGGTGGAGGCCTGCATCGCAAGTTCCTTCATGCGAATGAGCTTTTCATCGATGACCTGCAACGCGCCGTCAGCGGTCTGAATCAGTGAGATTGCGTCTGATGCATTTCGGATACCCTGGTGCAGGGAGCTGATTTCCGAGCGCATAAGTTCGCGAATCGCCAGCCCGGCGGCGTCATCAGCAGCCGTGCCAACGCGCAAACCGGATGACAAACGCCGTGTGGAAACTCCGAGTCGACCAAAGTGGTCACTCAGGTTTCGAGATGCGTTCATCGCCATGAGGTTGTGGTTAATAACTAAAGACATCGGAACCCTCCTTGTTCGATCTTCAAATCCATTTGCGACGTCTTCAGCAGTATATGTGCCAACTTAAGTTTATATAGAAATATTAAGAAGATAACCTTTTAGTAAATGTCTAGAGTGGTTGATTTTACCCGCTTATTCAGTGGGCAGAAGCTGCCGTGCGTCAACGGTTCGTCAGTATTGGCGTGCAAAAAATGCCCGATTTTCGGGATGTTCTGCGATTGTGAGTGGAGTCTTTGGGCAGCAAAGGGGTGAAATATGCCGGGTCTGTCGTGTTTCATATGCTCGCGGAATGAGCCTTTCAACACAGGGACATCTTTATATAATGAAGAGAGTCGGTGGTTCGTCGTGCGAGAGCAAGATGAGCATTAATGCCCTGAATGAAGATGACATCCTTCAGGGCGCGAAGCGTCATGGAGACTTTTTCTCGGCAAGGCTTGCGTTATGAGGGCTCTTGTATGGAGTCTTGTGGTACACGATGGCTTTCCTCAAGTGCCCTGCGGCAGTGAAAATGAAAAGGCTGTTGCCTCCTGACTTGAGGCCGTCTCATGCCAGCTGGCTTTGAAGTGCGCAATAACGGGCGAGAATCCTGCCACAAGAACGCAAAAAGCCGTCCACCCGAGGGGGTGGACGGCTGATATCTCAAAAGAGAGGTGTGCCTTAGAAGCTGTAGCCGAGGGCCGCGCGCATTTCTGCGGGGATCATGGCATCCTGACCAGGCTCCAGAGCCATCCAGGGAGCGCCTGCATCCTTGCGGGCAGCTTTGACTTCTTCGAGGTCGAAGCCGTAACGGGGCACGTCGAACTGCTGGCCGGGGTAAATACGGTCAGGGTTTTTGATCTTGTCACGGTTGGCCTTGTAGATGAGCGGCCACATGAAAGGATCGTTATACACATGTTTGTATTCGGCGATCCACCACAGGCATTCGCCCTTTGTGACGGTATGAGTGACAGGCAGGGCATCGTATTCAGCTTTGTAGACCTGCATGGGGTCAACCACGACAGGCTCTTTCTCGACGATGACTTCCTTCTCTTCAACAACAACAACTTCCGGTTCGGTCTTGACCTTTTTGGAGCAACCCCATGCGAACACAAGGCACATGGCAATTGCGAGTAAAATCAGCTTCTTCATTAACAGCCTCCTCGAATGGTTCTACAGTCTCAATTAACCCGTCGCAGCCAGGTCAACTTTGTATTCTATTCGCCCAATTATCAATTATTTTCTTTTCTTGCAACACCATTTTGCTTGTTGGATTCTGTTCGAACGCCCGATGAACGGCTTCCGTGGCTTCATCCATCCATCCTCCCATGCGAAGAGATTGGCTTGCAAGGATAAACATCCGTTCGGGTTCGGTCCGGTAAATGGCGGAGATCAACCCACCGTATTCTTCCGTGAAAACCGATCGGACGAGGGTGTTCTCTGAGAAAATGTATCGTGCAAGCAGGACGTTATCGCTGTATCTGTTCAGATAGGACGGCAAGAGTTGGCGGCATTTTGCCATGATGAAGCGAATACGATCTATCTCGCGGCGCATGGATTCTTCGGTCTGATTCAGGATCAGGAAAAGCTGATCGGTGACATCTTTTTCGCTGTCCTGCAGGTCATCTCCCTCGTAGAGCCGATGGAACCATGGCGCATAGTTTTGTTTTTGGTAGGCATCTTCCTTGAGTTTGATGGTCTCATGAAAAATATAGCCGATGGCCCAGTCCAGAAATTTGCCGCCCAGTTGAGAGTGCGGGTCGTTACGAAAGACGTGATGGGCTGTATCCTTCATGCGCCACAGCAGTCCCTTGTCCATTTCGGACCCCATGATGTCGTGGAGAATTTCGAAAGAGACTGTGCCATCGTCATCAAAGGAAGCGAATTGTGCTTCCAGTATTTTGCAGCTCTGGCAGAAGAACTTGAACAGATCTCGAATGAATTCCGGGTGTTTGGCTTGTATCCATGCTTTTGACATAGGCTCCCCCTACCGTTCCGGGAATATGATGTCCACCCTTGCACCACCGTCTTCGGCATTGGAGAGGAACATCTCCACGCCGTGGGATTCGAGGATGGTGGAGACCAGGGCCAGCCCGAGGCCGGTGCCGGAATCCTTGGTGGTAAAAAACGGGTCACGAACCTTTTCAATGTGTTCCGGGGTAAAACCGGGACCAGTGTCCTGAATGGTTAGGTGCGTGCTGTTGCCTTCTCTGGCCGCGTTAATGAAGATGTGCCCATCCGTGGTGCCGTGGTTTTCCATGGCCTGGAGGGCATTGGCGACTAGATTGTAGAATGCCCGGTAGAGTAAGTCCTTGTCACCCTGGACAGTCAGGTCCCCGGAATATTCACGGTCGATAGTCACGCCGAGTTTTTCGCATTCCTGCTCCATAAAAATGGTGACCTGATCGAGCAGTCTGTCTATCTGAACATCCGACATGGTCGGTTTTTTCGGGCGGGCATAGTCCAGGAATTCGGCCACGGTTCGGCTCAGACGTTTGGCTTCCTCATGCAGAGCCTGGAGGATGCGCGTGTAGGCGCTCCCCTCCTTCTGCGCTTTTTTCAGGACCAGTTCCGAACTGGAGCAGATGATGCCCAAGGGGTTGCGGATTTCGTGTGCCACCCCTGCAACCATGCGTCCCATGCCTGCCAGTTTTTCCTGCTGTTGCAATTCGAAAAGGAGCAGTTCCTTTTCCTTGATCTGGCGGTTGCTCAATCGTTCGACACGGCGCAGGATCGCGACAACCAAAAAGAACAGAACCAGCGAAGTAATGAGAGAAAAGGAAATGATCAATCGCTCGAAATTAAGCATGGCCATGAAGTCTGATGTGATATCCTGCTGAAATTCCAGGATGCCCATGATCGGATTTTCATCGATATTCGTCAGACTTCTTTCCGCCCTCAAGGGGTAATAGGCCCGAAGGATCAAGCTGCCCGGTTTGAGGCTGGCTCGGAACAGGGAAACAAATTTGGAGACCTTGGACAGGATCTCCGAAGAAAAATCTTCATTTTTCCATGTACGGGTCACCATATAGAGAGCCGTTCCCGGGGTTCCGACCTCGTCCTTGTTCAGGGAGTATGTGATGAGTCCGTTAGAGTCGTATATCCGCAGGGATGTGACATGAAAGCTATGGATGGTGGAACGTACAACCTCATCAAGCGCTTTGGCCTGTTGTGGTTTGCGCAGACTGATGCCGCCGTACTGCATGACAGCGGGCATGACAAAACGGGTGAAGACCTGATGGCTGACATTCTCGGCGAGTAACAGGCCGAACTCCTTCTGTTTTTCGAGAAGGGTTTGCTCTGCGTACTTGGAGATGAAAACCGACAGCAGCAAGCTGAAGCCGAGGATGATGGCAAACAGGCTCCAGGAAATAACCTTGACGAATTGGAGTGGCCTGCCGCTGTCGTTATTCTGTTGTACCAATGAGTTAGAACTCCCGTGTATCCCTGTCAGCCGAGAGGAAAGCGTCCATGTCCGCTTTTTCCTCTTCCAATCCGTCCGCGTTCATGCGGGCCTTGGCAAGCCGTTTGCCAAGTTCGACGGCGGGTTGATCCAGAGGGTTGATTCCCATGAGCCAGCCAGTCAGGATGGTGGCCGCGCCAAGGAGCGCGATCAGTTTCCCGGCTTGTTTCGGCCCGTCATCACCCATGCTCAATTCGACCAGAGGCACGCCGTTTTGGGAGAGTGCCATGCGGTTGCCGAGACCTTCCGCCTGGATCAGTTCACCAAAGTTCTTGCCGCGAACATAGTCAAACTGATCGGGCAGGTCGTTTGGAAATCTGGGACCTGCGGGCAAGGTCGGGCAGGTCAGGAACAGGCACGCCTTGTTGCGGATGCCGTCCATGAACATCTGGTTGACGGAATGTTGATCCGTGACGCCGATGGCCGGAACCGGCTGGCTGCCTTTGCCTTCCTTGCCCAAAGACTCGGCCCAGAGCTGGGCGAACCAGTCTCCGAAACTGGCCCACAAGGGGATATAGGCGAAAAAGATCATCTCATCAAATCCCTTGTCCAGCAGGGAGGCGGCCCAGGTCGCGAGTTGGAAAGAGGGATGTCGGGACAATGTCTGCCCTGTGAGGGTCGGGTCAATGAGCGGGGCGACGACATCGCGCGCGCCGTCGATGAGTGAATCGATATCAATACCGAGAAAAAGTGCCGGGATGAGGCCCACCGCTGAAAGAACGGAATAACGTCCGCCGAGGTTGTCTGGCACAGGCAGAGTCTTGATGGTGTTTCGGTCTGCTTCGGTTCGCAGAAATCCTTCTTCTTCATCAGTGATCAGGAGCATATGACGGTTCCACTCGTCACCCAGCTTCTTCTGTGCCCAT
This sequence comes from Pseudodesulfovibrio piezophilus C1TLV30, assembly GCF_000341895.1. NCBI lineage: Bacteria > Pseudomonadati > Thermodesulfobacteriota > Desulfovibrionia > Desulfovibrionales > Desulfovibrionaceae > Pseudodesulfovibrio > Pseudodesulfovibrio piezophilus. Next base: position 2,016,280 of record NC_020409.1, on the reverse strand, counting down.
TCCTTGAAGATGAAGTACTGTCCAACTGTCTCGATGGTTCCGCCCGATTTGGAAATAGTGACGATGACTGTTTTCTCGGCAGGCAGGGTCGCAAGGTAGGATTCCAGGGCATAGGCATCCACATTGTCGGCAATCCACAGGCTTGGTCCGTTGTGCCCCGGTTGGTCTTGCTGGGGAAAAAAAGCCTTTTGCAGAGCTCGGGCACCAAGAGCCGACCCTCCGATGCCGAGCAGGAGCATATGGTCAAAGCCCTTGAGGTAATCCTTGAGGTTGCTCAATTGCTGTTTCAATCCAGCCATGTAAGACATGGTCAGGAAGGGAAGTTCTCCCGATCCGGTCTGCTCAACCAGGCGGGCTGCCATTTCTCCAGCCCTGGCTTCGTGGGTCGCTCCGTCAAGTGTGTCCAGATTTGCGCTTGTCCAATCAAGTATGTCCGCCATGATGACCTCCATTCGGTGCTGTCTCATTTGGGGTGATTCCATGCCCTGTTTCGGTTCCTGATTCAGGCATGGCGATGGCAACAATATCATTTTTTGTAGAAAATGAAAGTGCAGTCCCCACAGTTCCGGGAAACTAGTTCCGCTTGCCGAACAGGAATCGTTGCAGATCTGCCAGAGTGGGGCAGGTGCCGGAGTGACAGGCCGGGTCATGTCCCAGGCGTTTTGACTGTTTCAAACGGATATCATGGGCGGCAACGGGCCGAATCTGTCCATTGAGGTCTATCTCACCCCAGTAGACCGAGGATTCCGGTAAAGGCTGGTCGTAAAAGGATGACAGAACGGCCGAGATAACGGCCAGGTCCAATCCTGGGTCACGAGTGGCCAAGCCTCCTGTGATCTTTGCGTAGATGTCATGACCACTCAGATTCAGGCGCAGTCGTTTTTCCAATACGGCCAACAGCAGATTGAGGCGGTTGGTGTCAAAACCGAGTGCGGTGCGGCGCGGGATGGAGAGAAATGATTTGCTGACCAGGGCCTGCACTTCCACGGCAAAGGGGCGCTGTCCATCCACGGCCATGGCCATGGCCGTCCCCGATAGGCTGGGGTCGCGGGTGCCGAGAAAAAAGGTCGCCGGGTCTTCCACCACTTCCAGCCCTTTTTCTTTCATGGTGAAAACCACGAGTTCGTCACTGGGGCCAAATCGGTTTTTGAGGACTCGCAGGATGCGGGAAAAATGTTTTCTGTCTCCCTCGATGTACAGTACGGTGTCCACCATGTGTTCCAGCAGTTTGGGGCCGGCGATCTGGCCGTCCTTGGTCACATGGCCCACCAGGATCAATGTGGTGCCGGTCTTTTTTGTCTTTTCAACCAGTTCGGCCGAGACAGCTCTGACCTGGCTGACTGAGCCGGGGATGCCTTCGGCCATGGGCGATACCAGGGTTTGGACCGAGTCCACTATGAGTAACTCAGGCGGCTCCGGTTCGCTGAGTATGGCCAATGCATCTTCGACCTTGTTCGTTGACAAGGCCATGAGTCCCGGCCCGAGAAGGTCCAGGCGCTCGGCGCGAGCCTTGAGTTGGGGGAGAGATTCCTCGCCCGAGAGATACACGGCCGTGTGCCCCAGTCGGGCCTGGCTTCCCGCCAATTGCAGAAGCAGAGTGGATTTTCCTATTCCGGGTTCTCCGCCGAGCAGAATGGCAGCACCAGGGACCAATCCGGTGCCAAGCAGGTCGTCCAGGGACGGCATCCCCGATGTCCGGGAATTAAGATTCTCGGTCGTCAGATCTTCTAAGGGACGTGGTCTATCCTGCGAAGCTGCGGCTCCCACTGGTGTGGAGGTTCTTTTGGAGACCGTGACCGGTTCCAGGGTGTTCCATTCTTTGCAAGAGGAACATTGTCCTTTCCAGCGAGGCGATTGCGCTCCACAGGCAGAACAGCGGAAAGCTTCTTTGGTTTTCATGGTCCAGTCCGATGTGTTATTTTGATTGGAGTATGGTGCGGATTGTTTCAAGACCGCGTTTCAGGTCGTCCAGAGTGGGGGCTCCGCTCAGGCCCAGCCGAACGGCATGGGGCAAAGGGCGGCGTCCTACAACAAAAATATCGTCAGGTGAGACCATGACGTCGTTTTCTTCCGCGACGCGGGCAAAGTCTCCGGCAGTCCACGGCTCCGGCAGCTTGAGCCACCCGTAGAATCCGTTTTGCTGTATGGCTATATCCTGTTCGGGGAGCATCGTTGCCGTCAGGATTGTACGGCGGGCAGCTTCGTTTCTTTTGGCCTCAAGGGTCCGGTCGGCAGTTCCGTCCTCTATCCAGCGACGGGCTATGGCGGCCATAAGCGGAGGGGTCATCCAGAGCATATCGGAAATGGCGCGTTTGACCGCACACACATGCTGCGACGGAGACACAAGGTACGCCACCCTGAGCCCCCCGGCAACAGGTTTGGACAGGGATGCCACAAAAAAGGTGCGTTCCGGGGCGCGAGAGGCAAAGGGCACACCGAAATCTCCGGCGACCAGTCCATAGGCATCGTCTTCCATGATGAACAAGTCGTGTCGGCGAGTGAGGGCGGCAATCTCCTGGCGGCGGAAATCCGGCATGCGTACTGTGGTCGGATTTTGGCAGGAAGGCATGACGTACACTCCACGCACACCGTATGTTCGACAGACCTCCTCCAGGGAATCAGGTATCATGCCGGAGCTGTCCTGCTCAACCGGAACCAGCTTGAGATGGAACCGTCGGGCCAGGGTCTTGAGGAGCGGATAGGTGATGGATTCCACGGCAATGGCATCGCCGGGCCTGAAAAGAGCACTTAGGATGACGGCCAGGGCGTTTTGCCCGCCCGCGGTCAGGGTGATGGTTTCGGTGTCAGCCTTGAGATTATATCTCGTCAGCCAATGTGCTCCGGCGGCCCTGTCCGCCTGTCGTCCGGCCGACGGACTGTATTCGAGCAGATGGTGTGCGTCCGGGGAAAGGGCCATCTCGCGGAGGACACTGCCGATGTCCGGATTGAGTGCTTCGAAAGGGAGGGTCAGTTTCATGTCCACCACTTCAGGGCGGTGATGTTCCTTGTGGCAGACGAATTGGTGATGGGGTTCGCCACCGACATAAGTGCCACGTCCAGTCTCTCCACGCAGGAGTCCCCGGCGGGCCGCTTCAGCGTATCCTCGCGTCACGGTCCCTACGGTCACGCCGAGCGTGTCCGCCAGTTCCCTGTGGGTGGGGAGCTTGGTGCCGGGATTCAGTCGGCCGTGTTTCACATCGTCTTCAAGGGCATTTGCGATGGCGAGATAACGCGGCCCGGAAGTGCTTTGGATATTCGGTTGCCAAATTGTCATGGTGACAATTAATACATTGACGATGGGATTGTGTCAAAGTAGCTCGGACGGACAAGGAGATTTTCATGTCAGAGAGATTGTCCTCATTTTGGGCTGGAAGCCGCGATACCTGCCCCTTAATGATCGGTATCCTACCTTTCGGGTTGATTTGCGGTGCGGTTTGTTCCTCGGTCGGTATCCCGGAGTGGGGTGGTGGAGTCATGTCGATCTTCATTTTCGCCGGGGCATCGCAACTGGTCGCGACCCAGCTCATGAGCGAACATGCGTCGAGCATTGTCATCATTTTTACAGGATTGGTGATTAATGCCCGCTTTGTCATGTATTCGGCTTCTATTGCCGAGCATTTCAGGGGCGTGCATCCACTTAAGAAAATGGGACTTGCCTATGTGCTTACGGATCAGGCGTACGCTATGTCGATCAATCGGTTTAAGGGACCGGAAGCTGATCACACTCACAAAGTTGCCTATTTTCTCGGCGCCGCCCTGCTCATGGGAATCGCGTTTATCTCCACATCTTTTCTCGGCTCGTATATCGGTGCACTCATTCCGCCTGAGTGGGAGCTTGATTTTGCTGTTCCGTTGACCTTTACGGCCCTGATTATCCCGGCCGTACAGGATCGGCCCACCCTGCTTGCGGCTGTGGTGGCCGGTGGATTGTCCGCCGTGACGGATTCCCTGCCCTATAATCTTGGACTGCTCACCGCTGCCTTGTGTGGCATCATAGCCGGAACCCTGGCAGAAAGGAGACAAACCCGTGGTTGATATGCATCAGTATTGGATTGTGGTCCTTGGCATCGGACTTGGGACATTTCTCATCCGGTTTTCCTTCATCCTGATTATCGACAAGATCACGCTGCCTGAAACCGTGCAGCGCATGCTTCGCTTCATTCCGGCCTCGGTCATGCCTGCCTTGGTTGTCCCTGCCGTGCTGCTGCATAAGAACGGCGTGGCGACCTTTGCCGGGTGGGACAGGATTCTCGCGGCTCTCATAGCTGTTCTGGTGGCGTGGAAAACCCGGAGTATCCTGGCGACAATTGGGAGTGGCATGGTCAGCCTGTGGATATTGAAGACGATGATATAACGTCTAAGCCGTTTATGCGCGGCCCTTTTCCTGCTGCTGATTCACCCTTCTTTAGCCATGAAGCCAGATGCAAGATGAGCAATTTTGTACAAGTTTTTTTTGAATCAAGGCTGTAGAGAGTGGATGAAACAGGGAAAAGTTCCGGGAAATGACCGTAATGCACGAAAACTCCTTCATATTCAGACACAGTAGCCACCTTGCAGGGGTGACCGCTTTGAATGCTGTGATGAGTGATTTTTCCTATGAAAAACACGCTCATCAGGAGTTGGCGATCGGGGTGACTTTATCTGGGAGGCAGGACTTTTTTTGCAGGGGGTGCTGGTTTCAAAGTCCGCCGGGAACGATTCTGCTGTTTAATCCCGAGGATGCTCATGATGGGAATCCCGGGAACCATGACGCGCTCAAGTATACGATGCTCTATCTTCATCAAGATGAAATAGTTCCGCTTTTCCACGCAATAGGCAAAGAGGAAAACGCTTCCCTTCGCCTCCCGGAGACCCTTTTCCGGGACCGAATACTCCGGTCTCATATTCTGTCCCTCTCTCATTTGATCTCCCTGCAATCCGGGGCTCGGATGGAGCAGGAGTCACTTTTGTATGAAATAGTAAAACGACTGACACAGAGGCTCGGGCATTATCAGCCGGACCAGTGGTCGGAGAGGAAGGATACGCTTCTCCTCAGGGTGAAGGAGTATATTCTGGAGAATCTGGAGCAGGATCTTTCCATTGATGAGCTGTGCGGTGTGGCCACTATGTCCAAGTATCATTTTATCCGCCTGTTTCGCCGTCAATTCGGGATTACACCTCATCAATACGTGCTTAGTGCCCGTATTAACCGGGCAAGACGCGCTCTCGAGGACGGTGGTGCGCCGAGTACCGTGGCGCATATGTCCGGGTTTACCGATGTCAGCCATCTTAATCGACGTTTCAAGCGGATTCATGGAATCACGCCGCGTCAATATCAAATCCAATTCCGGGGATAACGGGGAACTATGCTGAACATACTCATCTTTTCCATCGGTATCATGTATACGCCGGGGCCGGTCAATATTTTGAGTTTTAACAATGGGTTGCAAAAGAATATGGCGACCCAGTTCATGTTTTCCATGGGCGTCGGGTGCGCTTTGCTGTTTTATCTGTTGTTGGTGGGATATGCGGGGAGTAGTGTCATTGACGAGTCCATGCTGCCGTATATCGGCCTTCTCGGCGGGGCTTTCATTCTCTTCCTTGCGGGTAAAGTCATCTTGTCGGAAGTGAATATGCACGGGGCCGAAAAGTGCTCACTCAATCTGACTTTCAAAGATGGACTGCTGATGCAGTTATTGAACCCGAAGTCTTTTCTCGTGGTTCTGCCCGTTGCAACTGTCCAGTTTCCAGCTGCCGGAATCGAGGGCGTGGATATTGCCGTTTGGTCGTTGTTGCTTGCTCTGTTCGGCTTTGGTGCCCCGACGCTCTACGCGATGGTGGGGGCGATGGTCGGCCACCGCCTCAACCGAAGTGGGTATTTCAAATGTTTCAACATGCTGATGGGGCTTATGCTCATTTTTGTCGCATGTGACATCGTGTACCATCAAACCTATCTGCCTTTGATCAAATAATCGGCGGATTGGCTTGTTCCCGTTCTTTGCCGGAATGGCGGAAACCGCTCCCCCTCTTTTTATCAAGTACGACAGTACGGGCCTTTACAGGCTTTCCGCACAGGCACTGCCTGAAGAAAACGCCCATTGCAGATTGTAGCCTCCGAGGTGCCCGGTCACATCAAGAGCCTCACCAATGACATGCAGGCCGGGGATATCCTTTGCTTCAAAGGTTTTGGATGAAAAGCAATCCGTATCAATGCCGCCCACAGTCACTTCGGCTTTGCCGTATCCCTCGGTGGAAGCGGGAGTGATTCGAAATCGGTGAATCCGGTTTTCGGCCATTGCAATCTGCTGTTTGCTCAATTGGCTGACTGACGTTTCGGCGAGGTCACCTGATACGAGGTATGGAACAAGGCGTTTGGGGAGTTCCCGTGCCAGAAGATTGCGGAATCGACTGTTGTTGGTTCTGTGCGTTTCCACAAGGTCGGCCACTGATTTCTGGGGAAGAAAATCAATGAGAAGCGATTGTCCTTCACTCCAGTAGGAAGAAATTTGAAGGACGGCAGGGCCGGATATCCCTTTGTGGGTGAAAAGCAGTGGGTCTGAAAAAGACATGTCGCCGGTCGTCATGGTAACGGGCAGGGCATTGCCAGCCAGCTCTTCACACATGGTGCGTTGAGCTCGGGAGAAGACAAGGGGCACCAGTGCTGGTCTGGGACGAATGATCGGCAGGTTGAATTGGTGTGCTAGCCGGAAGCCGAGGTCCGAAGCTCCGACCTGCGGCCAGGATGGGCCTCCCAGAGCGATGACGATTTTTTTCGCTTCCAGTGTCTCTTCAGGGGTTTCCACGATGAAGGGGGAACATGCTGCCACGGATTCGATCGTGCGGCCAAGGAGCATCTGCACACCGAGCTTCTTGCATTGGTCAACAAGAATCCCGGCGAGTCGGCCTGCGCCTTCCAGGGTGAAAAGCTGACCATGCTCCCGTTCTTCGTAAGAAATGCCGTGCTCGGCGAAAAAAGAGATGACATCCCACTGGGAGTGTCTGGCCAGTGCCGATTTTACAAAATGGGGGTTGCTACAGATATAATTGTGCGGTTCCACGGTCATGTTCGTGAAGTTGCACTTGCCGCCTCCTGCCACCCGAACCTTGCGCGCGGGTTTGTCGCTGTGGTCGAGTATGGCCACAGAATGGCCGTGTCGCGCTGCATGCATGGCGCAATACAGGCCGGAAGCTCCTCCGCCGAGAATGAGTACATCAAATCGTGTCATGAGCCGGTCTTACGGCAGAGCAGGGCAGAAGGGCAACAGGGAATTCACCTGAATGGTGTTGACAATTTTGAGGGACAAGACCACATTCAACGCTCAAACTCACACATGGAGGATTGTATGGCAGTCAAGAAAATCTTAATGTTGGTCGGTGATTTCGTTGAAGATTATGAGGCAATGGTGCCGTTTCAGATGCTACTGATGGTCGGGCACAAGGTGCATACCGTCTGTCCGGGAAAAAAAGCGGGCGAGAGCGTCTCGACAGCGGTTCATGATTTTGAAGGGCATCAGACCTACTCCGAAAAACCGGGCCATAATTTTGGCATCACGACCACTTTTGAAGAGATCAAGGCCGAAGACTATGACGCTCTGGTCGTTCCTGGTGGGCGTTCCCCGGAATACCTGCGTCTGAATCCGGCTGTCATCGAGTGCGTCCGTCATTTTGCAAAGGAAAACAAGCCTATTGCAGCTGTCTGCCATGGTCAGCAACTCCTGGCTGCGGCCGATGTCATTAAAGGTAAAACCTGCACCGGGTATCCCGCTGTCCAGCCTGAAGTAGAGGCTGCCGGTGCCACGTGGTGCGAAGTCAATGAAACGGCATCCAATGCCTGCACTGACGGCAATATCGTGACTGCTCCGGCATGGCCCGCCCACCCTGCCTGGATACGCGAATTCCTGAAGGTTCTCGGGTCCACGATCGAGCCATAGCCCTGGCAGGCCGTGTTGCACTGAGGCAAAAGCGGCGCGGGCAGAGAGCGTAAAACATGAATGGGACGCCCCGTCCTGGGCTGCTTCCCAGTCGCGGACAGGGCGTCTTTGTCTGATGTCTTTTCTTCCGTGAAACTTTCTGCTACATCTCTCGGACCAATCGAGATTTAATGGAGGTTGCGATCATGATGGGGTATTTTTGGTTTTTTCTAGGTCTGTCGCTGACGATATCCGCTCTGGTGATGGTCAAAGTCAGCTCCCCGAACGAGGACTAGCTTTCCGCCGGTCACACGGCACGTTCAAGGGAACCGGAGATATGCCGGTTCCCTTTTTTCATGGAGATGCAGATGATTATTTATTCGTGGAATGTCAATGGCTACCGCGCCGTGATCAAAAAGGATTTTCGGGATTGGCTCGACTCCTGCGGCGGGGATGTGGTCATGCTGCAAGAGACCAAGGCACATCCTGACCAGATAGACGAGGAAGAGCGCGCCCCGGATTCCTATTCCAATAACTATTGGAACTGGTCCAAGAAGAAAAAAGGTTACTCCGGCGTGGCCTGCTTCACCAATCCGGAACCTCTTGAGGTGCTCACGGGATTGCCGGATGACCGATTCAATGGCGAAGGCCGGGTGTTGCATCTCGAATACCCGGATTTCCATCTCTTCAATATCTATTTCCCCAATGGACAGATGTCCGAAGAACGACTTGCATTCAAAATGGGCTTCTACGAGTGTTTTCTGGAACATGCCGAAACATTACGGAAGGACAAGCCCATTGTGGTCGGCGGCGATTTCAATACTGCACATACCGAGATTGATCTCAAGAATCCCAAGTCCAATGCTGAGCGCTCCGGTTTCCTGCCCGAGGAGCGTGCATGGGTCGATAAATTCATCGCCCATGGGTATGTGGACACCTTCCGTTTGTTCGAGGATGGCCCGCATCATTATTCCTGGTGGTCCTATCGATTCAATGCCAGGAAAAACAACGCGGGATGGCGCATTGATTATTTCTTTGTCTCGGAAGAGTTGAAGGACAAGGTTGTCAGAGCCTGGATCGAGCCGGAAGTCATGGGGTCGGATCACTGTCCCATCGGCGTGGAAATCGATTTTTGATTGCAGTTGCAGTGGAAAAAAATGAAAAGATCGGTGCGGTTTTCCGCTCCGATCTTTTTTTTGAGGGTATCAGATATTTGAGGTGGTGATCGCTTTTTCGCTAAATCCGGGAAATTGCGATTCATCCGGGGCGCGATTTTATCTCGTGCGGGGTACCTACAATCCGAAGAAACGGCGGGCATTATCTCCTGCGATTTGCCAGATATCATCCACGGAACGCCCTTTTATTTCAGCTATCCGCTTGGCCGTGAAACTGACCAGGGCGGGGTGGTTGCGTTTGCCACGCCAGGGTTCAGGAGCAAGGAATGGGCAATCCGTCTCGATCAGAAGTCTGTCAAAAGGAATTCTGGCAACCGCGGCCTGGAGGTCATCAGTCTTGCGGAAAGTTATCGGGCCTGGGATTGAAATATGCCATCCGTTGTCCACGAGTGGCTGAGCCAGTTCCAACCCTGCGCCAAAGCAGTGCCAGAGAACCGGGTAGCCTCTGAACCCATTTTCTTCCAGAATTGCCACGCAGTCGTCGTTGGCGTCGCGGGAATGGATGATTACGGGCAGGTCCAGTTCACGGGCCAGATCGAGTTGCTTGACGAACGCCTCTTTTTGGACTTCGGCCGAGACCCGGTCCCAGTAGTAGTCAAGCCCGATTTCTCCGACGCCCTTGAGACGGGAGGAGCCTTTGAAATGCGTTCTCATGCGCTCCAGGGCGTCATCTGTCAGAGTGTCGGCTTCATTGGGATGCACACCAAGAATGAAGGAGACCTCGGGGTGGGCGTCGAACAGCGCATGATTTTTTTCATAGGCGTCGGGGCCGAGAAAAACATTCAGTATTTCAGATATCCCGGTGGCCTTTGCTCTGGCGAGGATGGTTTCCCGGTCATCATCGAAATCAACCAGATCAAGATGGGCGTGGGAGTCCACTCCCACGGGTGCCAGTTCGAGGGACTCCGGTTCAGGACGTAATTTCTTTTTTCCCATAACTCACTTGACTCACAATGCATCCCAGAGGGCGAGGACCGATTCCTTTTGCGCTTCGGTGGAATATGCGTTGGCCGTGTCTTGCCCTGCCTTGAGCGTGGCGTCAAGGTACGGGCCTCCTTCGCGCAGCAGGGTTGTCGCTTCGGAAAGGCAGAGGGCGGCATCCAGGACATCTCCGTCCGCACACCAGAATCCGTTGCCGTTCCACTCCACGTCACGCAGGGGCCACCATGGGCTGAAGCGGGGAATCTCCTGTGCCTGACGCATGTAGTCCCATCCGCCGAAGCCGGTGAATCCCACCGGCAGGCAACCGCACGCCATGGCTTCCAAGGGTGGGAGAGGACATCCTTCAGGGAAACCGGACATGAAAAAAAGGTGAGATGATCGTAAGGCGTCGGCCACACCGTGGGCATTCATGCCAGTGATGGGTCGCCAATGAATCTGGCTCTCCATCTCGTTGCCACACATATGCTTGAAGATGGATTTGACCTGCTCCACGGTCCCTTTGTTCTTGCGCGGCATGTATGCCACGGTTAGAGGACCGCTCTCTCTGCTTTCCGGCGGAAAGAAGATGGACCGGTCGATACCGGGACGTACAATCGGGGCGTCCTTGCATGTGGCGGTTTTGATGAAATAGGAAACCGGATCTGATACGGCCAGAAATTCGACCGGGAGCGTGTGCCAGCTCGTTCCTTCGGGCAGGGAACTGAAAAGATACGCCCAGTTCTGAACGTAGCTGATGCAGGTGGACCGGGCTTCAAGGCCGGGCGCAAGAGCGTTGACCCATCCCTCGGGCACCAGCCAGATGTCATCTCGGGTCAGGTGCATGTCGGCCCATTCCAATACCGGAGCTGTATCAGCCAACCCTTCCGGCCGCCAGCCGGAAGACCCCCGTGTCACAAGAAATGCTTCATGCCCTGCCTGATGCAGGATGTCCGCCATTTGTCGTAAAACGGTCACGCCGCCTGTGGGCTTTTTGACCGGAGGAAGAAAGATGTATGTCTTCATATAGAATCAAGAGCATACTCGCCGAATTTTGGCAAGAAAAGGAGCCGTTGGGGTGCGGGGTGGGAGGGAGTTGGGGATTCCCACCCCGCAGGCTACGGAAAGGAGTTCGTATCCGTTTGGATGAATCTACGCGGTCTTGTGAGGATTTGGGTTGCATCCGGGTGACAATTCTGTTGCGATCGGAGGGCAATAAAAAACCACGCATTGAGTGCGTGGAGTGGGTCGACTGGTCTTCGGCCCCGGAGAACAACTCCGAGGCCGAAGCCCTATGAGAGAGAGAGTCCCGATTTGGGTAAGGCAGGCCTACATGCAAAAAAAAAGTGTGTAAAGCGGAAATTCGACGAAATATTTTATATTTTTGTGAAGATTATTTGGATCAAGTACGAAAAAACATTGTATCCAGCCAAATAAAGCCTTGTGAAGTCCTTTTTGGGGAAGGCAACAAAAACGTCGTTTTTTAGTGATTCCCCGTCAGCAGGGTGTGCAATGCGCCCCGTTTTTCGACCAATTCATCATAGGGACCCTGCTCGACAATCCGGCCATCTTTGAGCACGACGATCTTGTCGTAATAGGGGAGCATGTCGAGGCGGTGTATCACGGCCAGAACAGTGGACTTCCCTTTCATGTTGTTGGTGATGATGTTCTGGACGCGGGTTTGGGACTTGTTGTCCAGCGCGGCTGTGGCTTCATCAAGAATCAGGATGGGGGGATTCTTGAGGAATGTTCGGGCCAGGGCGATCTTTTGGCGTTGGCCGCCGGAAAGTCTGTCGCCCATGGAGCCGACTTCGAATTCAAGGCCGATTTCAAGCACGGTCTCCAGGGATTCCTGCATGATCAGGGCCTGATTGATGCGGTGATAGATTTCTTCTTCAATGTCGGGAACATCATCACCGGAACGTACACGACCAAAGAGAATATTATCCTTGATATTCAGGCTCTCAATGTATTTATCCGCTTCAAAGAAACGGAATATGCCGGGAGTGTCCTCTTCCACCCTGGCGATGAAATCCTTGCGTGAATTGACGACTCGGTTGGCGAATCCTCGGTCCAGGCTGACCTGGCGATGGATGCCGGGGGTAAAGCCGAGTGCCAGCTTCAGGATAAGTCCGTTTTCCTCTTCGCTGAGCGGTTCTCCTGAGTCGAGTCGGTTGGCCAGTTTCTGGTATTCGCCATATTCGGTGATCGGAATCGGGCAGTCGGTAAAGGCCTCCATTTCCGGTTCCGGCCCAAGTTCGTCGGTCACCAGGCGGGCCAAGGTTTCGCCAAGGACGATGAGGTGGGCCATAAGGCCATGGTACTCAAGAAATTCGATAAATTTGGGACGCAGGTGGAGATGCTCCTGGTCATAGTCTTCAGCTACGGCCGCACCGAAGGCGATATTCTCCGCCACGGAGAGATAGTGGCAGTAGCTATCCATATCAAAAAATTCAATGTAGTCGGCTATATCGGCAAACATGCCATCTTTGCCTTCCTGGAATTCTTTACGGGCCTGAAGGATCTTCTGACGCAGGCCGAGGTGTGTGCCGCTGTCCAATTTGGTCCGAAGGGCAAAAGCCAGAATATCCGTGAACAGGCCGACCTGCTGGATAAGCTTGACCAGCATGTCCAGACTCGGTTCTTCCCCGGATTCCGTGCAGGAGCCGCCTTGAAGGGCCAGGGCCTCGCAGGAATACAGGAGATTTGCCTTGACCGTGCCGTCGAAAATGAACGGGTGTTGTGCCACCATACCGAGGTTAAAGGACATGTCCGGCTTCGCCAGTTCGCTGACTTCCTTGCCGCCAATCAGGATGGAACCGCCGGTATATCGGTAGAGTTGGGCGATACAGAGTGCCAGTGTGGATTTCCCTGAACCGGAAAATCCTACCAGGGCGATGTGCTCGCCGCCTTTGACTTTGAGGGAGACCCGGTCAAGGAGTTTGATGTTGTTGCCCACAACAAAGGTCAATTCCCTGACTTCCACGTCGTTTGTCAGGGTGTAGGGGGCGCGCCCTTCCACGGTCTGGGCAAACTCCGGGGCATGGTCAAAGGAGCGCATGATCTGCTTGTAGCGGACAGAGCTGTCCTGATACACCTGCCAGAATTCCATCAGTTCTTTCCATGGATCGTAGAGTTTCTGGAAAGCAGACATGAAGGCCACGATAGAGCCGACATCCAGATGACCGTTGATGGCGTAGTAACCGCCGACGAGGAAGAGGACGAATGGTCCGAGGCTCATGAAAAAATTGTTGACGAACTTGATGGCGAACTTGATGCCGTTCTGCATCACCGTCGCTTTGTACATTTCGTTAAGAATCTTGGAAAAACGGGCCTTCTCAAGGGGGATCGAAGCATTGGCATGGACTTCATGCACGCCGGAGACGGCCTCGCCAACCAGCCCCGAGAGCCTTTGGGTATGTTTGATGCGGCGGCGGCTGGCTCGTCGGAAATATTTCTGGATACGGGGCAGGACCAGAATTTCGACCGGGTAGATAAGAATGGCGATAAGGCCGATGGTCAGATTGAGATGCAGCATATAGGCGGCCATGGCCAGGAAGGTCAGGATGTTGACTGTGGGCATGGCAACGGCCTGGCCAATGAAGGTCGCGACCGGGATGAACTCGGTGATGATATATGAAATGACATTGCCCGGCGAGGTGCGTCGATAGAATTGGACCGGCAGGGAAAGCAGATGTTCATAAAGGCGGTTGCGAATAACCAGCAGGGCCCGTTCGCCGATGGAAACCTGCATCAGGTTGATCACGAATTTGAGCACCCCAGCCAGAGTGACTGCGCCGATGTAAATGGCACAGTAGCGCCACAAGGCGGGCAGGTCTCTCAAGCCGATGGCTTCGTTGATGATTCTTTTTTCCATCTCGGGAGCGAGAACCCGGAGGGCCACGGTGATCAGGATGATGCCGACAACCGTCAGTTGTAGGTGAATATTCTTATAGAGAACCCATGAATAGAGGGATGTTTTGGTTATGCGTTTTGTTTCGTTGATATGCGGCATCAAGGCTTTCCTGGCTTTCAGTGGGGTTATGTCTCATAATACTTAGACGGAATGATTTATTTTTCCAAGTCCTATCTGACAAAGCGCTTCCGGCTTATGGACAGAGGTCGGAAGAATGTGCTCAAATCAACGGAAGGCATGACGATGAAAGTATCGATACGGATCAAATTCTTCATCATCCTCCTGGCTTTCAGCCTGGGGCCGTTGCTCCTGTCCCGTTCTATCCTGAGCAGGCAGGCAGGGAGACTGACGGCAACCATTTCCGGCAATGCAAGAGATGAATTGCTGGATATCGTCAGTGCCGAGTTGGAGCACAATGCCATGTCTCTGCTCAAGATTCTGGAACTGAGCGGTGAAACCATGAGCATCGGCGTCAGAATGCTGGCTCTGGAAGTCGAGCACCAGTTCAGTCATGGGCAAAAGGGCGGAACGACCAAGTCCTATCGTGTCGGTGATTTTGAAACAGCATCGGATGCGCCGCCAGATCTGAGCGTGGGAAAGTCCTATCAGACACGAACGGTGTCGGGCAAGACTCGCCCATTTCCTTTCAGTCTCGAATTTCCTGCTTTTAAACTGCCGCCCCCTGAAGAGCATCACGCTTTCGGACCTGATGAGGATGCTCTCAAAAGAGTCGTCCCTACCATGAAGCAGCTTTATGCTGAATTGACTGACAATTCGCAGTGGTTCAACATAGGCTTGGAGTCGGGAGTGTTCATGACATATCCTGGGCACGGGCACTTCCCCATGCAGTATGATCACCGGGAGCAGCAATGGTACAGGCGAACCCGCCATTCCATCGGAGAGGTCTCCTGGACGGCTCCGGGCGTGGATCCCTCAACCCGCCGGGCCATTGCCTCGGTCAGTTATCCTATACGAGATCGGCATGGCGCATTTCTTGGCGCGGCATCCATCGATGTGCCTGTCTCCCATCTCATTACCGACGCCACGCTCAAATCCCGGTGGAGTGACGAGATCATGTCTTTCATGGTCATCAGATATCCCGGAGATACCGTTGCCAATGATGGACTGCTCATTATCGCCCAGCAGTCGTATGACGACGGGGGGCGGAGACACTGGATGTCCGGCATCGAACCGGAATGGATGCAGTCTGACGATCCCGAGGCTTTTGGCCGGTTGCTGGTGGCCATGAATGAATCCGAAAGCGGCGTCATGCAGTTACCCTACAAGGGAAGGCCGTGCATGTGGGCGTTTGCCAGTAATCCGGATTTGAGTTTTCTGCTCATCGCTCCCAAATCGGTCATTGCCGAGTTGCCTGATCAGGTGGCCGGGTCCATGGAATTTCTTTTCGGGAGAATACGTAATATCTCCGCTTTCATCTCAGGCATCATGCTTATCATAACAGGGATTATGGCCTGGCTCGGTTCTCGGGCCGTCACCAAACCCCTGTTGCTGATGGCCGATGCGGTCAAACGTCTGGCCGGTGGGGATTTCTCGGCTCGTGTGACCATGAAGATGGGGGATGAACGGGATGAACTTGTGGATTCCCTCAATGAAATGGGACCCAAGCTTCAGGAGAGGCTGCATCTGCGCCGGGACATGCATCTCGCCAGGGGGGTCCAGAAACTCTTGCTCCCCCAGACAGAACCGGTCATTGCGGGGTATGACATTTCAGGAGGAATCTCCTACTGTGAACAGACTGGCGGGGACTACTATGATTTCATTGAAGTTGCCAGTCCTTCGGGCCGCGCCATGGGGGTCGTTCTGGGTGATGTCTCCGGCCACGGCGTGCCCTCGGCTCTGGTCATGGCGACCGCCAGGGGGCAGTTGCACTCACTCTCCCAGGTGCTGCTTACGCCACGCGAACGGGTGGAGGCCATCAATACTTTTTTGAGCCGGGATCTGGACGGGACAGGACGCTTCCTGACGCTTTTTTATCTCCGTCTCATCGAAGGGTCTCCCAATATCCGGTGGGTCCGGGCAGGGCATGAGCCTGCCATCCGTTATACTCCGTCCTCCGATCATTTCTCCACGCTGGCCGGGGATGGCCTGGCCCTGGGAGTTCTGGAGGGATTTGTGTTTCAGGACTATCAGGCAACCTTGAGCACCGGTGAAGTCCTGGTACTGGCCACGGACGGAGTCTGGGAGGCTCGGGATGCCAAGGGTGAGATGTTTGGCAAACAGAGAATGCTTGCCATCATCCGGCAGAATGCGCATAAGAGTTCCGAAGAGATACGGCTGGCTCTCATGACGGCCGTGGGGACTCATCATGGCAAGAGACAGGAAGATGACATAGCTGTCGTCGTTATCAAGAAGGACTGAACCGTGGCTGACACCGTCATATCGTTTCAGATGACCAACAGGATAAACTGCTTTGAGTGTTTTCAACCCAAAGTGGAGGCCTTTGGCGCGGCGCATGGTCTGTCGGCCAAGGTGGTTTTCCATCTGACTCTCTGCCTCGACGAACTGGTCACCAATATCATCAGTTACGGGTATACCGATTTTGATGATCATCCCATTGATGTCACCGTGTCGTTGGAGGGTGAAGAAATTATCATACGGATCGAAGACGATGCCGAGCCTTTCAATATCCTTGAGGCACCGGAGCCGGAATTGAGTTTGCCGCTGGAAAAGCGCGCCCGGCCTGTCGGTGGCATGGGGATTCATTTGGTCAAGAATCTCATGAATAAAATCAAATATACAAGAGAGAACGGCAAGAATGTGCTTGTTCTCAAGAAAACACTTTGTGAAGGGTGCTGCCCGCATGGGTAGCTGCTCATAGGGAGGGTATCGTGGCAATGATTGAATCAAGCGAAAACGGCATCACCATTCTGTCCATCGAGGGAAATCTCGATGCCGACGGGACACAGGCCATGGAAGAAAAAGTCATCGGCTTGCTGGAAAATGGCGAGACCCGCCTGCTTTTTGATTTTTCCGGATTGGATTACATTAACAGCTCCGGTCTGCGGGTGCTTGTTCTTGCCTACCAGCGGCTCAAAAAGGCCTCGGGCAAGGTGGCCATCTGTGGTATCAAGGACTATATTCAGGAAGTTTTTGAAGTCTCTGGGTACGACAAAATATTCCCCCTGTATCCGAACAAGGTGGATGCTCTCGCCAGCATGTAAGTTGGTGGTTCCGAACCGCTCTTGGCGGGAAAGTGTGCTGACTCTTTTTCGCCAGAGCGTGGCTGGGATGTGGGACCAACCGTCCAGCCTTTGGGGTACTGTTCAGGGAGTCAGTGTCCTTTCATTTTTCAAAAGAGCCTTTTTCCGCTCAATCCCCCAATAATAGCCGGTCAATGCCCCGTTTTTTCCCACGACGCGGTGGCATGGTATGACCACAGCCAGTCGATTCCGGGCGCAGGCTCCGGCAACGGCCCTGGCTGATTTCGGGCAGTCGAGGGCCTCGGCCACATCGCTGTATGTTCGTGTTTCCCCGGCCGGGATGGTCCGCAGCTCCAGCCAGACGCGCTGCTGAAATGCGGTTCCCTGAATATCCAGAGGCAAGGGGAATTCGCCAATTGGCTGTTTGATGAAGTCAGCGAGCGCACCGGCCTGTTCGATCATCGAAGCATCTCCGGCCCGGATTTCCGCTTTGGGAAACCGTGCAGCCAAGCTCAGATTCAGCGCGGACTCGGATTCTCCGAATTCAACGGCACACAATCCATGTTCAGTCGCAGCCATCATGACAAGACCGAGAAAGGATTCGGTTAGGACGGAGTGGATAAGCATCTCTTTTCTCCTTGCGTTATAGGTTGCTGATCGTTGTCCCTGCCGCAGGATGCGCGGATCAAGAGAGTCTTTTCATTTTGCATTAAATTTTCCTTCACAGGAAGGACTTCTCTTCCCCAAACTGGAATTGTCTGTTCCCTTGCTTCGTTTGAAGAGTTTATGGGTATTCTCTGTTTATATCAGGATGCGTGGACTTCAAGCAGCTCTTTCCAGACTGTCGTGTATCGTGGAGACCGGTGGTTTCGGCGCATGTGCCAGCTTCCGTTCAAGCCGGATGCCGCGAATTTGACGGTATCCTGTCCCCACCGGGCATTCATGGCGTCCACAGCCTGCATCAGCGGTTCATGTCGGGAGCCACTCTCGGGCGGCAGGTCCAGAAGATTGAGCCATCGACCGTTGACCGGCTCCAGTCCTGAGAGCATGACACCACATTTCTTGAAGGTATACCCTTTGCGGTAAATTCGTTTCAAACCGGAGTGGGCGGCCTTGATCAAGGTGGGTGTGTGGGAGGTGGCTATGAGCAATGGGACCTGTGCTGCATTGGAGTACTGTGGATGACCACGTTTGAATGTATTGGTTTGCAGAAAGAAGTGAACGTGGGAAGTTACTGCCTGCTGACGGCGAAGCCTTTCGGCAGCGCGGGTGGTGTATTGCGCCGCAGCTTCAAGCAGGTCTTCATACCGAGTGACCGGGTGGCCGAAGGAGCGGGAAGAGACAATGGTTTTCTTGGCCACTGGTCCGGTTGCAAAGTCAAGGCAGGGCATGCCTCGTAGTTCCAGCAGGGTATGCAGGCCGGTGACGGTCATTTTCTTTTTCACCCAGTCCCGTTTCTGGGAGCGGAAAACATGGGCATTGGAGACGCCAAGGGAGCGCAGTCGTTTGGCATGGCGAGGACCGATGCCCCAGACATCACCTATTTCCGTGGATTTGAGCACCAGATCAGGGGCAGGGCTGGCAGTGAGATCAAAGACCCCTTGGCATCGGGGATGTTTTTTGGCGAATCGATTGGCGAGTTTGGCCAGGGTTTTGGTAGCGCCTATACCGATGGAAATGGGGATACCGGTCCATGCCTCCACCGTGGCCTTGAGTCTGCGGGCAAAGGTCATGGTCCCTCCGGGAATTCCTGAGAAGTCGGCGAAAGCCTCATCGATGGAGTAGATTTCCACATTGGAACAGAATCTGGCGAGTATGCGCATGACGCGTGCGGACAGGTCTCCATACAGGGCGTAATTGGAGGAAAAAACAGCGACCCCGTGGTGCTCAAGCAAGGTCTTGCATTTGAAGTACGGCGTGCCCATAACAACGCCTAACGATTTTGCCTCGTTGGACCGGGCAATGACGCAGCCATCATTGTTGGAAAGGACCACAACGGGACGGTGGCGCAATTCCGGGCGGAAGGCACGCTCGCAGGAGGCGTAGAAATTGTTGCAGTCGATCAGGGCAAAGGCACTCATGGGGGAACCTGCTTTGGTGGGTTGAAGATCGGGAATGACGAGGACAGCGACTATAATTTGTGAATAACGTGGCGCACGACACCCCAGACCTCGAATTCCATATCTCGAGTCAGTGGAATGGAAGGGTAGTCGGGATTTTCCGGCATCAGTTCCATGCCCTTTTCTGATCGCATGAGTCGCTTGACCGTGAATTCCCCATCCAGATGGGCGATGATAACATTGCCGGGGTGCGGTCTCTGGGATCGGTCCACTACCAGGATATCGTCATGGTGAATGCCTGCGCCGATCATGGAATCTCCGGAGACACGGACAAAGAAGGTTGCTTCAGGGCGTGGGGCGACAAATTCATTGAGATCCAGGGATTTCTCCAGGTATTCTTCGGCAGGAGATGGAAATCCGGCAGGGACGGACTCCCCTAACAGGGGCAGCACATGCTCTGCCCTGGTAGGACGTTTGATTTCCGCGACCCAGTGGGGTTGCGATGAACGGGGCGGCTTTGGCCCAGTGTTTATGGTCATTGGTTCCTCATTGATGTCAATCTTGATAAAACATAAATGGGAGAATATGCGATTTTTGTCAACTGGAATAAAACAAAAAAGCTGTCTCACTCAACATGTCTTTGTGGTGTGCAACTGATCTCAGAAGAGACGAAAACCTACGGTTCGCTTGCTTTTCCAAACTAATTCATGCAGTTTTTCCAAATCGAGAAACCGGCCTTGAGACGGCCGATACACTGTCTATCCTTGGGAGGTAGAGATGAAACGTCGTGATTTTCTGAGCAAGGCCGCTCTTGCCGGACTTGCTGGTGGAACCGCGTTGCTGGCCGGTTGCCAGGACGAAGGGACCTCCACTAATCAGGCCGTCGCCCCCGCGCAGGTCAAAAAAAATATCACCTGGAAGATGGTCACTACGTGGCCGCCCAAGCTTCCCATTCTGCAGACCGGGGCAGAGCTTTATGCCCGGCGTGTTGAGGAAATGACCGACGGTCGTATGAAGATTCAGGTGTATGCTGCCAATGAACTGGTCCCCGGTCTCGGTGTTTTTGATGCCGTTTCTTCCGGTACTGCCGAATGCGGTTCCGGGTCTGCGTATTATTGGGCGGGCAAGGACCCTGCATGTCAGTGGTTCTCTGCTGTTCCCTTCGGCCTGAATGCGCAGGGGTTGAATGCCTGGTTCTATTCCGGCGGCGGGCTTGAATTATGGGATGAAGTCTATGGTCAGTTCAATCTGATTGGTCGTCCCATGGGGAATACCGGTGTGCAGATGGGAGGGTGGTTCAATAAGGAAATCAATACCATCGACGACTTCAAAGGGTTGAAAATGCGTATCCCCGGTTTGGGCGGCAAGGTCATTGCCAAAGCTGGCGGCACCGTGGTCCTGTTGGCCGGTGGCGAAATCTTTACTTCTTTGGAGCGTGGTGTCATCGATGCCACTGAATGGGTGGGACCGCTTCACGATTTGCGTATGGGGTTCTATCAGGCGGCCAAATACTACTATTACCCAGGATGGCACGAGGCCGGAAGTTGCCTGGACGTCATGTTCAACAAGGACAAGTTCATGGCCCTGCCCAAGGATATTCAGATGGTCATGAAGATGGCTGCGGCCGCCATGAATCAGGAAACCCTGTGTCAGTTCGAGGCGCTCAATGGTGCGGCATTGGAAGAACTGGTCACCAAGCACAAGGTCAAGCTCAAACGTTTCCCCCCCGAGGTTCTGGTCAAGCTGCGTGGTATGGCGCGAGAAGTGTTGGCCGAGGAAGCTGCCAAGTCTCCTCTGGCAACCAAGGTCGCCGCCGGTTTCGATGCGTTCCAGAAACAATGGGGAACCTGGGCTGATGTTTCCTCCCGTGCCTACTTTGATACCATTGCCGAGAGGTATGTGGATGCTGGCTAGGCTTTTCAAATAATTTCGAATGAATGATGAGGCGTGCAGAGGGGATTCCCTGTGCGCCTCATCATGTCTTGAAGCCCTCGATTACGATGTGGGCGTGGGAAAAGGGATCAGGTGGTCACGGACACGGAACGTGAGGCTCATGGTCCCTTTTCCCACGCCCAGGCTCCATGTTGCCGTGAAAATCAATAAAGCGGGAACTGCCTTTGTTGTGTGGGCATTCAAACCTCTTCTTTCACTTGAGGCTGTCGAGAGCCTCTTTTTTTTGCTCCTGTTTACGAAAAAGAGTGAACAGTGTATGGGCAAAAGAGCATCCCATTGTCGGCTGCATGAAATACGGGGAGGACATATGAAACGGATTTCAAGTGTTTTTCTGGCTTCGTTGTGCATGGTCCTGGTTGTCGGAAGCGCGGCTGTTGCTGCGGAGACTCCGGCTTCGACCGGGGGGTATGCGGAAGGCGTGATCAGGGTTCTGGGCAATCTTCTTGTTTTGTCAGTTGTTTTTGAGGTCGCCTATAATGTCCTGTTCGATTGGCGCTGGTTCCTTGCCCGCTATGACGGTAAGGGGGTCAAGCGTCCTTTGGTGCTGATCGGTGCCCTTTGTTTCACCTTCGGGGTGGATATTGATTTCATGCAGAAGCTCTTGGCAGTTATGGACTATTTGCCGGAAACATATGGCACGACCATTCCGGGTAAGGTGATCACGGCGATGCTGCTAACCGGGGGGAGTAGTGGTGTCCTGGAAATATTTTCCAAACTCGGTATCCGCAATCAGGAGGAGGCCAAGAAGAAGGCAGAGCGTGCCCGGCGAGAATTGACGGAAAGTCAACAGGCTCAAGTGTAAAACTCCGGGTATCGTGAAAAGGAATTCATACATATTGACCCCATGCCGTAAAATGATGATAAGACGGGAGAATAGTAGCTCTATAGAAGGGGACACAATGAAACGTATTTTTCTCGCGGTGACCATTGTCATGAATCTGGTTTTGGCTGGATCGACAGCCTTCGCACAAGTGCCTGAATTGCGGGGGACATGGCGTGGCTCCACCCGGATTCAGACTCTGGAAACAGTTGTGGAGAGCACCTGTGCCCTTGTCATCAATGTTCAGAATGGGAACACGTTTACCGGCTACAAACTGTATTTCAACAAGTGGAAAGTGTTAGTCAGGGAACCTTTGGTGGGGTTGTATGAGAACGGGAAGATTTATATCGCCGAACATGAAAATGAAAATGGGTTCGGGGCTCTGACCGGCAAACAAAGCATGACAATCACCTATCTGGATCACAGCGCTTCGCCGCGGGTCCAGGTTTGTACTCTGGAGCGACTCCATTTCACGACCGGCTTCGTGGAGATAGATAAGGATGGGGATCGGGAGATTGTCAGTGCCGAAATCATTAATCATTATCCGCTTAATGCTGAACGCATCATAGGTGAGGCCGATGCAGATCACGATGGCAAACTCACCATGAAAGAGTGGGAAAAATGGAAAAATGCCAATGATTGGGAGTAGAAGCCCCGTACCTTTTCTTCTCGGAAAGGAGGTATAATCTTATCATAGAGGTTGAACTTAACGACTTATCAGTGCTACGGTGTGTTTTAATGACATTTATTCAATAATAAAACGTGAGGTTTACTGTGAAACAATTGATTTTTGCCCTCTCCATTTGTCTGACTTTCGGCGTTACCGCAGCCTTTGCCGACGGTGGAGCCGATCTTTATGCCAAACGTTGTTCCAAGTGTCATGGTGCTGACGGGTCCAAGGCTTCCGGTGCTTCCGGAGGAACCATGCTCAAGGGATTGTCTGTCGATGCGGCCAAAGGCAAACTCATGGGATACAGGGATGGCACTTACGGTGGAGCCAAAAAGAAGATTATGATGCGTCTGACCAGTAAATTCAGTGACCAGGAAATCGCTGAATTGGCTGAAGTCATAGGTGGATTTTAAGCCATGCGTCGGCTCGGCATATTGCTCCTGGGGACGGCCTTCGCGGTCGTCCTCATGGTCGCGCCCGGAATGGCTGCACAGGACACGGAGTCAGGACATGACATAGCTGTCGAAGGCGGACATGCTGCCATGAAGGAGATGGCTACGACCGCAGATGCCGAGAAAAACATGGATCAGAGTACTCCGAATCATGATGCCATGACTCATGATGAGATGAATCATGAAGGCATGACCCACGATGAGATGACGCCTGAAACAACGGGGCAGGTTGATAAGGAAGAGCAGCATATGGATCATGAAAACATGGACGCTGCCGCCATGGAAGAACATGACCATGAAGCCATGATGGAAAAGGCGGATGCTTCTGTCGGGATCGAGGAAAAGCTTGGCAATATCATTGCTGATGTGAATTTCACCAATTCCAAAGGAGAGTCGGTCAATCTTCGTGAGCTGACCAAGTCCGTCCCGACCATTCTCATCCCCATCTATTATCGATGCCCGGATGTCTGCAATATTCTCCAAGGCTCCTTCGCCCAGATTCTGCCTGATGTGGCACTGAAGCCCGGAGAGGAAATTCAGGTCGTCTCCATAACCTTCGATCCTCGGGAAAACCACATGGATGCGGCTCGGGCCAAAAAGACCTATCTCGCTGCCGCTCAGGGGAAATTTCCTGCCAAGGATTGGACCTTTCTCGCTTCCGACGGGGATGCAGCCTCAATCGACAAGTGGCTTGACTCCATCGGCTATACGGTCAAGCGCGAGGGGGGACTGTATGCCCACCCCGTGGCTGTCGTGGCCATTGCCCCTGGCGGCAAGGTGGTCCGCTATCTCTATGGTTCGTCATTCCTGCCCTTCGATATCACCATGGCAGGAACCGAAGCCGCGACAGGCAAGGTCGGACTTTCCATCAAGCGCATGTTGTCGTTCTGCTACAATTATGATCCCCAGGGGCGGCGGTACGTCTTTTCCATATTGCGTGTTTCCGGTTTCGCCATTGTCGGGTTCGTGGGCTTCTTCATCCTGTACCTCGTCCTGTCCGGACGGAAGCACAGAAAACAAAAGGCAAAGTAAATGGCTGACGCTGCTGTAGAAAAAGGGTTCTTTGCATCCAAGGGCGGCTCCTTGATCATGGAGTGGCTCTTTACCATCGATCACAAACGCATCGGCATGCTCTATCTGTGGTGCATCCTTCTGTTCTTCATCATCGGGGTTTTTCTGGGGCTGGCCATCAGGCTGGAGTTATTCACGCCCGGACGAACGATCATGGGACCACAAGCATATAACGGGATTTTTACCCTCCATGGGGTGATCATGATTTTTCTTGTGGTCATCCCGTCAATCCCGGCGGCATTTGGCAACATTTTTCTCCCGCTTCAGCTTGGGGCGGAGGATGTGGCTTTCCCGCGTTTGAACATCTTCTCTTTCTGGCTGTACATCATTGGCGGAGCCGTGGCGCTGATCTCCCTGTTCACAGGAGGCGGCCCGCCAGATACCGGGTGGACGTTTTATGTTCCGTTCTCTGCGGTTTCCACCACGAATGTTTCAGTGGCCGTAGCAGGAGTTTTCATCCTCGGCTTTTCTTCCATTCTGACCGGTCTGAATTTCATCGTCACCATACACCGGATGCGCGCCCCGGGATTGACCTGGTTGCGGTTGCCCCTTTTCCCCTGGGCTTTGTACGCCACGGCATGGATTCAGGTGTTGGCAACGCCCATTCTCTCCATCACGGTGCTGCTCATCGCCGTGGAGCGCTTGCTGGGCATGGGGATATTCGATCCCGCGAGGGGAGGCGATCCCATCCTGTACCAGCACCTGTTTTGGATTTATTCCCACCCGGCCGTTTACATCATGATTCTGCCCGCCATGGGGGTTGTCTCGGACATCATTCCGGTCTTTTGCCGCAAACCGATCTTTGGTTACAAGACCATTCTCGGCTCTTCAATGGCCATTGCCTTTGCAGGGTCTCTGGTCTGGGCGCATCATATGTTTGTTTCGGGAATGTCTGATACGGCCGTGATGATCTTTTCCTTCCTGACGTTTGTCGTTGCAGTGCCGTCGGCGGTCAAGGTCTTCAATTGGCTTTCCACGATGTATAAAGGCTCCATCCGTCCCGAGCCGCCTCTTATCTACGCGCTGGGTTTTATCTTTCTTTTCGCCATGGGGGGGATCACCGGGCTGGTGCTCGGCAGTGCCGGAACAGACATGCATGTCCACGACACCTATTTCGTGGTCGGCCATTTCCACTATGTCATGTTCGGCGGCACAGGCATGGGCCTTTTCGCCAGCATGCACTACTGGTTTCCAAAGATTTATGGACGTATGTACAATAAGAAACAGGCCACATGGGCTGCGCTTATTCTGGTGGTTGGCATCAATGGGCTCTACTTCCCGATGTACCTTCTGGGATTGGCCGGTATGCCCCGTCGTTACTATGACTACCTGCCGCAGTATACGACGTTGCATCAGCTCTCAACGTATGGCTCATGGATCACGTTTGTCGGACTTGCCCTGATGATATGGAATCTGTGGCACAGCCGCAAACATGGGAGGCCTATCGGGAAAAATCCCTGGGGTGCGGCCACGCTCGAGTGGACACTGCCCTCGCCGCCGCCTACGCACAACTTTGATGAGGAACCGGTGGTCACCCATGGTCCCTATCATTACGAAGGTGTTATCATAGAAGAGGAGGTCTCCCATGAGTGAGCATCCCAGTGATTACACCGGGGCGAAAATGGGCATGTGGCTCTTCCTGTTTACGGAGGTGATTCTTTTCGGCGGTCTGTTTGTTCTCTATGCAGTGACGCTTCAGCGGTATCCGGCAGAGTTTCATGAGGCCAGTAAGCTTCTCAGTCTGACCATGGGCACTGTGAATACCATTGTCCTGATCACTTCGAGTCTATTTGCCGTGCTTGCTGTCACTGCGCTGCAAAAGGCTGATATCAGGAAGGCCAAGCTTTTCCTTCTTCTCACCATTCTGCTGGCCGCAGTGTTTCTCGTGGACAAATACTTTGAATGGGGGGCCAAAATCCATCACGGCATCTATCCGGGCGGTGAGGAAATGGCCAGTTTCAAACCGGGTATGCAGGCTTTTTTCAACCTCTATTATCTTATGACCGGGTTGCACGGTCTTCATATCGTCATTGGTATGTCCGTGCTTGGGTGGGTCTACTGGCTGATAGAGAAGGGAAAATGCACGCCTGAGCATTTTGTCGCCCTCGAAAATGGTGGGCTTTACTGGCATTTGGTTGATCTTATCTGGATTTATCTCTTTCCGTTGTACTACCTGATAGCCTGAGCCGGGGAGGCCGAACATGAGTAACGATAGTGCACATAGCGACCATCATGGTCCCGGTTACACGCTCTTTGTCATTGTCTGGGGAGCCTTGCTCGTCTGCACGGCATTGACGGTTTATGCTGCGGAAATCGATCTCGGTTTTCTTAACGTGGCCCTGGCCCTTTCCATTGCCACGACAAAGGCTGCGCTGGTGACGTTTTTTTTCATGCATCTCAAGTACGAAAATCTGACCTTCAAACTGATGGTTCTGGCGTGCTTTGTCATTCTCGCCATTTTCATAGGATTGACGTTTTTCGACACAGTCTACAGGCCGGTGGGGTAGCGCATGTATCCACAGATCTTTTCCGCTGCGAGTGAAGTCGACAGGGCTTTTCTGATCATCCTCGGCTTTGCCGTATTCATCCTGATTCTCGTAACCGTGGTCATGCTCTGGTTTCTTTATCGGTACCATTACAAGAAAAATCCGGACGCTGCCCAGATCAAAGGGAATGTCTGGGCAGAAATTATCTGGATGGGGTTGCCGACCGTGATTGTCCTCGGTCTGTTCTGGACTGGGTGGACTTCCTTCAAAGCCATGCGGACCATCCCGGAAGGGGCGATGGTCGTCAAAGCAGAAGGGCGGATGTGGTCGTGGAAGTTTACCTATGAGAACGGGAAAACCAGCCCTGAACTCTATATTCCGATTGATACTCCGATCAAACTGGAACTTTCGGCACGGGATGTGATCCATTCCTTTTATGTCCCTGCCATGCGTGTGAAGTGGGATATGGTTCCGGGTATGGATACTGATGCCTGGATTCAATCGGATTCGTTGGGAGAATATGATATTTTTTGCGCTGAATATTGTGGTTTGAAACACTCCGACATGATCACCCTGCTCCATGTTCAGACGGCCGAGGACTTTCAGGCGTGGCTTGATTCCTCTCCGGCTGATCCCGAGGGGAAGCCTCGGGGATTGTCACTCATGGAAGAGTACGGGTGTTTTGATTGTCACGCCATGGACGGGACCGATGATGTTGCTCCGCCTCTCAATGACATAGCTGGAAAGGACAGGGTTGTCGTCCTCGCGAACGGAACGAAGAAGACCGTCAAGGCAGATTATGATTATCTGCGCGCGGCCATCCTGACTCCCGGAGTTGAGATGGTGGACGGGTGGGGCGACGAAATGCCGCCCTATGAAGGCGACTTGAGTGAAGACGACGTCAAGGCGATCGTCAACTACATGTTGGGCAAGGACGAATCCGGTGCGCCTCTGACTGTCGCTCCTCATCCAGGACAGCAAATGGCCGAGGCCGAGGGGTGTTTGTCGTGCCACTCCACCGACGGCACGGAAACCGAACGCGCCCCGAGTTTCAAGGGATTGTTCGGTGCCACGATCAAGGTGTCCCGTTTCGGAAAGAGTACAACCGTGGTCGCTGATGACATGTATCTTCAGCAATCCATTGTCGCCCCCTCCAAGTGGGTGAGTGATGGCTATGAGGATTCCATGCCGCCGTATGATGATTTGGATGAGGAAACCGTGGCAGGCCTTGTTTCCTTTATCAAATCCTTGGGGAAAGAAGCTCAATGATATGAGAGAAATGCTTGATCTGTTTCGTCCCCGTGTCAGCTTGGCTGTGGCCGGGGGCGCGATGTTCGGGGCCTTCTATTATGGTCCTCCCCATGATGGTATGGGGCTTGTCTCAGCCTTTGGTGCCGGAGTGCTTTGTGCGGGGTGCTCGGCTCTTAATCAGGTTCAGGAGCGCCGTCGCGACAGGCTGATGCTCAGAACGCGGAATCGCCCTGTTGCATCAGGACATGTCTCTCCGAGGACCGGACTGCTGCTTTCTCTGCTTCTTTTTCAGGTCGGTCTGGTTCTGTTCTTCGTTGCCGGAGGGTGGACCTTGCTTGGCTTGGGGGTGAGTGTGCCGATTATTTACAATGGACTGTATACTCCGCTCAAGCCGAAGACTCCCATGGCTTTGTTGGTAGGGGCCGTGAGTGGAGCCTTGCCTCCATTAACGGGATGGGTCGGTGCCGGGGGCTCTCTCGTTGATCCGACCATTTTAGGGGTCACTATGATTTTCTATCTTTGGCAGGTACCCCATTTCTGGCTTTTGCACGAGAAACATCGCGAGGACTATGAGCGTGCCGGATTTGCTACTCTGCACAGCCGTCTTTCCGAAGGGATGTACCGCCCCATGCTCGCGCTCTGGGTTGCCGCGTATTTTCTCGGGCTTGGTTGTCTGGTCGCCATGGCCGGTATGGCGGCCTGGAATTGGCTTGTCCCCCCAGTGATTGTACTCGGTGGGGGCTGGGCTTTGATGTCCGTCCTCGGCAATCATCGGCAACGGGCGGCAACGGCCGTGTATGCTTCATTGCCATTCACTCTTGCTGCCTTGTTAATACAGTCTTATTGAGAGGAAGGTTTTCCTGATATGTTGATGTGGATTCATCCTGCGATTCAGTCTATTGCCATGATTCTTGCCGTTTATGTCCTTTTTATGGGGCTGCAACGATTTCGTTTTCAGCACCTCAAAGTCAAGTCCGCTTTCAATTGGAAACGACATGTTCTCCTTGGAAAGGTCGTGCACGGTATTTGGCTCATAGGGTGCGCCCTTGGGCTTTTCATGGCTTGGTATGCCTGGGGAAGTATCGATCTTACGGAAGGGCATTTCCTGGTCGGCGTGCTTATGGTGCCGATGATTCTCATTGCCTTGGTCTCAGGGCTTGTTTTGGAAAAACCCAAGGGTAAACGCGCCGGGTTGGCCTTGCTGCATGGAGTATGCAATCTGCTTCTTTTTTGCATGGCCTGCTATCAGGCGTGGACAGCGGTTGAAGTCATTCAGATTTTCCTTCTTCCATAAAAAAGATATGCCCCGGAGGAAGCAAGGGGCTTCCCATATCCGTTGACGAATGAACAGAATCCCCCGGAAACAGTTGTTTCTGGGGGATCTTTTCAGAGTAACTCTTGTTTTAACCGAAGGCGAGAATAGGATTCCCAAGGGGAGAGCCTCTGAGCCGTCGGAGATAAAATGGCCTGACAATTCCACCGCTGGCGGTTTCCCCTTCTGGATTTTCACCGTGGAGAGAAAACGTCCTGGAAAGCAGGAGGAAATTCTTGCAATCTGCCCTGAGGGGCGTTTTTATCGAGTCGTTGACCCATCCCTTGTGGAAGAAGGGTGATCCTCGAAGAAATCTGGGATTCTCCTTGAGCAAGGAGAATCCCTTTTTTGAGGATTGAATGGTGAAAACGCCTAAGCGTGGTCAGTTCTCCAAAGTGATGATTTTTGAAATCAAAGAGTCTCTGGGGTGCCGATTAGTTTCCGAAGACCACTTTTGGGAGCCATGTTGCCATGGCCGGAAACGCAACGACAAGCCCGAGACCGATGACCTGAAGCAGGACAAACGGAATGATCCCCTTGTAAATCTGTCCGGTTTTGACGTGGGGCGGAGAGACTCCCTTTAGGTAGAAGAGCGAGAATCCGAATGGGGGCGTCATGAACGAAGTTTGCAGGTTTACCGCGAACAGAATGGCAAACCAGAGAGGGTCAAACCCGAAGTCCGCCATGATCGGAGCGAGAACCGGGATGTGAATGAAGGTTATTTCTATGAAGTCGAGGAAGAAGCCAATGACAAATATGATGGACATGACAATGAACATAACCGTCCATTTGCCGAAAGCGAGGTGGGTAATGTAGTCGCGTATGACCGTGTCACCGCCAAGTCCTCGAAAGACGAGACCAAAGGCTCCGGCACCCACGAGTATGGTGAACACCATGCAGGTGAGTACCATGGTGGAGTTCATGGTTTCCCGGAGCCGTTTGAAGGTAAATCGTCCGTTGAGGATGGATAAGACTATGGCTCCGGCAGCGCCCACGGCAGCGGCCTCGGTTGGAGATGCGACCCCGGCAAAGATAGAGCCGAGGACGCAGGTCATGAGCAGAAGCGGCGGGACCAGGGCTTTGAGAACACGGCTCCAAAGCCCGGCGGCTTTGATGGCAGCCCATTCCTCATCGGGTATTGTCGGTGCGCAGGATTTGTTCAGGCGTGAGTAGATAATGATATAGATGATATACAGTCCTACCAGCACCATGCCGGGAATGACTGCGCCCATGAACAAGTTGCCCACGGAAACGCCAATGATATCACCGAGCAGGACGAGAACGATCGATGGCGGGATAATTTGCCCCAGCGTGCCAGAAGCCGCGATGACTCCGGTGGCCAGCTCTGTTTGGTAGCCTCGCCGCAGCATGGTGGGCAAAGAGATAAGCCCCATGGTCACGACAGTCGCGCCGACGATGCCGGTGGATGCTCCAAGCAGCATGCCTACAATGACGACGGAGACGGCCAATCCTCCGCACATGCGGCCAAAAAGCAGAGCCATGGTTTCCAGGAGATCCTCTGCCAACCCCGATCGTTCAAGCATGACCCCCATGAAGACGAACAGGGGGACAGCTATGAGCGTGAAGTTGTTCATGGTGCCCCAGATTCGTAAAGGCAGCAGGTTGAAAAAATCCCAGCCAAAGCCGATGACACCGAAGACGAGTGATGTGCCGAGCAGGGTGAAAGCCACTGGAAAACCGAGCATCAGGAGGACGGTCAGCACGGCAAACATGATTAATGGGAGGGCTTCCATCATTTAAATACCCTCCACCCTGGGAGTTTTCCCTTTGTAGGGTCTGCCCATGATTTCGAGGAAGGATTTGATCCCCATGGACACGCCTTGCAGCATGACCAGGACGAATCCGAAAGGAATGAAGAATTTCAGCACATACCGGGCAGGAAGACCACCGGGGTTGGGAGAGCCTTCATTGACGTGAAGGGACATTTCAAAGAATTGCCATGAGGTCTTGATGACAAGGTAGCAACCGGGCAGGAGAAAAAGAAGAACGCCCAGCAGGTTGATCCAGGCCCGGCCTTTTCGTGAAAGGCGTTGATAAAAGACATCCACCCTGACATGGCCATCCACCATGAGGGTATAACCTGCGCCGATGAGAAACAAGACGCCGAAGAGATGCCATTCGAGTTCCTGGACAGCGATAAAAGTGATGTTGAAGGCATACCGCATGATGACATCGGTGGTCACTACAAGAACCATGAGCAGGGATATGTATCCCGCTAAAGTGCCGACCCAGGTGTTGAGCCGGTCTATGTATCGGACGATACAGTTGAGAATTTTCATGGAAAACATCCTTGAAAGGAAAAGAGCCACGGGAAGTCGGCTTCCCAGAAATATGAAAACACCGGAGGCGGTGGTGTGCAGTGTGGAGTCTCGACGGCTTGTCGCGCACGTCCTCCACTCTCCCCGAAAGGGTTATGCAACCTAGCAAAAGTCGATTTGATTGTAAAAAACAAACAGCGATCGGGCGTATGGTTGAGGGTCGGTTTGGAGTCGTTGGGAAAATGTCCCTAGGGCGAGAAGGAGAAAGCTTGTCCGGGGGACAGGCATGGTTTGTGTTCCCCGTCTCATTTTGCACCCAGAGGATGTGTTGCGGAAGCTGTCGCAAAGTGTGGGAAATGGAAACGCCCGACCAAGTGGCCGGGCGTTCTTTTTACAAATGTGCAGTCTTTGCCTAGTAGTGGATATCCTCTTCCGTGACAGGGGTGCCGAAGGTCTTGTACGCCCAGACCTGGTAGCAGATGATGGTAGGGACAAAGACCAGGGCCACGCCGAGCATGATCTGCAGGGTCAGCGGGCTGGAAGCCGAGTTCATGATAGTCAGACTGTGCGCCGGATTGGGATTGGAGGGGATAATCGCCGGGAATATACCGGCGATACCGAAGAGCGCGGTTCCGCCGATGTACAGGCAGGATGCGCCCCATGCCATCCAGTATTTCTTGGCTCCGAGATATGTCCGCATTAGAACCAGGCCAGCCACGGGCAGAGCCAGGACAACAAAGAGTATCGGGTAGAGGAAGTAATTGTTGAAGAGCTGTGTTGCCACGGCCGTGAAGGCCAGGAAAAGCACAGTCAAAACAACTTCTATCGGCCAAATGCGGGCGGCAAGGGTTTCGGCGCGGGCCTGGAGTTCTCCTGTGGCCCGAACGCAGAGCCAAAGCGCTCCATGCATCACGAAGATGACGACGAACAGAAGTCCTCCCGCCAATCCATAGGGATTGAGCAGTCCAAAGAGCCCCGCTTGGCTGAAGCCGGTTTCATTCAGCGGGAGTCCCTGGAAAATGTTGCCAAAGGCGACACCGAGCAGGAGAGCAGGCAGGAATGATCCGGCAACATGACAGGTGTCCCAAACTTTTTTCCAGCTGTCACTCTCAACCTTGGAACGGAACTCAAAAGAGACACCGCGCAGGATGAGCGCGAAGAGCAGCAGCATAAGTGCCGTGTAAAGGCCGCTAAACATCTGGGCGTACGCATAGGGGAAGGCGGCAAAGGTGACGCCTCCGGCCGCGATGAGCCAGACTTCATTGCCGTCCCAGAAAGGACCAGTCGCGTTGTACATCACGCGTTTTTCCATTTCGTTTCTGGCCAGGAACGGGAGCAGTGTGCCCACTCCCAGATCAAAGCCGTCGAGTATGAAGTACACGGCCCACAGTACACCCCAGAGGATGAACCAGATCATGGCCAGATAATAGTGCCAGGAGCCAACTTCCATGAAAGTATCCATCAGATCTTCTCCTTGTGTTTTCCTAGCCTCAGGTTAGACCTGGATGGGGCTGTGGTCTTCGGGGCCTTTCTTGGCGAGACGAATCATGAGCCAGATACCTGCCGCGCCAAGCAGTGTGTAAATAGCGCACATCAGGACGAGGGAGAAGGTCACTTCTCCGGTGCCGACAGGAGAGACGGCATCTGCTGTTCGCATCAAGCCGTAGACAATCCATGGCTGGCGACCGACTTCGGCCAGAGTCCAGCCTGCCCATATCGCAATGTACGGAGCAGGAATGAAGTATGGCAGAATCTTCAGATACAGGGGGAACTTCTCAAGCCTGTTTCGCATGACCCAGCCGAACAGAGCCAGGATGGGCATGATGGTTCCGATGCCGACCATGATGCGGAAGGCAAGGAAGGTGATAGTCACAGGGGGCCGATCTTCCTTGGGAATATCATTAAGCCCTTTCACTTCGGCGTTGAAGTCGTTGTAGGCAAGGAAGCTCAGGACACCGGGAATGGGCAGCGCTTCAAGGACATTGCCATCTTCACCCGGTATGACGAGCAGGTTGATCGGTGCATTGGTCTGGGTTTCCCAGTGAGATTCCATGGCAGCAAGCTTGGCCGGTTGTTTCAAGGCCATGTTGTTGCCGTGAATATGGCCTTCAACCGCCACGAAGACGGAAAAGATCAGCGCGACCGTGCATCCCATGGTGAAGGACTTCTTGAAAAACGTTTCATTGCTCTTCCGTAGCAGGTGCCATGCCGCAATGCCCATGATGAAGAAACCGGCCAGACACAGGGAGGCCGGGACCACATGGAAGAACTCCAGCCATGCCCATTTGTTGGTAATGACTTCGATGAAATCGGTCAGTTCGGCGCGTCCGTTTCGCAGTACAAAGCCTTTGGGGTCCTGCATGAACCCATTGGCAATGAGAATCCAAACTGCAGAGAGGTTGGAAGCGATGGCTACCAGCCATGCGGTGATGGCGTGGGCTTTGGGAGAGAGCTTCTCCCAGCCAAAGTGCCAGACACCAATAAACGTTGACTCAAGAAAAAATGCGGCTGTGGCTTCAATAGCCAGGAGTGACCCGAAAATATCGCCCACATAGGCGGAGTAGCGGGACCAGTTGGTGCCGAATTGAAACTCCAGAGTAATGCCGGTGACGATACCGAGAGCAAAATTGACAAGGAAGATTTTTCCCCAGAATTTCGCCATTTTTCGGTACACTTCGTTTCCTGTGCGGACGTAAGCTGTTTCCATGCAGGCGATCAGCACGGACATGCCCAGCGTCAGCGGCACGAAAATGAAATGGAACATGGTGGCTGCGGCAAATTGCAGCCTGGAAAGCATTAGCACATCCATACAAACCCCCTTGCGGATAGAGCTGTTATAAAACCTCTGCTGAAATATTCAGAAAAGTTCAACAGTGGTCGCAAATTACCCAAGTTTTTCAATAAAATCAAGAACAATTATCATTCCTGTTAAAGAGCTTATGAGGCCTCCGGCTCATTTTTCATGTTGAGTGGTTGTCCTGTGGACTCCAGGACAGCTCGCCAGTAGTTGGAGCAGAGGTTGATCCTTTTTTTCCCTTGAGTCACGAGTTCCATGGGGATGTGAACATATTTTCCGTTCCAGCGTGAGATGACCAATCCGGTCCGTCCGGACATGCCCGCATGAACAGCATTGATACCGAGGAATGAACAGTAAATACGATCATTGGCATTGGCCGGGACTGACCTGATGATGTAGCTCGGATCAATATATTTCAGATTTGGCGTGATGTCCTTGTCCTGGAAGTGCCGGAGAATATGTCTCCGCAGCAGGGTGGCGACGTCACTGAGGCAGACATTGCCGGAAGGGTCTGTCTCTTCAGAAACTTCCAGTAGATCCTGCCCCGCGCCTTCAGCCATGACAATGACAGCGTTGCCTCGCTCGCGCATTCGTTTTTCCAAAGCGGCAAGAAACCCGTTTTTCCCTTCAATGTCGAAGGGATCTTCGGGGATCAAAACAAAATTAACCTCTTGGCAGGACAGGGCGGACTGGGCGGCGATGAATCCTGCATGGCGACCCATGACCTTGACCAGCCCTATGCCCCATGGTGCCCCCATGGCTTCTATATGCGCGCCTTTGATCGCGGTGGCGGCTGTCTCCACTGCGGTATCGAACCCAAAGGAGGGCGAAGCGAAATTAATGTCATTGTCAATGGTTTTGGGAAGCCCGACAACGGAGATGGCAAGGTGGCGGTCGGAGATTTCAGCAACCACTTTGCTGGCCGCGCGCATGGTTCCATCTCCACCGATCATGAAAAGGATGGACACGTTCAGGCGTTCCAGAGCATCCACGATTTCTTCGGTGCTTTGTGGCCCGCGAGAGCTCCCAAGGATCGTGCCACCGAATTCATGGATCCGGCTGACGTGATCCGGTGTCAATTCCACCACATCATATTCGTATTGGGGAATGAAGCCAGCCAGTCCGTATCGAATACCGAGTACGGAAGAAACATTGTACTGGTGGTGGGCGGTCATGACAATAGCCCTGATAACGTCATTGAGGCCAGGGCACAGCCCGCCGCAGGTTACGATGGCAACCTTGGTTTTGCTCGGGTCAAAGTAGACCCGACTTCGGGGACCGGCGGGTTCGAAGTAAGTATGTTCAGGAGCTTTTTTGCTCTGTCGATTCTTTTCCACATTGCGTTTGGAGATATTGACCAGGACTGCGTCGTCTTCGGAGACAAATCTGCCGAAGCTGATCGGGTTCTTGATTTTGGCTTTGCCGACGACCGGGATGTCGGTTTTGCTCGGGATCACGGTTTCGTCAGTGCAGGTCTTCATTCTTTGATTCCTCGGTCCTGTAGGTGAAATTGGTGTCCCCATTGTTATCCGTGTTTTCTCTTTGGTGCAATTTATAAATGCGTTTTTTCACTTCGTTACGTGATTTTTAGGTCAGATAGAAGCATCTATTCCCTTGCAGAGCGTGGGACGGGTGAGTACCGTGACTCCATGTTTTTCCCCATACAATTCCCCCTTGCCTGTCTGGTTGTTCTGCCTCTCCTCTTCTCAAGCGTTTTTGCCTCTGCCCAGGAAAACCTTCTTCCTATCGTCTATGAGGACTATCCTCCTTATGAATATAGGGAAAATGGAAAAGACAAGGGCATGAACCTTGATCTGATCAGTGAGGCTTTCAGACGAATGGGCAAAACCCCTCTTTTTGAGCCTCGCCCCTGGAAGCGGGCGTTGTTTGAGTTGAAAAATGGTGACATTTTGGCTCTTTCTTCGGGGTTCAGAACTCCCAGGCGGGAAAAAATCATCTTTTTCCCGGATGAACCGCTGGCGATGGAAACCAATGTCGTCGTTGTTCCGGCTGATTCAGAGTTGACCGTGACATGCCTTGCTGATCTTCAGGGATTACGTGTGGGAATTGTCCGTGATTATATCTACGGTCACGGGATAGACGAAATGAAAGGGTTTCACCGCATTGAAGCCAATTCCAGCCACCAGCTTGTGCGGATGCTCGCCAACAGGCGCATGGATGCGGCTGTGGGAAACAAGGCGGTGCTTCGGCATATTGCGAAAAAAAACGGGATGCTGGAACATATCCGGTTCACATATGAAATAGGCTGCGACCCCCTGTACCTTATGTTCTCGCGGTCTCGGGGTGAGGAAGCGAAAATATTGGCCCGCGATTTCGGTGTCGCCATTCGGGAAATGCACCAGGACGGGACATTCAAGGCGATCATTGATCGCTATTGATCGTGGGTCATCTTTTTTTCGTCTTGACGTGGCCGTTCAAATTCCTATCTTTGGTGGCAGATGATTACACGGAGGGAAGCCTGACATGACCAGTCAGATAAAAACTGTCTTGTTGTTGAGCCTGTTGACCGGATTGCTCATGTTCCTTGGAGGGGCAATGGGTGGCCGTGCGGGCCTGCTTCTGGCCTTTGGTTTTGCCATGCTCATGAATGTGGGCAGTTATTGGTATTCGGATAAGATCGTCCTCAAGATGTACAATGCCCGAGAGTTATCTCCGGGGGACGCACCCCACATTCACCGGGTCGTCGAGGAAATGTCCAGGGCCGCGGGAATACCTAAGCCTCGCCTTGTCCTCGTTCCTCAGGACGCCCCTAATGCTTTTGCGACTGGGCGTAATCCTGAAAATGCCGTGGTCGCCGTGACCAGAGGGATCGTCAATATTCTCAATCCCGATGAACTGCGCGGTGTCCTTGGTCATGAACTCGGGCATATCGCCAACCGTGATATTCTCATTCAGACAGTGGCGGCCGTGTTGGCTGGAACCATTGTCTTCCTTGCCAATATCATGCAGTGGACCACTCTTTTCGGCATTGGACGGGATGATGATGAAGGGGGAAACCCTTTTGCAGCCCTGGCCATGGCTTTTCTCGCTCCTGTGGCTGCCGGATTGATTCAGATGGCAATCTCACGATCCCGTGAATATCTTGCCGATGATACGGGAGCGCGCCTTTCCGGTAACCCCCTGGACCTTGCGAATGCTTTGGGTAAACTCGACTCCGCCAGCCAACAGATTCCCATGAAGGGAAATCCCGCTACGGAGAATCTGTTTATCGTCAACCCATTTCGGGGAAAAGGCGCGGCTTCGCTTTTTGCCACACATCCGCCCATTGAAGATCGTATTGCCCGTTTACGTGCTATGGCCGGGGAGAACCGTTAGGATGCAGCGCAGTCATTTTTTTGCAATTTTCCTCGCGGTTCTGCTCATGGCTTCTCCGGCTTTGGCCAATCATAGGCGAACACCTGTTGTTGTCGCTGTGCAAGCCGTCAGTCCGTCGGTTGTCAATATCACCGTGGTCAAGACGAGCCAGGGGCGAAGCCATTCTCCCTTTGGCGATCCCTTTTTCGATCAGTTTTTCAAGAACTTTTATGGACAGCAGCCCCGTCAGTCTCAGTCTTTGGGATCTGGGGTCATCATAGACGGAGCAAAAGCGCTGGTCTTGACCAATGCCCATGTTGTTGCCAACGGCAGCACGATTACAGTGCGTCTTAATGACGGCAGGGAGTACAAGGCCGCACTGGTCGGCGCGGACCCTGATTTCGATCTTGCGGTCCTCAAGCTTGAGGATGCGAAAAATCTGCCGCAGGTCGCCATGGGGGATTCGGATGATATCTACATCGGCGAGACGGTCATCGCCATAGGCAACCCGTTCGGGTATTCCCACACCGTGACCACGGGCGTGGTTTCGGCCTTGAACCGGCCCATGAAGATCAACAGCGGGGCATTCGGCTCCTTCATTCAGACAGACGCGGCTATTAATCCCGGCAATTCGGGTGGACCGCTGCTCAATATTGAAGGGCAACTTATCGGTATCAATACGGCAATTCAGGCTAGAGCCGAGGGAATCGGATTCGCCATTCCGGTGAACAAGGCAAAATTCGTGGTCGATGAGTTGCTTCACTCCGGCCATGTCTCACCCATCTGGCTCGGGCTTTTCGGTCAGGACATAGATCAGGCCACGGCGCGTTATTTCAATCTCAAGAGTGTGCACGGAATGCTGGTGGCAGAGGCGTATCCAGACACCCCTGCTGCGCGGGCCGGACTCAAACCAGGGGACATCGTCCTTGCTTTCAACAAGCGAAAAGTGACCGGTAAGGATGATTTCCTGACGCAGCTGTTCGGCACCACCAAGCGGGAGACTGTGACCTTGACGGTTCAGCATGATGGCAAGTCAAGACAGTTGACGCTCAAACCGCAAGTTCTGGACAAGGGGATGGCGCTCAATCTGGTACGGACCCGATGGGGATTTGAGTTGGCTGATGCCAAGAGCGGGTCCGGTGCTGAAGTCACAACAGTGGTTCCCGGCAGTCCGGCCGACAAGCTTGGATTGAAACCCGGCGACATCATTCATCAGATCGGAAACAAACGCTTGGGAGCGGGTATCGACCTGCTCAATGCTTTTTTGCGTAACAGGATGCAGAGGACCGTGATGATGCGTGTCCAGCGTGATAACGGGTTGTACCATGTGCGGCTGACATTGTGACCTGTCAATCCATCGGGGGCTACTCGTCAACTCAGGGAGGTGTCCCATAGAAGGTCAACGAAGATATTGGACGGAGCAGTGCGAGAACAAGACGTTCACCACCCCGTTCATGATGGATCGTTTTGCGGAATGCGTTCCCAGGGACGCACAGATACTCGACTTTGGATGCGGGTATGGAAGAACCATGAGAGAACTGGCCGTGGTCGGTTATACTCGTCTGACTGGCATCGATTTTTCCGAACCTCTCGTGGAACGCGCACGGCGCGAGAATCCTTCCTTCGACGTGACTGCATACCCTGGAGGCGAATTTCCCTATGAAGACGATTGCTTCGATGCCGCTGTGGTCATGGGGGTGTTCACATGCATCATCGAAACACAAGCGCAGGCACAGGCCCTTCTCGAATTGAAACGGGTGCTTCGGCCCGGCGGCATCCTTGCTGTGGGTGACTTTCTGATCAACCGGGATCGCAGAAATCTGGACCGCTACAAAGCGGGCAAGGAAAAATATGGCCTGTATGGCGTTTTTGATGTCGAAGATGGCGGAACTCTGCGCCATCATGACCGCAATCATATGGAAGCGCTTTTTTCCGATTTCGAGACGCTTTTTTTTGAAGAGGCGACTTATGAGACCATGCATGGAAACCAATCTCAGGGCTTTTTTTGCCTGTTGAGAATGCCTTGACACGAAACAGGCATGAATCTACCTTGAATCAATAGTCGGTTTCGTCCGTCCAGACAAAGTCGATAAGTCATGTCGTATCGAGGTGTTCAGTGGATTCTCAAGTGATTTATGATGCGTTGCGTTCCAAGATAATTCACTTGGAATTGGCTCCGGAATCCGTTCTCAATCTGTCCGAGCTGGCCGAGGAATTTGGTGTCAGTCGAACGCCCATCAAAGAAGTTCTGCTCACTCTTCAGGCTGAAGAATGGATTGTGCGGCAGGGGTCGCACTTCATGGTGACTCCGCTGAGTTTGGAACGAATCAGGGAAATTACGGAAATTCGCATGGTCCTTGAGGTCCAGGCCAACCTTTGGGCCACGCAACGAATTTCTCAGGAAGAGCGTGATGCACTGCTGGCGCTGAAGCAGGAAACCCTCGACTTTACCGGGCTGCACGACAACAGGGCCATCGTTGACCTTGATTCGAAAATCCACAGGCTCGTTTTTACCGCTGCTCATAACAGCCAGCTGACCACTGTCCTCGAACGTATCCTGAACCATTACCTACGATTCTGGCTTGCTGCACCGCGCCGGATCGAACCGAGAACCTTTTTTGCCGAATCACTGGAGCTTATCGACGCCATCGCAACCAGGGATGAAGACGTCGTGCGTGAGTGTACTGTCAGGCATATCCGAAATTCCGTAGCCGAAATCATGGGAACTCGCTAGCCCGTTTCGCCCCTCCTTTTTTTCCGGTTCCTTTTTCTTTGTGAGTCTTGCCAAGGGAACCCTTTTCCCCTTTGATGCCTGGCGCATGGAAGCTCCAGCGACATGATAAGATCCTGTCGCTGTCTCTTGTTGTGGGCAAGGCTCTTCAGCCCCAGTCAAAGCCTCTGGGTGATACAGGCCTTGCACAATATAAATGTATTGTGTATTTATAATAAATACAGAGAGCGGCATGCATTGAAAAAGTGGTTGAAGAACACGTGAGGTCTGTCATGGAAGAACTGATTTATTTGGATAACGGGGCCACATCATTTCCCAAACCCGAGTCCGTTTATACGTATATGGATAGTTTCCATCGCAGCCACGGGGTCAGTCCGGGGCGATCCGGGTGCGACCTTTCCATTGAAACGGGAAACATCATTGAGACTACGCGCAAAGAACTGACAGCTCTCTTTCATGGAACTGATTCGAATCGGTTGGTCTTTACCCTCAATTCAACAGACGCACTGAACCTGGCCATCAATGGTATCGTGTCCCCTGGGGACCATGTTGTCACGACTGCCCTGGAGCACAATGCCGTGCTTCGTCCCTTGCATCATCACTGGCGGTATAATGAGGTCGAAGTAGATCATGTGGACTTTGATGCTGATGGCTTTGTCCATCCTGAAGACTTTGTGGCGCTCTTCAAGCCTTCCACTCGTCTGGTGGTTGTGAACCATGTTTCGAATGTGATTGGAACCGTGCAACCCATAGAGGCCATTGGTCGCTTGTGTCGTGAGCGGGGTATTTTATTCATGGTCGATGCTTCCCAGTCCGCAGGAAAGATTTCGGTGGATATCAGGAAGTCATGTATTGATATACTGGCTTTTACCGGCCACAAATCTTTGCTTGGCCCCACGGGGATCGGTGGTCTTTATGTGGGGGAGGATGTCGTGATCCGCCATACCCGTGCAGGAGGAACCGGTGTTCGATCCGCTCAGTTGCATCATCTGGAAGAGTATCCTTATCGATTGGAATACGGCACTCCCAACCTCGTGGGTATTGCCGGGCTGCTGGCCGGTGTTCGCTGGATTGGTGAGCAGGGAATGAACGCCCTTCATGAACATGAAATGGCTTTGACCCGTCTGTTAGTGGATGGATTGGAGAAAATCGACAACATCACGCTGTATTGCCAAAGGGAGCGTGTCAATCATATCGCTGTGGTCAGCTTTAATGTGAATGGATTCGAAGCCGGAAATGTGGGAACACTTCTTGACGGAGACTATGGCATCGCGTGTCGAACCGGGTTGCAGTGCGCCCCGTTGGTCCATCGTAAGCTCGGGACTGAAGCACAAGGAGGAACTGTTCGCTTCGGAGTGGGACCATTCAATACCCGTCAGCATATTACGACTGCACTGGAAGCCGTTGCTGAAATCGCTGCTACCTTCGGTCGATGAGAGATTTTTTCTTATTTGTCTTGGGGCGGTCATTCTTTGAAATGGCCGCCTCTTCTTATTTTCCGCTTTTTTCGCAAAAAGACTCCCAACCGAGCAACCATGCGCTTGTCCTTTTTTTCACCAAGTCATTTTGACCCAAAGTCCGTCTTTTTTGTATCTTTTTGACTCATTGTCTATAAAATTGAATATATTGAGCGTGTTATCGAGTACTTATTTGTCAATTTCACCTTTCGAGAACCATCTTTGTGGGCCTTTTTGCCCCCAATAAGAGAGTCTCTTTCCTCAGTGCGATTTCAAGAGCCTGAAAATACATCTTTTTTTGATTGGCCTAGAGATTGCTACTGGGACTATGTCAAAATCGTCGTTCCCAACAGATAGGTGCGGTTTGACACAGCCAAAGGAAGTGGTCGATTCCTGCGCTGTATCGTCCGTACGAGTTTGTTGAAACAGATTGATATTTGTTCTTGCTAAAAAATAGTTGTGTCTATTATTATGCCCGTCCAGGCATGATTTTTTTGAGACGGACCGTCCACAAGCGGCGGCCGGAAAGGGGTTTCTGGTCGCTGTTATTATGCCCAAATGAGCATAATCGTTGTCGATGTGGAATGAAGTAAGGCGTGCTCGCTTGCCCGGTCCGATTGCACATGTGCTAATGGAGTCGAAAAGATGAAAACAGTTCCCGTTCAGGATGCCGTGGGCATGGTCTTGTGCCACGACATGACCAAAATAGTTCCCGGAGAATGCAAAGGCCCGGCCTTTAGAAAAGGGCATGTCATAGGCGAAGAGGATGTTTCCGCACTGCTCGAAATGGGCAAGGAGCATATCTATGTTTTGAATATGGAGCGGGGGACCATCCATGAGGATGAAGCCGCATTCCGTATTGCCAAAGCCGCATCCGGCCAGGGCATCACGCTGACCGAAGTCTGTGAAGGACGGGTCAACATGATCGCCGCACCCGGACTGCTCGACATCAATGTCGAAGCGCTCACCCGCATCAATTCCATTGAGGAAGTGGTGTTGTCCACCATGCATAGCGGACTTCAGATATCCGACCCAGGTCCGGTGGCTGGAACCCGTGTGGTCCCTCTGGTCATCGATGAAGCAAAGATAAAGCAGGTGGAAGCCATTTGTGCCGAATACCCTTATGTGGTCGGGGTTCGTCCGTTTCGCCATTTCCGTGTCGGTCTCGTGACTACGGGCAGCGAGGTGTACCACGGTCGTATCAAGGACAAATTCGGTCCGGTCATCCGGAGAAAATTTTCCAAGCTTGGCTCGACAGTCATGGATCAGAAATTGTCATCCGACGATCCATCCATGACGCGGGATGCCATCCTCGCAACCATTGCTGAGGGGGCTGAAATGGTCATGGTCACCGGAGGTATGTCCGTGGATCCGGATGATCAGACGCCCACGGCAATCCGGGCCACCGGAGCAGAGGTCATCACTTACGGCGCTCCCACTTTCCCCGGTGCCATGTTCATGGTCGCCAAGCTGGGGGATGTCCATATCCTGGGGCTTCCCGGATGTGTCATGTATTACCGAGCGAGTATTTTCGACCTGGTGGTTCCCAGGTTGCTGGCCGGTGAAGAAGTGACTCGTGAAGACATCGTTGCCCTGGGACACGGCGGTTTCTGTGCAACCTGCGATGTCTGCCGATATCCCATTTGTCCCTTTGGAAAATAGTTTTCATTGTATAGTCGTGTTTTCGCCCCGATCTTCCAATTGCAAAGTGAGACAGTCCAAATACCAAGGAGGAATACTGTCATGATCAAACTCACGCTCTTCGTGAACGGCGTGTCCAAACAGGTGGTGTGCGAACAAGATGAGTCGCTCGCCAATGTTTTGCGCCAG
The DNA here is from genome assembly GCF_000341895.1 of Pseudodesulfovibrio piezophilus C1TLV30. Taxonomy (NCBI): domain Bacteria; kingdom Pseudomonadati; phylum Thermodesulfobacteriota; class Desulfovibrionia; order Desulfovibrionales; family Desulfovibrionaceae; genus Pseudodesulfovibrio; species Pseudodesulfovibrio piezophilus. The sequence goes on along the minus strand of NC_020409.1, from coordinate 1,972,737 downwards.
AATCTTGGCCTCACCAGTGTCAAGGTTGGCTGTGGTTCAGGCCAATGCGGTAGTTGTAGTGTTATCGTGGATGGCAAGCTGATTCGCTCGTGCACCATGAAAATGAAGCGCGTCAAGGAAGGCGCCTGCATTACAACCACTGAAGGCATCGGAACTCCGAGTCACATGCACCCGATTCAGGTTGCATGGATGGCTCATGGCGGTGCCCAGTGCGGTTTCTGCACTCCCGGTTTCATTGTTTCCGTCAAGGCTCTTATTGATTCCCACCCTGATCCCAGCCGTGAAGACATTCGCGATTGGTTCCAGAAGCATCGCAACGCCTGCCGTTGTACCGGGTATCAGCAGCTTGTGGACGCCACGCAGGATGCCGCCGCTGTCATGCGCGGTGATATGAAGATTGAGGAACTGGAATTCAAGATCCCCGATGACGGACGGATCTGGAATACCAAGTATCCCCGTCCTTCCGCAGTTGCCAAGGTCACAGGTACCTGGGACTTCGGTGCGGACATCGGTCTGAAACTGCCTGCTGAGACCCTCCAGTGCGCTCTGGTTCAGGCTGAAGTTTCTCATGCCAAGATCATTTCCATCGATACCACTGAAGCCGAGAAGATGCCCGGTGTCTTCAAGGTCGTCACTCACAAGGATGTCAAGGGAAAGAACCGGATTACCGGATTGATCACATTCCCGACCAACAAAGGTGATGGCTGGGATCGTCCCATTCTCTGCGATGAGAAGATCTTTCAGTACGGCGATGCCATTGCCATTGTCTGCGCTGATACTGAAAAGAATGCCAAGGCCGCGGTTTCCAAGGTCAAGGTTGAGTTGGAGCAGTTGCCCGAATACATGAGCGCCCCGGCTGCCATGGCTGATGACGCTATCGAGATTCATCCCGGAACTCCCAACGTTTACTATACTCAGAAAATCGCCAAAGGCGAAGATACCGCTCCCATATTTGATAAGGCAGACGTGGTTGTGGAAGGCGACTTTTATACTTCTCGCCAGCCGCATATGCCCATCGAGCCGGATGTCGGCTTTGCCTACACCGATGATGAAGGCAGACTCTGCATTCACTCCAAATCCATTGGTTTGCACCTGCATCTGTACATGATCGCCCCCGGTCTCGGCGTGGAGCCAGAGAATCTGGTTTTGGTTCAGAACCCCACTGGCGGTACCTTCGGCTACAAGTTCAGCCCGACCATGGAAGCCCTGGTTGGCGCGGCATCGTTGGCCACTGGCCGTCCCGTCTTCCTGAACTACACATGGCACCAGCAGCAGACCTACACCGGTAAGCGTTCTCCGTTCCTGACCTGGATGCGGTATGCAGCCACCAAGGACGGCAAACTGCTTGGCATGGAAACCGATTGGAGCGTTGACCACGGTCCCTACTCCGAATTCGGTGATCTGCTGACGCTGCGCGGAGCACAGTATATCGGCGCTGGATATGATATCCCGAATATCCGTGGAGAAGGACGCACCGTCTGCACCAACCACGCCTGGGGAGCCGCTTTCCGTGGCTACGGCGCACCTGAAAGTGAATTCCCGTCTGAAGTGCTCATGGATGAACTGGCTGAGAAGCTGGGGATGGACCCGTTCGAGCTGCGTTACAAGAACGTCTATCGCGAAGGTTCCACCACTCCCACCGGCCAGGACCCCGAAGTCTACTCACTGCCGGAGATGTTCGACATCCTGCGGCCTAAATATGAAGAAGCCAAGAAACGCGCTGCCGCGAATTCCACTGCCGAAGTCAAACGCGGCGTCGGAATCGGCCTTGGGGTGTATGGTTCCGGTCTTGACGGCCCGGATAGCTCCCAGGTTGATATCAGTATTAATGCCGATAATACCGTGACCGTATATTCCTGCTGGGAAGACCATGGCCAGGGCGCGGATATGGGAACACTGGGTACTGCTCATGAGGCCCTGCGCCCGCTCAATCTCACCCCTGATCAGATCAGATTGGTCATGAACGATACGAGCAAGGCTCCCAATGCCGGACCTGCTGGCGGCAGTCGCTCCCAGGTTGTGACCGGTCAGGCCACCCGTGTTGCCTGCGAAGCCCTCGTGGAAGCCATGCGCAAACCGGATGGCAGCTTCCGTACCTATGATGAAATGGTCGCCGAAGACCTGCCCCTGCGTTATGAGGGCAAGTGGACCGCTCCGGCCAATGATTGTGATGAAAACGGACAGGGTAACCCCTTCTGTTGCTACATGTACGGTTTGTTCCTGTCGGAAGTCGCAGTGGAACTGGCAACAGGAAAAACGACTGTCGAAAAGATGACCACAGTCGCCGATGTTGGTGTCGTCAATAACTTCCTGGTTGTTGACGGTCAGATTCATGGCGGTGTAGCACAGGGTATCGGCTTGGCGCTGAGCGAAGATTATGAGGACATCAAGAAGCACTCGACCATGGTCGGTGCCGGATTCCCGTACATCAAGCAGATCCCCGACAACATGGAGATCATCTATGTCGAGAGCCCACGTCCCGACGGTCCCTTCGGAGCCTCCGGAGTCGGTGAAATGCCGCTCACAGCTCCTCATGCCGCTGTTATCAACGCCATAGCCAATGCGTGTGGTGTTCGTATTAGAGACCTGCCTGCACTGCCTGAAAAGGTGTTGGCCGGACTCAAGGGCTAAGACTCTGTAAACTCATTGACAGCGGTCCGTCCTCCAAGATGGGCCGCTGTCTTGATTCTTTCTCGGAAGGAATATGGAACAGGCTGAACTGAGACAGTGGGAAAGTAAATGTATTCAGGAGGAACCTCCGCAGTGCGTCGCTGCATGCCCTTTGCATGTGGATGGACGCACTTTCTGCTCTTTGATGGCGCAGAAACGGTGGGACAAGGCATGGACAGTTCTCGCCAAGACCATGCCCCTGCCAGGAGTTCTGGCCCGAATTTGTGATGCGCCGTGCCGTGAGGCATGCGTGCGCAAGGATGCAGGTGGTCCCATAGAAATGGGGACGTTGGAGCGGTTCTGCGCTGAGACTGCCAAGCCTGTTTCCCCTCCCCGCCCATTGCCATCGCGGCACAAACATGTGGCCGTTGTTGGTGGCAATCTCACCGGACTGTGTGCTGCCTGGGAGATGGCTCGCAGAGGATTTGACGTGACCCTGTACTGTGACAGCGTCGCGGGAGAATTGGCTTTTCTCGACGAAGGGGTGCTTGTTCGGGAACTGGAAAATCTTGGCAAACTGGGCGTCACCATGGAAACCGGCATTGTGGTCGAGAAAGCGATGCTCCTCTCCCTGATTGAGCAGAGTGATGCGGTTTTTCTTGATTCGGATGCTTTTCCTGAGCTTGCTGCGGGGCTTGATAAGCCGGATGCGATGACACTGGGGACACAGCTTCGAGGATTGTTTGCCAGTCCGTTGGGGGAACCCTCTTTTATTTTGCAGGCCGCCACGGGGCGTCGCGCAGCCAATTCCCTGGAGCGCTTTACCCAAGGCGTCTCCATGGTGACAGGCAGGGAAAAGGAAGGGGCGTATGAGACGCGTCTGTTCACCAGTCTCGAAAAGGTTTCTTCGGCTTCTCCCGTGTCGGAAGATGAAGGATATGACGAAAAGGCCGCTTGTGCCGAGGCTCGGCGCTGCCTTCAGTGCGAGTGTCTTGAATGTGTGAAAAAGTGTGAATATCTGAAGCATTACAAGGCATATCCCAAAGTGTATGCTCGTCAAATTTCCAATAACGAATCTATTGTCATGGGCACACGTCAAGCCAATGGCATGATTAACTCCTGTACTTTGTGCGGGCTGTGCGAAGTCGTTTGCCCTGAAGATTTCGCCATGGCTGATTTGTGCCATGAGGCACGTCTCAGTATGGTGCAGCATGGGAAGATGCCACAATCGGCCCATGAATTTGCCCTGCGGGATATGCTCTTTGCCAATCGGGATTCTGTTTCCCTGGCCCGTCATGCGCCGGGAACGGATTCGAGTGAATATGTTTTTTTCCCCGGCTGTCAATTGACTGCTTCCAACCCCGGTGTCGTGCAGCGAGCCTATGCCGACCTGTGCCACCGGATAGGTCAGGTGGGATTGATACTGCATTGTTGTGGTATCCCGGCAGAATGGGCGGGGCGTGAAGATATGAAGGCCGAAGCCACACACCATCTTGCCGCCATGTGGGCATCCCTGGGACAGCCCAAGATTATCGCCTCCTGTCCTTCCTGTCTGGGCGCTTTGAAAAAAGTGTTGCCCGGTGCGGAAATCACTTCACACTACACGATTCTTCGAGCGCTCGGCGTGCCTAGGTCTGCGTCCAGGTGTGGGACTGTCGCTATCAATGATCCCTGTTCCGCACGGCATGATCTCATGATGCGGGAGGATGTCCGGATGCTGCTCGGTGAGGTGGCGCAGGCCGTGGTCGAACCCGAATTGACAGGGGAAACCACGGAATGTTGTGGCTATGGCGGGTTGGTGGCCGAGGCCAATTCCTCGCTTGCCGATGCGATAACAGAGCACAGGGCCGACTCGGTTCAGGAAGATTTCGTGACGTACTGCATCATGTGCCGCGATCGATTCGTCAAGGTAGGCAAGCGGGCTCTCCACTTGTACGATGTCTTGTATCCTGTAAGCGGAGATGCTGGTGCGCGTCCATCGCCGGGATATTCCGAACGCCGGGAAAATCGAGTGCATCTCAGGGAGCATTTGCTCCGGGAGATGTGGCGCGAGCAGGATAGCGGTGCAGAAGAACCGTTCGAATCCATCGAGGTGACGTTCACTGAAGAGGCTGCTCGGCTGATGGAAGAGCGGCGGATTCTTAAAAGTGATGTGCAAAAGACGTTGTTGCAGGTTCGGGACTCGGGGCGGAGCTTTGTCAATAGTGAAACTGGTCGGCTTTTGGCTTCATTCCGGCCGGTGACCGTCACCTATTGGGTGGAGTTCGAGCGTTCCGGCGATGTCTTTACCGTTCATAATGTCTGGTGCCACCGTATGCGCATCAAGGGGGGACAGGCATGAGTGTCATCAAGGTGCCGGAAGCGGATGCCGCTGCCTGGCAGTGTGCGACCTGCAATGAGAAGTTGGTGCCACGCGCCGTGGAGCTTGAATATCTCGACTCTTTATTCAACGTGGAATTGCCGACCTGCCCGAAGTGCGGGTTGGTGTTGATTCCAGAGGGGCTTGCCCTTGGTAAGATGCATTCCGTGGAGCAGTTGTTGGAGGATAAATGACCACGCCTGAAGCTGCTATTCCTCTGTGGGAGCGTGCGGAACTGCGTGCGGCGGCAGGGACGACGCTGCGGCCTGGTGGATTGAATTTGACGGACAGGGCGGCGGAATTGATTGGCGTGGTCCCTGGCTGGCGGGTTCTTGATGTCGGGAGCGGCCTGGGAGCGACCATGAAACGCCTTTGCTCCCGTTACGGAGCACAAGCCTTTGGGGTGGAAACATCGTTGCAGCAGATTCAGCGTGCTTCGACTGGAAGCAGGTGTGTCCAGGCTGACGGTGCTATACTTCCCTTTGGTGATGGGGTCTTTCATGCGCTTTTTTGTGAATGTGTTCTCTCTTTGTTTGACGACAAGAGCGCTGGTTTGCGTGAATTTTATCGTGTCCTCAGGCCCGGAGGTTTTTTGGTGCTGTCTGACCTTCACGGAGAAGGCGGAGAGGGCGTTGGAAGTGGTGCCTCTTGTGCGGATCGGGCCGGTCCGCTCTCGGTCACGCGGGAGATGCTTGTGGCACAGGGATTTTCGGTCTTTCTGGTGGAAGACCATTCCCGTCATCTCAAGGAGTTGGCGGCCAAACTGATATTCATTGACGGAAAGCCTCGTAACCAGTGTACTTGTGAAAGTCGCAGGGTCGGGTATCATCTTGTGATCGCGCAGAAAAAAGGGTTGGAAAATGGTGGGTGACGCCGGATTGCGAATGATGGAATTGGCAGGCAAAGGGTATTGTTGCAGCCAGATCATGGTTCTGCTGACTCTGGATGAAATGGACAGGGAAAATCCTGATCTGGTCAGGGCAGCGGCTGGATTGTGCAATGGGCTCGGAGACTGTTCCGGTCCGTGTGGTGTGCTGACTGGTGCGGCCATGGTCTTGGGGGTGTTCGGTGGCAAGGGTACGGATTTGGAAGAGGCCGAAGAAGTGCTTCCTGTCATGCTGGAGTCTTTGCGAGATTGGTTTGCGGAGCGTACTGCCGAACATGGCGGGACGACATGCGGTCATATCTTGGATGGCCGGTGTGGGCAGGCCGATCCTGTTTTGTGTGGCGGACTTCTTGCCGACGCACATGAGAAGGTCCGCGAAATTGTGGCTGAAAATAATTTTGATCCGGCCGAGGGCCGGGACATGCCATGAGTGCTCTTCCGCGCAGCGTCTGCCCTGTCTGCCTGGCTCCGGTCATTGCGACCCACGAAAGCGTGAATGGTGAGACTTTTTTGGTCAAGGAATGTCCGGAACACGGTGTTTTTAGGACTGTTGTCTGGCGAGGTACGCCTGATTTTCATGGCTGGTCACGAGCCAAGATTCCCTCTCTGCCCAAGGAGCCTTTGACCAAGGTTGAGAAGGGGTGCCCTAATGACTGCGGTCTTTGTGGTGCCCATCGGCAGCATACCTGTACAGCTTTGATTGAGGTGACCTGGCGGTGTGATCTCGGGTGTCCTGTCTGTTTTGCGTCCTCGGGCAAGCAGGCACAGACCGATCCGGCAGTGGAAGAAATCGGTTTTTTGTTGGATAGGGTCATTCGGATTTCCGGGCTGTGCAATATTCAACTCTCAGGTGGAGAGCCGACCGTGCGAGATGATCTGCCAGCCTTGATTCGTCTGGCGCGTGGCAAAGGGTTTCCCTTTGTCCAACTCAATACCAATGGCCTGCGCCTTGCCCGGGAGCCGGGATATGCCGCCACATTGGCTGAAGCAGGCTTGTCCTCGGTCTTTTTGCAATTTGACGGGACCAGCGATGATATTTACGGGTCACTTCGAGGAAAACCGCTTCTTGCGGACAAAATCGCGGCTATGGAAGCTTTGACTGAGGTCGGGGTGGGTGTTGTCCTGGTCCCTACTGTGGTGCCGGGAGTCAATGAGCATGACCTGGGTGCAATAGTACGGTTAGCTTCCCTGCATTCCCCCGGAGTACGGGGTGTCCATTTTCAGCCGGTGAGCTATTTTGGCCGGTATCCCGATGCACCGGATGATGCACAGCGAATCACGCTGCCTGAGTTGATGCGTTCCCTTGAAGAGCAGACCGGAGGAAGTATTCGAGCCATTGATTTTCAGCCGCCGGGGTGCGAGCATTCCCATTGTTCTTTTCATGCCAACTATGTGGTGACGGAATCCCGTGCCCTCAAACGACTTTCTGCCAAGGGGCAGTGCGGGTGTGCGCCGCGACCGGCGGAAGAGGGGGCTGACAAGGCCAAGGCTTTTGTCAAGCGACAGTGGGCAGCACCGGGAACGTCCCTGCCCATGGCCCATGCCATGACAACCGATGTCCCTGATGAACTGGATGTCTTCATCGAACGGGCCGCCACGCATACGCTGGCTATTTCAGCCATGGCTTTTCAGGATGCCTGGACACTTGATCTGGAACGTCTCAAGGGGTGTTGTATTCATGTGGTTTCGCCGGACGGGAGATTGATTCCCTTCTGCGCCTACAACCTGACATCCATGGACGGTGAAAGCCTGTATCGGGGGAAATGTCATGGGCCTGTCCAATCTTGATCAATGTCTCGCCCTGCGTCTGGGCTGGCTCGGGACGGACCACCCTCCGACTCGGGAGTTTCTGCGCAGTTGGCAGCTTGATCAGTTGCGCAGGATTGTCGAACATGCTTCGAAAAACAGTCCGTTTTATGCCCGACACTTTGAGACGGTGTTTCCTGAGAAGATTGCCTCATTGGATGACTTTTCTTCTCTGCCGACCATGACGGCGGATGACCTGCGTCGGGACCCGGAACAATTGCTGTGTCTGTCCCGTGATGCAGTGGCTCGTGTTGTCACCTTACACAGCTCCGGGACCACTGGCCCACCCAAGCGGGTTTTTCATACGCATGCCGATCTGGAGGCGACCGTCGACTATTTTCGATGGGGTATGGCAAACTTGGTAGGAATTGATGAAGGCGTGCTCGTGCTCATGCCTGGCGATCGGCCGGATGGAGTGGGACGGCTGCTTGTGGACGCTCTGACGCGGGCTGGTGCCAGGCCTGTTCCATATGGTATTTTTGATAGAACGGGTGACGTCATTGCCCGGTGTTTGCGTGAGCAGGTTCGGTGCATTGTCGGGCCATCCGCCCATCTCAACATGGTGGCCCGCGCCTGGGAGCGGGAGTGTTTGCCCAAGGATCAAATTCGTTCCGTGCTTTTGTGTTGGGACATGGCCCCCGGAATTGTGGTACAGAATGTGGAAAAGGCTTTTGGCTGCAAGGTTTTCCGGCATTGGGGCATGATTGAGACGGGTCTCGGTGGAGCCGTGGAGTGCAGCCCTGGCTCTGGCCTGCATGTGCGGGAGGCTGATGTGTATGTGGAAATAGTGTGCCCGGAAACAGGAGAATTGCTCCCGGACGGAGAATTCGGAGAGATAGTGGTCAGCACTCCCTTGCGGCGCGGGATGCCATTGATACGGTACCGGACAGGGGATTCTGGGCGGATTGTATCCGGGCAATGCGCCTGTGGCAGCCCTGCTCGACGACTGGACCCACGAGTTTTTCGGCGAGATGAAGGTGTGGATATCGGCACAGGCGTGATTGGTCTTCAGGAGTTGAATGAGGTTTTGTACGCTGTGGACGGGCTGGATGATTTCTGCGTGGCAGTTCTGCCGGGCGAGATCCGAGTGACGGTAAGTAGCTGGGGAGAAGGTGTGTCCCGGCGGGTCAGAGCAGCTCTTGAGACTGTGGAGCCTTTGCAGCGTGGAGTGACGCAGGGAATGTTCAAGATAGAGATACAGATCGAAAATGGTGGAGTTCCTGCGGTCCAGGGGCTTGGCAAACGCCGCATTGAATTGCATTTGGGGAGTTGACTCATGAAGAAATTTGTCCGTTCGGTATGTGATCTTGTGGAAGCGAAAGAGACCTTTGTTATGGTTTCCGTGGTGGAAAGCTCCGGTTCCACTCCCCGGTCTTCCGGGGCCAAAATGGTGGTTCGAGGCGATGGTTCCATCTTTGGCACTGTGGGAGGAGGATTGGCTGAAGCCCACGCTTGCCGGGACAGCCTGAAGCTGATGGAAAGCGGGGACGGAACTGCGCAGGTATCCTACGTGGACATGACACAGGAGCTGGCTGCCGAGTCGGACATGATCTGCGGGGGAGGTCTGACCGTGCTCATGGAGGTCGTGGAACCGGACGGGCCATGCGCTGCCGCTTATGTTGATCTCGATGGCTTGCTGCGTAAGGGCACCCGTGCCGCGTTGTGTACCCGATTTGAAAAGAGTGATCAGCTACGCGCCGTGAGTCATGAAATTCGAATTGAATTCATGCAGGGAGAGACCCCGACTTTTGAAAAAACCGAGACGGAATTGAAACTTGTTGAACCGTTTATTCCTGCTCCCTCGCTTTATATATTCGGGGCCGGGCATGTGTCTCAATTCACGGCTCGGGTCGCGGCCATGATTGGTTTTCGAACGGTGGTTCTGGATGATCGGGCTGATTTTGCCAATGCGGAACGGTTTCCCGAAGCTGATGAAGTCGTGGTGCTCTCCTCCTTCAAAGGGTGTTGCGAAGCGTTGGATGTGCGCAAGGATTCATTCGTGATCATTGTGACTCGTGGCCATCTGCATGACAAAACTGTTCTGGCGGAAGCGCTGGGAACTGTCGCCGGTTATATCGGAATGATCGGCAGTCGCAGAAAGCGCGACTCCATTTATGCCGTTCTTCTTGAGGAAGGTTTTTCACAGAAGGACATTGATCGATGCTCCTGTCCCATCGGACTGCCCATTGGCGCGCAGACTCCGGAAGAGATTGCTGTCAGTATTTGTGCCGAGCTGATTCAGGTTCGTTCCGGGGAGGGAACATGACCAGGTTGGCGGCTGTGATCCCATCAGCAGGGCTTTCCTCGCGCATGGGATCGTTCAAGCCGTTGCTCCCCCTTGGCTCGGGAACAGTGCTGTCCCGCTGTATTGAAGTTTTTCGGCAGAATGGGGTGGCTCGAATTATAGTTGTGACAGGAAAAAGAGCGGAAGAGGTGGCGTCCGCCGCCCGTCGGGCCGGAGCCGTGGCAGTTCACAATGCCGACTATGAACAGGGCATGTTTTCATCAGTTCTGACCGGAATCCGTGCCCTCGATCCAACCATATCCGGATTCTTCCTGCTTCCGGTGGATATCCCCCTTGTTCGGGTTGAAACCGTTACCCGGCTTATCCAGGCTTTCTCCGAAAGCGATGCCTCTGTTTTCTACCCACGGTTTCAGGGGCAACGGGGCCATCCCCCACTTATTTCCTCCAGCCTTATCCCTCACATTCTCACGCATGATGGGCAGGGCGGCTTGCGGGCCTTGCTGGATACCTTTGAGTCCGGGGCGCACGATCTCGTGGTGACTGACGCCGGATCACTCAGGGACCTCGATCATCCGGCTGACTATGAATTTGCCATGAAGCGCGTGGGGCAGGAATACCCCTTCGCTGAGGAGTGGGAACAACTGTGGGATGTCTATGGAGTTTCACAGGATATTCGAGAGCACTGTGCAGCCGTTGCCCGTGTGGCCAAAATTCTTTGTCTCAGATTTAATGAAACATGTACGCCCCATGCGCTTTTGAATCCGGCGTTGGCAACCGGGGCTGCCATGGTTCATGACATTGGCAAGGGTCGAAAGCATCATGACGCGGTGGGTGCATGGCGGTTACTCGAACACGGTTTTACCGATGCGGCCCAAATTGTCCGGGAACATTCGGATCTCTCTCTTGGGGAACGGGACAACATGACTGAAAAGGAGATCGTCTTTCTTGCCGATAAATTGGTGCAGGGAAGCTCTCCGGTTCGGCTTAATGCCAGGTATGAGGCCAAGCTGATGCTCTTTGGCGATCGTCCAGAAGCCAGGAAAGCCATTCGGGCCAGACAGGAACGGGCCAATGCCGTGCGGGCGCGCCTCGAGCGTGTGATAGGCGTGGACGTGGAAACCCTGGCTTTCGAGGGGGGCGGATGATCGTCCTTGTTCGGCATGCCCGGACTTCCGGCGGAACAGGGCGATGCATTGGACAAACGCCGCTCCCTCTGTCCCCGGCTGGCGTTGTTCAAGCACACGGTCTGATTTCCACTCTCGGCGCGGTGCGGTTTGGCAGGATTGTCTCAAGCCCGGCCGTCCGTGCCATGGAAACGGTCGCTCCCCTGGCCCTTCATCTTGGGCTCGATGTGGAAACCCTGCCAGGGCTTGATGAGATCGATATGGGGCTGTGGGAGGGACAATCCTTTGCGGTTCTCAAGCAGACGGATGCCGAGGCGTATGAGCAGCGTGGACGCCGGTTCGCTTCGTTTCGTCCACCCGGAGGAGAGTCTTTCGCAGATGTGGCTGCCCGTGCTCTTTCGGTCCTGGAATCTTTGCCGGAGTCAACTCTTCCGATTCTGGCTGCGACCCATGCTGGCGTGATTCGTTCTCTCCTGTGTCGTCTGACAGGGCATCCTTTGGACGATCTTTTTCACTTTACTCCACGGCATGGCTGGTGCTGTGTACTGGCTCGAGCAGATTCGGGCTTGCAGGTTTTGGCTGAGTCCATTGCCCCGGATCAGGTTGAAGAGGCATTGAACTGAGTTATTTTTGAGGGGATGCCTCTTCGACCAGTTTCCTGATGACATCCAATTTTTCACCAGTGATCACTTTATCCCCGATGACTGTGGTGGGGAAGGACATTTCCGGGTTTTTGGTACGGAGGGCACGCATGGTGATATTGCGTTCGTCGCCAGAGAGACGATCCACATAAATATGTGTAAACCCCTTTGGCCCGAGCAATTCTTCCAGGAGTGTGCCGACGTTGTGGCAGTGAGTGCATGTGCTGAGTGCGTAGAGCGTGATTTTCCGGTTCATGATTTCCTCCAGGACATCAATCATTTTGCAAGGCGTGGCAGCCGATACTTTGCTTGTTGCATTGGGCGGACATTGCCACAATATACGCTGCGTAGCACCCATGGTAAAGGTCGATGAGTGATTTCGAAAGTGGTGTTTTCTTGTAAAATTGTGTCAGGTCACGGATCAGGCCTCGCAGGTCTTCACATGCTCTGGCCAATCGTTGCTCTGTGCGGTTGATGCCCGCATAATTCCACATGGTCGAGCGGATGTTCATCCAGTCCTGGGCTATGAGGGCCGGGTCTTCGTTGTGCACCAGGCCGGGGTATTCCCAATCCGGAATGGATTCCAGAAGGCGTTTGTTGATTGAGGGATTTCTGGTGAGTTGTCGACCGATGAAGTTGCCTGCGTTGCGTCCCCACAAGACGCCTTCGAGCAGGGAGGTACTCGCAAGTCGATTGGCCCCGTGAACACCGGTGCAACTGCATTCGCCGATGGCGAACAGCCGTTCCAGACTGGTTCGTCCGTTGATGTCCGAATACACCCCGCCGCAATGGTAGTGTGCGGCCGGAACCACAGGAATGGGGTCGCGCTGGATATCGATGCCAATGTCCAGGCAGTGGGCATAGATGGTGGGGAAACGCTCAGCCAGATTATGTTGTACGGGAGTACAATCCAGAAAGACGCATTCCTCTCCACTGCGGTGGAGCGTGTCCACAATGGCTCGGGAGACAATGTCGCGCGGGGCAAGTTCCTTGCGGGTGTCATAGCGCTCCATGAATCGTTTGCCCTTGCTGTCCACCAGATGGGCACCTTCGCCGCGCATGGCTTCGGTGATGAGGAAGCGGCGCTTGGACCGATGGTAGAGTGTGGTGGGATGAAACTGCATGAACTCGGCGTTCATGATCTTGGCTCCGGCCCTGTGTGTCATGGACAGGGCACTCCCCACGGAAGATTCTGTATTGGTTGAGTGCAGGAAAATGCGCCCGAGACCGCCTGTCGCCAGGACTGTATGGTCGGCCAGTATGGTTTCAACATTTCTGGTGTCGTTATTGTAGACATAGGCACCGAGACATTTGTTGATTCTGCTGTACTGGAAAGAAAGCTTGCAGGTATGATGATGGCTGGTGATCAAATCCACGGCAGTTCTGCCTGTGGCGATCTTGATGTTCGGGTCGGCAATAACTGCGGCCCTGAGACTGTCCATGATCGCCTTGCCTGTGTAGTCGCCGCAGTAGAGGACTCGGCTGACGGAATGGCCGCCCTCACGAGTCATGTCAAAACCTGAACCGTCTTCTTTGGTGGCAAAAGGGACGCCCAATTTGTCAATGAGGACTTCACGTACTGCATCCGGCCCGTTTCTTGCCAGATGATTGACGGCAGGCGTGTGATTGTGATTCCAGCCCGCTTTTCTGATATCCTTGGAGAGTAAAGCCGGGGTATCTTCGTCGCCTCGGGTCACGATTCCCCCTTGCGCCGAGGCGGTATTGCCATCGCCGAGTTCTTCCCCGGCGCTGATCAGCGTGACTTCATGACCTTGGGCAGCGATGGAAAGGGCGCAGGTGGCACCGGCTATGCCGGAGCCGATGACGAGAGCCTGGGTGATGGTCCGATCAGTATGCATGGTATCCTTCTAAGCGCAGACGCCTGAACAAAATATGCCGCAGGCCGTATTTCGAATTTGCAGTGGATGGGTTGTGACCTGAACCCTGTCTCCATCCATATTCCAGCTCTCAACACGCCCGTTTTCCGCCAGCAGATCAAGTGCCTTTGTCAGGCGGTTTGCAAAGCAGTGTTTCTGTTTTGTCGGGGTGCCACACAGTGCTTGCAGACTCAGCATTTCAGCAGTGAATCCCCCCTCGAAGACCTTGGTCGCGCCCAGGAGCCATTTGCCCAGCCCGTTACGTCCGAGGAAACGTCGGTCCTCCAGTTTCATGGGAGTGCCTCCTGAGCGGAATGTCGTGACAACATCTCCATTGATTTCAACGAGACACATGTTCTGTTGGCGATCAACCAGGACGCGGTTGATCAGTCGTGTCATGTACCGATATTCACTGCCGGAAATATCAATGACGCCGGTATGCAGGCGTTGTAGGCTGGCAAAAACCTGGTCGCGATTGTGCTCATTGTTGCGCAGGTGCAGTGAATGGAGCAGGTCAGCCGGGGAAAATTGTATCTGACACGCTTGCCGGGTGTTGGCCGGAGCATTATTCACACAGTGGAGCAGAACATCAAGATCCCATTGGTCAAAGGTTTCGCCCGTGAAGAAAATTTCCTTGCCCCTGACCAGGGAAATCAGTCGTTTATTGTGAGTGAAAGTGGTGGGAGCCATATAATCGCCACGGAAGAGATCGGAAATGAGGTACGTGCCGAGCCGTTGTGTCCGAAAGGTCGTACCGCCGGGTGAAGTCGCGGGGAAGAGAGAGTGCTCTGTTTCATAGGCAGTATGCTGCATGGAAAACACGGCGTCGTCAGTTGTATGCATATGCTGAAACATGACCCCTCCGTTGGGTGTTTTCGCCGGGCGACATCGTCCGGTTTTCCCTCGAACGTGGAGGGGGCCCCCGAAAGAGAGCACCCCTCCTGGGTCGAGGATGGTTGTTGTCAATACTGGTGAACCAGATCCAGATCCTTGTCCGGAATATCAAAGGTCGTGTTGTGCGGCCCAAGGGGTTCACGGGAAAAATACATCGGCAGTCTGTCGTGGAATTTGGTGAAACCGGCCTTCTCGTTGAAGGCGCGCTCCATGCGCAGGACAAGCTTGCCCAGTTCGACGATATCCCGGCCGGTCAGCTTGAGGTCGAACATGCCATTGATGGTTGCCAGCATGGCGTCAAAGGTATCCGGTTGGTCAAGGATGGCAAAACTCACGAAAAGACAATATCCGGTTGCATCAAGGGCCGCAGTGGCGATCTGGAGGTTGCGGGAGATATCGATTTGTCCTTCGATACCCAACGGATCGATGTCTCTGCCGACCTTGAGAATATTGGGAGCCACGGCATAACCTGCGGTATGATCAGCACCTTGGGGAGAGGTGGCATAGGTAACGCCGATCCCCTTGACCGATCGGGGATCATAGGCAGGCATGGCTTGTCCTTTGACAACCGGAGCACGCTCCAGCCCGAAGCACCGTGCAACAGTGGCCGCGCCACTGCCAAGAATTCGGCCCATGGGTGTTCCCCGTCCTGCTTCCTTCAGCAATCGAATGGCTCCCTCGGCATCACCGAATTCAATGACCCCGGCGTCCATGGCCAATCCGATGGCGACACCCATTTCAATGCTGTCGAATCCGAAATCATCATCCATGAAGTCCAGTCGGGCGATGACATCAAGGTCGTCTATGCCGCAGTTGGCTCCATGTGCCCAGATGGTTTGATAGCTCGGTCTTTTACTCAGGAAATTACCGTCCTTGTCCAGATACTGGGCTGAACATTGGATGCTGCATCCCTTGAAACAGGAATCGGAACAGGTCGTGCTTTCCGAGCGTGCGTCAGCGAGCAATTCCATGGCGTATCCATCAATGGATGGGGTGCCGTCGAACCGGCCATGCCGAAAGTTGAGAGCAGGGTAGCTGCCTGCGCCATCGATCAGATTGGTGAGAACATTGGTTCCGTGTTGAGGCAGGTCGTGGCCGGTGATATGATGACGGTGCAAACCGTCGATGAATTTTCGATTGGCAGTTTCGAACCGCTCCGGGTCGGCCGGTTCCCGGATGGTCGTCCCGGCGGGGTCGATAACGATGCACTTGATGTGCTTGGCTCCCATGACTGCGCCGACACCGCCTCGCCGTGCCTGACGGGTCGGGCGGAAGTGGGCATCCGTTACGGCGACGGAGGAGTTGGACAGGCCCATCTCTCCGGCAGGCCCGATGGAGATGACAGCAACAGTGCTGCCGTGGATTTTCTTCAATCGCGCACAGAGTTCATAATTGGTGAGCATGCGCAGGTCGTCATCCGGTTCTATACTCACTCCTTCCCGTGTGATAATGACTTTGTAGAGTGTTTCCGAGGAAGGATTGCCTTCGAGCACGATGGCGGCGATACCGAGATGGCCGAGATATTGTCCGGCCATGCCTCCCACATTGGATTCCTTGATACCGCCTGTCAGGGGGCTTTTACAGCCTACGGAAAGACGACCGGAGGTGCTGGCCGCAGAGCCGGTCAGCAACCCCGGTGCAATGATCAATTTGTTTTCCGGTCCCAGGGGATGGCATTGGGGAGGGACCTCATCATGCACCATGGCTGCGGTCATGGCTCGACCGCCAAAGCCGACATACTTCCCAATAGGCTCCTTATCAGCCTTGGGACCGCCGGAGGCTCCGACATTGATGCGTATGATTGTGTCCATCCCGATCTCCTTGCCGCTTCCGCCTTTGAGGTACTCCAGCCCTCAATACTGCGAGGGAAAACGGCGAATGAGCGATGCCGGATTCAAGTTCGGTATCGCTCTTTTCACTCCTACAGGTCGTTGAGCATTTTTTGAAGACGGCCCAGGTGCTGCCGTTCCTCATCCTTGCAGGCTCGTACGGCGTCTCTCTCGGATTCGGGGACGAGATTCTCCATCTCAGAGAAAAAGAGCAGGGTATCCTTCTCGAATCCCATGGCCATTCTGATGGCATCCTTCTCATCCTGGAGAGCGGCCATGCCTTTTTCCATGCGTTCGTCGGAGAACAGGGCGTGGCCTTCTATGAGGGATTCCAGATAGACGGAATACTCTTCCTGCGATGCCCAGGCTGGCAGCTCTATGGTGCCAAGACGATCCATCAGGCCCTGGAAAATCTGTTCGTGCTTAGCCTCTTCATCTGCCAGGTATTTGAAAAGCTCAGCCGTTTTTTCGTTCTGGGCCGAACTGACCAGTCGCATATAGAAAGCGCGCCCTTTTCTCTCTATTTCCACTGCTGATTTGGCGATTTCGTTGGCGTGAAAAAAATATGCCATGACATCTCCTGATATGGTTTGAATCCATGTAATGGCGACAGGGACGAAGCGAGCTGTTCCGGCCCGGCTTCGTCCCTGAAGCACACAGTTTTCTAAAGCTCGTTGGGCAATTCCTTGAGCTGTGCGTAGCTGAAAACAGGTCCGTCCATGCAGACGTATTTAGACCCTATATTACAGCGACCACAGATGCCAACGCCGCATTTCATGCGTTTTTCGAGCGTGGTCAGGATCTGGTCATCCTTAAAGCCGAGTTTTTGCAGGGCTTGCAGGGTAAACTTGATCATGATCGGCGGACCGCAGGTGATGGCCACGCAGTTTTCGTTGGACGGGGCCATGTCGAGGAGAACATTGGGGATCAATCCCACAGAGTGTTCCCATCCCTCGTACTCTGCGTCAATGGTCAGAGTTGTGTCGAGGTCGTCACGTTCCAGCCAGTCCGGCAATTCATACTTGAAAGCCATGTCTACCGGGGATCGTGCTCCATACAGAAGCGATATTTTCCCGTAGTCGGCCCTGTTGTCGAGCATGTACAGCAGCAGGGTGCGCAGGGGAGCCATGCCGATGCCTCCACCGACAAACACGATATCCTTGCCCTTGAGATCTTCATAGGGAAACCAGTTGCCCAAGGGGGCGCGAACGCCGATCTGATCACCAGCGGATAAGGTATGCAGTTTTGCCGTCACTTCGCCCGAAACCATGACGCTGAACTGGAGATAATCCATGCGTGTGGGCGGTGAATTGATGACAAAGGTGGACTCTCCGGTGCCGAACACCGAGAGCTGGCCAACCTGGCCGGGATGGAAGGTGAAGTTTTTCATCTCTTCTTCGCTGTTGAGCACGACCCGGAACGTCATGATATTCGGCGTTTCCTGAATGGTCTCGATGATCGTGCCCACGGCCGGAAGATAGGGATTGGCCGTTTCTTTGTTGTTGGACTCTTGCAACACGATTTATTCCTCCGCTGCCGTCGGTGCGGCAATGGCTTTTTTGACGATGGCGCGAATATCGACCGACACGGGGCAGCTCTTGATGCAACGGCCACAGCCTGAGCAGGCCATGTTTCCGCCATGGATGGACGGATAGTAGCTGAACTTGTGCCCGACGCGGTTTTTCAAGCGATGCGCTTTAGTGGGCCGTGGGTTGTGTCCGCTGGCCTCCATGGTGAAGAGATTGGACATGCAGTTGTCCCAGGTCCGAAGTCGGACTCCTTCCATACCGAATTTTTCATCTGTGATGTTAAAACAGTAGCACGTGGGACAGAGATACGTACAGGTGCCGCAACTGATGCAGCGATCGGAAACCTCTTCCCAGAATTCGGCATTGTCGAACAGTGCGAGCAGGTGTTCCGGTGCGGTTGAGATATCCGGGGCCTCTTCCATGCGGTCTTCGGCCATGGATTTGATGCCTCGGGCTTCTTCAATCCGGCTTTCTCCGTTTGTCAGCAGGGAGCTGTTCAGCAGGGTTTCGCCTTTTTCGGTCACCGATTCCAAAAGCCAACCGTCCGGCAGAGCGGTCATCTGGACGTCAGAACCTTTCGTATCGGCAGGCCCGCCGCCCACCCAATTGCAAAAGCATGTGGTGGCGGGCCTGTCGCACACAAGGCTGATGAACAAAGTCTGCTCTCGGCGGTTCAGATAGTTCTGGTCCGTGACTTTGTCAGTGATATACACCCGATCAAAAGTGTTGAAACCGGCTGCATCACATCCTCTGCCGCCCACGACAAGAGTCGGAGCAGCATGTTTCTTTTCTTCGATATTCAGGCGAACTCTGCCCAGATCCTGTTCGTCCTTCTCGTATTTGAAGGTCATCAAGGCTTCACATTGAGGAAAGACCGCACTCTTGGCCGAGACTGTCGGGCGCAAGCGCAGTTCCGGGGCCTGTTCTTCGCTGAATGGACGGTAGACGACCGCATCGCCTTCCTGCCTGGGAACAAGGGTCCGATAGGTTTCGGACAGCTCCGCCAGCCAGGGAACAAGTTGATCTTGTGGTAAGAATTTGGCTGCCATTACCATCCCCTCTCATTGATGTTGTCTTCTTCCACCTTGAAGGCCTGTAAGGGCGGGGTCGCTTCAATGATGGTTCCGGCCTTGTAGTCGAACAGGGTATTGATTTCCTTGTTCAGTTTGCGTTTGAGCAGCAGCAGGGGGATGCCCACCGGACATGCTCGCTCGCATTCTCCACATTCGGTACACCGACCGGCAAGGTGCATGGCGTGGATCATCTGGAAGAACCATTTGTTCTGAACGGTATCTTCCTGGGTAATCCAGTGGGGATCACGGCTTTGGGCCACACAATGATCCCGGCATACGCACATGGGACAGGCGTTGCGACAGGCGTAACACCGTACGCAACGATCCATTTCCTTGAACCAGAATGCGAGCTTTTCCTCGTTGGACTGGGCTTCGAATTCTGTCACGTCCGAATAGTCGTCCTCAGCGGATTCCTCGATGGGATCGCCGATGAAAACGTCACTGACCAGAGCGTTGTGGTGTTGACACCGTTCACATTTCGAGGCGGATATATCCTTGAGCCAGAGTTTGTGCGCCTGCCCATCCACTGTAATTCGCAGGGCTTCTTCGCCTGTTTCCACGGCTTCCACATAGTCGAGTGTACCGACTATTCGCTGTATCTTGCGGATGGAGATAACCCCTTCACACGGAATGGTGAAGATGGTGACATCATCACGATTGATCAGTTTTTCCTGCAAAAGTTCGATGATGGAGCGGCTGTCGCATCCTTTGACCACAATACCAACCTTTTTGCCTTTGAGTCCTGGCAGGTAGGTGGCAAGGTTGTGAACGCACAGGGGACCCCACATCATCTTATCGACATCCTCCTCGGTACGCATGAACAGGGGGTTGGTGCGCAGGGGGTCAAACCCCTGCTCCCAGCCGATGACCATGTCCAGGTCCGGGAGTTTCTCTTTTATTTTGGTTTTCAGTTGCTCCAGATTCGACATTGTATTCTCCGTTGGTGAGGTCGTTTAAACGGCAGCGGCCATGGCATCGGCCCGAGCCAGAAGCTCAGGGTCCAGCTTGGGCGCAGGCCCCAGCTCGTGGATGCGTTCGGTGAACGTCTGGACCACAGTTTTCCATTTCTGCCCTTCGGAGGCGGAAACCCATGTGTATTCGAACCGGCGCTCGTCAATACCGAGGATCGGCAGGAATTGCTTGAGCACTTCCAGGCGTCTGCGGGCGTAGTAATTGCCTTCTGAATAGTGACAATCACGGGGATGGCATCCGGAGACCAGGACTCCATCCGCGCCGTTGACCAGGCTCTTGAGCACGAACAGCGGATCAATGCGTCCGGAACAGGGGACGCGAATGATACGAAGGTCCGTGGGTTGCTGGAATCGTCCGACGCCGGCAGTGTCCGCGCCGCCGTAGGAACACCAGTTACAGAGAAAGCCGACTATTCGTAGTTCCGGACTGGCGACTGCTGACATAAGACATTGACCTCCGCGAGAATCTGGTTGTCGGTGAAGTGTTGCAATTGAATGGCCCCCTGCGGGCAGGTGGATGTGCAGATGCCGCATCCCTGACAGATAGTCTCAATGACATTGGCCTTGGGCATGCCGCGGAAGTCCATTTCTTCGATTGCACCGAAGGGACAGGTCGCTATGCATTTGCCGCAACCGATGCATCGTTTGATGTCCACAGAGGATATCTGCGGGTCGCTTTCAAGTTGATCCTGGGAAAACATCGCGAGAACCTTGGCTGCGGCAGCACTGCCTTGGCTGACCGAAGACGGGATGTCCTTGGGACCCTGGCAGGACCCGGCGAGATAGACTCCGGCGGTGTTGGTTTCCACCGGCCTGAGTTTGATATGGCTTTCCATGTAAAAACCGTAGCTGTCATAGGAAATACGCAGCTTTTCCGCGAGTTGTGGCGCTCCGTGGGCTGCTTCGGCTCCGACCGCGAGGACAACGAGGTCTGCTTCGATCTCAACCTGGCTGCCAAGCAGTGTATCCGCTCCACGGACAACATATTTGTCACCTTTGGGATAAATCATGGCGACGCGGCCACGAATGTACTTGGTGTCGTATTCTTCCATGGCTCGACGGGTGAATTCGTCGTACAGCTTTCCTGGTGCGCGGATATCCATATAGAAGACATAGGATTGTGAATCCGGCATGTGATCCTTGGTCAGAATAGCCTGCTTAGCCGTGTACATGCAACAGAAGCCTGAGCAGTATGGCCTGCCAATGGATTTGTCTCTTGAACCGACGCATTGGATGAAGACCACGGTCTCCGGCTCCTTGCCATCGGACGGACGTTTGACGTGTCCGCCGGTGGGGCCGGAGGCCGAGAGCAGTCGTTCGTATTGCATTGAGGTGATGACGTCCGGGTATCGACCGCCCCCGTATTCTCCGTAACGAGTGAAATCAAAGAGGTCATAGCCTGTGGCTACGATAATCGCTCCAACGGCTTCTTCCACAGCCTCGTCTTGCTGTTCGAATCTGATAGCTTTGGTGGGGCAGACTTTTTCACAGACGCCGCATTTGCCACTTTGCAATTTTTTGCAGAAATCAGCGTCAATAACCGCTTTTTTAGGAATGGCCTGGGGAAACGGGATGTTGATCGCCGTGGTGGTGCCGATTTCCTCGTTGAAATAGTCCTTGCTTTTCTTGCTCGGACATTTCTCCATACACAGACCGCAGCCTGTGCAGGCATCCCAGTCCACATAGGTGGCTTTCTTCTTGACGGTGATATTGAAATTGCCCACATACCCTTTGATGTCCGCGATTTCGGAACTGGCATAAAGGGTGATGTTCGGGTGCTGGGCCACATCGACCATCTTGGGGCCGAGGATACAGCTTGAGCAGTCCACTGTGGGGAAAGTCTTATCCAGCTTCGACATCTTGCCGCCGATGGATGAAGTCTTTTCCACGAGAACGACATCAAGTCCACCGTCCGCGCAGTCCAGGGCTGCCTGAATTCCGGCCACGCCGCCGCCGATGACGAGCACGCGTTTGTTAATGTCGAATTTCTTAGGTGTCAGCCCTTTGTCATGGGCGAGCTTGGCCGCAGCCATGGAGACCAGATCAATGGCCTTGGCTGTATTGGCTTCCGTATCTTTGCCGATCCACGAGACATGCTCGCGGATATTGGCCATCTCGAACATGTATTTGTTGAGACCGGCGCGTTCCACAGTCCGGCGGAAGGTCGGTTCATGCATGCGCGGGGTGCAGGATGCAACCACGACGCCGTCAAGTCCATGTTCCTTGATGGCGTCGATGATGCCGTCCTGGCCCGGTTCCGAGCACGCGTACAAAGTGTCGCTGGCAAAGGCCACATTGGGCATTTTGCGGGCCTGTTTGGCCACTTCGGCGACATCGACGGTTCCGGCTATGTTGCTGCCGCAGTGGCAGACGAAAACTCCGATTTTCATATTGAATGACGCTCCTTGGATCCTGCCTGGCTAGGCTTGGGCCTGTTGGGTTTCACGCATTGTGCGAAATGCCTTTCCAGGGTCCACACACAGTTTGTCCATCATTAGGCTGGCGTCGCTGTGGCCGAGCGCCATGCCGATGAGCTGTGTGTAGTAGAAGATGGGCATGTCGTGTTTGCTGTTGTTGGCCCTGTTGATCTGGTCCTGACGCATGTCCAGATTCATCTGGCACAGAGGACAGGCCGTGACCATGGCAATGGCTCCACAGTCTTCTGCTGCATCAAGAAGTTTGCCGGAAAGTCGGGTGACGATGTCATTTCTGGCCACACCGAATGACGCGCCACAACACTCCACCTTGAGTGGGAAGGGCGCAACTGTCGCACCGATGGCTTCCATGATCCGGTCCATGGCGATGGGATTCTCGCAGTCGTCAAAATCCATGACCTCGGGCGGGCGATTCATGATGCATCCGTAATAAGGGGCCAGGGTCAATCCTTCCAGCGGTTTTTTGACCATGCCCTTAATGCTGTCCACGCCGAGTTTCTCAAAGAGAACCTGCATGACGGACATCACAGGAAGATCGTTTCGACAGGAACCGCCTGCCAATGTATCGACTTCTTTCTTGAACTCGGGATCACGCATGCGGTGGCTGGCCGTTTTGAGGTTGGTCAGGCAACTGGGGCACGGCGTGATAATACCCTGAACATCCAGGGTCTCGGCCTGGATGATGTTTCGGGCCGACAGGGCGGCGGACAAATGGTGGTCCACGGTGTGAGCCGGGGTGGAACCACAGCAACTCCAGTCCGGGATATCCACGAGCTCGATACCCAGATCGTGGCACACGGCGCGGGTGGACTGATCGTATTCGATCGAGGTGCCCTGACCGGAACACCCCGGATAATATGCAAAGGTAAGAGGGGAACTCACGAACGACGCTCCTCGTTGAATCGTTGGAAAATCTTTTTGACTTCATCCTTGCCCACGATGTCATGGGCTTTGAAACCGAGCTTGCCCCGAGGCATGAGCTTGAGGCCAAGGTCGATATCAGTGAAGAGTTTACCCGTCTTGGTCGCATAGGCTACCATCAAGCCGACTTCGAAAACCCGGCCATGGCGTTCAACGGATTGCAGGAAGGCGTCCCAAAAAGTCTTGACCTGAGGCTCAGGAGCGTATCCCTCTCGCCGGGCCATGTGCCGCAAAACATCCATGATGCGCGCGACGTCGATTTCATTGGGACAACGGGTGGTGCACGATTCGCAGGAGGCGCACAACCAGATGGACCGGCAGGAAAGGACCGTTTCGCGTTGTTTCGCCTGGAGGTTGCGCATGACCTGACTGACCGGGATGTCGTAAAATGAGTTGTACGGACATCCCGCGGTACAGTTTCCGCATTGATAGCATAGGCTCAGGTTCTGCCCGCTCTCTTTCTCCACTTGGCGAATGAACGCGTCGTCACCGGCATCGTTCATGTGTATCGTGTTCATGTATCGATCTCGCATGGTTTAGCCGAAGCCTGGGCTTCGGTGTTGGTTTCTCTATATGTTGTCGTTCCCGAATCGTTCCGAACATGCGATGAAATCGGGTGGCGATCAGCCGGGATCGTTGACGACATTGTGGCGGGCATGAGTCCCCGGGAAAGGGACGGCTTTCCCGGGGTGTTCTGCTGGCCGGTTTACATGGCTGCTTTGTAGATCTCGTCGACATCCATATCGGTGGGACAACGCGGGTTGGTCAGACCGCAGGCGTCTTTTTGTGCGTTGCCGGTCATGACCTTGATGTCCTTGGGGCTGACTTCCTTGCCGTAGCGTTTGCCGAGTTCGACCAAACCGGAAGGTATGCCGACATCGGAGGAAAGTCTACGGATGGCCACAAGGCATTTTTCGGCTGCTTCGATGGGGGACAAACCGTCGAGGTTTTCACCCATGATTTCGGCCAGCTTGGCGAAACGATCGACTTTGGCAATAAGGTTGAATTTTTCAACATGGGGCAGGAGGATCGCATTGCATTCGCCATGGGGCAGGTCGTAGAAACCGCCAAGCTGGTGAGCCATGGCGTGGACGTGGCCCAGGGAGGCGTTATTGAACGCCATACCTGCGAGATACTGAGCGAAACACATGCCTTCGCGAGCATTGATATCCTGACCGTTGGCAACTGCCGGGCGCAGGTGCGTGAAGATGAGTTCGATGGCCTTTTCTGCACATGCGTCGGTCATGGGGTTGGCAATGGTGGAGACGTATGCTTCCACAGCGTGAGTCAGCGCATCCATGCCGGTGGCGGCAGTCAGGGACGGCGGCATGCCGACCATCAACATCGGATCATCAAGAGCGATACCTGGGGTGACACGCCAATCAACGATAGCCATCTTCACCTTTCTGGACAAGTCGGTGATGATGCAAAAACGAGTCATTTCGGAAGCTGTTCCGGCAGTGGTGTTCACTGCAACGTAAGGCGGCAGGGGCTTTGTGGACTGGTCAACGCCCTCGTAATCATGAATCTTGCCGCCGTTGGAAACAACCAGGCCGATGCCTTTACCACAATCATGGGATGAACCGCCACCCAAGGTGATCAGGCTGTCGCACTTGGCTTTTTTGTAGACATCGACACCTTCGTGGACATTGGCGTCAGTCGGGTTCGGGATGGTCTTGTCATAGACTTCATAGGACATCTTGGCATCGTCGAGCAGATCGGTGATCTGTTTCAGAATACCCGTTTTGACAATACCCTGATCAGTTACGATAAGGGGTTTCTTACCGCCCAGGTCGCGAATCTTGCCGGGAATTTCCTTGGAAGCACCGATGCCGACGAGAGTGACACTGGGAATGAAAAATCCATAAACTTGTTCCTGTACAGCCATGATACATCTCCTGAATTGAAGTTAACGAATGACGGAATATCCGTACTGGTTACCAACTGAGGCTGAGACCTCTGTCAGCAGATAGCGTGCCAATGGATTTTCATCATTGTTTTCAGGGTGTTCAACTTTATTTGAACACTGTGCTTTCCGTGTGTGGGGCATTTTGTCCCATACTCGGTGGGGGGGTGGCTTTGTCATAACTATAAACAATACGAGTAATGATACGAATTTGTAGATTATTTTATGGTAAGTGTCGTAATGACACACAGCTTGAGGCTGATGGGTCAAAGTGACTTCCAGGTTCTTTTTTAGCTTTCTATACCGTATTTGAGAATTTTTCTGTAAAGAGTTTTTCTTCCTATTCCAAGAACTTCCGATGCTTTTTGTTTGTTGTTGTCATAGTAGGACAGGATGCGCAGGATGTGTTCCTTCTCAACAGTCTCCAGCGACATGGGCGGCGGAGAGTCTTCGCATGTGGCGCTGCAATTGAGAATTTCCTTGGGCAGAGCCTGATCGGTAATGACGTTATTGTCCGTCAGAATCAATGCCCGCTCAAGCACGTTTCTCAGTTCGCGCACATTACCCGGCCAGTCATAGCTGAGCAGAAGCTGCATGGCTTTGTCCGCTACCACGCATTGATCGCCGCCGCCGCTGAGTCGGCCGAGGAAATAGGCCACCAGCAGCGGAATGTCTTCCTTGCGTTTTTTCAGGCGAGGGATGTGGATATTGAAGACGTTGATTCGATGGAAAAGCGCTTCGTTAAATTGGCCGTTTTCCACTGCCTTTGCCAGATTTCGATTGGTTGCGAACAGGAATCGGACATCAGCCCTGCGTTCTTCATTTTCACCCATACGGCGATATGTCTTGGTTTCAATGACCCTGAGCAGGGAGGCTTGCACATCCTCAGGCAGGTCGCCTATCTCATCGAGAAACAGAGTGCCTTTGTGGGCCAGGGAGATCAGCCCCTCTCGAGCTTCGGAAGCACCGGTGAATGCACCTTTTCTGTGTCCGAATAACTCGGAGCGGACCAGTTCGCGCTGGAGCATGGCGCAGTTCTTGATAATCAGGGGATGGGAAGCACGTTTGCTCTGACTGTGGACCGTGCGAGCCACCACATCCTTGCCCGCGCCGCTTTCGCCCGTAATGAGTAGGGGGATCTCCGAAGGACGGAGTTTGCCGATGAGAAATCGGATATGCTTAATAGGATCGGACTTGCCGATCAGGGAATCATCGTCAGAAGCTTCGTGAGTATGGCGTAATCCCTTGTTTTCACGTTGCAGCCAGACTCGCTGGAAAGCACGATCGAGGACCAATTCCAACCGGTCCAGCTTGAAGGGTTTGGTAATATAGTCATAGGCTCCGATCCGCATGGCTTCGACCGCACTGTCAATATCGCCATGCCCGGTGATGAGGATGATTTCGATATCCTGCAATTTTGCCTTGAATTCGGTAAAGAGGTCCAGGCCGTCTCCATCCGGGAGCTTGATATCGAGAATGAGGACATCATACTCGTTTTTAGCGACCATTTTTCTGGCCTGTTGTGCGCTTTTGGCCGTATGGACGATTCGTTCGTCGGAATTCAGTTCCCGTTCGAGCAGTTTGAGGATGCTTTCCTCATCGTCGACCGCGAGCACTCTGTAACTTGTCTGCATGCTAATCCTGTTGAATCGGGAGGGAAACAATGAAACTCGACCCTTTGCCGACTTCACTGGTGACTTCGATCTCCCCTTTATGTTCCTTGACGATATTGTAGCAGGTGGACAACCCGATGCCGATTCCCTTTCCCACGGGTTTTGTGGTGAAAAAGGGGTCGAAAAGTTTGTCTTTGATGTCTGCAGAAATGCCACAGCCGGTATCTTTCACTTCAATGGCGATCATGTCGTCGTTCTTGTGGAAAGTATTGACGGTAATCGTTCCGACCTCGCCGTCCAGGGCGTCGCTCGCGTTGGTCAGCAGGTTGAGAATGACCTGTTTGAGTTGCGGTTCATCGGCTTTGATCAACGCCAACTCAGGCTGGAGAGTGACGTTGAGCGTCAGATTGGTTGATTTTTTCAGGTGAAATCCGAGAAGATCGATCGTCTCGCGAATAATTGAATTGAGAAACACTACGGTAAAGACCGATGACCTGGGGTGTCCGAAGTTGAGCAGGCTGCGGACAATTTCCTGGCATCGATTGCATTCCTTGAGAATGATGCCTGTGCAGTCGGCGAAGTCGTCAATGACCTCGTCGGGAATCTGTCCGTCAAGTTTCGAGAGCCGTCGCTGAATACCTTCGGCAAAACCGGAAATGGCCATGAGCGGATTATTCACCTCATGGGCGACGCCCGTCGCCAGGGTTCCGACGGTTGCCATCTTTTGCGCCTGATAATATTTAGCCTGGTATTCTTTTTCGAGTGTCACATCCCGTTTGAAAATCAGGACACGGTTGCCGGACTGGTCAGGTATCTTGACTGGGGAAGCGATCATTTCAAACTGGCGGTTCCGGTTGCCTATGCGGAATATGGCTGTTTCCTTGCACACCTTGTTGGTGGAAAGAGAGCGAAAGGCCGGACATTCCGGGCAGGGAGCGTTGGTATCGCGAAAGAGTGTGTAGCAGTATTTGCCTTTGTGTTGTTTGCCCTTCCCGAAGAGTTGTTCAAATTCATGGTTGACGGCAATGATGCGCAGGTCCTCGGACAGGACCATCATGATATCAGTGATACCGTCAAGAATGGCAGCAATTTCCCGGCGCTGGTTTTCCGACTTTTGGCTGGAGGTTTTCAGCTCTTCAATCGTATGCTGTAATTCCTGGAAAAAGCCGAGTTTTGAGTGCTCAATGCCGATCAGGTCGGCCAAAGTGGTCGGGGTCATCACCATGCCTCCTCGCATATGGACATCAGGTCCTGCCAATCGGCTGCTCTCGGGTTGGTCAGGTGGCAGGCATCGTGGGTCGCGGTTTTGCAGATGTCTTCCAAGGTCGACTTATCCGGGAGAAGTTGTCGAAGTTGGGTATTGAGGTTCAAATCCTTGAAGAGCTGTTCCAGTGTATCGATACCGATTTGGGCGGTATGTTTGTCCGGACACAGTCTGGCTCCGGCGATTTGTCTACCGATGTCCCCCATTTTTTCGACACAGGAAGGCATATTGTAACGCATGACCGAGGGAAGCAGGACCGGGTGAACCCAGCCATGCAGGACATCATAAATTCCGCCAAGAGAGTGGGCTATGGCGTGCAGGGAACCCAATCCTGCATTGCTGAATGACATGCCTGCCGCAGTGGCGGCGATGGAAAGTTGTTCCAGCGCCTTAATGTCTTTTTCTTCGGCAGCGGGAAGGATGTTTGCCGTGATCAGATCAATGGCCTTGAGTGCCTGCATTTCGGTAAATGGCGAAGCGAGTTTTGAAACATAGGACTCCACCGCGTGTGCCAGTGCATCTATGCTGGCGGCCAGGATCAGGCTCCTGTTCTGGGTTACGAGGATCTGTGGGTCGATGATGGAAATGTTGGGAACGAGCGAACGGCTGATGATGGACATCTTGACCTGCCGTTTGACGTCGGTGATGATACAGTATTGGGAGATGTCGGAGCTGCTGCCCGCAGTACTCGGAATCAGGATCATGGGAGGCAGGGGGCGCATGATACGGTTTGCCCCTTCGTAATCTCGTATCTGCCCTCCGTTGCCGACGATAATGCCGATACCCTTGGCTGCGTCCATGGGGCTGCCCCCCCCGAGAGCAATGATGACGTCGCACCCTTCCTCTCGGTAGAGTCTGGCTCCCTCGTGCACCTGACTGTCACGGGGGTTGGAATTGACGTTGTTGAAGTAGACGCAATCAAGATTATTTGCCCTGAGGATACCCCGCACGCGGTCAACCCACCCCGCTTCCTCAAGTCCTTTGTCACTGACAAAGAATATCCGTCGAGCGCCGACGCGCTGCGCACATTGGGGGAGGTGAGTGATGGACCCATGTCCGAAGATTATGTCCGGTATGGCGAATTTTGTACTGAGCACGGTACAGTCTCCTCAAGAGTCAGGACGTGTGAGCCAACGGCTTATCGTGAACGGGATGATACGTTGACCCCATTTCACTTTTTTTTCAAGCCACATTGCGATGAGAGCAATTCCCAATTGATGTTTGAATGATTTCGAGCCGCTGCGGTGTCGGGTTGAATACGTCAAGAAGGCGTCGGAACTGTTTTTAAACCTGTGGAAAACTCCAAGCTCTCCGTGTTTGGTGATCTTATACTGTTCTGCTTGTCAAGAAAATCGGGAGAAGCGAGAATTTCCCATTTGGAAAGTTTTTTTGTCCGGGCAGAGGGAGAAGAGCTTTTTTTACCCGTGTTTGAGATGGAAGTACAAGGTCTTGAAGTGAGAGGGGAAAAGGCCTCTCGTAATAAAATGGTGCATTCTAAAGAGTTCGTTCGCGCCTGTCAGGGGATCTTTTTGCGTGACAGGGGGAGCTTGGCATGAAAAAGGGCTGACCGAGACACCCGGTCAGCCCCATGAAGCTCGTTCTGGTTGTCCTGTCTAGTTCAGCAGGTCCGGACGGGCGATCTCGATCTGGGCTTTTTCACGCAGACCGGTCATGAAGGCGTTCAGCACTTCGTTTTCGTAGTTCTGGCTGGCCTGTTGCATCCAAGCGTCCTTTTGTGCCTCCCATGCTGCTTCAGGAGCGGGAATGCGTTTGGCGACGCGAGCAACGATGATACCGGAGGGCATGACATACGGCTGGTCCAGCCATGCGTTGTCTCTGGCAGCAAAAGCGGCTGTGGCCATATTTTCATTCTGACCCAGTTCCGCGACAGTGCCCTTGCGATCAAAAGGCGTGGTTGTCTTGATCTGGCCTTTGTATTTCCTGGCGGCCTCAGGAGAGGCTGCAAGTTCGGCGAGAATGTCCTCGGCGGCTTTTTGGGCAAGCTCCGTGGCTTTGTCTTTTTTGATATTGTTGATGATCACCGGCTTGACCTGTTCCAGTTCCATGGGGGCGGCCGGAATGTCTTCAGCTTTTTCCACGAGCATATATCCGCCATCGATGGCCAGAGGAGTCTGGTGAGCTTCTCCCACGGGGATGGACATCACCACTTTGGCGGCTTCCGGGGTCATACCAAAGGCCTGGGGCAGGAATTTTTCCGGGATGGGACGGGACGTTACTGCCAACATACCCAGCTCATCCGCCACATCCTCCAGCTTCATACCGGAGACAAGGCGGTCCATGGATTGGTCGAGCATGTCAGTGACCTTTTCGGACGCTTTTTCTTCGGCCAAAGTATTGGAGATCTCGTCCTTGACCTGCTCCAGAGTCTTGGTTTCTGCTTTCTTGTGGTCTTCCACCAGAATGATGTGCCAGCCGAACTGTGTCCTGATCGGTTGGGAGAAAGAGCCCTTGGGGGTGGTGAATGCCGCGGTCTCGAATTCCGGGACCATGTCACCACGACCGAACCACCCCAGTTCTCCTCCCCGAGGGGCGCTGGGGCCTTCGGAATACTTTTGAGCCAACTTGCCGAAGTCAGATCCTGCCTTGGCTTTTTTATAGATACGATTGATCTTGTTTCGAGCTTCCTTCTGGACATTCTCGGGATCATCTTCTTTTGACAGAATCAGAATATGGCGGGCTTTGACCTGTTCCTTTTGGATCATGGAATCAGCATTGGCATCATAATATGCCTTGATTTCCTCATCAGAGACGGTCTGGTAGGCCGCGAGGTCGGATGGGGTGAAAGACAGGTAACGCAGGCGAACCTGTTCCGGCACCATGAATTTCTCTTCATTGGCAGTGTAGAATTTTTCCACTTCATCTTCGGTCACATTCACACGCTTCATGAAATCGGCAGGGGTCTTTTGGATATAATCGATGGTGATCTGTTCTCCCACCCAGTCGTATATCTGACGTGCCTGCTCCGGCGTCACGACGCCGGTCTGACGGACCATGTTCTTGACCTTGTCGGAGATGTATTCATTGCGGAAATTGGCCTCGAACTGCGGAGGAGTCATGCGGATGGAGCGCAGGGCCATCTGATAGATGTTGCGGTCGAACTGTCCCTGCTGGTTCCAGAAAATGGATTGGCGGGTAATGGCTGCGAAAACTTCTTTCTTGGAAGCGGAAATACCAAGGCGGCTCGCTTCGTCAAGGAGCAGTCGGGAATTGATCAGTTCACCGAGAACCATCTGTTTGAACTGTGGTGTCTGCAACTGGGCGCTGGTGACGCTCGGGTTGGACTTGCGCATCCCCTCTGCGGCTCGTTGGAAAGCATCCTCGAACTCGGCTCGGGTGATGATTTGGTCGTTGACGGTGGCAAGGACAGGATCATTGCCTGTGTCCATACCGCTCATACCAAAGGCGAAGACAAAGACGACGATGAGGATGGCAAAGATGACCTTGACGACCCAGCCCGACGCGTTTTCACGCATTATCTCAAGCATTACTACTCCAGAAACTCTTTGTCCGCCGCCTCACCCGATTTGCGAGGAGGCGGCGGTTGATTTCATTGATTACGATTGACTTTGACGGACAGCGTTAAGCAAACCACCTGACTGGATAATATCCAGTTCCTTTTTGGTCAAATCATTTATGACCGGGATGGCATCGCCGCTGGCTGTTGTGATTTCAAGAGTTCCGCCGGGTGTCATGTCCCCGGCCGGGATGGTCAGTTCTGCTCCCAACTCCAGTCTGTCGTAGTCGGCAGGATTGACCAATAACAAGGGCAGGATGCCGAAGTTGACCAGATTGGCACGATGGATACGGGCCAGGGATTTGACGATAACCGCCTTGACCCCCAGATGACGCGGTCCAAGGGCGGCGTGTTCCCGGCTGGAACCTTGCCCATAGTTTTCGCCGCCGAGAATCACTCCGGTACCATGATTTTTCATGCGGCCGACAAAGTCGGCATCCACGCGGTTGAAGATATACTGGCTGATGGCCGGGATATTGGAGCGCAGGGCTGTAATCTCGGCACCGGCAGGCAGGATGTGGTCCGTGGTGATATTGTCCTCGACCTTGAGCAGGATTTTGGCCTGTACCGTCTTGGGTAATTCAGTGAAGTCTTCCAGAGCCACAATGTTGGGACCGCGCAGAATCTCCACGGAATCCTTGTCCTCGGGCGGGAAGACAAACAGGTCGCGGATCGATGGGACATCATCGGGCAGTTCGATGCGTTCGGGAGCCGGTCCCCAAGTGGCAGGATCGGAAAATTCTCCGTCAAGTGCCAGCCGCGCGGCTGTCTGGGCAGAAACAAGGTAAACCTGGCCGTCCAGGGTGCCTGATCGGCCTTCGAAGTTCCGATTAAAGGTGCGTACGGAAACACCTCCGCTGGTCGGTGAACCTCCCATGCCGATGCAGGGACCACAGGTACATTCCAGGACGCGGGCTCCGGCATCCAGTAATGGTTCGATCAGCCCTTCGCGGGACAGCATCTTCATGACCTGTTTGGAGCCGGGGGAAATCAGCAGGTCTGTCTCGGGCGGAGTCTTTTTACCGGACAGGATCTGCGCGGTATTTTTGAGGTCGGAATACGAGGAGTTGGTGCAGGAGCCAATGGCACATTGGTCGATCTTTTTGCCAGCCAGGTCTCGCACTTTGCAGACTTGGTCGGGCATATGCGGCTGGGCAACCATGGGTTCCAGTTCCGAGAGGTTGATTTCGATGATTTCATCAAAGGAGGCGTCCTCATCGGCAACCAGTTCAACGAAGTCGCAGGGGCGTCCCATCTTGGTCAGGAAGTCTTTGGTTTTGTCGTCGGAGGGGAAGATCGAAGTGGTGGCACCGAGTTCAGCACCCATATTGGTGATGGTGGCCCGATCCGGGACGGACAGGGCAGCAACGCCAGGACCTCCGTATTCGAAGACTTTACCCACGCCACCTTTCACCGTAAGGCGGCGAAGCAGTTCGAGGATAACATCCTTGCCTGCGGCCCATCCTGTCAGTTCACCTGTCAGGTGGACCTTGACCACTTTGGGCATGGGGATAAAATAGGCTTCTCCGGCCATGCCGAGCGCCACGGAGAGTCCGCCTGCGCCCATGGCCATGGACCCAATGCCACCCGCTGTGGGGGTATGGGAATCGGACCCGATGAGAGTCGCACCCGGCTTGGCGAAGTTTTCAAGGTGGAGCTGATGACATATACCGGTCCCGGCAGGAGAAAAGATCGCGCCGGATTGAGCGGCCACGGTACGCAGATAGCGGTGGTCGTCCGGGTTGCGAAAGCCCATCTGCAAGGTGTTGTGATCGACGTAGCTGACCGAAAGGTCTGTTCTCACTT
The DNA here is from genome assembly GCF_000341895.1 of Pseudodesulfovibrio piezophilus C1TLV30. Lineage (NCBI taxonomy): Bacteria > Pseudomonadati > Thermodesulfobacteriota > Desulfovibrionia > Desulfovibrionales > Desulfovibrionaceae > Pseudodesulfovibrio > Pseudodesulfovibrio piezophilus. Next base: position 1,939,413 of record NC_020409.1, on the reverse strand, counting down.
CGCCGATGCCGATGGCCTCGTACTGGAGCCACGCCATGGTGCCTGTGGCGTCCTGGGTCAGGGTCTGGTCGATACGGAGGCCCACCTCCTGCCCCGGAACCATCTCTCCGGAAACGAGGTGCTTTTCAATGATCTTGTGGGTTATGGACTTGCCCATCTGTCACTCCTGCAATGTCAAAAGGTTATCGGGTACTCTCAGTTACAGCCGCCAAAGTGCCCTGGCAGGATAAAGCAGGGACGATCCTCTCACAAATCGTCCCTGCGCGCTTCTACGGCTCGTAATCATTTCCTCTAGAAGAGAAAGCCCTTTTCAAGGCCTTCACTCGGACCGCCTTCCTCGATGCCGAGGGTGATCCGGTTGATCTTGTTGGTGCGGAACTTGATGTCCACGTCCAAGCGAAGTTTTTGCTGCTGCAATTCGAATATTTCCTTGTGGTGGTAGATTCCCTCTTTGGGATTTTCCGCCTCCATCAATTCCCGCACTCGTTTCGCGGTTCTTTCTCGTTCAAGAGTCAGCTGTGCGGCTTCGGCTTCAAGAGTGGGGATATCATCGCTCAGTCGCGCTTCACCGGATTTTGATTCTTCTGCGTGTGTCATCTTTGGTTTCCTTGACCGGCTTGGGTTTCATCTTGCCGGAGGGCAGGGAGTTGTAGAAGTTCCAGAACTCGGGCCAGGTGGAGGTCACTTCTCCGTGGTTTTCCAGCTTGATGCCGGGCACCGAGTAGGCAGCCAGGGCGCATCCCATGGACCAGATAGGTTCCGGGCTGAACCATGTGCCTTCCCACGACCGTTCGCCGGATTTGATCTCCACGCCGCTTTCGGTTTTTTCGTAAGCGACCCCTGTGCGGTCGAGAAGTTCGGCTCCTGTTTCGCTCAGTTCACCGGTGAGGGTGGCGTTACCCAGCTTCATGGCCAAGGCCAGAGCCAGGGGCTGCATTTCCTCGCTTTCGCCGAGGGTAATGGTCGCGGATTCAGGTAATTCACCTTCCATGGTCGCAATGATGTTTTCCGTGGCGACATCAATGCGAAGTCCCAGAGCGCGGAGCTGTTCCAGAACCCGGTCTCCCTTGTCGGACTTGGGCCAGGAACCAGCGATGTTGATAGACCCGCCAGCCATGGCAGGCAGGGCCAGAAGAATGGAGTTGAGCCGGACAGACAGGGGCAGGAGCGGGCGTTCTTCAATGACGGGAATGCCATCGGAAACCGTCACGGAATCTTTTTCCAGGGTGGCCTTGATGCCGCAGATCGTCAGAACATCCACGGCTTCGGCAACACGTTCCCTGGCCGTCTGGTTCAGTCCCCGGATGGTCAGGCCTCCGGGAAAGGACCATGCCGCCAGGGTCAGGGCGGCTGCGAAATCAGGATCAATGCCGCCGGGCAGGGTTATTTCCTCGTCCATGGGACCACCGCACTCAAGGCGTGCGGGAAGTCCGGGGTTGTTCGGATTCATGGGGACAAGGCGTGCTCCCAATTTGGGCAGCACCCTGTTCATGGTGGCGATATCCAGCAGCTGAAGGGCTGGCTTGCCGGTGAATTTGCAACGACCTGCGTGGCCCAGAGCGAGGCAGAGCAACATATAGAAGTTGAAGTGGTCTTCACCAACAAAGATCATGTTGCCTTCAAAACCGAGGGTACGGTCTCCTTCATTGCGGATGAAATCATCATCCCAGGAGATGGGTGCTCCGGCCTGCTTGAGGGCCTTGGCCAGATCCTTGTTGGGGGCGTTCATTGTCACTGGAGCCAGTTTAACCGCAGCGCCGGAGCTTGCTGCGAGTGTCAGGAGCATTCGTGTGAAACGGAAGGAACGAGGGCCGGTGATGGAAGCAGAAACCGCTTCCACACGCGGGGCAAGCTTGTATCCTTCGCCTTCGAATTTCTTGCGAATGTCAGCCAGGGAAAACTGGTTGAGCAGGGTGAAAAGCTGTTTGGTCAGTTTAGCATCAAGGCCAAGTTCCCCGGCGTGTTTGTCAAAGGAGCCGCGCAGCAGCTTTTCGAGCTTGGGGTCGACCAGGGATTTTTGGCGTGATTTACGCCATGCGCCTTCCTTGCGGATAAGGAATGCACGCTTCTCAAGCAGATTCAGGACCTGATTGTCGATGTCGGAAATATCATTGAAACGGTGTTCGGAAACCGCCTGGGATTTGTCGACGAACGACTCTTCGTCGCGGGGAGGGAGATTGCCGAAGAAGTCACGTTTGCCCCGTCCGCCTCCGCCTCGTTTCTCAAACTTGCGTGGGCCTCGGCTTTCATCACGACGCGGTCGATCGGTTCTGTCATCACGACGCGGGCGATCGGTTCTGTCGTCTCGGCGTGGTCGATCGGTTCTGTCCTCTCGACGAGGCCTTTCTGACCGATCGTCTCGGCGAGGACGGTCATCCCTGTCATTGCGGGTAAAATTATCGCGTCTATCGTCTTTGCGCGGTCCATTGGAGGGACCTCGTCTGTCGTCATCTTTGCGGATCTTGATCATAGTCTTTCCGTCTTCCTTATAAATGATGTAGTTCCCCCCATGAGGGGAAAGGCTTCTCTATCGTGAAAGAATGATTGATGCAACCCCCGTATTTCAAGGCATCACGGGCATGGGCGGCGATTCTTTGATGCACTGTGCAGAGTGTTTTTTCAGGCTTTTGCGAAAGAGTTTCAGCATGTTTGGAAGAGGAAGGAAAAGGGAGATGTCGAAAGGGACAGCAGAGAGCGGGAGCAGGGGCCGGTCGCGTTGTAAAAAAATCATACGTCATCCCGGTCTCGAACGTCCAGTCTCCATCCATTGAGTGGGGCGTAACAGCCTTGTCCGGCGTGTTGAGATCGGCGAACGTCTTCGCCGTACTTCGGGTCGAGCATCAACTTGCAGATATAGCGGGTGTTTTTTGGGTCCCAGAGCAGCTCAGGGCAACGTTTGGTGTAGCCATAACGGCGGTGAGATTCCGAGCATGGATCCCGAAGACAACACCAGCCACACCCCACGCATGGCGCATTTTCTTCCGAAAGAGGCTCAATGGCGGGGGCATCGGTGAATATGTTGAATTCGTCGGACACAATTTCTCCCTGAGTGGAGAAAACGGATACCTTTGCAACGGGAAAAACGCAAGGTTGCTTACAGGATGAAATCCTTGATGACCTGAAAGCCTGTCCTGAATTGCCATAACGCCAGGGCAAGTAATATCAGGTTGCAAGCAGCGTGGGCCAGGGGCAGTATTTTTCTGCGAGCCTTTTTCTTGTCCATATAGAGGCCTGAAGCGCCCCCCAGAATGAGAAGCGGGAGCATGGCGAACGCTGTTTTGTAGTGAGCGCCTGTCACGAAGTTCACTTCCCATTTGAGGCGGGCGACGGTCATGCCGCCTATCATGCCGAGTAACCAGAGGGACAGGGCTATCTGTCCCACTGTCACATGCCGTTTCCAGGGAAAGCGTGTGCGCATTTCAAAATGTCGGGCCAGAAATCGTTTCATTCCAAGGGAGGCCGCGTACAGCCCCACCAAGGTGGCGAATATCTGGAGAGCCGGATGAAACCAGAGCATTGAGACCTCCCGCAACCGTTAGGGTTTGCAACGAGTCTACATCAAAAAACGCTTTGGTCAAAGGGCTCGGTGAAGAGTTTTCTTCGAAGCATCTCCCAGACCATGTCGGGAGTCAGGCGGCGCATACAGTCGTGGTGGTTCAGCGGGCACCGCCTGGGACCGTGCAGGCCGCATGGCCGACACTCAAGGGGAATCTCGGCCACGGTGGAGTTGTCGCCGCGCGGGAAGAAGCCCAGTTCTCTGACAGTGGGGCCGAACAGGGCGACCAAAGGGGTGTCCTGGGCCCAGGCAAGGTGCATCGGGCCGGAGTCATTTGTCAGATAGGCGTTGAGTTTGCCAAGGTAGGCGGCCAGCTGTGGGAGCGTCAATTCTCCACCCAGATTGAGAACATTGACAGAACCTTCGACCTCGGCTCCTGCCTGAACCTGGGCTGCGACGTCCCGTTCATCCGGTCCTGCGAAAATGAGCACCTGCGCTCCGGCACGGGCTGCGCGAGTGACTATCTCGCTGAAATATTCCACGGGCCAGCATTTGGTGGGCCATGTGGAGCCGGGGTGCAGGCCAAGCACCGGGCGATTGCCACAGTGTGCTCTCCAGAATTGTTCCGCATCCTGTCGTGTCTCGTCGGATATCGAGAGTGACGCCTTGGGAGCGGGCGCGTCGATGCCAAGGGGCTTGAGTAGTTGGAAGAGGCGTTCTATTTCCTCCAGGTCTGCAAAGCGGCGCGAAACGGTTTCTGTATAGGCCAGCGTGTTGAACCATGGTTGATCATAGCCGATACGCCGATTGATGCCGGTGGCTCCGCTTATCAAGGCGGAGCGGAAACTCTTGTGCGCTGAAATCCAGAGATCGAAGCCTTCCCTGCCGAGTTCCCAGCCATACCGAACCGCTGAGGAAAGGGATTTTTGCGCACCTCGTTTGGCAAAGGGGCGAACGCGGGTGATCTCCGGCTGGGCCGTAAAGACAGACTCGACGCCACTGCGGACGAAAAAGTGGATTTCCGCTTTTGGGTAGCGGGTTTTGAGGGCGTGCAACAAGGGCAGAGTCAGGACGGCATCGCCGAGAAAGGCTGTCTGCCAGACGCCGATTTTGGTGTATTCGCTCATCGAGAGAAGGTGTATCCTGTCCCTGCGGTTGAGGCAACGGTTGATCTCCTGTGCCGATGCCCGTATTCTGCTGGAGCAGAGTCGAATGAATTCAAGCAGTCAGGAGGCTGATGATGAAATATATCATGTTTGAAGATTTTTCCGGTGTGCCTGTGCCCGTCATTTTTCCCAATCGGATCGATCATGCTGAAATGCGTGAACAGATGCCGTATCCCAAAGCCCTTTCCGCCGGGTATGTTTCCCTGCGTCCGGACGGTTTTCATTGTCATGGTGCGTCCAAGGAGCTGCAATTGGAAGCAAAATCAGGGGATGCCGCTGTCATTGCAGGAAAATTTGAGGATCCCGAGAGTTAGGGATTCGCAGTGCGCCCGATCCATGTCCCCGTATTCAGAGGGAACACGGGCGGTCAGAGCCGCCTCGACCGGCCGTGCTGCTGAACCGTTCCCCCCTTCAATACGACCATTCGCCGTTTTCCGGGTTGCACCCATGGCGTGGCCAGTGCTAAATCTCGATGACGCTTGGAAAAAGCGGCAGGCTTGAGAAGGGACCGAGAATGCTGTTGTCTTGTCCCGCCTGAGAAGGAGAGAGAGAATGTTACTTGGAATTGATGTTGGCGGGACGCATACCGATGCTGTCGCCATCACTGTGGATACGGGTGTAGGCGTGATGGCTTCCTGCAAGGTGCCGACTCGACATGATGATCTGTTGCGGTCCGTGACTGAGGCTTTGGAAACCATTTTGGGTAAAGTGGACAAGGATGCGGTGACACAGCTTAATTTGTCCACGACCTTGTCGACCAATGCCATTGTCCAGGGGCAGACCGAAGATGTGGGAGTCATTGTTTCGTCCGGTCCCGGCATTGATCCGCATAACTCCATGCTGTGCCGGGATTTTCATGTTGTTGAAGGGTCCATTGATCATCGGGGGAATGAAATAAAGTCCCTTTCCTCCCGTCAACTCAGTGATGCTGTGGATGCCTGCCGCGCCAATGGGGTGCGTGTCTTCGCCGCAGTCAGTAAATTTTCCACGCGCAATCCGCGCCATGAAAACGTTATTCGTCGTTCCATTTGTCAGTGTCGTGAAACCGATCAATGCGATCACGCGGATTTCGTCACTTTGGGACATCAATTGGGCGGTGCGCTCAATTTTCCGCGACGGGTGGCTACCGCCTATTTCAATTGTTCGGTTTGGCGTCTCTATAATGACTTTGCCACGGCGGTGGAAAAGGCTCTCCATGATATGGGGTTGGCTCACGTCAAGGTCAACATGCTCAAGGCGGATGGCGGTACCATGCCTTTGCCGCAATCGCGTACCATGCCGGTGCAGTCCATCTTTTCCGGTCCGGCCGCCTCGGTCATGGGGATTGTCGCTTTGACAGATATCTTTCTGGATTCAGTCATTCTCGATATCGGAGGAACCACCACTGATATCGCCGTGTTTGCCGATGGCGCGCCCCTTATCGAACGGGAGGGCATTGCCATTGGCTCCCACCCAACGCTTGTCTCTGCTCTGAAGGTCCGATCTATCGGAATTGGTGGGGATTCCGCCATCTCCGTGGTCGGGAAAGACGTCCGTGTCGGCCCTAACAGGTTTGGCCCATCCGTGTGTTTCGGTGGGGCGAGGGTGACTCTGACCGATGCGCTTAACGTGACAGGAGTTGGACAGGTTGGGGATATCGAGGCGTCGGCAAAGGCTCTCGATACTTTTGCGGCCCGGTATTCCATGTCCGGTCAGGATGTGGCCGGTGCTGCCGTGGATTACGCGGCTCAAGCCATTCACTCGGCAACTCGGGAACTGACTGATGAGATCAATTCCAAGCCGGTCTACACCATTCATGAACTGGTGGAAGACAAGCGTGTGGTCCCGAAAAAAGTCTATCTCATGGGTGGACCGGCTCAAGCGCTCCGGGAATCGCTTCACGAGTGCTTCCAGCTTGCCACGGAAGTACCGGAAAACTACGATGTGGCCAACGCCATCGGTGCAGCCCTGACTCGCACAACATGGGAATTGGAGTTGTTCGCAGATACTCAACGACATGTCCTGTTCATTCCTTCCTTGTCCCACCGTGAGAATATTCACTCGTCCTATGACCTGGGGGATGCGAAGAAGGACGCCGTAAATCATTTGACCAGGCAGCTCGATTCCATGGGGGTTTCCCTGGAGCGGGAAGATGCCCAGGTAACCCATTCCTCCAGCTTCAACATGATTGAAGGAATGAATCAGGTCGGCAGGAACATTCGGGTCAAATGTCAGGTTCGGCCTGGTGTTGTCGCAACCCTGGTTGGGAGATAGATCATGCTCAAGGCACAGAACTCACTTGGAATCATTTTTTTCCCGGCTTTTGATTGGGCCATTTCCCCCACGCATCCCGAACGGCAGGAGCGGCTTCTCTACACGCAGGACCAATTGCGGGAAGAAGGGCTTTTCGACATCGAGGGAATAGGAGAATACAAACCGGATGTTGCCGCTATCGAAGACCTGGAGAGGGTGCATTTCCTGTTTCCTGATGGTGGCAGTGTCACGACGCGCTCCCATCGCATCTCGGCGGGGGGGGCCATGAAAGCCGCTGATCTCGTCATGACGGGGGAACGCGAACGGGCCTTTGCCATGGTTCGTCCTCCCGGTCATCATGCCATGAAGGTCGTTCACGGGTCGCGTGGCTTCTGTACTGTCAACATCGAAGCCGTGATGATCGAACATATCCGGGAAACATACGGGCATAAGCGTGTGGCTATTATTGACACCGACTGCCATCACGGTGATGGTTCGCAGGATGTCTACTGGCATGATCCCGAGACGTTGTTCATCTCCATTCATCAGGACGGGCGCACACTGTATCCCGGCTCCGGTTTTCCCCAGGAGTTGGGTGGTCCCGGTGCCATGGGGCGGACTCTGAACATCCCGCTGCCCCCCAATACTTCGGATGAAGGATTTCTCATGGCCATGGAAAGGGTGGTCATGCCCATTCTCGATGATTTCAAACCGGACATCATCATCAATTCGGCAGGTCAGGACAACCACTTTTCCGACCCTATCACCAACATGAACTTTTCTGCCCGTGGCTATGCCGCGCTCAATGAGATGCTCAGGCCGGATATCGCTGTCTTGGAGGGTGGCTACTCCATTCAGGGAGCCTTGCCATATATTAATCTGGGCATTTGCCTCGCCATGGCCGGGGTGGACTTTTCCCATATCCGGGAGCCGAATTACAATCCTGAACAGGTACGTCAATCCTCCCGGACGACGGAATACATTGAGGAGCTGTGCTCCCAACTCCCACGGTTGTACTTTGACCCACCAGCGTTCAAAAGCGGCAAGGATACTTCACAGGGAATTCTCTCCGGGGACACTTTTGTACGACATCGGCAGATCTTTTACGATACGGATGGCATCAATGAGGTTCAGCAGGAAAACCTGACCGTTTGCCCGAAGTGCCGAGGGCTGCTCAAAATCGAAACGCGTGCGGATTCCGGTCCGCTTTGTCTCGGCGTGGAAATACCCATTGACGCCTGCCCTGAGTGCAGAAGCAAAGGCTATCAGTTGGTGGAAGAAGGGCAACTGAAGGGGAACTACCGATATATTCAACTGATCAACCGCCTGGACAAGGAGTATGTCCGGTTCGGTTTTTGATTCAATGACAGGGCAGGATGCATGAAACGGGTTTTCTTGTTTCTTCTTGTTTTCTGGGTGATCGCCGGTTCAACTCTTGTTGTTCTCGGGCTGCATGTGCCGAACCCCATTTTTTGGAAGACGCTTGATGTGACGGTTACAGCCTATAACTCCACCAAAGGACAGACCCAGGGAAACCCTTTTGTGGCTGCATGGGGTGATCGGCTCAAGCCCGGAATGGATGCTGTGGCCGTGTCTCGAGATCTAATCCCCCTGGGGCTTGGGCACGAAGCCGAAGTCTATATCGAAGGCGTGGGTGGTCCCTATACCGTGTTGGACAAGATGAATCGGCGCTTTGAGAAGCGGGTGGATGTCTATTTCGGCGTGGATGTAGCCGAGGCCCGTGAATTCGGCGAGATGGAGACGACGATTTACTGGCGATAACGTCGCTTTGGTTCGCTTACCAATGGAAAAGGCCGCTGATCATGGTCAGCGGCCTTTTCCATTGGTAAGCGAAAGAAGAGAGTGTGGGGTACTGCCGGCTTAGGCTGTGCAGAAGTCGTTCAGAGCTTCTGCGGTCATGGCGGGGGTGAATTCCACTATTTCATACTTTGCAGCCTGTTCGCGGTGAAACGGGTCTTCGCTTATGACCGCTTCCATCGCTTCTCGTGACTCTCCTGTTGCGATGATAATGCCACCGTTGCGCGGAATTTTCGGGCCGGAAAAAAGAAAAGTGCCGTTTGCGTAGTGGCGGGTGAGGAATGCACGATGTTCAGGGATGAGGGCATCGATCGTTTCAAGGGGCTTGATATAGGTCAGCGTAATGATGAACATGATTTTTTCCTTTTTTGAGGTAAAGGACCGATTGAGACGGTGTTGTCGCGTCAATCGGATGCTGGAGGTCGAGACTCTCCCCACGGTCGGGAAACGGTCCTGTGTTCTCTCCAGAGTGCCGCTTTATTTTTTCAGAAATGCCCCGGTCACGGAATTCGGGTTGGCGATGATCTCTTCCGGGGTGCCGGAGGCGACTATCTGCCCGCCGTGTTCTCCGCCGCCAGGGCCGAGATCGATAACGTGGTCGGACCCGTTTATGACATCGGTATTATGTTCGATGACGATGACGGTGGCTCCTTTGTCCACCAGGGCATGGAGTACCCGGATGAGCTTGCCGACTTCATGCATGTGCAAGCCTGTGGTCGGTTCATCAAGGATATAGAGTGCGCCGGGCAGGTTCCGTTTGCCGAGTTCGCGTGAAATCTTGATACGCTGGGCTTCGCCGCCGGAGAGCGTGGTGGCTGCCTGTCCGAGCTTGATGTAGTCGAGGCCGACTTCGGAGAGCACGTCAAGCCGCCGCATGAGCGGAGGATGGTTGGCAAAGAATTCGCGGGCCTGCCGTACTGTCATGTCGAGAACATCAGCGATATTCTTGCCCTTGTATTCCACTTCGAGAGTCTGGGCGTTGTAGCGCTTGCCTTTGCAGGTTTCACAGGTGACGTAGACGTCGGGCAGGAAATGCATTTCCACCCTGATTTGTCCGTCCCCCTTGCAGGCCTCGCATCGCCCGCCCTTGACGTTGAAGGAGAATCGGCCAGGTTTGTAGCCTCGGGTTCGGGCCTCTTTGGAGCCGGTAAATATTTTCCTGATCTCATCGAAAATCTTGGTGTAGGTGGCGGGGTTGGAGCGAGGAGTCCTGCCAATGGGCGTTTGGTCGATGGATATGACCTTTTCGATTTTGTCGAGGCCCTCGATTCCACCGATCTTTCCGGGGTTGTCCGCCTTGTTCCCATTGAACAATTGCAGATGCTTGTAGAGCGAGTCCATGACAAGGGACGACTTACCCGAGCCAGACACGCCGGTCACGCAGGTCATGACACCAAGAGGAATATCCACATCGAGATTCTTGAGGTTGTTGGTCTCGACATTCTTGATAACAATCGAATCTGTGGGCGTGCGGCGCGTTTCCGGTGGTTCAATGACGATATCACCTCGCAGGTATTTGCCGGTCAGCGTGTCTGCCTTGAGCAGTTTGTCTACTGGCCCCTGGAAAACGATTTCACCGCCAAGCCAGCCCGAGCTGGGGCCGATTTCGATGACATGATCCGCTTCAAGAATGGTTGGTTCATCGTGTTCAACCACGAGGACGGTGTTGCCACGCGTCTGGAGTGAGCGGAGTGTATCGATGAGCCGTTGGTTGTCTCGGGGGTGCAGACCGATGGACGGTTCGTCGAGGACATAGGTGACACCAACCAGGCCGGAACCGAGTTGGGAAGCGAGGCGGATACGCTGGGCTTCGCCACCGGAGAGCGTGCTCATGTTGCGGCCAAGGGAGATGTACTCAAGTCCGACATTGACCATGAAGCCAAGCTTGTGGGTCAGTTCTTTGAGCAATGGTTCGGAGATGAGGGTTTCCTGGCCGGTGAAATTCAGTCCGTTGAGCCAGTCCAGTGCCCGTTGGATGGACATGGAGGCGAATTCGAACATGTTTTTATCGGCCACGCGGACAGCCAGAACCTCAGGGCGCAGTCGTGCGCCATGGCAGGCCGGACAGGGTGTTGATTGCTTGTAGCGAGCGGTCCAGTGGTCCCAGACGCCAGATTGTTGTTGTCCGTATTCGAGGATGGGCACGATGCCGGGCCAGCCGGTTTCGGAACACCCGTGGAAGAGGGCGTCCCAGCCGTCCTTGGTGTAGTCGGACAGGGGGGTGTCGAGCGTAAATCCGTGTTTTTTGCCCAACTTTTTGAGTTGCGGGCCGTATTGTTCCTGACGGTAGGCGGACTTCCAGGGGATGACGCCGCCTTGGTTGAGGGAGAGTCCCTTGTTGGGTGAAATAAGGTCCGGTTCGAAATATTCCACCGAGCCAATGCCGTTGCAGGTGGGGCAGGCTCCCTGAGGCGAGTTGAAGGAAAAGAGCTGTGGGGTGAGGCGCGGCATGGATATTTTACAGGCCGGGCATGTTGAAAGCGTGGACATGAAGGTGTCGCCGGGAGCATTGCCACCGACCACGGTGACGATCATGCGTTCCTCGCCGTGTTCCAGGGCGAGTTCCACGGAATCGGCAAGGCGTTTTTTGATGCCGTCCTTGATGACGAGACGGTCTATTACCAAGTCGATGGTGTGTTTCTTGTGCTTTTCCAGGTCGGGCACTTCATCGATGGGATAGATTTGGCCGCCGACACGGACACGGACGAACCCATCTTTTTTAAGCTTGGAAAAGAGATCCTTGTGCGTTCCCTTCTGGTGCTCGACCAAGGGGGCGAGCAGCATGAGTTTGGTGCCCTCTTCCATGGCGAGGATTGTTTTCACTATTTGGTCGGTGGTCTGAGCCTCGATGGGCTTTCCGCACTTCGGGCAATAGAATTTGCCGAGCCTGGCATAGAAGACTCGCAGAAAATCATAGACCTCGGTGACGGTTCCCACGGTGGATCGGGGATTTCTCGTCGCGGTCTGTTGCTCCAGTGATATGGCGGGGGAAAGCCCCTCCACCTTGTCCACATCCGGTTTGTCCATCTGGGGCAGGAACTGGCGGGCATAGGCGGAGAGAGACTCCACGTAGCGGCGTTGGCCTTCGGCATAGACGATGTCAAAGGCCAGAGTTGATTTGCCCGACCCGGATGGCCCACAGACCACCACGAGCTTGTCGCGGGGGATGTCGAGGGTCAGGTCCTTGAGATTGTGATGGCGGGCGCCTTCTATATGGATGGAATGATTCGGTGCGGATTTGGTCATTTCGGGAGGATAATCATTCCTGAAAAGATGGCAAGCGGGAGACTGTGAATGTCACGTTCCATTTTTGAATGAGTGGGAAAGTCAGTCCTTATTGGCCCATTATTTTGAGCAGGGTCTTTTCAAAAAACCCCTGCTGTTTCATGTTCTTGAGAGTCTTCGCTATCCGAGGAGCCAGGGCTGCATGTTTTTTGGAGAAATAAGCGTACATATTCTTTTTGGATAAAACGCACAGTAATCGTATTCCAGAGTCGCTGAACTGTTTTGAGCAGAGAAACTCCTGAGCCGTATATTGATTTGCCATGACGAAAACCGCGATTTCTCCCGCTGCCAAAGCTTTGAAACCATCAAGTTGGGTTTGAAATTCGTGAAGGAACCGGGGGGGGACAGTCCCGGTCAAGTTCTTTTTGCTGATGAAGTTACCCTTTCTGTAGCCAACTGTCATGCCAAGCGTGGACAGGCTTTTCCACCCTTTCACAGGGAGAGGAGAGCATGCGTATGCGCCCCATTCCAAGGTGTGCGTGGAGAAGTTGATTCTGACATATCCGGGATATCCGTCTCGTCCGGTCAGAGAGCCTACCCTGTGGACATCCCCATCCAATATCATTTGGTTAACCTGGCTGGTCATCTCTTTGAGATTCGGGATGTAGATTACATGGAGTTGAAGCCCGTTTCGTTTGAATGCTTCTGTCAATAAAACCTTCTGGTATTTGTGTGTGAAAGTATCCGGGGGCGAGGCTGTGCCAAAGGAGAAGTCCACTTGGGAAGGCTCGGCAGCAGGCGTAATCGAGGTGAATGCAACAGTCGAAAGTATCCAGCATAAAAAAAATATCAGAATGCGTTGCCTCATGCTTACCTCCCTGGAAGTCGGTCTGTAATCTGGCGAGAAATATTTTGTCTACAGTGTCTCTTGTGTCGGGGAAATTGAACATGATAGTTTTGGGGAGGGAATGTTTTTATGAAAACTGAACGCTGTGGTCAATTGGCATTGAAGTTGTTACCATGGGAAAGAAGGCATGAAAGGGATGTTGTTGAGTCCAATACAGAGGAAGAAATGACCATGACAAAATCAATGATGGATCTGCCTATGAACACCAAAAGTACGACGTGTACCTGTGGTGGACCGGCAAAATATATCGAGACAGTATGCCCCTGTTGTGGTGAAAAGGGGATGCGAGTCAAAGCGGGAACCGTGCGGTATCTGCTCACGGACACATTCCGTGAACAGGCTGTGGAAAAAATCTATGGTCTCTGCCTTTCTCCAGATTGTTCTGTTGCCTGGTATGCGCAGGATGGGTCGCATCATTTCACGGTTGATCAGACAGACACCCCGATATGGAGCAAGAGAGGTGCCGAACCGGCATATATCTGCTATTGTAATAGGATCACCCGAGAGATGATTCGGCATGGCGTTGCAGTCAAAGGGCTGAGAACAATGGAGGAAATTGTCCTGCTGCATCGTTCGGAAGTGACTTCGGCCTGCGCCACCCGGCACCCGGCAGGGCAGTGTTGTGAAGAAACCTTTGCACAGATTATTGCTGAAGAGGTCAAGGAGTCCCTTGGCTGCCGCTGTTCCTGATCCGGGGCTTGGGCTCTGTGTTCGCGGTGATGGTATGAAAGTTGTTTCGAAAATTCTAGAAATATAGTTGACAAGAAAGGATTGCCCTCAGTATGATCACATGCATGAGCAAGGAAATGGAACTTCATGCCAAGCGACTCGGCGAATTGGGGAACCTGACTCGCCTGTCTATTTTTCGGGTGCTGGTCAAGGCAGGCCGGAAAGGGGTGGCTGTGGGTGATGTGCAGAAAATTTTGGATATTCCAGGATCGACCCTGTCGCATCATATATCACGGATGGTCAATGCCGGGCTGGTAGAGCAACGCAGGGAAAGCCGGACGTTGTATTGTCTGCCGCTTATGGATGCCGTGAAGGAGACTGCGGATTTTCTGTTGTCGGAGTGTTGCTCTGGGAATATTGTTCCAAAATAGGTGCGTGTTTTTTTGTGCTAATTATTCTAGATTTCTAGAAATATGGAGATGAGATGAATTATTTTCAAACTCTGGTTGGTCCGGGCAATTCTGCGTGGGTGGTGAAGCTTGCAGGCTCGGCTGACTTCTTTGTCTTTGCGTTTGTTGAACTGGCTGTGCTTTTTGTGGGGATCAGCTTTCTGGTTGGGGTTATCAACGAGTTCGTTCCTGCGGAGAAAATCAAATCCATCCTGTCAGAACGGCAGGGCCGAGGGTATCTGGCAGGGGCTGTCCTGGGGGCCATTACACCGTTTTGCAGTTGTTCGACCATCCCGATGACAGTCGGCCTGCTCAAGGCGCGGGCAGGATTTGGACCGACCATGACGTTCCTGTTCACGTCCCCTTTGGTTAATCCGATCATTGTCGGGCTTTTTCTGACCCTGTTCGGAGCAAAGACAACAGCTCTCTATGTGTTCATGGCCTTGGTGTTGGCCATATTTGCGGGGTGGGGGTTGCACCGCTTGAATTTTCAGAGATTCATTAAGGATGATCTTTTGGATCGGGGAAGCCTCGGCGGCTGTGCCTGCTCCACATCCACGCCTGGCGGTGGAGGCGATACCTCTGTTACGATACTGCCCATGGCTCCGGCAGGTGTTCAAAATCCAGCCAAGGGGGAGCCTTCGCGGTGGAATAGGATTTTTCACGATGCCTTAGGGCAGTTTCTCAAACTCATGCCATTGATCACCCTTGGTCTTGTTATCGGTGCTCTGCTACACGGGTTTGTTCCCTCCGATGTGGTTGCTCGGTATGCTGGTGCAGACAATGCCCTGGCCGTACCATTTTCCGCCTTGATAGGTGTTCCCTTGTATGTGCGTGCTTCGACTCTGCTGCCTATCGGTCTCTCGCTCATGGGTAAAGGGATGAGTCTGGGGGCGGTGGTTGCGCTTGTCATTGGAGGGGCCGGAGCCAGTCTTCCCGAGATGATCATGCTCAAGGGGCTGTTTCGGTGGCCTGTGATTAGTGCTTTCCTCTGCTCAGTTTTCGGTATGGCGATAACCACTGGCTTTGTTATGAACTGGCTTGGCTGAAGCCATGTAATGATCCGGTGACTTCCTGGACGGGGAGCACCGGATTTTTTCTTAGTCCCCCTGAAAGCACCTTTGCAGGGTTGACTCCGACCATCTTTCATATCAAAAGAATCCATGCTGAATTCTCAAATGACACTTGGGCAACTCATCGAAAAAGCCATGAAAATGGAAACGCTTGCCTATGAATTTTATGATAGGCTGGAAACCCACTTCGGGAAGAATGAAGCGTTTGTTCAATGCCTGTCCGGTATCAAGGAAGATGAAGTACTTCACCTTCGGGCCTTGACGGAAATCAGGGATTCCCTGTCCGAAATTCGACTGGAGGCCCCTGTCACTTCCGAAGCTGTCCATGGTATCGAGAAGGCGATTGAGACGATGGAAAGTCTTGAGTTGTCGCCGTCCACAGACGTGGATACGGTCATCGATTCGATGAGAATCGTCGAAGATGTAGAGTTCGATGTGGTCATGGCTTTTGTGGATGCGGATGAAATCTGTTTTGAATTTACTCGTGATTACCTGAAAAATGAATCTCTTGACCATGCCCGGAAGGTCTTTCTTGCCCAACAAAGTCTTTATTAGGTTTGTCTACTTCTAAAGCCCAATAAAATAAGCAGGTTCTTTACCCCGTTTACAGGAGGGGCTTCGGCGGGTATGTTGCCTGCCGAAGAGAAAGCCAAACCCGTCGTGAGGCGGGGACGGAAAGCCACGGGTCTTTTTCGGCAATAATGCCGGGATACAAGATAGCCGGGTTGCCAAGAGTCTGCCCGAATGATTTGCAATGCACCTCGGGGCCGTGACGATTCGGCGCCCCAGGGAAATATGCATATGGAAAACAGTGCCTCGGTAGACGAAGCCAAGCCTGTTCGCAAGAAACGGTTCGGGGTCTTTAAAATTTCACCTTTCATGGTCATCCCGTCGCGGAGAGTTGGGTTTGCCCTGTTTCTCAAGCAGGGGGAAACCTATGTCCTTTATGCGGAAAAGGGCGTGCTCCTGGCTGACATTCACAAAAGTCGGCTGACTCGTCTCGGCGTGGATCATTTGTATGTTAAAGTTGAAGATTACGCTGCCTATACTTCCTATCTTCAGGAGAATCTCCTCCAACTTTTATATGACGAAGACATCCCTGTTGCAGAGCGGGCACGGGTCTGGAATGATGCTGCGGTTTCTCTGGCCCGTGAGGCTTTTACTCGCGATTTGCCCAAGAGGACCGGTAAGCGGGAGTTCCTCAAAATCAAGAAGTTGGTCAACAGCAGTTTGAAATTCCTGGCGCGGGCTGATGCCATACGGGAGTTGACCCGGTTTATTGCGGAGGGTGAGGAAGTCTTTTTGCACGGAATCGGAGTCATGGTCATGACTCTGAGCGTGATGAACACATATGTGAAGGATGAAGACCTGTTGGTCGCAGTCGGTATGGGGGCCATGTTTCACGATATCGGGAAGTTGGAGTTGCCAGAGACCCTTTTTTTCCGGCACAGAGAAAGCCTGAACAAGGAGGAAAGGGAATTGGTCGAATCCCATCCTGCCCTCGGTGTGGGGGTTTGTTCTTCCCTGCCGCTGCCTCAGGAGACGCTGCAATGTATTCTCTTCCACCATGAGCGCATGGATGGGTCGGGGTATCCTTCTGGTGCTCATGGAGAGATGCTACCGTCCTATGTCAAGGTCCTTTCCCTATGTAATGAATATGACAACCTTATTCGCGGAACATCCCTTGTTAAAAAGCTGACCCCATTCGAAGCTTTGACACGCATTAAAAGTCGTAAGACCGCACACGATCCAGAGATGCTGACTATGCTGATTTCTGTTTTGTCCAAGGCAAAATTGACCTGATCGCGTTTGAATTTCCATTCCCTCACCAGAAAAGCGAAGGCCGGTCCGTTGTATTCATGCGGACCGGCCTTCGTGATGGTGTGTGATGGTGTTGATTATCGTTTGGTCGCCCAAACTGCATATATCGGGTCACTTGAGGGCGTACCGTCTTCTCCTTTTGCTGCGTCAGATGAGGACCATCCGCGGTCGGAGTACGTGGTTATCCCCTCATACTCCCCAGAACGGATAAAGTACTGACTGACGAGCCCCATGCGCTCGAAGTCCAGGAGTTCTCTCCATATATGTACCACCTTTGGTTGAAACCACTGGTTGGAAAAGACCACGATAAACATGCCACCTGGGCGAAGGACCCGTGCGGCTTCATCGAAAATCTCAAAGGGTTTTGTCAGGTACTCGATGCCCCCGGTCGAGATGATGGCGTCAAAGCTGTTGTCCGCAAAGGGGAGTTTGGGATCTTCGTTGAGATTGTGAACACTATTTGCTGTCAGTGCAGTGTTGTCTTCCATCTCCCGCTTGTTAAGCCCGAGCCCTGTCATTGATCGAGGCTTCAAAGCAGAAGGAAGGTGAGAAGTCTGTCCGGCCATGAGGTCGAGAATATCCATGCCGTCCGTGAGCAGGTGTCCATAGGCGGTTTGCACATTGTGTCTGGCTTGGTTGTCCAGGTGATGGATACGATGCGGGTTGGCGTAAAAGTCGGCATCTCCGGCCTCATCTTCCCGCTTAAAAGGTTCATTGCCAAGAAAATCTGTTGGAGAGTCAAGCAGGCGGACTTGCATGCCGGGGCCACTGAAGAAAATATCCGGCCAGCGATTGAGCACTCCCTTTGCGCTGCTTTTGTCCGTTATTTCGATGACCTTGGCTTTCATCGTAACTTCACGACCTGCCATGGGGTGGTTCAGGTCGGCCTTGAATCCGCCCCGGTCCACGTTGACCACGCGAAATGGTGTAGTGGAGTCCGGACGAGTACCGGGAACGGAAGCAATGAAATATTTAGGATAATACCGCCCGATGCGTGGGCGCATATCAAGCTCATTGGGTTGAAAGCGGGCTATGGGCATATCCAGAATCTTGCCTGGTTTGAAGGCCGGGACTTCTGATGGATCGAGCGTCATCTGGACGGAATCTCCTTCACCAAGTCCCCGCATGCGGCTTTTGACGCCGACAGGCAGAATGTCGCGGGTAAAGCTGACATTCCTGGCCAGATAATTCTCAATATGTGATGCATGAGAACTCTTCCAGGTGAAGGTGAAATATATTGTCGCCAGGGAATCCTGTGCGATATGAGCCATGGTGGCCTCCTTGCAAGCAAAAAATGAGATGAAATGTGTCAAAAAAGGGAGTAGGATTTTGACGTTTACGTCTAATCATAGCTTAAACAAGGGAAAAGGCAAAGGTATCTTGGATATTGCCTTTTCCCCGGACTGAATGTAGGACCACGCCCATGAGCAAAGTCGGAAAATCGTCGCGCAGGCGGCCTCGTAAGCGGATATGCCCGCCACCGCCCCTTCGTTCGCAAAGAATGTATATCCGCCTTGATCCGGCGAAAATCGGCTTGTTTCGATTTTTGCTTGAAGGGTATGACAACCTAGGTATCTTTACCGTGACCAATAAGTTCAAGGGGATTTTGCAACTGTGGTATAGTCCTCACCAGAAAAAGGAAATCCGGCAGTTTCTGCAAGCACTGAGGACTGAAATGGATGTCGAGGTCGTTTCGACAGGCTTGGAGAAGAAAACGTCTCTCTTTGGTGAGAAGATCTCTTGACATTTGTCGGATTCTTTGGATAAGGTATCCTGCTCATAGACTACGGGCCAGTAGCTCAGTTGGCAGAGCCACCGGCTCATAACCGGTCGGTCCCAGGTTCGAATCCTGGCTGGCCCACCAATCCCCCCTCAGGCGGGAGGAATGATTGATTCCATACGATACAGGAACGATGTTCAACGCATATGTCTTGAAGTATCCCGTGAAGGCCGCAGGCTGGGATATAGATGAAGAAAATAATGCTCCCGAGGGGGAATCCCTACGGGAGCATTCTCTTTCTGGTAATGAGGTGTAAATATATGAAAATAAAAGATATTTTGCCGATTTTCCGTCGTTTGGCTCCAGAGGAAAACCAGAGCGCCTGGGACAACTGTGGCGTGCAGATTGCTGGTTCGCTGGGGGAAACTGATCGTGTGGCCGTCTGTCTTGAGCCGACCCCGTCCATGGTGTCCAAGTGCCTGGATTGGGAGGCGGGTGTGATTCTGACCCATCACCCGCTTTACATGAAGCCCAAGGCACTGGATTCCAACAACATGTTTATGAATGTGGTCCGCCAGATGGTGAACCATGGAGCATGGCTCTACGCAGCGCATACTTCTCTTGATACCCGACCCGACGGTCCCGCCTTTTGGCTGGGCAAGGCTCTGAAACTTGAGGACACACGGTTCCTGGAGGTTGAGCGGGGCATGGCCCCCATCGAGGTGTCTTTCTATCTGGAAGAATCCATTGATCGGAAGACCGCAGATATATGGGCGGACAGCGATGGCGTTCATTCCGTGTCTCAGAATCGTACCGGTGAAGTTCGTGTGGTTTGCGATGAAGATTCCTGGAGTGGGGTTGCCGGAAGCATTGAATTTTCACTTGGGCACAAACCACTTTTTTATATTCGTTCCCTGACCGCCCCTCGGCGGGAAATGGGTTTTGGTCAAGTCGGGACGCTGCCTGCGCCCATGCCATGGGATGCCTTCTCGGAAATGTTGGGCGGGCTTATCGATCGGGAGGCGTATACCGTTTCCGGGCCCAAACCTGCGACTGTCAGGACGGTCGCTTATTGCGGTGGTTCCGGCGCATCTCTTATCGGTGAGGCATCACAGGCAGGGGCGGATGTCTTTATCACTGGAGACATGAAGTACCACCCGGCAGTTGAGACAGATATTTGTGTGGCGGATGTCGGGCATTTTTCTTTGGAAGAGGAAATGATGCGTCTGTTCGCCATGGAGTTGGACCAGGTTTTCGGGGCGGTGGAAGTCCGTTTTTTCAAGGGTGAAGACCCTTTTCGGTTCCACATCAGGCACGATGGATAGAACCGCGCTGACGCGTGATTTCAATAAATGAGCGAGGTAACAGCATGTACGAAAAACAGATCGAGCAATTGATCATTCTGCAACAGGTCGATGACGAGATCATCATTCTTCAGGAAGAGATTGAAAAGGCTCCTCTGGAGTTGGCTGACCTGGAAAGCCAGATGAGCGATTTTGACGAGCGTCGGACGCAGATTCAGGAGCGCATCACCCTCCTCAAGGACCAGAAAAAGAAACTGGCCGTTGAGATTGAAGAGGATGCAGGAAAGATCAAGAAGAGTAAAAACAAGCTCATGTTGGTCGGCAATACCAAGGAATATCACGCCATGATGCGCGAGATGGATTCTCTGGAGAAGCTTAACCGGATGCGTGAGGAAGAGCAGGTCGCCGTCAATGAAGAGCTGGACAGGCAGGATGAAGCCACTAAGGCCCTGAAAGAAGATATGAGCGGCGTGCAGGAACAGTATGATGCGCTGAAGACAACTCTGGATGTGCGTCTTGCCGAAGCACAGAAGAAATTGGACAGCCTGAATCGCAAGCGGAAAAAGGCATGCAAGGTCGTTCCCCCGCCTATCCTCGGGCGGTATGAGTTCATTCGTTCCCGTATGCAGAATCCGGTCATCGTTCCGGTCAGCAGCGGTGTTTGCTATGGCTGTCACATCATGATTCCGCCGCAGATTTACAATGATCTGCAAAAGGGACAGCAGATCTTGAGTTGCCCCAATTGTCAACGTCTTATCCACTGGCAGCGCCAGGGCGAAGACGACGAGTAGGAAAACTTCTTCGTTCACAGTTCATGTATATCAGGGAGGACCAGCGGGAGAGTCCTGCGGTCCACGTCCGTGTTTCGAAAGTGAGCGAAGTGATGGATATTTGAAAAAAAGTCTGGAGCCGGACAGACTGTCGCCGCGATTTGTATCGGGGAGGAAAGTCCGGGCTCCACAGGGCAGAACGCTGGGTAACTCCCAGGGGGAGCGATCTCCGTCACGTGCAACAGAGAGTAGACCGCCTTCGGGTATATCCCGGAGGTAAGGGTGAAAGGGTGGGGTAAGAGCCCACCGGCTGTCGTAGTGATACGGCAGGCCAGGTGAACTCCGTTCGGAGCAAGACCAAATAGGGTAGCGCAGTAGATCGGCCCGATCGAGCTACCGGGTAGGTTGCTTGAGGCGTCTGGTAACAGCCGTCCTAGATGAATGACAGTTGCCCCGAAAGGGGAACAAGACCCGGCTTATCGACCGACTCCAGACTTGAAATAGCGCACCGGAGGGGATGATTCCTCTCCGGTGCGACCACAAATGGCGTGCGAATGAACAGATGTTCCGGGTTGGAGCAACTTTTTTCGCCGGAGCCAATACAGGATTGTGTGCATGAATCGACCTCTGAAGAACACATGGAGCATTATTCTCGCCGCAGGGTCCGGCTCCCGATTGGGCGAGGCCGCAGGTGGTGTTCGAAAGCAATATCTTGAGTTCAAGGGCGCACCGCTTTTTTGGCATTCGGCCAGAACATTTTCCCGCGTGGCGGGAGTCAAGGGTGTGGTTTTCGTTTTCCCGCCGGAAGATGTCATTCCCATGGAGAAACAGCTCCGTCAGTTTTTCAAGGCCGAAGAGCTTGGTCTCAGATGGAAGGTCTGTGCTGGCGGGGAACGCAGGCAGGATTCGGTTCGTCATGGGGTGGCTGAATTGCCTCGCGACTGCGACGGAGTTCTGGTCCATGATTCCGCCCGCCCATTTGTTTCCGCACGACTCGTCCGTGAATTGATCGACTGTCTCGATCAGGGCGCACAGGCTGCCACTCCCGGCCTGTCCATCACGGACACCATCAAGCGGGTGGCGGATGGTGTCGTGACCGAAACATTGGTTCGAGCAGAGCTTCGCAGCGTCCAGACACCACAGATTTTTGAGACCGCTCTCTTGATGCAGGCTCACGAACAGGCCGTCCAAGAGGGGTGGGATGTTACCGACGATGCCAGCATGGTGGAACGGATAGCCGAAGTGATCGTCATTCCCGGCGAGCAGGGGAATATCAAGATTACGACTCCTCAGGATCTTGCCAAACTCGAAGAGCCGCGTGTGACGGTTCCCTGTGTCGGCTGGGGGTATGATGTGCATCGATTCGGTGGTGAGCACGATCGGCCTCTGGTGATTGGCGGAGTCCCCATCGCGGGACCGTACCACATTCTTGCTCATTCTGATGGTGATGTCCTTTTACATGCCTTGGCCGATGCCATACTCGGCACATTCGGTGGCGGGGATATAGGCACGCATTTCCCGGATACCGATGAAAAATTTTCCGGCGCGGACAGTTCTCTCCTGCTCAAGGAAGTTCTCGCCATGGCCGATGAAGCCGGTGCGCGTCTTGTTCATGCAGATCTGACTCTTATTGCCCAAGTGCCGCGCATGGCTCCCCATTCCGCCCAGATTGCCAAAAATCTGTGCAGAGTACTGGGGCTTGAGCGGCATCAAGTGAATTTCAAGGCCACCACAGAAGAAAAACTTGGCTTCACGGGCCAGAAAAAAGGCATCAAGGCCGTGGCCACAGTGACGGCACTGAGGGAAGTTTGACAATGTCTCGTATCTGGAAATTCTTTTTTTCTTTCTGTTTGTTCATTGCGGTTTGCTCTTTCGGGCTTATGTGGTTTGTGAACAGTGAAGTCTCCAGAGAGATAGATCGTGTCGTGGCCGAAACTCCGGGACTGGAGCTTTCTTATGGTGACCTTTCCGTCTCACTGACAGACCATGCGGTGACACTGGAAAATGTCGAGACGCATCTTCCTGACGGAAAATATTTCACTGCGGATGTTCTGCGTATTTCTCGGTTTGACCAAGAGAATCCGGTTCCGCATTTTGCGACGGTGGAGGCAATCGGAGTCTCCATGGAAACCACATTTTCCAATTTCGGGTCATGGGCAGCCCCATTGCTCGCATCGGGATTTTCCACGGTTCACGGGAGCTTTGGCATGAGCTATGAGTATGATGCCAAAGAGAAACAACTGAAAGTGGACGAACTGGTCGTGAAAGCCGAAGACTTGGGAGATCTGCATTTGGCGACAACTCTGGATAGGCTTGACCTGGATGCATTCCGTATGGAAAAAATCATTGGTTTGCGCATGGAACACGCGATGCTGACTGTGACGGACCATGGCATGGTCAGAGCCGTTGTCCATTCCATCGCCAAAAGTTTCGGGACAAGTGATCCTGTGGCTCGTAATCAGATGGTGACAGAGCTTGCCCTCATGGCAGATTATGCCGGGGATTCGAAAAATCCTGTGGCAGAGGGAGTCCTGACCGGATTACGAAAGTTTCTTGTGAAGCCCGGAACGCTTTTCCTGGAGGCAAAGCCTGTGGAACCAGTTCCGTTTCTGGCGTGTTTTCTGGGGCGGGATATTTATGAAAATATGCGCTTGATGAATATCTCCGCAACGGCGGGATCAAACGACGATATTTAATCGATTTATAGTAATTACAAGAGAATAACGACGGAGCTTTTTGATGAGACTCTACAATACCCTGGCGCGGCAGAAGCAGGAATTTACCCCGATACACGAAAACAAGGTCAACATGTATGTGTGCGGTATCACCGCTTATGACTTGTGTCATATCGGACATGCCCGTTCCAGTGTGGTCTTTGATGTACTTTACCGCTATCTGCGTCATAAGGGTTTTGATGTCACATTCATCCGCAACTTTACAGATATTGACGACAAGATCATCAAGCGGGCCAATGAGGTCGGCAAGGAAGCGGGCGAGATAGCTGAAAAATTCATTGGTGAATTTTATGTGGACATGGATAGGCTTTCCGTCAACCGAGCTGACATCGAACCGAAATGTACCGAACATATCCCGGAAATGATCGCATTGACTCAACACCTTATCGAGACAGACCACGCCTATGCCACCCCGTCGGGCGATGTCTATTTTCGTGTTCGTTCCTTTGAGGACTATGGCAAGCTTTCGGGCCGGAATGTGGATGAGTTGGAGTCCGGGGCGCGCATTGCTCCGGGCGAAGAGAAGCAGGACCCTCTCGACTTCGCCCTTTGGAAAGGAGCCAAGCCCGGCGAGCCTTCCTGGGAATCTCCCTGGGGGCAGGGGCGTCCTGGCTGGCATCTCGAATGTTCCGCCATGAGCGAAAAATATGCTCCGTTGCCGCTGGATATCCATGGTGGCGGACAGGATTTGTCTTTTCCGCACCATGAGAACGAGATAGCCCAATCCGAGGCGGCCACAGGGAAACCGTTTGCCAAGTATTGGGTCCACAACGGGTTTGTGCAGATCAATTCGGAGAAAATGTCGAAATCTCTTGGCAATTTTTTCACCATTCGGGATATTCTGGACAAATTTTTACCTGAGACGCTGCGGTATTTCCTGTTGACCATGCATTACCGCTCTCCCCTGGACTTTTCGTTTGAGGCTCTTGAGGAAGCGGAAAAAGGCATCAAGCGCATTTACTCAGCCCTGGCGCAGGCCGATGTGGAACTTGCCAAGACTCAATGGAAGAAATCTCCTTTCCCGGAAGAGCTGGTCACGGAGTTGGACGAGATCGAGAAGCATTGGGTCGAGGCCATGGAAGATGACATGAATACCGCGGGAGCGCTGGGGCATGTGTTTTCCGCCATTCGCCTGACCGGACGCATTGTCGAAGACAAGAATCTGCGCAAGTCGGAAGGGGGCCGGGATATGCTCCTTCGCATTATGGATGACATGAAAACCTGGGGTGCTGTCCTGGGGATTTTTGAATGTCAGCCAGAAGATTTTCTGGTGGAACTGCGCGACAACCGAGCCGTACGTTCCGATATTGATCCGGTCAGGGTGCAGAAGTTGCTCGGTGCTCGCAAAGAAGCTCGTGCCAATAAGGATTTTGAAAAATCTGACGCCATTCGAGATGAATTGATGGCCATGAAAGTTGAAGTGAAAGATACCCCGCAAGGGGCGACGTGGGATGTCCTGTAGAAGGGCTTTCCTCTTGGTAGATAAGATAGAAAATGGCTCTCCGAGATCGGGGAGCCTTTTTTTCTGGTGCGGGAGAATGCGGAACCATGCATGAGGGCCGTTGCTCAGTGCCGTCTTTGTGTGGGAATTTCTCGGCATAGGGATTTTTCTTCTGTGAAAAAGGCTCTGGTTTCCGTGCAGGGCGGTTTTTCACTATTGAAAAGACAGAAGGGAAAACCGCCTGCGGCGGGATTGTCAGGTGGTTTCGCCTTCGATGGCTCAAGAGCCCTTTTCTTGAGAAGCCCATTCTTGCCATTGGCGAAATCGAGAGATGATATGGAAATGAGTTTCCCATGAAGAATCCCCCAGAAACAAATGTCTCCGGGGGATTCTGTCCATCTGTCAAGAGTTCTGGAAAAGGCCTCCGGTTTCCGGGAGGTCTTTGCTGTTATTCTTCTATACCCATGCCTGGGTGATGCATGGGATAATCCATCATATCAATATGGCAGACCGAGCAGCTTCCGTCGGCACCAAAGCTCTGGGCTGCTCCCATGTATTGCAGAGGTAAAACGTTGTCCCGTTCCGTTGCGGGGTATATGGCATGGGGGCTTCCGTGGCATCCGGCGCAGTGTATGGCTTCCATGTCGTCGCGTCGGATGGAATAAAGGGCACCTTCATCTTTGGTCCAGGTATTGAAGCCCATATCGGTTTCCGGTGTTTCAAAGTCCACATGGCAGGTCAGGCAGTCCGGTTCGTTGATCCAGGGTTTTCTGGGATTGATGCTTTCGATAGTCTGGTCTCCACTGGGCTTGATCAGTGATAATAATCTGTCTGCGGTTTTCTTGCCCTGCACTTGATCGGCCTTGAGCAGGGATATGGCGTGATTTTCCATGGAGCCGTGGCAATTGGTGCACTCTAGACCCACGCCTTTGTGCTGTCCTCGCAGGGAGTTCTTCGGGTGGCATTTCAGGCAGGAATCCTCTGCATCCCGTCCGGCCAGAAAAACGGCATGGGTACCGTGAATGGCGGCGGAAAGCGTTGGATAGCCATTTGATCCTTGTGCATTTTGAGCTGGATCATCATGGCATTCTATGCAGAGGATAGGGCCTTTTTTTGCTCGTTCCACATGATTTGTATTATTCATGCGGTCGTGTGTTTCGAGGATGTTGGCTGCCGTGGGCGAGGCTATGCCGTGTCCATTCTGTTCCCAATCCCCGCCATGACAATTGCGACAGCCCATTTGGTCACTGGTCGGGACTGTCACTTTGGCTGTTGCCAGGATTTCATCTTCAGGCGTTCGGGCTTCCAGGGTCATTATAGGCAGTGGCTCAAAGACGCCGTCCTTGAAGGGATGAATCGCCAATCGCCCCTCAAATCGTCCGGCCTCTGGGAATGCCTCAAGCTCGCCGCTCAGATTCTCACCTTTGAATCCCGGTTCCATGCTGTAGTGCATCTTGATGTCTTCAGTGACTATTTCTGGAGAGCTGCCTCGTCGTACGAGTTGGGCACGCATCATGTTTCCGGCAGGGAGGAGGGTGAATTGCCTTGATTGAACATAGAACTGCATACCCTGATCAGCCCATGCCGTCAGGGTGTATTCGGAGTGGACGGAATCAAAAGGAGCAGGTGTGGTCGGTTCCGGTGTCGGGATGGCGACAGGTTCTACACTTTCATTTTTGTTCAGCCCTTGGGCGATATAGATCGCCAACGCAGTTTTTTCCTGCCTCGTGCCGATGAAGGGGGGCATGTATCTGTTGAGTTTGCCCATGCCTGTCAGGAAGGCTTCCATGGCGTTGGTGTCATAGTTTCGTGTGCGTTTGCGGATTTCGTTCATGGGACCGCCGATGGAGTGGCAGGAAGCACATTCGAGTTGGTAGAGGAATTCACCCGCCTGCATCACATTGGCATCGGTTATGCCGGTTTTCAGCTCATGTGGTGCCCATCGCGCACTGGCAATGGCCCCTTTCTGGTTGATGACCGGGACTTGTGCTTTGATTATGGAGTTGGAGTAGGCGTAGTTCCAGATGAGGTAGGGTTTGCGTCCTGATTCCCTGATGAATTCGAATGAACCGAAGAGGCCCTGTCCGGCGAGCAGGACAATCAATGCCAGGGGAAAGCTCATGGCTCGGGGCAGTTTGATGGCCAGAGCCAACCCACCAAGGAGCGTCAGAACGCCGAAAATCCAGAACCACTGCATGAAGTCGGAGACACGGTGGGACTTGAGCAGGATCATTTCCTGCTGTGGCGCAGGCAGAGCCGTCACATACCAGTACCCGGCTGCCATGGTTGCCAAAACGCCGAGGATGGTCCAGGCGGAGCAGGTCCGGACGGTGGTGTGCCGTGTTGTTGTATCGGGAATGCGTGTGGCGGTGACAAAGCCGAATAGTCCGGCACAGGCCGCAGAAAAAAAGCTTCGGAAGACCAATGCTGGCCAGAACGAGGGATTGAAAAAACCATCCCAGAATGATCCTGTTTCGAGCCAGTCCCCAGGTGTGAGCATGAATCCGATGATACCGTTAATCAGGAACAGGGAAAGCCATCCGAAAAGAAAGTAGAGCCAGCCCACAGTCATATGGTCGCCGGGTTTCATGGTTTTCCATGTGTAATAGTAGATGATCAGGGCGACTATCTCGCCCAGAAAACAGACCCATTCCGCGGCCCAGCCAAAGACGAACTGGTGGATGAGGGTGATGGTTGCCTGCGGTGCGAGCAGTGCGATGGTGAACCAGATTGCCACACCGGTCACCGCTCCGAAAACCATGGTCAGCAGGAGGAAGAACTTGGTGTGTTTTTTTGCGTATTCGAGCAGGTGCGGGTTTTCCGAACGGTAGGCGGCTCGTTCCGTCAGGACCAGAAAAAGTCCGCCGCCTACAGCAAAGTGGGCTACGTAGACATGAACCGTGGCTATGAAGGCGATCCAGAAACCGCCAGCCAGAGTGGTGAGATGCCAGATAGGATATTCCATGAGTTACGCCTCCCCCCCACGAGATTTGAAATAGAGTTTGAGCATGTACCCGATCAGGGCAAGACCGACAACGAGGAAGCCGATAAAGAGATACAGTGAGCCATACTGGTGAGTGATCGGGGTTGTTTCTATCCGAAACCATGGTTCGAGGTAGAGAGTGCGAACCCAGTGCCGGGTGAAGCTCATGAAGAGCACCGTGGTTGCGGCCCATACAGCCGTTTGTGTGGTCTTTTTCCGAATCGCGGCCCAGAGCATAAGAGCAGCCGAGGCAAGGGCGGCTACGAAAGTGGCGGTGGCAGGCAGGGTCTGCCCCATGAAATTGAGCATCATGTTTCCGGGCAGGGCCATGAGAAACCAGAGGCCGATGGCGATATTAACGATGGTCGCGCGGATGAACCACGTCAGGCCGATTGCCACGTATTCTTCCTGCTTGCGCCAGTGCCCGAGCAGAGCGATGAAGACTCCTCCTATGGCGACTGTTCCGACCATGAAATGAAGGAACCGGGGATAAATGGCGGGGTCTCCCCAATTGAGAAAGGCCGTATGCCCCTCGAAGTACCGGGACCATATTTCGGGACGGAGCATGATTGTCATGTTGTTGGAGAGCATGAACCCGACATAAAGCAGTCCGCCAACAGAGAGGGAAAAGATGGCCAGTCGTCGTGGGCGAGACATGGAGTCATAGGCGAATTTATAAGCGTAGAGACCATAATAAGAGAGAATGAGGACCGGGATGACACAGAGCCACCAGCCTCCCATGAGGACGGAACTGACGTAATCGAATTGTCCGTAATTGACTTGTAGGAACAGGAGGGGAGCCACTCCCAGGTTGATGGTCAGGGCCAGAAGCGGAGGGAGTTTCTGGCCGATGTCACGAGTGAGGCCCTCTTTGCCTTTGAAGGCATGCACAAGGCCGATGGCAGCGGAACCGAGCATGGAGTTCATGAAAAGGATATGGGCGGCGAATGTGATGACGAGCAGTGCGTCGAACCATGGCCACGGGACAGGAATAGGCTCTGCCAAGGGAATGAGCGATGCGGGATTCATGGGGCCTCCTAAGTGTTAAGCCGTATTCTATATGGGATTTCATCGGTAGACACAATCCCCTGCCGACAATACCGTTAAATTACACAAGACGAAAAAGGAATTCTTTGTTTATAATGGCTTGAAGTTATTACGGCAGGTATCGTCCAAAGTAGTCTTCGGGGGAGTTGGGTGGTTCCGCTTGAGAGATCAATCATAAAACGGAGTGAGCAGGCGTGAAGATCGGAACGAAGTTGACGACATTAGGAGTGGCGTTGGTGGGGCTGACGACACTTGGAATTCTGGCTATTTTGTTTTGGCAGAGTTCTAAGATCGGCATGAAACTGTCGGATTATTTTGATAAACAGGCGGAACATACAATCGAATTGGCGGTCGATGATGCCAGGAATCTACTGTCCACACAGCATGCGACATTATCCAACCAGTTGGAAAACGACATGCGCGTTCTGCTGGACGTTGTTGATCGAGCGGGTGGGATAACACTCTCGACAGAGCCTGAGGAATGGACGGCTCTCAATCAGATTACCAAAGAGAAGAGCCGGGTTGAATTACCCAGGATGCTTTTCGGTGACACCTGGTTCGGCCACAATGCGGACCCGAATAAAACAACGCCCATGGTCGATGAGATCATGCGTATGACAGGGACAACCTGTACCGTTTTTCAGACAATGAATGCACAGGGTGATTTGTTGCGCGTGGCAACGAATATCATGAAGCTTGATGGGAACCGGGCGGTAGGAACGTATATCCCCAGCTCCAGTATTGTCGCCCAGACGATCAAGTCCGGCGAAACGTATCGGGGGACCGCATATGTGGTCAACGCATGGTACCTGACACAGTATCGGCCGATCAAGGACGCTTCCGGGAATGTTCTGGGCTGTCTGTACGTCGGCATCCTTCAGGAGGGAGTCCAGCAGTTGCGCGACGGACTCAAGTCCGTGGTGCTCGGCGAGACAGGATATCTTTCGGTTGTGGGTGGGTCCGGTACAGCTGCCGGAGTTGTCAAAATGCATAAGAACAATTCCAGAGAGGGAGACAACCTGCTTGAGTCCAAAGACCAGAATGGGATGCTGGTGTACAAGGACCTTTTCGAGGCTGCCAAACAGGCTAATGGCGAAGCGGTAACGCGTGATGCCACGCTTGATGGTAAGGAAGTCATTTTGACTGCCTCCTATTTCAAGCCATGGGACTGGATTATTGTCGGAACAGGCTTTGTGCAGGAATTCATGGAGGGCAAACATGAAGCGGCTGTTGCCTTGGCCAATGCCAAATGGTGGTCTGGTGTCATCGGAGTGCTCATGGTCGTTTTGGGTGTCTTTATTTCTTTTTACTTTGGCCGCAACATGAGTCTGTCCATCAGCCGGATCGTGGCCGTCATGAGTGATATTGATCGCGGCAATCTCAATGTTCAGCAATTACCGGTCAACTCCAGAGGTCCCAAGGATGAGCTTGAGGCATTGGGAGCTGCGGTGAACTCCATGACACACAAGTTGCGTGAGGTTGTGACCAATATACAGAGTACGGCCGGAAGCGTGACAAACGGGAGTTCGGAGCTGGCAATGACCTCGCAGTCGCTCTCCGAAGGAGCAACCAACCAGGCCAGTGCCGTGGAAGAGGTTTCCGCCTCCATGGAAGAAATGACATCAAACATCGAGCAGAATACCGAGAATGCCAATCAGACGGAAAAGATAGCACGCCAGGCTGCGGAGGATGCGCGTCAGGGTGGTGACTCTGTGGGCAAGACTGTAGAGGCCATGCGACAGATTGCAGATAAGATTGCCATTATC
Organism: Pseudodesulfovibrio piezophilus C1TLV30; assembly: GCF_000341895.1. Classification (NCBI taxonomy): domain Bacteria; kingdom Pseudomonadati; phylum Thermodesulfobacteriota; class Desulfovibrionia; order Desulfovibrionales; family Desulfovibrionaceae; genus Pseudodesulfovibrio; species Pseudodesulfovibrio piezophilus. Next base: position 1,908,791 of record NC_020409.1, on the reverse strand, counting down.
GAGGAGATTGCCCGTCAGACCAATCTGCTGGCGCTTAACGCCGCCATTGAAGCAGCTCGAGCCGGAGAACATGGCAAGGGATTTGCCGTTGTCGCTGCCGAGGTGCGCAAGTTGGCCGAACGAAGTGGTGTGGCCGCTGCCGAGATCAGTGAACTTTCAGCGAGCAGTGTCCAGATTGCCGAACAGGCCGGGAAGATGCTTGAGAAAATGGTTCCGGACATCAATAAAACTGCGGAACTGGTGCAAGAAATTGCCGTTGGCAGTAATGAGCAGCATACCGGGGCAACACAAATCAAGAATGCCATGTTGGAACTTGATCGCGTTGTTCAACAAAATTCTGCCGAGTCCGAAGAGGTGGCCGCGTCCTCGGAGGAATTGGCGAGTCATGCCGCGATCATGCAGGAAAATATTGGTTACTTCAGTATTGGTGTTGGCAACGTAGGCACGCACAAAACAGTTCGTGTTACTCAGTCCACTCCCAAAACTCCTTCAAGACCGGCGCCCAAACCGCTTCCTTCCAAGGCTGCGCCCAAGGCTCCAGAGGGTGGGGTCGCCCTGGATTTGGGGGATGACGACGATGAGGATTTTGAGCGCTTCTAAAGTGGCGTTCAGGGAATGAGGCAGGCCCGTATCCCTGTGGATGCGGGCCTTGTCTTTTGCCCGGAAACAGGTAGGTATTCCGTGAAAGGAGACGATCATGGGAACAACACTGCTCTTTGACGCAGGAAATACCAATACAAAGATTTGCCTGGCTGACGAAAAAGGTCTCGGAACAAGTTATACCCTCCCGACACGACCGGCCAACACGGCTGATGACTGGGGTATCAAGATCGAGGCCATTCTGGCTCGAGAAGGAGTCACCTCAAGAGATGTCGAGGCGTGTGTCATCTCTTCCGTCGTCCCTCCGCTGGACCCGTTGATCTCAAGCATGGCCCGTCGTTTTTTCGATTGTGATGCCCTTTTTGCAGGACGGACTCTCAAGATTGCTTTGGAAAATTGCTATGCTCGCCCCGAGCAGGTCGGCGCGGATATCCTGGTTGGATGCCTCGCCGCACGCATGATGCATGAGTCTGAAAATATAATTGTTATTGATTTTGGAACCGCTACGACTCTGGCCTGTGTCAAAGGGAGCGCCTTCAAGGGCGGATTGATTTGTCCCGGTGTTCTTTCTTCGACAGCAGCCTTGGCGAGCGGCACGGCAAAGTTGCCTAAAGTTGATCTCGAGATACATAATAAGACTCTGTCATGGGGAACGACTACGGAAGAGTGTCTCAATCAGGGGCTTGTCTTCGGTTTCGGGTCCATGGTTGACGGTCTTGTCGAAAAGCTGTCGGAGAAGATGGAAGATCCCTTTGTCGTCGCAACAGGCGGTTTGGCACGTAATGTTGCGCAAGTCAGTCGTCGTATTGATCAGATTCGTCCGGAGTTGGTCATGGAAGGATTGTGGCTGGCGTATTCCAATCATGAATGAGAGAAAAATAACTTTTAGTAATTTCGGTATATTTGATTTGAAAGCGCCCCATCTCTTCTCAGAGTTGGGGCGCTGCCATGAGTTCTTCAGTCTGTCAGGTCTCTTTTAGAAACGTTCAAATTCTCCGTCATCCATATCCAGCTCAAGCCCGGAGCCTGAGGGAGCCACCGTCTTTGCTGTATGAGTCTTCGTTGGTGGGGAAGGCAAAGCGACGCTGTTGGGCGGAACAACAGAAACACCCCTGGAGCCTCGGTTTGCATGGCGTACCTGGAAGAAAGCGATCGTCTGTTCAAGATGTTGACTCTGGCCGGAAAGCTCCTCGCTTGTGCTGGCCATTTCCTCGGCTGCCGAGGCGTTTTGTTGAATGACGGTATCAAGTTGGGACATGGCTCGATTAATCTCTTCCGCTCCGGTATTTTGTTCATTACTCGCTGTTGCGATCTGTTGGACCAGCTCGGCGGTTCGGCGAATATTGGGGACCAGGGTGTCCAACATTTTTCCGGCACGTTCAGCTATATCCACCGATGTCGTGGATAGTTGACTGATCTCACCAGCGGCCTGCCCACTCCGTTCGGCCAACTTGCGAACCTCGGCAGCGACAACGGCAAATCCCTTGCCGTGTTCTCCGGCCCGAGCTGCTTCAATGGCTGCATTGAGCGCCAGCAGATTGGTTTGTCGGGCTATTTCCTCGATAATAGAAATCTTCTCTGCAATATTCTTCATGGCACTGACGGCCTCGGTGACTGCGGTTCCGCTTTCTCCGGCATCTCGGGCCGAGGTCTTGGCTATTTCTTCCGTCGTAATGGCGTTTTCAGTGTTCTGGCGGATATTCCCAGCCATCTGTTCGACGGATGCTGACACTTCCTCAACAGCTGCGGCCTGTTCGGTGGCTCCCTGCGAGAGCATTTGTGCTGATGAGGAAAGCTCATTGCTTCCGCTTGCGACATTGGATGAACTGACTCTGACACTGGTGACCACCTCGGTGAGCTTGGCAGCCATGTCTCGCATGTCGCCATAAACCCCGACAGCTTGGGCATCAAGGTCCAGATCAAGGTTCCCTTGAGCGATGCTCTTCGCGATACCGGCGATCTCTGCCGGGTCCTGACCCAATTGGTGTTGGGTGGTCCTGATAATGAGGAAAGCAGTGCCCAGACCAACGATTGTAGCCAGAAGGCCTATGATAATCAGGAACATCGTTGTTCTGTCATTGGTCGATTGAAGCTCTGGACCGAGTGCGTTTTGATCCTCTATGATGGAGAGTTTCACCTTTTCCACATTCTGTGCAATGGCCGGGCCGAGGCTATCCAGATTCTCGTTTATAACCTTGTTGCGTCTGCCGATTATCTTGGTCACCATCTCAAACGCTTCATTGTAAGTGGTTTGCATTTCCATGACGTCTGCAAGGATTTTACGACGTTCAGGGTTCCGGAGATTCCCTTGGAGTGTGAACATCTCCTGGCTGAATTCCTTTATTTCCTTTCGAACACGTTCGATGCATGGCCGGGAATTGTCGTCCAGAAATTTCATTACGTAAAGTCGGGCCAGAAGAAGGTTCCGCATTGCCAGACCGCTTCGATAGGCAGATTCCATATCGTTATCCAGCTTCGCCGTTGTCAGGATTTTAGTCAGACCTTTTTCCATCTTCGGGCCAAGGTCATTCAGTACGTTGTTGACGAGGTGATCTCTTTCGGCCCTGTACTGAATTATTTCCTCAAAATATTTTCCGTATTGAGCGACAAGGCTGTCCGCATCATCAATAAGCCCGGCCCGTCCCGGATTATCGATGCCTTTGTGCGCAGCCTCCATAAACTCTTTCATTTTCATGAAATAGTCATTGTACTCCTGTTTGTCCTCTTCGCTGCCCGAGAGGATGAAATCCTTCACGTTCATGCGAACCATCAGCATATTTGCCTGAAGTCTGCCGCTGAGGTTTGAATCGCGAGCCAGTCCCCGGTATCGCAGAAAACCGTTACTCGAATTTTCTAAGGCCCAGAGGGAGACTCCTGCAAGAATCAGGAGTAGGCAGAGCACGGAACCAAATCCCAAATACAATTTACTGGCTAATTTCATTTCACGGTCCTCTCTCAGGGTTATCTCTTTTCACTGTGAACTTTACCTGAGAAAGGTATGGGGCAAATGATATTTGAAAAATATAATGCAATGCGGATTTCAGAAGTGGGTAATGGACTGTCAAAGCGTGAAAACTCCGAGCGGGCGACCGGTCGGAGTTTTCACAGGGATTCCTGGGACATCCTCTTCTTCAGTTTTTAAGGATGCAAAGTGTTCAGAGGCTCATCAATACCGAGCAGAATCGTTCTCTTGCCCCTGTCTGGGGGGCTGAAGCATAGTATGTGGGGCGGCTGTTGATCGGAAGAAGGAGATGGCCTTTTCAAGATGATGGCTTTGGGCTGAAAGTTCTTCGCTGGTGCTCGCCATTTCTTCAGCCGCACATGCATTGTGTTGAATGACGGTGTCCAGTTGGTTGATGGCTTTATTGATCTGTTTCGCTCCGATATTCTGTTCGCTGCTTGCCGTACTGATTTCCTGCACCAATTCCGCAGTTTTCAGGATATTCGGGACAAGATGTTCCAGCATGACTCCGGCCTGTTCGGCAGCGGTGACCGTGGCGTTGGAGAGACCGCTGATTTCGCCGGCGGCCTGTCCGCTTCGTTCGGCAAGTTTTCGAACCTCGGCAGCGACGACTGCGAATCCTTTTCCATTTTCTCCGGCGCGGGCGGCCTCGATTGCTGCATTGAGCGCCAACAGGTTTGTCTGTCTCGCTATTTCCTCGATAATGCCGATTTTTCCTGCGATATCTTTCATGGCGAGGACTGCTTCGGCAACGGCCTTTCCACTTTGTCCGGCTTCCTGGGCGGCAGAAGAAGCTATCTTTTCAGTCGAGACTGCGTTTTCTGTATTTTGGCTGATATTACTCGACATTTCTTCGATGGACGCTGAGATTTCCTCAATGGCGGAAGCCTGTTCCGTGGCGCTTTCCGCGAGGCTTTGCGCTGTGCCTGAAAGTTCGGCACTCCCGCCAGCCACACTGGATGAACCGGATCGAACATCAGTCACCACTGTTTTCAGTTGTCCGATCATTTCATCCAGCGCCCGTGTCAGTGCGCCTATTTCATCATTGCGGCTGGTATCGATTTCAACGGTTAGGTCACCGCTGGCAACAGCCTTTGCCAGTTCAACCCCGGCACGCAACGGGCGTGTAATGCTGCGGATGATGAAAGCTGCTGTTCCAATGCCGACCACGAGCGCAAAAAGGCTGATCAGGAGAACGATAATGAGAGTCTGTTGATTCGCCTGATGGAGTTTGGGGCCAAGTGTGTCCTGATCACTCATGAGGGATTGTTTCACTTTTTCAATATCGTTCGCAATAGTGGGACCGAGCCGATCAAGTGTATTCGTGATAATGTCATTTCGTTCGAATATGACTGCCGTCAATCGATCGAAAGCAGTAAAATATTCCGAGAAAAGGACACGAACTTCTTCAAGTAAACGCCGTCGTTCAGGATTTTGGAGTGATGTGTCCAGTTCCTGAAGGTCTCGACGCAGTTCATCCATTTCCTTGTGAACACGGTCTATGGAGGTTTGGGAATTGTCATCAAGGAATTTGATGACATAGAGGCGGGCCAGAAGCAGATTGCGCATGGCCAATCCGCAGGTGAATGCGGCTTCCGTATCATTATCCGCTTTTGCCGAAATCAGAATTTCTGTCAGATCCTGTTCCATACGCGGGCCTTTTGCGTTGAGGACGTCGTGAACTAAATGATCTCTTTGTGTCCGAAACCCGTGTACCTTTTTGAAGGCTTCTCCATAATTCATGACATGTTCAGCCGCCGCTGCCACGAGTCGTGCGCGGGCCGGGGTGGTGATCTCCTGTTGGGCAGCGCCCATGAGAGAAATCATGGAGCCAAAGAAGGTTTTGTATTCTTCAAGATCCTTTTGGCTTCCTCGGATGATAAAGTTTTTAACTTTCATCCTGACCATGAGCATATCTGCCTGGAGCCGTCCGCTCAGATTGGTATTGCGGGCCAGATTACGGTATGTTGCAAACCCATTGCTGGATGTTTCCACTGAAAAGTAGGCAACTGTGGCGAGGATAAGCAACAAGGCCAATAACGTTGCGAAACCAAGGCTGAGTTTGGTTGAGAGTTTCATGGAGACCTCCATGGTATCGGTTCGGGTGTGCGTACTGAAAAACAGGTAACAGGTGGCATGTCCTGGGGAAGGAGGATACGGTGGGTGAAGAGGAAGACATGCATATATTGTCAAGTCTGTTATAGTGGTGAAGCTGCGCGTTGAATAATCAAACACAAGAAAAACAGTGTGAGATTCCATGAAAATCTTAATGAATTCAATTTGTTGATTTGATATCCATTCAGTATTCTTCTAAAAATAGGAGTCTCTTTTTTTAACATGATACGAGCATATGGAATCTTGTTTTGGGGGACAATGGGGTGGGGTAAAAAAATAACTGTGTTTTTGTGTCCCGGCCGTAAGGTAATTGAGCATTGTGCAGAATTCGTTTAGAATCTCGCCGTTCCATGGGCATGAAATCGTTATCAATCATATTGTAAGGAGCTGATCATGAGTACTATTTCCGGCGTTTGGGCGCGTGAGATCCTTGATTCTCGCGGCAACCCCACAGTTGAAGTCGAAGTCATTCTGGAGTCCGGCATCATCGGTCGCGCCGCAGTCCCCTCCGGGGCATCCACCGGCTCCCGTGAAGCCCTTGAGCTTCGCGACAAAGAAGAGCGCTATGGTGGAAAGGGTGTCATGACCGCAGTGGAAAATGTGCGTGGCGAGATAGCCGGTGCAGTTATCGGCATGGATTGCGTTCGTCAGGTCACCCTGGATAATGCGCTTATCGATTTGGATGGAACCGAAAACAAGGAACGACTCGGTGCCAATGCGATGCTTGGTGTTTCCATGGCTGCTGCGCGTGCGGCCGCCCGTTTTCTGGGACTTCCTCTCTACCAGTATCTTGGCGGGACCAATGGCAAATTGCTGCCTGTACCACTTATGAACATCATTAACGGAGGCGAACATGCTCCGAATAACCTGGATATTCAGGAGTTCATGATTCTGCCTGTCGGTGCCGAGACATTTGCCGAGGCCCTGCGTATGGGCGCTGAGACTTTTCACAAGTTGAAAGCAATCCTTGCCAAGGACGGGCATGTCACTTCCGTGGGAGACGAGGGAGGCTTTGCCCCCAATCTGAAATCCCATGCCGAGGCATTCCAATACATAACCCGTGCTGTTGAAGAAGCGGGCTACGAACCGGGCAAAGAAATTTGTTTTGCCATTGATGCCGCTGCCAGTGAATTCTACAAGGACGGCAAATACGTTTTGGCCGGTGAAAATCTGACCTTGTCCTCCGATGAACTCATCGACTTCTACGAGGACCTGACCAACCAATTCCCGCTGGTATCCATTGAGGATGGGCTGGCTGAGGGGGATTGGGACGGCTTTGCAGCCATGACTGACAAGATGGGTGATCGTATCCAGCTTGTCGGTGACGATCTGTTTGTCACCAATCCCGATATTCTCGCAGAAGGTATTGATCGCGGCGTTTGCAATTCCATCTTGATCAAACTTAACCAGATCGGAACGGTAACCGAGACTCTTGATACCATTGAATTGGCCAAGACTGCCGGATATACCAATGTCGTTTCTCATCGCTCCGGTGAAACGGGCGATCATTTCATTGCTGATCTGGCCGTGGCCGTGAATGCCGGGCAGATCAAGACCGGGTCATTGTGCCGGTCGGATCGTCTTGAGAAATACAACCAGCTTCTGCGCATCGAGGAAGACCTGGCCGATGACGGCGTCTACTACGGCCCGATTCTGGGTGGGAGTTTCTTCGAGGATTAAACTGTCGACTTGACGAAAAGGCCGCTTCATGAGAAGCGGCCTTTTCTCTTGAGTCACAGCCGTCCGGTATCGAAGGAAGCTCCGCGTCCTTCCGGTCCTGATGCAGGGGACCACTTGCACCGGGGAGTATCAGGAGGAGAGAGGCCGATTAAAATGAACGGATTGAAGGATTCCAGGGAGATGGCACCGGAGCCGTCTGGATAACCGTGATCACAACCGCAGTAACCAAAGTCCCCAAAGGGATGCGGAAACGGGGCACAGGAGCAGACATGATTCTTCTGGACGGAAAAGAGACATCAGCCACTATTCGAGCTGAAATCAGACAGGAAACCGATGCGCTGAAGGCTCAGTTCGGGCGTAAGCCGGGATTGGCTGTGGTGCTGGTGGGGGAAGACCCGGCCAGTCAGGTCTATGTGCGCAACAAGGAGCGTGCTTGTGAGGACTGTGGTATCCTGTCCATTCCACATCGTCTTGAGACAGCGACACAGCATGAACTTGAGGGGTTGATTCAGGAATTGAACCGTGATGTCAACGTGGATGGTATCCTGGTCCAATTGCCGTTACCCAAGGGGCTTGATTCTCAGAAAATTCTTGATCTGATCGATCCCAATAAGGATGTGGACGGTTTTCATCCGGTCAACGTCGGTAAAATGAGTCTCGGGCTGCCTGGATTCAAACCGTGTACCCCCGCAGGAGTCATCAACCTGCTTAAGCGTTACAACCTTGACCCTGCGTGCAAAAAGGCTGTTGTCATCGGGCGCTCGAACATTGTGGGCAAGCCCCTTGCCATGATGCTTTCTCAGGCCGGACCCTGCGCCAATGCAACGGTGACGCTCTGTCATTCGCGTACCGCTGACCTCAAGGCTGAATGCCTGGAGGCGGATTTTATTTTTGCGGCCATTGGCACACCAAATTTTGTCACTGCCGATATGGTCAAGGAAGGAGCGGTCGTGGTTGATGTCGGTATCAATCGAACAGATGAAGGGTTGGCCGGTGATTGCGATTTTGAAGCCCTGAAGGACAAGGTCCATGCCATGACCCCCGTTCCAGGGGGCGTCGGCCCCATGACCATCGCTCAGTTGATGGTCAACACACTTGAGGCATTCAAGCTGCATGTCGGTGCATAGTTCAAGATACTGAAAACAAAAAGGGCCGGAACTTGATGAGAGTTCCGGCCCTTTTTGTTTTCAACGAAGCTCGGGCGGGGGGCTCCCTGTGCAGAGACACGAGCGTTTCAAAGAGCTTGTTTGTGCAATTACCGCTCGCAGGGGACTCCATGGGCCAAATAGATATCTCCCAGGTCATGAATGAGTTTTTTGTTGTCGAAGACTGCATGGACCTTGTCGCGGGCAGCCGGAATGACCTGAGCGCGAAGGGTTTGGTCTGTCAACATTCTCTGAAGAATAACGGCAAGCGCCTTGGGATCGTTGGCCGGGCAGAGCAGACCGGTGCTCTCGTGCTCCACAAGTTCCGGCACCCCGGACACGTCTGTGGCGACAACCGGGACACCGGTTGCCATGGCTTCCGCCACGACGTTGGGAATACCGTCCCGGTCTCCGTCGCTTGCTTCCCGGCATCCGAGAGTGAAACAATCGGCGTTGCCCAGAAGTCTGATCACTTCATCATGGGTGATGGTTCCCGGCAGGGTCATGACATCATCCAAACCCAGTTCTGTGATCAGGGCGCGAAGAGTGCGGTTGAAGCCGGATTTTCCTTCCCCGACCAGGGTATAATGAAATTCAAGACCAGCATCGCGAAGCCGGGCCAGGGCATGCAGGATGGTGTCGAGTCCCTTTTTTTCCACAAAGCGGGCCACTGTGAGAATTTGATACGGTTTGGTCGCCCCGGTCGTCCGTCCATTGGGCGAAAAAAGATCAAGATTGATGCCGTGGTAAACGCAATGAATGGGTTTGCCGTTCTTCGAGAACCGAGACAGATACCCTTCATTGTATCGGGTGCATGTCACGACGAATTTGGCGAGGTCTATCTTGTCTTCAATACGGCGAGGGTCCTGGGTGTAGATATCCTTGGCATGGGCGGTGAAAGAAAAAGGCACATCCGCCAAGGCTGCGGCGTACATCGTTACCGTGGTCGGCGTATGGGCAAAGTGTCCGTGGATGTGCCCGAGGTCGACCCCCTGATCAAGAACGGATTTCTGCATGATATACCCGGCCTGGAGCATATGTTTGAGCCATGTGTGCTTCTTGGGAGCCAGGCGAAAACGGGTCTTCATGAGTTTGAGGCATCGCCAATACCGGCCAGGTCTACGGAAGAAAAGGCGTAGGTTATACCAGAGCAGGGCTGGGAGCCCCAGGATCATCGATGAGGGCAGGTAAGTAACCTTGGCCTTGATCGATTTGATTGAATCGTGGGTAAAGTTTTCTCTGGGCGCTCGCATGGAGTAGATATGGATGGTAAACCCCATTTCTTCGAGCAGACGAATTTCATTGGAAATAAAGGTCTCGGAAATTCGGGGATACCCTTTCAGCACCATGCCGAGGGTTTTCCCTTTGGGGGAGGAATCTGTCACTCGTCACACTCTCGGAAATGGGTAAGCCGCTGCCGCATGACATCAAGGCCGGTCATACGGAATTGCTCAAGTTCGGCCACGCATCGGGTGGAGTCCGTGAGGAGGGCGTGGACTTTTTCTCGAAGCATTTCAGGGGTAGCGTTGTCCCATTTGATATAATCGCAGAGGCCGTGGCTTTTGAAAACCCTGGCCCGGAGCAATTGCTCCTGCCTGGGATTATCGCGCGGAATGACCAATGCTGGTTTCCTGAGCGAAAGGATTTCGCACAGGGTGTTGTAGCCGCCCATGGTCACGACCAGATCAGCTGCGGCCATGCGTTTCTCCAGATTCTTGACGAACGGTTTGATCTGGACCTTGAGGGCGCGAGCGCGATCTGCCAGTTCATCAAGCCGATCCGGGTCAAGGAACGGTCCGGTTATCATCAGGGTTTTGAAATCCACAGTGCCGTTGGTCTCAAGCATCTTGAGATAATTATCGAGGACGGTGTACCCGTCTCCGCCGCCGCCGATGGTCACCACGACCTGCTTGTGCTTTCGTCTGACTTTTCGGTGCTTGGGCACCTTGCGTGGGATGTAGCCGGTGAAGACTGTTTTTTCCGCGATGTCATCGGGAAAGGCATACTCGACGATCGGGTCGTAGAGAGCTTTGTCTCCGTAGACCCAGACTTCGGAGTAGAGGTCTCGGAGAATTTCGGGGAATTTTTTTCGCTTCCAGTCCGCCTGTGTGGACCGGGCGTCATCGAGAATATCTCTCAGTCCGAGTACTGCGCGGGTCGAAGGGAGATTCTTCCTGATCCATTTGAGCGTCGGCAGGACTTCATTTTTCAGACCGGAAGGCACTTTATCCACAATAAAAAGATCGGGTTTGAATGCCTTGGCTGTGGAGAGGATGATGTTCTTGCGAATGGTGATGGCTATCTTCGGGTCCACCTTGATGGAATGCGGGACGTAGATCGTGTTGGTTTTCTTGATCATACCCGGCATACGGACGAAGTCCACTCCACTGGGCATGGTATAGCGTCCGACAATGGGGGAACCTGTGACAATGAGAATATTGACCCCAGGGCGAACAAGGCTGCCCGCAATGGCCATGGTGCGGCGGATGTGTCCCAGACCGTACGTGTCATGGGAATACATCAATATATTGTATGATTTCGGTTTCATATATTCATCGCTGGCAAAAAAAGAGGCCGGATATGTCATCGGGACGTGCCAGCAGGGAAACACTACCGGGTTGAAGGCTTTCTGTCCAGAAAAGGTAATGCATTCATGACAACAGGGGATAATTTATCAGGTTGAGCCTATTTATCGGGAAAGGGATTCACGTCCAGGCATATTTGTGGGTCAAAATCAGGGTTCCCTTCTGTGGCTCCATGAAGATTCTCAGCATAAAGAGTTCGCTCGGGGCGGGCCGCAAGGGCGGCTTGGAAGTGCCCTGCGGCACAGTCTGTGTCGCCGTTTCGCCAGGCTATGACTCCGAGGTTGTTTTCGGCACAGGGGTGCGCCGGAACGCTGACCAGAGCTCGTCCCAGGGCATCGGCAGATCCCTGGTTGTCTCCGACAACTGCGTACTGGACGCCTTCCACCAGAGCGGATTGGGCGGGTGTCAGGTGGACATGGTCCAGCCCTCGGCAGGGGCACCGCATTTTTCGGCAAGGTTCAGCACCAGACCCAAGGGTAACGTGATCAAGAACGTTGCCGAGGACAGTCTTATCTCCCGGACATCGGAAAATCGTGCCGTCTGGTTCCAGCCGGAGGAGGGTCTGTCCTGCTGTGCAGGGGACGCCGTAAAAATTGAATGCTATTTTTTTGCCTTGTTCAGGATGATTGGCGAAAATGGCTTGTGCCCGGTCGCCGTACGCTTCGGGATATCTTCGGCCATTGTACTCACCCCTGAAAGGACGCGGCGTGATGGTGATGCCCCGTTCCGCAAAAAAAGCCACATCTTGGTGGAATCGTTTTTCCAGATTCGGGTGAACCACATAGTTGACGATGACAGCGAACCCCCGGTCAATCAGCAGTCGGGCGTTGCGAATGAAGGAATTAACTCCTTTGACCCGTTCGCGTTCCTCGATATGAAGCGCCACATAGAGGTTCTCCACACGGTCGGGATCAATTCTGTCAGCAAAGTCCTGTATTTTTGAGGAAACAGATAGGTTGGTATCGATACCGATTCTATGCGATCGGGACAGCTCGGCGCAAATGTCTATGATGCCGGGGTAGATGAAGGGTTCGCCTCCAGTCATTCGGACAGACCATGGTCGGCCTGTACCATTCAGAAATGCCTTCACTTTGTCGACAGGCAATGTCTCCGTGACCGGGGTGTTGTCGTGAGGGAAATAGCAATATTCGCAACGAAAATTGCATTTGCGTGTCATGTTCCAGATTATGCTGTTTATCTGCGTTTTCATTGGCTTCATCTCCTTTGGGTCTCCTGCCATGTTCTCTATAAAAACACCAGCGTATGGGTTTCCCTTTTGGGGGGACCTTTGCTACAACTGACCCACCCATGACAGATGAACGAGTGCACATTTTGATAACAGAGTTGGATGCTTGGACCCGGATGGGCCAGCGGGTTCAACTTTGGTGGCGCGATGATGATGCCGGAGAATGCTGCCCGGCTCTGGAGCATCTCCTTGCTCTCAGTACCAGACACGCTGTCCCGTGCGGGCTGGCGGCTGTGCCTATGCGTGCCGGAGAGTCTCTTCGACAGGTTGTGAACGAGTGTGAGCATGCCTGGGTATTGCAGCATGGCTACGCTCATATCAATCATGCTCCCAAGGGAAACGGGGCATGGGAACTCGGTTTGCATCGTCCGACTTCAGTGGTGCTGGAGGAATTGCGGCAGGGCATGCTGCTTTTGGAAAAGCTTTTCGCCGCACGTTTTGTGCCGGTCATAGTGCCGCCGTGGAACAGGATGGATGCAGCGTTGCTCCCATACCTGCCGGTTATGGGCTATCGGGGCGTTTCGGCCGCCTACAAGCGGCAGCGCCCGGTTCCTCCGGCGGACTTGGTCCGTGCCGATGCTCACTGTGATCTTCTTTCATGGAAAGATAAAAAAGCTGGTGCGCGTTTTGTCGGAAGCGAGAAATGCGTGCGAGAGCTTGTCAGCCATCTTGCTGCCAAGCGGACAGGGCTTGCCGATGCGTCCGAGCCGACCTGTGTGCTGACGCATCATATGGAAATGGACACTGCTGCCTGGGATTTCTTGGAACTGCTCTTTTCGCTGCTGGCCACTCATCCCGCCACGGATTGGATGAGGCCGGCGGATATCTGGCCAATCTCACAAACGAGGACTCGAAGATGATTGCGACATTGCGCCCTGTTCGTCTTGATGATTGCGATGCCATTTGTCATCTGCTCCATACGTTCATGAACCCTGATATCCCGGTGGAACGCTGGCAACGTCTTTTTAACGCCCCGTGGTGCCATGAGCAGCCAGACCTGGGGATCGTCGCCGTAGACGGAGAGGAGATTGTTGGTTTTCATGGCCACATCTGCTCGTATCGAACTGTGGGGACCAGGAAAAGACGATTTGTCAATTTCACTTCATGGTATCTTCGCAAGGAATACAGAGGACACGGGTTGGGACGCATGATGCTGGAGATGGCGACTGCTGATCCTGAGACAACTTATCTGGTTTGCTCTCTTTCTCCAAAAAAAATCGAATATTTCAAAACGCTTGGCCTCGATGTGCTGGAAACGGAACGTTTGCTGTGGAAAAAAGATGGGCATGCCTTTGAGAATCTTGAATTGTTGCATGACCCTGAAAAAATACTGACGCGGGGTAACCCGGATGAAGTGGAAATTCTGGAAGACCATCGAGGGCTTCCGGTGACACCGGTGCTTGTTTCAACACGATGTACGCAGTGTCTGCTGTTGCTTTCATTGGCAAAGAAAAAAGGTGGCACTCTCTATTATGACGTCCTCTATCGTAGCAATCCCGGCATGTTTACAGACAGGGTGGGAGATATTGCCGAAGCTTTGCTGCCTGATGGGAATGCTGTTTTTGCCGCTGATAGACGATTTGTTGAAAACGATGGTCACGGCGCAATTGTGGAGCGTCTCCAGTCCCCTCGATTTTATAAAACCTCTCGTGTCAAACCTCGCAATATAGATCTTGCTTATTCGGAGATAGTCCTGCTTGATCTGAAGCTCGATTAGTTCATTCATCAAGGATGGCTGCGTGATGCAGACTCTTTCCAATCACTTTATCAGCTTCGAAAAAGGCATGATCACAGGGTGACATCTCTGCTGCGAGGTTTCCGGTGTGTCCTTCTGCAAGGTTGAGGTCAACACTGCTCCGTGCAGTATTCGGTCAAATATAAAAGTGCGGGCGATTCTCAGCTTGTGAAAAAGAGGATAAGAGCGAATGAAATCGCGCCATCTTTTTACTTGTGCTCTTTTGGACAAGCTGGATTCAGGCAATAAAAAAAGGGAGACAACATCTCTGTTGCCTCCCTCGTATCGATCAGATGGTCTGACCGGCTCTGACACTACATGTCTGCGCCGGAAGCAGCTTTCTGCATCTTGACCTCGACCTTTTCGGTCAGGCCAGCGTAGTATTCGCGCAGGATGACGAGGACTTCATCGCGACCGAAGTGATCGACGACCTCAGCACCTTCGGACAGGGCCTTGCGCAGTTTGGTACCGGACAGGATGACACGGTCTTCTTTGGTATGCGGGCAGGTGCGCATGGAAGCCATGCCGTCGCACTTGTAGCAGTAGAAGGTCCAGTCGATGTTCATGTTCTGGCAAAGCAGAGCTTTTCCGGACTCAGCTTCGCAACCGTCCTGGTAAGGGATTTTCTTGAAGATGTCCTGAGCTTCGAACAGGCCGTAGAAATCACCAACACCAGCGTGGTCACGACCGATGAGCATGTTGTTGATGCCGTAGTTCTGACGGAAAGTTGCGTGGATCAGACCTTCACGGGGACCGGCGTAGCGCATGTCGAGGGGGTAACCGGCATTGATGACGTTCTCGGGAACGAAGTAGTTGTCGATCAGGGTCTGGATGCACTTGATACGGACATCACCCGGAATGTCGCCCGGCTTCAGGTTGCCGATCAGGGAGTGAATGACAACACCGTCACACACTTCAACGGCGATCTTGGCCAGGAATTCGTGGGAGCGGTGCATGGGGTTACGCAGTTGCAGAGCGGCAACTTTGGACCAACCGCGTTTTTCCATCTCGGCACGGATCTGAGCAGGAGTCAGGTAAACACCGGGGAAACGAACTGCGTAGTCGCCTTCGGACAGAACCTTGACAGGACCAGCCAGGTTGTATTTGCCCTGAGCCATGACCATCTGGACGCCTGGATGATCTTCCATGGCAACTTCCCAGAATTTGTCGTCAGCGGAATCTTCGCCTTCGCCCTTGTAGACCAGCTCGCATTCCCATTTCTTGTCGGCTTCGGTCATCTCGTACTTTTCTTCGACCGTCATGGTAGCGTAGACAGTGCCGTCAGCTGCCTTCAGGGCGACTTCGTCACCGACTTTGACGTCTTCGTCATCGGTGTCGAGGGTGATGGGGATGGGCCAGAAGGTGCCGTCTGCCATCAGGAACTTTTCGCAGACGCCAGCCCAGTCGGCCTTCTTCATGAATCCGTTCAGCGGAGAGAAGCCGCCGATACCCATCATGATCAGGTCGCCCTTGGCGCGATCGGAAATGTCGAGAGTCTTCAGGCCTTCGGCCTTTTTGATTTCTGCTTCAAGCTCAGCGCCTTCGAGCAGGCAGCAGACGAGACCTTTACCACCGTGAGGTGCTACGAGGTTGGACATTTAAGCCTCCTAAAAAAAGTTTTATTAATAAAACCATAGCCTTAATTCATGGTGTGCGAATACAACCCGCCCCGAAACCATGATTATTTCCCATATCAGGGTCAGCCTTTATTGTACGTTTGTGAAAGTCGTGTCAAGCGGTTTTTCCAAATGACTTGTCTCATATAGAGATTGAAATGAATGGTCACGGGAATGTCAAAATAGTCATAAAAAAGTCTAGAAAAAGTGAGCAGCTTTTATGCTATAAAATCAAATAAAATCGGGGTATTATTTTCTTCAGATGATAATCAGGCAACAGATTCAGAAAACGCTTGCTAACAACGCTCGATTTGCCCTAAAAACTGTGGTGGTTTTCATTGATAATCCCGAAGTTGCCCGAAGTGCCTTCGTGTGGAGCGAAAGCAGGGGAAAAAGCGGCAGTCGGGAGTATGTAAGCCATTGACGGGATTTGACGATGATCGCTTGTTCAAAAATTCACTTTCACGTTGACAAGGATTGTGCGTCTTGCTAATTCCCAATTTCCGCCCCATTAAATTGGGTCGTGTATATTTTTTAGTTAAGGTAGAGGACGTCGGTTTTTGTGAATAATAAAACCCTATTTAGGAGGAGAAGTTATGCCGACTTTTGTTAACCCGGAAAAATGTGACGGCTGCAAAGGTGGCGAAAAGACCGCCTGCATGTACATTTGCCCGAACGATCTGATGATCCTGGATCCTGCCGAAATGAAGGCATACAACCAGGAACCGTCTGCATGCTGGGAGTGCTACTCCTGCGTCAAGATTTGCCCCCAGGGCGCAATCGAAGCCCGTCCGTACGCTGACTTCGCACCCATGGGCGGTACCTCCATCCCCATGCGCTCTGCTGAAGACATCATGTGGACCATCAAGTTCCGTAACGGTTCCGTGAAGCGCTTCAAGTTCCCCATCCGTACCACTCCTGAAGGTTCCATCAAGCCTTTCGAAGGCAAGCCTGAGCCGTCCGATCTCGAAAATGAACTGCTGTTCACCGAGACCGAATTGGTCACCCCCATTGCAACCGCAATGGAACCGGCTGCCATCACTGAGGCTGACCTGAAGAAAGAGTGGAAGATGGAAGACTACGCCGACCTCGTCTAGTACGGGATTGTGCAGTTTATCTAGTCTTACTGAATTTGAAACACGAATAATCTAGGAGAAATATTATGCCTCTGCTTCCTATGAAAGAAGCCTCCAAAGGTGTTGCTCTCGCCGAGCCGGAAATCGTCGAAAAAAGTGTTGATATCCTGATGGTCGGCGGCGGCATGGGTAACTGCGGCGCTGCCTTCGAAGCTATGCGTTGGATCGAGAAAGTTGATCCTTCCATTACCTTGGAGCTGGTCGATAAAGCTGCCATCGAGCGTGGTGGTGCGGTTGCTCAGGGTCTGTCCGCAATCAACACCTACTGCGGTGAGAACGATGTTGACGATTACGTCCGCATGGTCCGCACTGACCTGATGGGCCTGGTTCGTGAAGATCTGATCTTCGACCTCGGCCGTCACGTTGATGATTCCGTCCACCTCTTCGAAGAATGGGGTCTCCCCATCTGGGTCAAGAAAGACGGCAAAAACCTCGACGGTGGTAAAGCCAAGGCCGAAGGCCTGGCAATCCGCAACGGTGCAGAGCCTGTCCGTTCCGGCCGCTGGCAGATCATGATCAACGGTGAGTCCTACAAGTGCATCGTTGCTGAAGCTGCAAAGAACGCCATTGGTGAAGATCGTTACGTCGAGCGTGTGTTCATCGTCAAGATGCTCCTCGACCAGAACGAGCCTAACCGCATCGCTGGTGCTGTTGGTTTCTCCACTCGCGAAAACAAGATCTACATCTACAAGTGCAACGCTGCTGTTGTCGCTTGTGGTGGTGCTGTTAACGTGTACCGTCCCCGCTCCACTGGAGAGGGTATGGGTCGCGCATGGTACCCAGTCTGGAACGCAGGTTCCACCTACACCATGGTTGCCCAGGTTGGCGGCGAAATGACCATGATGGAAAACCGCTTCGTCCCCGCCCGTTTCAAAGACGGTTACGGTCCGGTCGGTGCATGGTTCCTGTTGTTCAAGGCCAAAGCTACCAACTACAAGGGTGAGGATTACTGCGAGACCAACCGTGCCATGCTGAAGCCTTACGAGGATCGCGGCTATGCCAAGGGTCACATCATCCCCACTTGTCTGCGTAACCACATGATGCTCCGTGAAATGCGTGAAGGCCGCGGCCCGATCTTCATGGACACCAAGTCCGCTCTGCTGAAGACCGTCAATGGCGATCTGTCCGGCCCTGAGTGGAAGCACCTTGAGTCCGAGGCTTGGGAAGACTTCCTTGACATGTGCGTTGGCCAGGCCAACCTGTGGGCTGCTACCAACTGCGCTCCTGAGGATCGTGGTTCCGAGATCATGCCTACCGAGCCTTACCTGTTGGGTTCCCACTCCGGTTGCTGCGGCATCTGGTGCTCCGGCCCTGACGAAGAATGGGTTCCTGATTCCTATAAGGTCAAAGCTGACAACGGCAAAGTTTACAACCGTATGACGACTGTCAACGGCTTGTGGACCTGTGCTGATGGTGTTGGCGCTTCCGGTCACAAGTTCTCCTCCGGTTCCCATGCTGAAGGCCGCATCGTCGGTAAGCAGATGGTCCGTTGGGTTGTTGACCACAAGGACTTCCAGCCTTCCTTCAAGGAAACCGCTGAAGAACTGAAGCAGGAGCTGTACCAGCCTTGGTACACCTACGAAGAGAACAAGGGCGGTTCCACCGATCCTGTTGTCAACCCTGCTTACATCACTCCTCACAACTTCATGATGCGTCTCATCAAGTGCACCGATGAATACGGTGGTGGTGTTGCGACTCTGTACATGACCTCCAAGGCTCTGCTGAACACCGGTTTCTGGTTGCTCGGTATGATCGAGGAAGATTCCAAGAAGCTCGCAGCTCGTGACTTGCACGAACTGATGCGTTGTTGGGAACAGTTCCACCGTCTGTGGACTGTCCGCCTGCACATGCAGCACATCGAATTCCGCGAAGAATCCCGTTACCCGGGCTTCTACTACCGTGGCGACTTCATGGGCCTGGACGATTCCAAGTGGAGATGCTTTGTTAACTCCACCTTTGATCCCGCCACTGGCGTGACCACTATCTTCAAGAAGCCTTACGTCAAGATTATCCCTGACGCCTAAGTCCTATTAGGGAAATGATCATCCCGTGACCGCGAGCCCCTGGGTTCGCGGTCACTTCCCAATCTACCGGGGCTGAAATGGTCTGAATCCGGGCCGGGATGCCGCTCCCGGTCCGGGTTTAGGCCATTTTCTGGCTGAGCCTCAACTTTATTCGGGAGGAGTGAAGAGAATGTCGAATAATAGTATTCTCGTTGTAGGTGGGGGATTCGCCGGAATCACCGCCGCCCTCGAAGCTGCCGAAATCGGCTACGAGGTTTACATCGTTGAAACAAATCCCTACCTCGGTGGCAGGGTTGCACAGCTGAATCAGTACTTTCCGAAGCTGTGTCCCCCTTCCTGCGGTTTAGAGATTCAATTTCAGCGCATCAAGAATAACCCCAATGTCAAGGTCATCACCATGGCCAGCGTCGAGTCCGTTTCCGGCACCAAAGGAAACTACGACGTGAAAATCACACAGCGGCCCCGCTACGTGAATGAAAAATGTACCGCCTGCGGCGAGTGCGAGAAGGCTACGGCCTCCACGGTTGAATCCGAATTCGATTTCGGCACCGGCAAGCGCGGCATGGCTTACAAGACCCATCCATTCATGTTCCCGATGCGCTATGTGGTGGATGCTGAAAATGCGTCCGAAGGTGAGCTTTCCGCCATCAAGGCTGCCTGTCCTTATGACGCAGTTGATCTTGATGACACATCCAAGGCCATCGACTTGAATGTCGGGGCCATTGTGGTTGCTACCGGCTGGAAACCCTATGATGTTTCCAACCTGACCAACCTCGGCGGTGGCACTCTCAAGAATGTCGTCACCAACATGCAGTTTGAGCGCCTTGCAGCGCCCAACGGTCCCACAGGCGGCCAGATTGCCCGTCCTTCAGATGGGATGGAGCCTAAAAAGATCGCTTTTGTTCAATGCGCTGGTTCTCGTGACCAGAATCACCTGAACTATTGCTCTTACATTTGTTGCATGGCTTCCCTGAAGCATGTCCGCTACGTCCGTAAACGCTCCGATGCCAACGTGACTGTTTTCTACATCGATCTGCGTACTCCCGGTCGTTATGACAAATTCAAGGTTGCCACCGAGGCGGACGACAAGCTCAGTCTCGTCAAAGGTAAAGTCGCAGCTATCGTCGAAGACGCCGCTGGCAACCCCATCGTCACCGTCGAGAACGCTCTCACTGGTATTAAGTCCGAAGAGAAGTTCGACATGGTAGTCCTGGCCACGGGCATGGAGCCCAGCACTGCTGGACTGACTGCTCCGGTCGGTTCCATGGATGCCGACGGTTTCGTCATGGACGGCGAAGGTATTATCGCCGCTGGTTGCGCCAAGCAGCCCCTTGACGTCATGAAGACCGCCCAGTCCGGCACTGCTGCCGCGATGAAAGCGATTCAAACCGTGGTAGGGAGGTAACCAATGGCTGAAAAGCTTGGAGTATATATCTGTGGAGGCTGTGACATCGGAGCGAATCTCGATGTCGATGCCCTGGCTCAATTTGCAGCAGGTGGCAAACATTCCTCCGTCGTCACCGTCGCCAAGTCCAATGCGGTGCTTTGCAGCCCCGAGGGCGTGGCAATGATCGAGGCCGATATCAAGGAAAACGAATTGGACGGCGTGGTTTGCTGCGCCTGTACTCCCCGTTCAAAATGGGATGTTTTCAAATTTGATGAGAAAACCCAGGTAGAACGCGTCAGCCTGCGTGAGCAGTGTGTGTGGTCCTACCAGGAAGACCCGGCTTTCCCTGGTCAGATGGAAGTCATCGCCAAGGATTATGTCAATATGGGAATCATCAAGCTGGCCAACAGCCGTCTTCCCGAACCGGAACTGCCTGATGCCTTCAAGACCGTCATGGTCGTGGGTGGTGGTTTCACAGGTTTGAAGGCTGCTACAAACGCAGCTTCTCTGGGATACTCCGTGATCCTGGTTGAAAAGGCTGACACGTTGGGTGGCAAGGCCGCTACAATGTATAAATCCTTCCCGCTGGGTGCTCCTTTTAGTGAACGTCAGCAGGAAATCGGCATCGATGCCCTTATCAAGGAAGTCCAGGCCAACGACAAGATTCAGGTTATCACCGGTGCCACGGTTGATTCCCTGGCTGGTGCGCCTGCTCAGTACAAAGCCACTGTGGCCGGTACCGAGTATGAGATTGGTGCAGTTGTCATGGCTACTGGTTGGATGCCGGGGAATACCAAATTCCTCGCACCGCTCGGATATGGTTCCGTTAAAAACGTCGTGACCACTGCGGAGCTTGAAAAGATGGCTGCCAACGGCGGCATTAAGACCGCAGACGGCAAGACTCCGAAATCCGTGGCATTCATCGTTGATACCTCTTTGCTGATGAAGGGTGTCAATTATGATGCGTGCGGCGCAGCATGTGCCGCTCCCGAAGATCTGCCATGCAAAGAAGACGACGCTGCTCCCGTAGAAGAAGATGAAGAGTGCGAAGTCTTCGTTTATGAAGATAAAGAATCCGCGAAACATTTGGCTTACAGCTCGGAGCTGACCTCTCTGGTCGCCTTGAAGCAGGCCAACTATGTACGTGAACTTGCTCCGGACGCCGTCGCCTATGTGGTCTACGATCACATGATGGTCCCCGGTATCAATGAGAAATACTACCAGGCCGCTCAGGACGATCCGGGTGTCATGCTGACCAAGGGCACCGTCACCGGTGTCAGGGATGCCGGCTCACAGGTTGTTGTGACTGCCAAGGACACCCTCCTGGGTGCCGAAATCGAGCTGGTTGCTGATATGGTAGTGGTTCCTACTGCCATCGTGCCGACAACGGCTTCTGATCCGATCATGCAATTCGTCTATCGTCAGGGGCCAGCGTTCCCTGACCTGGAATTATTCGATGGATTTGCTGATTCCAACTACATCTGCTTCCCATATGAAACCCGTCGTACAGGTGTGTATGCAGCAGGTTGCGTTCGCCAGCCCATGGGATTGGGGCTTGCTGAAGAGGACGCCGCAGGCGCCGCTCTGAAGGCTATCCAGTGCATCGAGTCCGCCAATCGTGGCGTGGCCGTGCATCCCCGCTCCGGCGATCTGAGCTTCCCTGAGTTCAACTTTACTCGTTGTACCCAGTGCAAACGCTGCACCGAGGAATGCCCGTTCGGCGCGTTGGATGATGATGAAAAGGGAACACCGCTTCCGAATCCCACTCGTTGCCGCCGTTGCGGAACGTGTATGGGAGCTTGTCCGGAGCGCGTCATCTCCTTTTCCAACTATGGTATCAGCCAGATCGGTCAGGCCATCAAGGAAGTCAAAGTTCCCGATACTCTGGACGAAGGTGGCCCGCGCATCATCGTTCTGGCGTGCGAGAACGATGCCTACCCGGCTCTGGATATGGCTGCCATGCGCGGCAAATCCTGGTCTCCTTATGTCCGTTTCCTGCCTGTGCGCTGCCTCGGTTCCGTCAATGCCATCTGGGTTGCAGACGCAATGTCCAAGGGGGTTGACGGTGTGATGATGCTGGGCTGCAAATACGGTGACGATTACCAGTGCCACTTTATCAAGGGGTCAGAGCTGTGTAACCGCCGCAAGGAAAACATTGCTGAGTCCCTTGGTCGTCTCGGTGTCGAGCCTGAACGCGTTGAGCAGTTCGAGGTTTCCATCGACATGTACGACCAGGTTCCTGGTATCATCGATGAATTCGTCAGGAACATCACTACCAACTTCGGCCCGAACCCGTTCAAGGGTTACTAGGAGGTACGGCATGTCTAATACCGTCAAGGTACAACCGGACCTTAAGTTCGTGAAAGAGTTGCAGGCTGTCGGCGGCGACTCCCTGAAAAAATGCTACCAGTGCGCCACCTGTTCGGTGGTGTGCCCTCTGTCCCCGGATGACAATCCATACCCCCGTAAGGAAATGGTGTGGGCTCAGTGGGGACTCAAGGACAGACTGGTCAACGATATCGACATCTGGCTGTGCCACAATTGTGGCACCTGTTCCGACCTGTGCCCCCGTGGTGCCAAACCTGGTGATATGCTTTCCGCCCTGCGGAACATGGCTTATCGCAATCTGGCTCCGCTGCCGATCATTGGCAAGCTGATGTCCAGCTCTGCCGGAATGCTGCCTTTGGCCGCTGTTCCCGCACTGCTGTATGGCATCATCTGGGTTATCATGGCTGGAAAGCTCGGCTCCGCACTGCCCACTTTCGAGTGGAACGAAGCCGCTCATGCCTGGAATCCTGTTGCCGACGGCATTATCGTCTTCGGTGGCCTGTTTCCGGGTGATTTCACCATTGATCCTATCTTCATTCTGGTGTTTGCTTTCATGCTCTGGGGCTTCTATGCCGGTGTCCGGAACATGCTCAAGGCTTTTGATGGCCAGCCCAAGACATTCATTGTCGGGCGCAAGGAAGAGCCGTGCTTTTGTGCCGCTCTGATTGACACCGTGAAGTATGAAATACTGCAACACACACAGTTTAACGACTGCAATGACGACACTTCCGACGAGCTTGATGTCAAGCGCGCCGGGGGGCACAAGATGCTTATGTTCGCATTTATCGCCTTGATGGTCGTCACCGGTGTTGTCGCATCCGGCCACTGGGGTGGCTGGCTCTTCCGCACGCTTGGCATGCATGGCTTGGGCGATATCCTGTCCGCCATCGGTCATACCCCGATGCCGATCTACCATCCGATCAAACTGCTCGCCTTCCTGGGTGCCGGTCTCGGTGTGTATGGTCTCGTCGCCTTGACCAAACGTCGCGTGAATCTGGATCAGGCAAAACAGTCCTCAAACTGGTACGATTGGTACTTGATTACATTGATCTGGACCATCTTCCTGACTGGTATCGGAGCTTTCATCTTCCGCGTCATGGGTGTAGCCCTGCTGGCTTACCCGGTGTATTATATCCACCTCATCGCGGTCTTCATGATGCTCGCATACCTTCCGTGGTCCAAGTTGGGTCACTTGGTTTATCGTACTGTGGCTCTGTCCTACGCCAAGAAAATTGGTCGCATCCCCATGGGCGCTGACAAATAGTCGCCTTGGTGAACATACAAAAGAAGCTTACTTAGTTAAGGAGGCATCAAATGGCTGAAGCTAAGGTTTACCCCATGAACGCTTTCGTGTCTGTACTGCGCGGCGAAGCTGCTGATCAGACTCAGCTCGATATGCTGGCTTATATCACTCAGACCGAAACTGTGGATGCAGACATTGCTCCCGTTGCCCAGGCATTGTCTAAAGCCTGGATTTACGAGCAGGAGCCTGGACTGACCAAATACGCTGAAGGCGAAATCGCCAAACTCGGCAATCAGGTCAAGATCGAGGCGTTGCCTGAGGGCGAAGCTGCCCGTGCACAGGCTGTCCTCGATATCCTGGGAAAATTGAAAGAAGAGAACGCCGCTCTGAAGGCCGAAGTTGCAAAACTGACGACCGAAAAAGAAGAGTTGGCTGCCAAGATTGATCCTCTGGAAGCCCAGGCCAAAACCGTTGCCGCTGCGAATGCCGCTGGCGAGAACAAGGTCACTGTTGCTTCTCAGAAGCTTGATGAAATGACCCAGAAACTCAATGACCTGATGGCGGAAGTCGAAAAGGTCAAGAGTCAGGGTGTAGTCGTGGCCGGTGTTGCCGGAGCAGAAGGTGCAGCAGCCGAAGCCGGTGGTGATGCCATGGCATCCGGTCCTGATGTCGGTGGCGAGCCTGAACCTGACTTCGGACTCGGTGGTGACGCTTTCGGTGGCGACTGGTAAGTCGGTCTCTGAAATAATTCGCATGGTTTCAAGGCCCACACTTCGGTGTGGGCCTTTTCTTATGACAGAGATTCCTTTTATACCGGGTGAGTAAGAACTTTAAAAAAAGGAAGGAACTCATTTTATGTTTATTTTTTAGGAAGAGAATACTTTGATTGCGGGCGCGACTCTGTTCAAGGAGAGGAATGGGAAATGAGGGATTAACTGTCATTACATTCTTTATAATATATATAATTGAAAAGAGCGGCATATCATTTTTGAATTACCATAGAGGGAAATCAGTCAGCCCGAGGGCATTCTTGTGTGTCGTGTGTTTGTTGTGACGTCCACTGGAAACTGATTGAAGTCCGTTCTATCATTAATTCCATTATGGAGTAACTCGCATGAAACCCACGGATCTCACGCTCAATGAACAGTTACGGATCACTGATCACGAAATTATCAAAAGGAAAGGCCTGCTTTTCATTACAGAAGAGGATGCAAAAATCCTCCTGGCTATAAAACCTTTGGTAGCCAATAACCTCGTGGACATTGTCGAAAAATTTTATGACAAGCTCGTGGGATTGGAAGGAGTCTCTCAGGTTATTGGGGATGCGGAAAGTCTCTACAGGCTGAAAAATCATCTCAGAGGATATCTCCGGTCTCTCTTTGATGGTCAGTACGATATGGAATACGTTCAATCCCGGCTTCGCATCGGCTTGGTTCACAAGCGCATTGGAGTTCCACCCAAATTGTATATCGCGGCATTCAAGACATTGAGCATGATTCTTCGTGATTACCTCCGAGACGATACGAAAGATGATTCGAAAGACGACTTGGTTTGTAAGACCTGTCGAGTTCAACAGGAGTCCTTGGAAAAACTTATGCTCTTCGATTTGATTCTCGTTTTTGATACCTACATTCAAGGACTGATGAACGAGGTGAGGCGAGGGCAGGAAGAGTTGGAGGAATACACACGTGAACTGGAAGAGCAGGTCGCTGTGCGGACACAGCAGTTGGCGGACCAGGCCCGGCGTGACGGTATGACTGGGTTGTTTAACCAGCGGAGTTTTTACGAATATTTGCGCATGGAAATTTCGAGAGGGCAACGTCGGGCTGAACGGTTTGCTTTGTGCTATATAGATTTGGATAAGTTTAAGCAGGCGAATGATATCCATGGGCACAGGTATGGCGACACTGTTCTGCTTAATGTAGCAAAATCACTTGAAAGTATCACGAGACAGGAAGACGTTGCAGCCCGATACGGCGGAGATGAGTTTTGTTTGCTCTTGCCGCAAACCAATGCGGAAATGGCAAGGTTGGTGTGCAAGCGGCTGACAGAGAATTTCACCCTTATGGATGAGAATTGTACGGTCACCATGAGTATTGGTATTGCCGAATTTGATCCGAATGGTGGGATGGATGTCGAGCTTCTCGTGCGTATGGCAGACCAGGCTATGTATGTGTCAAAAGAAAAGGCAGGACACTATATAACCGTTTTTTCGGAAAAAGTTGCCAAGCAAATGGCGAGCAAAACCTCAAAAAAAGGTATCGTCAGACCGGATGAAAAAAAAACGGTCAAGAAAAGTAACGCCTCTCTGGAGCAAGCATCTCCCCAAGAAAAAGAAAGAAAGAAAAGCAGGAAGCCGGAAAAGTAAAAAAGTAAGAAGGGCCGAAAAACAGCATGTGTTCCGGCCCTTTTTACTTTTGGTAAAGTTAGCTCCTGTTGATGGCAAAAGGCGAGAAGGCCTGGTCTACTGGCATCACTTCGAGCGCATTGATATTGACATGAGGCGGCAATGTGGTGACCCAGTATATGATTTCGGCGATGTCCTCGGGAACAATAGGCTGCATGCCCTTGTAAACTTGTTCCGCCATGGAAGCATCTCCACGAAAACGAACCACAGAGAACTCGGATTCGCACAGGCCTGGTTCAATATTCGTCACGCGAACAGGGGTTCCCAGGAGGTCTGCGCGCATGTTCAGGGAGAACTGCTTCACAAATGCCTTGGTCGCGCCGTATGTATTCCCGCCGGGATAAGGGTATGTTCCAGCGACAGAGCCGAGATTGACAATATGCCCGCGCCCTCGTTCGACCATTCCTTCCACAACGGTCCTGGTCACATAAAGCAGCCCCTTGATGTTGGTGTCTATCATGCAATCCCATTCATCCAGATCGCATTTGTGGACAGGCTCCATGCCGAGGGCAAGCCCTGCGTTATTGACCAACACATCAATGTCAGCGAACTGGGGCGGAATGGCGGCTATCGCTGCCTGGGTCGCTTCCCTGTCACGGACGTCAAAACAGACTGTGTGAACAGCCGTTGGTGCCAGTTCCGCTTTGAGCTCTTCCAGGCGATCCTCTCTGCGCCCGGACACGATAAGCTGCCATCCTTCGGCGGCATATCTTTCGGCCATGGCTTTACCAAATCCGGCAGTCGCCCCTGTGATGAAGACTGTTTTACTCATAATGTACTCCAGAGTATTCGTTGGTGATCCTGAAAACTAACGTATTCGGAGGCTCAAGGAAAGGGCTGTCTGGCAATGAGAGAAATCTGATTGGTTTTCTTGGATATTATTCGTTAAAAGGCTGCCCTGTCGAACAATATCCTCCTTTATGACTCAACATTCCTTTATTGATGCGGTTTGATTGGAGTTGTTACAATGTATATGTGGTTTTTGTGGGGGGATTGACAATTATGTTCTGTTCAGAAGCAATCTTTATTAATTTTCGTCGGTAGATTAACATTCTACGCGTTTATTAGACTTTTTTTCTTAAATGGGTTAAAAGATACCGTTCAAATAGAAAAATAACAGATTCCGGGTCCTTGGGTCTGTTGCATGGGAAGAAGAATGTCTCGGGGTAAAGGGCCATTCCTTTTCAAATCGGGTAGTTATGGCAAAATTAGTATTAGATGATATCTGTGTTCGTTTCGGGGGGCTTCAAGCTCTGACCGATGTTTCCTTCTCTCTTTCGGAGGGAGAGGTTGTCGGACTGATCGGTCCCAATGGAGCGGGTAAAACGACAGTCTTCAACGTCATCACCGGCGTATACAAGGCTTCATCCGGCAAAGTGAGCTATGACGGGAAGGTCATAACAGGTCTCCGCCCTTATCAGGTCTTGTCCATGGGGGTTGCCCGGACATTTCAGAATATTCGGCTTTTCCAGA
Source organism: Pseudodesulfovibrio piezophilus C1TLV30 (assembly GCF_000341895.1). Lineage (NCBI taxonomy): Bacteria > Pseudomonadati > Thermodesulfobacteriota > Desulfovibrionia > Desulfovibrionales > Desulfovibrionaceae > Pseudodesulfovibrio > Pseudodesulfovibrio piezophilus. The sequence goes on along the minus strand of NC_020409.1, from coordinate 1,881,109 downwards.
ACATGACTGCCTTGGAAAACTGTATGGTTGCGCAGCACAGTCGGTCCAGCAAAGGTGTCGTCGGCGCGGTGTTGCGAAGCCCTTCGCAGAAACGAGAAGAGGAACGTATCGTTGAAAAATCAATGAAAGCGCTTGAATTCATGGGGCTTGGCTCTGTCGCAGACGAGGTCGCATCCAATATGGCTTATGGTCATCAGCGTCGGTTGGAAATTGCCAGAGCATTGGCCAGTGAGCCGCACGCGATTCTGCTTGATGAACCTGCTGCCGGACTCAATCCGGCTGAATCAATGGAATTAATGCATGATATCGGGCGTATAACCCAGCTGGGTATCAATGTCCTCATGGTCGAACATGATATGAAAGTCGTCATGGGGATTTGTAACCGCATCGTCGTTCTTGACCACGGTGTCATGATCGCGGAGGGCTTGCCTGAAGAAATTCAGAAAAATCCCGCTGTGATTGAAGCATATCTCGGCCAGTAAGTATCTGGCTTCAACTGCAACTACGGAGAGAGTGTCCATGAAACGTATCCTTGCTTTGGTCGCGGTGCTTGCCGTCATGACCATGGTCCTGGCCGGCTGCGGCGAAGAAAAAAAGGCCGAGCAAATTTTGAAAATCGGAACCATGTCACCTTTGACCGGTCCCTATGCGGCGGATGGCAATGATATTCGCCAGGGGGCCGAGATCGCCATCGAGGTCATGAAAGAACAGGGTGGAATTGCCGGGTACACAGATATCCAGGTCTTTCCGCAGGACACGGCCTGTGATCCCAAGCAGGCTGTCGCTTCTGCCAACAAGCTGATCAACGATCAGGTGGTAGGCGTTGTCGGAGCCTACTGCTCCAGCTCGACCATCCCTGCATCCGAGACCCTGGCCGAAGAAAATATCATCATGCTGACGCCTGCCTCGACAAGCCCCAAGGTGACTGAGCGCGGCCTGACGAACATGTTCCGCACCTGTGGTCGTGATGACCATCAGGCTCCGGCTGCCGTCAAGTTCATGAAGGAAGTCGAGAACGTCAAAACCATCTTTATCGTTGATGACAAAACCACCTATTCTCAGGGATTGGCCGAAGGCGTTGCCCTTGCCGCCAAGGCAGCGGGAATTGAGGTGCTGGAGCACGATCATGTGAATCAGGGGGACAAGGATTATTCCGCCGTTTTGACAAAGATCAAGGGTGCCAACCCTGATTTGCTCTACATTTCTCTGCAAAACTCCGCCACCGGTGCGTTGATGGTTATTCAGGCCAGACGTATGGGCATCACTGCAAAACTGATGGGACAGGATGCCGTGTATCATCCCAAGCTCATCGAAATAGCCAAGGCTGATGCCGAAGGCATGTTCTGCACCTTTGGCGCTATTGACAAGGATGCTCCTGCCTACAAGGAGTTTTATACCAAGTACAAAGCGCTCACAGGAAACGAGCCTGGGGCCTATTCTGCATACTCTTTTGACTCGACCATGGCTTATCTGTTGGCAGTCAAAGCCGCTGGAACCACGGATTTCGCCAAGGTTCGCGAAGCCCTGTTGAAAGTCGATTTCGTCGGTGCTTCCAAGCAGGTTTCCTATAATGAAAAGGGTGATTCCGGTTCAAACTATACCGTCTACCAGATCAAGGATGGCAAGTTTGTCCCCTATTGGAACTCCCTTTCCGGCGAGAAATACTAGGCTTCCCCGACCTTAACCCCCGGAGGCCTGCCCGTGCGGGCCTCCGTATTGGATTCATATGGAATTTTTCATTCAGCAGCTTATCAACGGTATCACTCTCGGTGGCGTCTATGCTTTGATCGCTCTGGGATATACCATGGTTTACGGCATTATCCAGCTCATCAATTTCGCTCATGGCGAGTTTTTTGCGGCAGGTGGGTACATGGGGGTTATCCTCATTTCCTATCTGTCGGCACAAGGGGTGAACCCCTATGCCTGTCTTGGCATATCTCTCGTCCTGTCAATGGGATACTGTGCTCTGCTCGCAATGGCAGTGGAACAGCTCGCCTACAAGCCGCTCCGACAGGCTTCGCGTCTGGCTGCGTTGTTGGCAGCATTGGGTATGTCGATTTTTCTCCAGAACGGGTTGATGCTGACTCAGGGAGTGTATGACAAGGCATATCCTACCGAGATTACTTCCGGTGGTTTTGAGATAGGCCTCGTCTCAGTCTCCTATATGCAAATCTTCATTGTCGTTCTGACAGCCGTTCTCCTTGTGGGGCTGAACCTTTTGGTCTTCAAAACCCGTATCGGGCGGGCTATGCGAGCCACAGCACAGGACAAGGTCATGTCCGCTCTGGTTGGCATCAATTCCAATCGCATCATTGCCCTGACCTTTGCCCTGGGCGCTGCCCTGGCTGCTGCTGCCGGGATTATGGTTGGGCTCTATTACGGGTCGGTCAATTACTCCATGGGTTTTGTTCCCGGTATCAAGGCCTTCGCGGCTGCGGTTCTTGGTGGTATTGGTAATATCACCGGTGCGCTGATCGGTGGACTCATAATCGGCATGGTTGAAATTTTTGCGGCGGGATATATTTCCGGCGAATACAAGGATGTCTTTGCCTTTGTCATTTTGATTGCTGTCTTGTATTTCCGCCCCACCGGCATCATGGGAGAGAACGTTGACGATACGCGAGTCTAAGAAATTATGGCTGGCCTGCGGGGTCGGTCTTGTCTGGTTTCTCATCCTGCTGTGGCCTTTGCTGGGCATTAAGCCGGAAGGGTTGGAATTTGCCACGACCTTCAAAGTCTTTGGCTATGTGGCTGTCGCCGCTGTTTTCATCATGTTTTTTTATCAAATCAAGGAAGCTGGATACCTCGACAGTGTCGGGACTCCCGTCAAAGCCGGGATGAGTGGCGTCCAGGTGCTGTATGAGAAACTGCCGAGATGGCTGTTGCTCGGTGTTGTTCTCGCCATTGCCGTGGGGTTTCCGCTGATGACCGGGCGGTATGCGCATGATGTAGCCATTTCGGTACTCATTTATATTTGTCTTGGGCTGGGATTGAACATTGTTGTGGGGCTGGCCGGGTTGCTTGACCTTGGCTACATCGCTTTTTACGGGGTGGGTGCTTACACATATGCGCTGCTGAGCTTGCATTTCGGCATGTCGTTTTGGCTCTGTTTGCCAGTCGCCGGTCTTTGTGCCGCTATCGCAGGCTGTATCATCGGCTATCCGACTCTGCGGATGCGTGGGGATTATCTCGCTATTGTTACCCTCGGTTTTGGTGAAATTGTCCGTCTTATTCTGAATAACTGGATGGCATTGACCAATGGTCCCAATGGAATTTTGAGCATTCCGAGGCCGGAGATATTCGGTGTGCAATTCAAAAGCCTCAGTTCTCTTTACTATGTTATTTTAGGCATTGCGGTTTTTACCATCCTGGCGGTCTACAGGTTGAATCATTCACGCATAGGACGGGCCTGGGAAGCAATTCGAGAAGATGAAACCGCAGCAGAGTTGATGGGAGTGAATACTTTTTTGCTCAAGCTGTTGGCCTATGGCATGGGGGCGACCTTTGCCGGATTCGCCGGTGCTTTTTTTGCTGCGCGGATGCGTTTTGTCGGTCCTGAGTCTTTTTCTTTTCTGGAATCCGCCATGGTTTTGGCCATGGTTGTACTGGGGGGGATGGGGTCGATCCCAGGTGTCATTCTCGGCGTTATTGCATTGGTCGCTCTGCCCGAAGCTTTCCGTGAATTCGAATTGTATCGCATGCTTGTTTTCGGAGGTGTCATGACTTTGATGATGCTTATTCGCCCGGCAGGTATCTGGCCTGCCAAGCGTGTGGGGCGTCGGTCGGAAGAAGCGGACTAGAAGGATGGCATACCGGGAGACAGAGATAAATTCTCTGTCTTCGACTGAAAACGAGACGCCGCTTTCGCCTTTGCAAGGCAGAAGGGCGGGAAGAGGACGGGCTGTTCTTTTTGGGAAGAAGAGCCTCTATGTACCCGGCAGGGAAATGGGGCGGTCCAGGGAAAAGCAGCAAAAGTGCGAAGTTTTCCAGCCGGCTCGATAGGTCTTGAGATATAAAAGTTCATGAGATGCTGGCGAAGTCCTTCACGGGAGGCTCGAAGCGTCGGAGGCAGAATAGATGGCAGAAAAAACACCCATCCTTGAATTGAAGAACGTGGTTTCCGCTTATGGACGGATTCAGGCTCTCAAGGGAATATCCATCAAGGTCTATGAAGGCGAGATTGTCTCCATTATCGGGGCCAACGGAGCGGGAAAATCCACAACGCTGATGACAATATGCAATATTGTCAAGGCCGTGGAAGGTGATATCCTGTACAAAGGACAACGGATAAACGATGTCGGGAGTGATGTTCTTCCGACCATGGGACTTTGCCAGGTTCCTGAAGGGCGTCGTATATTTCCACGACTGACTGTCTTGGAAAATCTGGATATGGGGGCTTTTTTTCGAGACGACAAGGTTGCCATGAAAGATGATATCGAACGTGTTTTCGATTTGTTTCCGAAATTACGCGAAAGACGTAAGCAGTTCGGTGGCACTTTGTCGGGGGGGGAACAGCAGATGCTGGCCATGGGGCGGGCGCTCATGAGTCGTCCCAAGGTGCTTTTGCTTGATGAACCCTCCATGGGGCTGGCTCCTTTGCTGGTGCAGCAAATTTTCAACATTATCAAGATGATCAATGAACAAGGCGTGACTGTCGTTCTTGTTGAGCAAAATGCCAACCTGGCTCTGCAATGCTCCAAGCGCGGTTATGTGCTGGAGACCGGTTCCGTGGTCATGGAAGATGCCGCTGACAAGCTTTTGACGAACCCGGATATTCGTAAAGCCTATCTTGGCGAATAGTTCTGTTCTTCATCGAGGAAATCATCCCCGCCAGGCAGTATTTGGCGGTTTTTTTTCTGGAGTGGGCATTGAATAAGAAAAGTGATAGGCGGAGCCTTTTTGTGCGGAGGCTTTGTCAACAAGGCAAGGGCGTGTCCGGGCCGCAAGTGGGTCCGGACACACGAAATGGTGGAGTCTGGGCTAGCTGTAATCGCCGCGATTGAACTTGAACTGTTCGGTTGCGGTCAGGGTTTCCAATTCATCGACAATGGACTTCAGGCCGGGATCAAGGTCGGCATCGCCTTCCTTGATGGCAGCGACTTCGCTGGCGATTTGATCCAGGGTTCCGTAGGCGGACTTGAGTCCTGCCTCAGGGCCTGCAAGCGTGGTAGCGTAGTCATCCCACTTGTCGAGAACTGATTCTACCTGTCCCTCGACAGTGTCGTCTGTGTCGGTAGACACGGAATTCACTGCTTCGGTGGCGATCAAAGGGTTCACAATCTGGGGTGGCGCGACACCTGCAGCGGACTGCGGTGACTCTCCCTTGGCCACTTCCTGATTGAGAAGATCCCCGAAGGCTTGCCCGGACGTATTCGTCTTGTTCTTCCTTTGCAGTTGCTCAGGTTGAACGCCCTCGATCTGATCAGGATGGATCTTCATGGTTCTCACTCCTATCCTGTGGTTGTTACCATTGCTAATGCAAGGATCTTGCCAAGGTGAACGCTTGACAATCGTTTGGAAATACATATCTTTTTTATAACGGAACCCGGAAAAAACTTCCCCCTATATCGGGAGGGAGTCCCATTTGGTTACACCCTAGTGTAAAGCAGAAGAAAAAGGTTGTCTACGGTCCATGGCTCTGGCAGATAATAATGACATGTAAGAACTCTTACGTCCCTCTTGTGGCTGACGCATGGGCGTTCAGACCACTGAATTACATACCAAGGAGAACGATCATGGCTGATATCAAGAAAATTTTGTGCGCAGTTGATTTCTCGGACTACAGCCCGACAGTGGCCGATTATGCCAGCATGATTGGCAATTGCGTTGGTGCGCAGATCGTGGTGCTGTACGTTGCTCCATCCTTGAGCCAGTATGTCGGCTTCCATGTCCCTCCCAGTTCCATTGAGAGCTTTGTGGGAGAAATTGTCACTGGCGCTGAAGACACGATGAGCGAATTTGTGAAGGACAACTTTGGCGATCTTAATGTGGTCGGCAAGGTTGTAACAGGCTATCCCGCAGAGGAGATTCTTTCTATCGCGGAAGCCGAGAATGCCGACATGATTGTCATGGGCACCCATGGTCGTAAGGGCATCGATCGAATCCTGTTCGGGTCGGTGGCCGAAAAGGTCGTTAAGTCTTCCGGGGTTCCTGTGTTGACAGTTCGTCCCAGCTAGGTCCGTTTCCCTTTACTGGGATCAGCAAAATATATACAAGGAACGGCTTCGGCCGTTCTTTTGTTGGAGATTGCCGTATTTTACCTCGGCACCACTGGCCGGAAATCACACGCAGGAATGGAATATCATGAGAGAATTCAGCGTCCGTTCGGAAATCCTGGACTTTGACCCGTACACCCCTGGTCTGACGATCGAACAGATTCGGGAACGGTACGGCCTTGCCAATGTTATCAAGCTTGCCAGCAATGAGAACCCTTTGGGTGCATCACCTGTTGTGCAAAAGGTCATGGCCAAAAATCTCGACAGGATTTTTCGGTATCCCGAAAATAATACCCCCAAATTGGTCACAGAGATCAGCAAACACATCGGTGTGCCCAGGGAATCCATCCTTGTGGGGAATGGGTCGGATGAAATCATTGATATGCTTTTTCGCATGAAGGCCCGTCCGGGGGTGAGCAATGTGATTGGGTATGAGCATAGTTTCGCCATGTATCGCATGTGTGCCAAGCTGGCCGGAGTGGAATACCGCGAGGTCAAGCGGGGAGACCCTTTCGAGTTGCCACTGGATAAACTGGCCAAGGCCGCAGATGAAAATACGGCCATGGTCTTTGTCACCAGCCCGGATAATCCCACCGGCCAGGCCGCCAGTGTGGAAGATCTGTCCGTGCTCGCCGGAGTGTTGCCCAAAGACTGCCTGCTGGTGGTGGATGAAGCGTATATCGACTTCGTATGGCCTCCCGAATCCTACACTCCGGTGCAGGCTTATGATAAATTTGATAATCTTGTGGTCCTCCGTACTTTTTCCAAGGCGTATGGCTTGGCGGGACTGCGTGTCGGTTACGGCATCCTTCCTCCCAAGTTGTTGGGGTATCTCAAGAATGCCCGCATTCCATTCACGGTGAATCTGCTGGCAGAGGAAGCGGCCATTGCAGCCCTGAATGATGACGCCTTCTACAATGAAACCCTGCAGGTGGTCATGAGCGGGCGGGAATATTTCATGGAAGCCCTGCCCAAGATCGGGTGCAAGGTCTATCCGAGTCAGGCCAATTTCGTGATGTTCGAGCCGACAAAACCGGCACAGACAGTCTTCAAGTCACTCCTCAAGAAAGGGATCATCGTTCGTCCTCTGGGCAGCTTCGGACTGGGGAAGATGATTCGGGTCACAATTGGAACTGAAGCGGAAAACAAACAATTCATCAAGGCTCTCGGGGAGGTCCTTGGTGCCTAAACTGATTGTCACTCTCGACGGACCGGCCGGTGTTGGTAAATCCACCATGGCCAAGCAGTTGGCAAAAGAACTTTCCATTCCCTATCTTGATACCGGAGCCATGTTCCGGGCCATTGCCTGGAAATTGGGCGAAGGCGCATGGCGGTGGGACGAGACTGAGCTTGAGGGGGAAATGGCCGGGTTTGATTTTACTCTTTCAGGGGTGGGAGAGACGTCAATACTCTCGTTGAATGGCGTGGAAATAGGCGACGAGATTCGTACTGAGCAGGTAGGGATGTGGGCGTCCAATGTGGCGACATTACCCGTGGTTCGGACATTTTTGAAGCAGGCCCAGCGGTCTATCGGCGATCGGTTCGCATTGGTTGCCGAAGGGCGGGACATGGGAACTGCCATTTTCCCAGACGCTCCATACAAGTTTTTTCTCGACGCCACGGTAGAGGAACGCGCTCGTCGGCGGTTCCTGCAACTTCGTGATATGGGGAAGCCCGCTGAATTGGAAGAACTGAAAGAACAGATCGAAGCGCGTGACCTTCAGGACCGGAGCCGGACCGTGGCTCCATTGAAACCGGCGGACGACGCCATCACCATCGACACGACCGACCTGTCCAAGACAGAAGTTTTTGAGGCATTGGTTCAGGGCGTGAAAAAATAACGTAACCAGACCGATAAAGCTGGCGTGGTGTCCTTTTCCGAGGGACGGCATGCTCTTGGATTGCGGGGGCAAACATGCTAAACCCCGAGCACGAGCTTTGTTGCAAGGAGTGAGACAAGCCATGAGAGCGAAAATACATCTTGAAAACGCATTGAAAGCGGTTCTGGCCGAGAAAGGCTGGGAGTGGCCGGAAAAGGCCGTTATCGAACCGCCCAAGGATAAAAAATTCGGCGACATGTCAGTCAATGTTGCCATGATGCTGGCGAAGCAGGCCAAGAAGGCTCCTCGAGCCATTGCCGAGGACATCGTGGCTGCCATGGAAGGGGATCTTCTCATTGACTCCATCGAGATAGCCGGACCTGGATTCCTGAATTTTACCTTTGCTCCCTCCTTTTGGCATGAGACCGTCGGCGTCATCCGTGACGCGGGGAAAGCTTATGGAACCTCGGACCTGGGCGCTGGGACCAGGGTTCAGGTGGAATATGTATCCGCCAACCCGACCGGGCCTCTGCACATTGGGCATGGACGTGGAGCCGCTTTGGGAGATTCCCTGGTTCGCATCATGGAGATGGCCGGGTATGATGTGGAAGCTGAGTACTACATCAATGATGCTGGTCGGCAGATGTTGATACTGGGTGGCTCCATCTATTACCGCGCCAAACAATTGAGCGGGCAGGATGTTGCCGAGCCAGAAGATTTTTACAAGGGTGAATATATCAAGGATATCGCAGCTGATTTCATGAAAATCACTCCTGATCTGCTCAGCATGGATGAGACTGAAGCCGTGGCCGCATGTACAGCATACGGTAAGGATGTCATCCTTGAAGGGATCAAGGAAGACCTTGCTGCATTCGGTGTGCGGCACGACATCTGGTTCTCTGAAAAAAGTCTGGTGGAGGAAGGTCGGGTTGACGAGACCTTTGCTGACCTGACTGCTTCCGGCATGGGCTACGAAGCGGATGGGGCCTATTGGTTCAAATCAACCGAATTGGGCGACGACAAGGATAGGGTTCTGCGCAAGTCCAATGGGGACACCACGTATTTTGCCTCTGACATCGCTTACCATGACAATAAATTCAAACGCGGATTCGATCTTGTTGTCGATATTTGGGGTGCGGATCACCATGGGTATGTCCCTCGGATGATGGCCGCCTGTGAAGCTCTTGGAAAGAAGGGAGGGCTGCACGTTATTCTGGTGAATCTTGTCAATCTGCTCCGCGATGGCGAACCTGTGGCCATGTCCACTCGGGCCGGTCAGTTCGAGACTCTCAAGGATGTGGTGGACGAAGTAGGGGCTGATGCGTCCCGTTTCATGTTCTTGTCCCGCAAATCCGACTCGAAACTTGATTTCGATCTGGAATTGGTCAAGCAGAAATCCATGGATAATCCGGTGTATTATGTTCAGTATGCCCACGCCCGTATCTGTTCGCTCAATGTCAAAGCCGCTGAGGCTGGAACCGCAGCCGCCGCGGTTTCCGCCGAGTCCTTGATGCTGCTTGATACGGAGTATGATCTGGCTATGCTCAAACTTCTTGATCAGTATCCGGACTTTGTGGAAGCTGCTGCCCGGAGTCAGGCTCCGCACATGATCAGCATGTATTTGCAGGAACTGGCATCGGCACTGCACAGATATTATAGCAATTGCCATGTTCTTTCCGCAGAGAAGGAAGTGGCTTCCTCCCGGCTTATGCTTCTGGATTGCGTCGCTGGAGTCGTGGCGAGTGGGCTGGGGCTACTCGGCGTGAGCGCACCCGAATCAATGTAGAGGGTGGAAACGACAACGGGGCTGTTCTCATGGGGATGGGAGCGCAGCTGTGCCGAACTGGCTCTGGTGGAAATACCGTCAGTGCAGTCTGGCAGTGGAGCCGTGCTTCTTCCTGTTCAATAACTGTATAGAGGTATGCATGGCTGACCCGAAAGGCACCAAATTCAAGGTCAAGGTTCCGAAGCTCAACGCGACGAAAAAGACCTATGACTTCTCATTTTCCCTTTCCGGCATGATCAGTGCCGTGGGAGCGGGCGTCCTTGCGCTCACCTTTTTTTTCACCATGGGAATCCTTATTGGGCGCGGGTATCGGCCAGAGGTCGATGTGCCACAACTTCAGGAAATCATGCCTTCCAAGGAACATGGCCAGATTGCCCTGGAGCCGGGAGAGCAGATTCTCAAGCCCGAAGAGCTGGATTATCCTGAAAGACTGCAACAGACTCCGGAAAAGGTCATGGCCGAAGGATTGCCCAAGGTCGAGCCTGAAGTAAAAGCGAAAAAGGAAGCCCGACAGGCAGAAGCTTCCAAATCAACTTCCGTTCAAACGAGTGTTTCCAGTCAAAAGGGCACATCATCTGCGGAGTCAGTCTTTGACTACATCTATCAGGTGGCGGCATTTCGCAAGGACTCCATGGCTGAAGCCTTGAGTGACAAACTCGTGGCAGATGGACTGAAAACGTCCATCCAGGCCGCAACAGCCAAAGGCAAGACCTGGTACCGTGTCCAGGTCCATTACTACGGAACGCCGTCTTCCACTGCCGGAATGAAAGCGATCCTTGCCAGGCATGGTATAGCCAAACCGCTCCTGAAAAAGAAAGTGGCGACCCAGTAGACAGGATGGCTTCCATGAAAGGGCACGGGCTTAACTTGTCGAGTTCCATTGACCTTTTTCAATTCTGACTTTATAGCGACTTTTGATGCACATCGGACCGTCTTGCGATCCGGTCTCCTTTAGTCGTGAGGTCTCCTATGAATTTTCGTATGGTTTCTGCTGGCGGGGCGGTGATTGGGGTCACTGTTATTCTTTGTCTCATCGGTCATTTCGTCCTCGGTCTTTCTCCCCTTTTCCTCTGGTCCGGCGGGCTTTGTCTCTCCATTGTCACCTGTTTCAGTCTCTTCATGGTTGCCCGCGCTTATGCTGCGGATTTTGGCCGCCTGGCCATTACGGTGGAGCATGCTTCGGAAGATAAGACTGTCGATTTTTCTGCAATTCTTGGTTCCGGGCCATTGGCAACGGCCCTTCGTGAATTGACCGATAGTTTTACCCGCTACAAGGGATTGTGTGAGGGTGTTATCAGTGGACTACCTGTCCCTTTCCTTTTGGTGGATACAGAAGAACGGACCCTCCATACCAATCAGGCCACGCTCGATATGCTTGAGGTGGATGGCTCAGTCGAGCAGCAGCTTGGGAAAACCCTGGCTGAAATATTCTATAACGATTCCAGCCGTGAAACAGCCGTGGGCAAAGCCATGAACAACGGACAGACCTTCCGAAATCTTGAAGTTGCCATTCAAGGGCACAAAGGTGGGACTCGGCATGTGTTGGCCAATGTTTATGCTCTTAATGACAGTCGCGGGAAATGTTTGGGCGGGTTTTGCCTATATCTGGATATGACGACCGTCAAGATGCATGAAAAGGCACTTCGGGAACAAAACGAGGTCTTGACCAAGACAGCGGATCAGGCTGATGAGATTTCCGATCACCTTGCTTCTGCGGCCAATGAGATTTCCACGCAGGTCCAGCAGTCCAGCCGGGCTTCGGAGGAAAGTCGGAAATTGACCGCCGGTGTGGCTGTCAGTGTGGAAGAGATGAATGCCACAGTCCTTGAGGTGGCTCGCAATGCAGCCAATGCGGCTGAAGTCTCGGATCAGGCCCGCGAGGAAGCCATGAATGGGGAATCCATTGTTTCCCAGGTCATTCAGGATATCTCTTTGCTCGAAGAACAGGCTGCCCAGCTGTCCAATGACATGGATTCGTTGGGTAGGCAGGCTGATTCCATCGGCAACATCATGTCAGTGATTTCGGATATTGCCGATCAGACCAATCTCCTGGCACTCAATGCGGCCATTGAAGCAGCCCGTGCCGGAGACGCCGGGCGAGGTTTTGCCGTTGTTGCTGACGAAGTTCGTAAACTGGCCGAAAAAACCATGGATGCCACGAAAAATGTGGATGGAAACATCAAGGCCATTCAGGTCAGTGCCGAGGCAAATGTGGCTTCTGCGCGGGAGACTTCGCGTGTGGTCGGAGACACTGTTGAAACCACACGCAAGGCCGGGGCGGCGTTGAACGCCATTGTCGAGCTTGCCAGCCAGACGTCTGACAATGTCCAATCCATTGCTGCGGCGGCAGAGCAGCAGTCCGCTGCCAGCGATGAGATCTCACGGTCAACAGGCGATATCAATGTGGCCGCTGATGAAACTTTTGAAGCCATGCATGAGTCAGCCATGGCTGTCGCTGATCTTGTTCGGCTTGCTGGAGATTTGCGAGTGACCATGGATGCGATCAGGAAGAGTGCTCAGGATTAGCGGCCGGAGGATACGACACAGGAAGGACACGCTCCAAGGCTTTCCGGTATTGCAGGGAAGGAGGCTGGGCTTGAGGAGCTGACTCTTGCTGTGATGCCCCTGGTGAGAAAAGGGCTTGCTTCCCCCTGGGGCTGTTTTAGGAAGGGATGAAGTGCATCCTGATGACTCGGAAGATCGTGTTTGATTCTTTACCGGTCAATGCCTGGAAGGATATGTTTGATATCTTCCCGGACAGACATAAGTGCTTCCACCACATCTGGGTCATATCGGGTCCCGGCACAGACCAGGATTTCTTCCATGGCTTCGTCAAAGTTGCGTCCTGCCTGATAGGGGCGGTCCTGAAGCATGGTAGAAATGGAGTCGGCTACGGCCACAATGCGGGCACCGAGGGGAATTTCCTCTTCCATGAGTCCGTCGGGATATCCCAGACCGTCGAACCGTTCATGATGGTGGCGGACGATATCAGCCACGCTTTTCTTTTTGCCGAATTCTTCAACCGGCCTGACAATAGCCTCTCCTTTGCCCGGATGTGTCTTGATTATCTCCCATTCCTCATCGTTCAGAGGACCAGGTTTGGACAGGATTGAATCTGGTATTCCTATTTTCCCGATATCATGGAGTAACCCTGCCATACTTAACCAGCGGATTTCTTTTCCGGTAATACCCATTGCCCAGCCTATCGCCTCGGCAATGCGGGCGACTTCACTGGAGTGAGAGCCTGTACCGGCATCTTTGGCATCAATGGCCTTGCCAAGGGAGATCAGAAATTGGTGAAGAATTTCATGTTCGTTCTTGGGTGGTGTGGAGCGGGGTGTGGCGTCCGTGGCGAGGGTGTACATCGATTCTCCGAATAAAAAGCCCCTGCCGAAGCAGGGGCAGACAAAACTGTGTGAAACGCGGCACCCGTAGGGGCGCGGCTGTGTGTCAAAAGGACACACCGGATTCAAATAAACGAGTTTACGTCGTGATGGCCGTGTCCTGCTTGCGGAAGAGATGGCGGGCAAGATAAATGAACGGTGTATCCAGAGCCGCCACAACGACCTTGATAATATAGGTGGAAAGCAGGATTTCCCAGAAAACGTTCATGGGAAACATGCCATAGAAAGCGATCGTGCAGAAAATGGCGGAATCCAGAAATTGGCTGACCATGGTAGATGCGTTGTTCCTGAGCCAGAGAAGTTTGTCACCTGTCCGGTTCTTAATGGCGTGAAAGGCCCAGACATCATGAAGTTGTGAGATGAGGTACGCAATCATGCTTGCCAGGGCAATACGCGGCATGAACCCGAAGAGCGCCTGGAGATGGGGCTGGGCAAAGTCCTCTGCCGCAGGTTGAAAATAGAGCGCGAATTGCATGTATCCGACCATCATCACCAGTGCGACAAAACCGAGCAAGACGCCTTTTTGAGCTTCTTTCTTGCCATGAAATTCGCTGAGCAGGTCTGTGGCGAGAAAAACACTGGCATAAAGGACATTCCCAAGGGTCGTGGTCAGACCAAAGAGTTCCACGGTTTTGAGAACCTGAATATTGCACAGTAACAGGTTGAAGACCATCAGGCCAAAGAGCCCGACTTTTCCAAAAAACCGGTACACGAAAAGGACCATGCACAGGTCGACGAGGGCAAAGAGGATCCATAACGTTTCGTTCATGCGCTTGGCTTGCCCGGATTTCGGCGTGAGGTCAAGTTTTCCAGAGGCTCTTATGATGTGCACTCCAGTTCGTCAGACTGACGAGGGTTTCAGCGAGAGCAGGCTCGTCTCTGCCGGGATTGTGCCATTTGACTCCTCTCTCTGGCCCGGATACTGTCTCGCCACATTGTGAAAAGACCTTCATGACGGAGTTGACCACCATGTATTGGATAGCATTCGGAGACGTGCACGAAAGCACAGATGTGCTCGATTCCATACCGGGACTGGCTGGAGCGGAAGGCGTGATTATTACCGGTGATCTGACCAACGTGGGCACCCGTGAAGTCGCGGATCGGGTTCTCGGTCGCATTAGCGCCATGAATCCGCGGATTCTGGCTCAGCCCGGAAATATGGATACCGAGGCGGTCCAATCGTATTTGAAGGAGCGGGATATCGATATTCACTTGCGGGTTCGGGAAATAGCCCCGGACCTCGGCTTGATGGGGGTCGGGCTCTCCTCCCCTACGCCTTTCGGCACGCCCGGTGAGGTCGAAGAATCTGTTCTTGGCAAGTGGCTTGAGGAGACATACCTCCAGGCCAAGACATTCAAGCAACTCATTGTGGCAATCCACGAGCCTCCCTATGGAACCAGGCTTGATATGCTGGGCAACGGGCAACACGTCGGGAGTCGACTGGTCCGTGACTTTATCGAAAGAGTGCAGCCCGCAGCTGTTGTCACCGGACATATCCATGAGTCCGTGGGGTGTGACCATATTGGTCGAACCCCGGTCTTCAACCCTGGCATGCTGGCCGGTGGCAGGTATGTCCGTCTTGAATATCGGGAATGTCTCCTGACTGCCACCCTGATGAGTGTCTGATGTCGAAAATAGGTTTTATATGGGTCGGAAAGCTCAAAGAAAAACATTCCGTGGATGGGTGCGCGCATTACTGGAAAAAACTGTCCCGTTTTTTCAAGCTAGAAGAATCCATCGTCAAGGATGCGCCGGGCAAGCTCCCCCCGCCAGACAAGAGTCGAAAGGAAGGGGAGGGTATTCTCGCCAAAGTGAGCAAGGGGGATATCATCATCATTCTTGATGAATTTGGCGAAAATATGACCTCGCGCACGTTGGCCAAGCGTCTTCGGACCTGGACAGATGCTCCCAATCAACGGCCGGTTTTTGTTATTGGTGGCCCCTTTGGCCTGTCCGATGAGGTCAAATCGGCGGCACGGCACTCCATCCGCCTCAGCGACATGACTTTGCCGCATGAATTGGCGCGTCTCGTATTGCTGGAGCAATTGTACCGTGCCGGGACCATTCATAAGAACATGCCGTATCATCACGATTAGGAGAAAATAGATGCTGGATATCGATTACCTGAAGCGCGTGGCGCATTATTTTGAGAGTGGAGACTGTCAATTCGAATTTGAAAACGGCGAGGAAGCCCGTCGTCTGGAGATTATTGATTTTCTCGAACACCTGATGGAGCTGGGTGAACAAGCCGATGAAATGGCAACCAAACTCATTTTCAAGGAAGCCTATGCTTCAATGACCAATGAAGCGGGTGTCGCTGATGCCGATGCTGAGAATGCTCCCACTGAGATTCCTTCCTAGATTTCGACCTGACTTTGGCTCGACTTTGCTCCCCTGCCGAGTCGTGCTAGGAGAGGCCACCCGACAACGGGACGCTTTCGTTGCCGGAAACTCAAATGGGCCTTGGTCCAGGAGAATGCCATGAGCACTGACGAGACTAAAGATTTTCTCGACTCCCTCCCCGAACTGGAGGAAGGAAAGACATACCAATTCAAATGTTACCCAGGCATTGAATGTTTCAATGCCTGTTGCAGCGACCTTGATCTGGTTCTGACTCCCTACGATATTCTGCGCATGAGGAGTGCCACCTCGAAAAACAGCATCGATTTTCTGCGCATCTATACCTACGGACACCGTGCACCGGATAGTAATTTCCCGGTTTTCAAGTTTCGCATGACAGACAGCGCGGCCCAGACCTGCCCCTTTGTCACCAAGCAGGGATGCTCCATCTACGCTGATCGTCCTGGAGCTTGCCGCATGTACCCTCTTGGCCGTGCCACCCGACCGGATGGCAACGGCGGCGTCAAAGAGCAATTCTTCATTGTCAAGGAAGACCATTGCTGCGGGTTCAAGGAACAGGATGAATGGACCGGTGTCAGTTGGAAAAAAGATCAGGGCTTTCAAGAATATACTGCCAGTAACGATCGGTATATGAATATCCTCGCCCGCATCAAGGAGGGAGGGCGTCCTGTTTCCGATAAGATGAGCCATCTGGCGACTCTCGCCCTGTACAAAGTAGATGAGTTTCAGCGTTTTATCGTCAAGATGCGCCTCTTTGAGCGTGTCGATATTGACGAAAAACGACAGAAAGCAATCCTTGAAGATGAATTTGTCGCCTTATCTTTTGCCATGGACTGGTTCGAGCTGATGCTCTTCCACGACACAACCAAGCTCAAACCAAAAGGAGTCACACCCCGTGGGCCTTCCTGCCAATCCTAAACTCATGAGTATCCGTACCTTCCTGAAACGGAAGGCGGAATTGATGCCTGGGCATAAATTGGTCTTTACCAATGGATGTTTCGATGTGCTCCATCCCGGACACGTGGACTTGCTTTCCCGTGCCCGTTCCCTTGGCGATTCCCTTATTCTCGGTCTCAATTCTGATGAGTCCGTCAAGATGCTGGGCAAGGGGGATGACCGTCCTGTGAATCCGCAAGAGGAGAGGGCTTTTGTTCTCGCTGGTTTGGAGTGCGTGGATTACATTGTGATCTTTCACGAATCCACTCCTCTTGAGCTGATCAAGGCTGCCCGTCCCGATGTGCTTGTCAAAGGCGGAGACTGGGCCGTGGATCAGATCGTTGGCAATGATGTGGTTACCAAGGCTGGTGGCGAAGTTCACAGCCTGCCGCTTTTGGAAGGATACTCGACGACCGGGTTCCTGGAGAAAATCAGGACCAGTTAAAGAGTCTTTCGGCCCAGAGCCGGAGTCATTCTCACACTGTAGTAAAACGGCGCACTCCTACCGCAAGGAGTGTGCCGTTTTGATTTCGAATGGAAAAAGAAAATCAGCTTTTTCTCCCCGGTGTGAGTCCCTTCGGGATCAACATAGGCTTCCCGCTTCTCAAAAAATCCGTGACGGCTTTGGTATCGACAATTTCTCGAATGTGTTCATCCTGCTGTGCCAGCCTGAGCAGAATTTTCGCAGCAGACCTGGGGCCAGCATGAAAGAAACGGAGTATTTCACGACGCGTCTGGTATAAATATCAGTCAAAATAGCAATAGGTTTCAGCCAGACTTTTCGGGGTCGTTTATCTAGGCGTTAACGTTGGAGTCGAAAATTTCCCAGGTCTTGAGGAAGGTCGCGTCGAAGGTTCTGTTCTCGACATGGGTCCTGGCCTTTTTCCCCATGTATTCGATGCGTTCTGGGGTATCTATCATGTAGACGATGGCTCGAAGCAGCGCGTCGACATCATCAGCGGGAAAGATCAGTCCGGTTTCGTTCGGCAAGACATTTTCGCACGGACCGCCCTTGTCAGTGACGATTACGGGCAGGCCTGAAGCCTGGGCTTCGAGGACCACATTACCGAAAGTGTCCGTGGCTGAAGGGAAGACGAAAAGGTCCGCGCTGGCATAAGCTTGGGCGAGGGCATCCCCTTTCAGGACTCCGGTGAATGTGACGGGGGTCCCTTTGAGAATTCGTCGCATTTCAGAAAGGTATGGGCCGTCTCCGACAACAATTAATTGAAGACCTTCACGTATCTTGGAGACCTTGGAAAAAGCATCGGCCAGGGCATCAAGGCCCTTTTCCTGTGAGATGCGGCCAACATAGAGAAGTTTGGTGCGGCTTTGAATTTGAAACTGGGTATAGAAGCCGTTTCGTCTGGTGGGATGGAATCGTTCGGTATCAACTCCCCGGGGGTAGGTTACGATTTTTTCCGGGTCGATACCTCGGTCCGAGAGTTCGAATTTGGTGGCCTCGCTGGGGGCGTAAATCACCTGCATTTGGTCATAAAACCAACTCATGTACCGCCAGCAGCCGTCTTCGAGAGTGGCATCTTCGGTAAAAGCGCCCACGTATTCGGGAAAAGCGGTATGATACGTGCCGTGGAAAGGAAGCTTGAGGATTTTAGAGATGGCGAGGGCTGCGAGTCCGACCGGGCCGGGAGTTGCCGCGAGAATGCAGTCGTATTCCTGCTCGAAACAATGGGTGAGCATATTGAGGAATGGCGGATATGCCAGAATTATCTCGGGATATTCCGGGATGGAGAAACGTCCGACCGGGGCAAAGCTGACAGCGCCGGGGACATCTGCCTTGGCACCACAGGTGATGACGGTCATATCTTTGCCGTGGCGGGCCACCATTTCGAGTTGTTGGCGAATCGTGCGGGCCACGCCGTTTATTTCATCGAAAGTATCCGTGAAGTGAGCGATCTTGAGGTCTTGCCCCCCGTTATCCCTGGGCTTGCTGCGAAAGCGAGCCAGGCAATCACGAGAGAACTTGCGCTCGCTGGAAAAGAGGTCATAGCCCACGAAGTAGGGAACGAGGAGTGCATAGAGGGAGCCAGCCGAGCCGATGGAATGAAAGACATCAAAGAGGTTGGCCCCGAGCAGGGAATTGAGCGTTCGATCCGCAAACTGGGAGAGAACCCTGTTTGCGGCAAGAGAAACAAAGCGAGACCATTCCCGCTCAAGCACAAGGACGTCAGTGATCTTGCCCTGGGCGATACGCATCAGGTCAGGGTCGTTGATAATGATTGTGCCCGCTTCTTTGAGCAGCATCTGCTGCACTGAATCTGTGGGGCCGTATTCTCGGTGCAGTGTTGATTTTCCCCGTCCGATGAGGCGGAGAAAGCGATCTACTATGGAACTGGTTTCTGTCTTTTCTCCGCAAGGCTCAAGGACGTTTCGGGCAAATCGGAAGCAGATATGCTCGCTTGCGGCGTGGCTCATGGCACCAATTCGTGAGCGATAAAACTGGTAGGCGATGCCGTAGAGGTTATGGGCCATGGTTCGCGGCGTGGCCGCAGAGCCTCCGGGACGGCAGGTATGGGCCTTAATGCCTGACAGGACGTTCTCCAGTGACGGCGAGCCTGTGAATGTGCTGTACATCCGGGCGATGTTGAGTGAGCTGTGATCGTCGGAACCGCCCATAATCCCTTTGACCCATGGGCGATCTCCATGCGGGCGTAAGTCATGCATGTTTGCCAGGCGTTCCATGTCCACGGGGGTGAGTCGGGTGAGGATATCTCGCAGCACCTGATTCTGCCGGGCATCTCGTGTGCCATTCTCCTCGAATATCTCAAAAAGGAGAAGCGCCCGCTCGAAGTGGGCGGGCGTCAATCTGTCATTGACCGCGAAGAGCGGGTGCGCCAGGGCGTGGACAATGCCCTGACTCCGCAGATAGGGTACTAGTTCGAAAACATTGTCTCGGTATTTTTGAATTTCTGCATGTTGGATTTCATCAATGGCATACGCCAGGACGTGAAGCTTGCATCGGTCTTCCGGGAAATAGGTGGTGATTTCCTCACTGATGAAGGTTCCGGGGAGATGGGCTATTTCCAGAGCGCCTTGAATGGTGTTGTGGTCGGTTATGGTCACCAGGTCCATGCCGCGCTTCCGGGCAATGGCATACAGTTCGGTCGGCTCCGTAAAACTTTCAGGACAGCCGATCTTCTGAAGTATCCATTGGGATGGTCGCGTGGAAAACTTCGAGTGGACGTGCATGTCCACTTTGAACCGTGATTCAGCCATTATATACCCCACAATCAGGTTTTGGGTGAGCGATTAATGCGAGAGACCGTCTTCCAGGGCGGATTGGCATGAGACACACAATCGGGCAGAAGGATTTGCCTTCAAACGGGCTAATCCGATCTCCTCGCTGCACTCTTCACATGTTCCGTAGTCGGTCTCGTGCAACCGCTTGAGGGCGTTTTCCAATTCTCTCATGCGTGTCATGCGGCGATGCAACATGGCGACGTTGACACCCTGCTGGGCGAGTTGAGATGCGAAGTCGGTTTCATCCGGGCAGTTCTCCACAACAAGGCTTTCACCCACCCATTGTGTGCTCAGGGAATCAAGCCCTTGCATAAGGTGGGATTTGATTTCTCGGCGTTGCGTTTCTGTCATGATTACTCCTCTCAGAGATGTTGGTTTTCACATTCCTCCATCTATCGGGATTTGTGCCGGGGAGAATGGCGCTCCGGTTACGAATGATTGACAATTCCGTCATGTAGTCGGGGAATTAGCCATGGACGAAGAGGAGAAAGCTGGATATCCTTCCTAGATGAAATGGATATTTATTTTTCTGGCGTTGCTGGCCGGGGCAGCCCTGCCGCTTCAGGCAGGAATTAATTTGCGGTTGCGCTATGCGCTTAACGATCCGGTCATGGCCGCTTTTGTTTCCTTTGCCGTGGGGACTGTTGCGCTGGGAATGTTCGGTTTTCTGACACGGCCCGTGCCGTCGCTGTCCATGGTCGGGAGCGCGCCTTTATGGTCGTGGACCGGTGGTGCCTTGGGTGCCTTCTTCGTGTGCATCACTATTGTGTTGGCGGGTAAGCTCGGGGCCACGACGTCAATGGCCTGGTTGCTGACCGGCCAATTCCTTGCCGCGCTGGTCCTGGATCATTTTGGTCTGGTCAGCTTTGATATTCACCCGATCTCATGGCCTAGACTGGTGGGGATCGGCCTGCTCATCGCGGGGGCCGTGCTGGTCAATAAATATTGATTTCCGCGAACCGTGTAGGCTTTTTTCTTTACTTGCCGGATGCCTGTAGTGAAGATTTGAATGCGTAATTATGTGAAGAGTATGATTGAGAGTTGAAGACATGACAATGACGAAAGACCTTGGTGTTATCTGCCGGATGATTAAGATCGAACATTCTGTGTTCGCCCTCCCTTTTGCCTTCATAGGCGCGTTTCTGGCCGCTGATGGTTGGCCTGGTCTGTTCAATCTGGTGGTTCTGACCATTGCCATGGTCGCGGTCAGGTCCTTTGCCATGGCTTTCAACCGGTATGCCGATCTGGACATAGACCGGGAAAATCCTCGGACGCAGGATCGGCCGCTGGTGACAGGGGAGTTGTCCACATCCTTTACACTGCTTTTCATTCTCGGCACCGCCGCCGTTTTTGTCATTATGTGTGCCCTCATGAATCCTTTGTGTCTGTTTTTGTCGCCGTTGGCTCTGGCTTTGTCGGCATTCTACAGTTATTGCAAACGCTTCACCTATTGGTGTCATTTTGTGCTTGGCATGGTTCTCGGCCTGGCTCCCTTGGCAGGTTGGCTCTGTGTCGCCCCTGTTATTTCCCTGCCTGCGGTACTGCTTTTTTGTGGTGTCACCTTATGGGTCGCGGGGTTCGACCTGTTGTATGCCTGCCAGGATGCCGCTTTTGACAAGGAAAGAGGGCTTTGGTCCATCCCTGCCCGATTGGGCATCCCTTCTGCGCTCGCTATTTCCACATTGAGCCATGTTGTGGCTGCCGTCTTGTTCATGCTGGCTGGCTGGGCTGCTGGCCTTGATTGGGTGTACTTTCTGATCGCCGGGTGTGTGGGATTGGTTCTCATGGGCGAACATCAGATGGTCAAACCTGACGATATGAGCCGAGTCAATGTGGCCTTCTTTACCCTGAATGGTGTGATTGCCGTTGTGCTTTTCTTCGGTGTTTTGATCGATATCGTTTTTGCCGGTTGATTCTTTCCCTTGTGTGCTTCGGGGACGGCCGGGGTAACGATTCGATGGTGGTGTGTTGCTGTCCGCTTTTTGAATTGGGCCTTTTGTGATACGGTTTTCAGATGGAACAGAAGCTGGAAGTTGCAATACGTTTTCTGACAGGCTGGTTGAATACCAATGTCCTGACAGTGAGTACCGGTGTTCAGTGGGCCTGTGTTGCCGGGACTTTTCTGCTGGCCGCAGCCATATGGGGCGGTCTGGGGCGGCGCTTTTCGCAGTGGGTGGCGGAGAACGTTTCCAATGTTTTGGCTGGAGCGATCCTGAGAGCTTTGATCGGCCTGGGCAATGTGGTTGGCTTCCTGATTCTGGTGCAGGTCTGTGTTGCCGTTTTTCATTCCCTTGGAGAAAGTCCTCGCGTTCTTGAAGCAGCGAGTAACCTTGCCGTTGCCTGGATCATTATTCGATTGTTGACCAGTATCATGCCCAATCGTGCCCTTGCTAAAGGGGTCGAAGTCTCTGTCTGGGGCGTGGCCGCATTGAGTGTGTTCGGACTTCTGGAGCCGATCACGACTTTTCTGGAAGGGTTGAGCTTTTCGGTGGGTGAGGCGTCCTTCAATGCGCTTGGGGCCATCAAGGGATTGGCAATGGCGGCTCTGCTTTTGCAGATAGCCTCTCTTGCATCCCGGTTCACCGTGCATCGGATCGAAACCATCAAGGGGTTGACTCCTTCCCTGCGGGTGCTGATGGGGAAAGCCGTTCGAGTTGCCCTGTATACGGCAGCCATTCTTTTCGCCATGTCCAGTGTCGGGATTGATCTTACCAGTCTCGCCATTTTCTCCAGCGCCCTTGGCGTTGGTATTGGTTTTGGTCTCAAGACCATATTTTCCAATTATGTCGCTGGAATAATTCTTCTTATGGACAATTCCATCAAACCTGGCGACACCATCGAGGTCGGGACCGTTTATGGTGTGGTGCGCGCCATGCAGGGGCGATACGCCTCGGTGCTGACCCGTGATGGCAAGGAATATCTTATCCCCAACGAATTGTTGATTTCGGGCGAAGTCATCAACTGGACTTATTCCGATAGCAATGTACGGCTGAAAATTCCGGTGGGGATCGCATATGATTCGGATGTGGAGAAGGCGCTTGAGCTTTTGGGAGAATCCGTGAAATCGGTTCGCCGTGTCTTGAAGACCCCGACTCCGTCTCCTCAGCTTTCTGGCTTCGGCGACAGCTCCGTTGATTTGGAATTGCGGGTCTGGATTGCAGATGCCGACCAAGGCGTTGCCAATGTGCGCAGCGAAATTCTGCTCAATATTTGGAAACTTTTTCATGAAAATGACATTGAGTTCCCATTCCCGCAGCGGGACGTGCTGCTCAAGGCGGATTCAAAACTGGCCGTGACTCTTGATAGGGATGGGGACTAGGATATGAGGGTAATAGCTTTTTTTTTTGCTGTTGTCGTCTTGTTGGCCCTTTGGGAGGGAATTTGGTGGCTGGGATTTGGTGTGTCGCCGCATAGCCCCTGGACCCTCGCAAAAGAGATCAGGCACACAACTCCTCCAGTCATCATCGACGTTCGAACCTCTGCTGAATTCGATTGGTTTCATATCCCCGGTGCGATCAATGTTGCCTATCCTGCCACACTTGCTGACCTGGCTCAGGTCTCTCCCGATCCCACTGTTCCGGTTGTTGTGGTCTGCATGACCGGACATCGTTCCCCCTTTGTTGTTCGGCAACTCGCGCAGAGCGGCTATACCGATGTTTCCAACCTCATCGGGGGCATGGTGGGTTGGAAGCTTTTTGGCGGGGAATCCGTCTCCGGTCATTGACCGGGCAGTGGTGGTGAATTACTCTTTGCAACAATGAGCGAATACATAGAGACACTTGATACCGGTCAATCCGTTGGCACGGTACAGCGGCAGGTCTTTACCTTTGGCGAAGCTGGTGTCGGCCTGGTCCTGGAAAGTGGCAGAACTCTGGCTCCGGTCAGTCTTGCCTATGAGACGTGCGGAACCTTGAACAAGGATGGATCCAATGCCATCCTGATCTGCCATGCCCTGACCGGGGATTCTCATGTGGCCGGAGTGTACCGAGAGGATGACCCCAAGCCCGGATGGTGGGAGATCATGATCGGGCCGGGCAAACCTATTGATACAAATCGATATTTCGTTATTTGTTCCAATGTGATCGGGGGATGCATGGGGTCCACCGGACCAACCTGTGCCAATCCGAGAACCGGAAAGCCATATGGTGCGGAATTTCCCGTGGTTACTATCGGCGATATGGTGCGCTGCCAGCGGCGCTTGGTCGAGTCCCTTGGCATAGATCGCCTGCTGGCCGTGATCGGCGGCTCCGTGGGAGGGATGCAAGTGCTGGAATGGTCTGTCCGCTACCCGGAAAAGGTTTGCGCGGCCGTGCCATTGGCGACAACGACCAAACATTCGGCTCAAGCTATCGCTTTCAATGAAGTGGCCCGACAGGCAATCATGGCCGACCCCAAATGGAACGGGGGCGATTATTACGAATCCGGGCGTCCCGAGCATGGATTGGCTGTGGCCCGTATGGTCGGGCATATCACCTATCTTTCGGATGAATCCATGCGGCATAAATTTGATCGCCGCTTGCAGGACCGGTGTGAACTTTCTTTTGACTTCGAGGCCGACTTTCAGGTGGAGAGCTATCTGCGGTATCAGGGAAACAAGTTCGTGGATCGGTTCGATGCCAATTCTTTTCTCTACCTAACCAAGGCTGCCGATTATTTCAATCTGGAAAATCAGTATGGAGATGGTTCCCTGGTGGCGGCCTTTTCGCGTGCTCAAGGTCGGTTTCTCGTGGTCTCCTTCACTTCGGACTGGCTCTATCCGACGTATCAATCCAAGACCATGGTCAAAGCTATGAAGAAGAACGGTCTGGACGTCAGTTTCTGCGAAATCGAAGCCCCTTGGGGACATGATGCTTTTCTTTTACCCAATGACAGATTGAATGCACTCATCGGTGGATTCCTCGACAGGGTCTCGGCCGAGTGTCTCTCGGGAGGTGATGATGCGGTTTGATCTTCAGGTCATAGCCTCGTGGATAGAGCCCGGAGCCAAGGTACTTGACCTCGGATGTCGCTCCGGGTCGTTGCTTGACCATCTTCGAAAAACAAAAAAGACCCGTGGTACTGGTATCGAGAGAGACGAGGATGCCGCTGGCGAGGCCATCGCCAAGGGGTTATCCGTGATTCACGGCGATATTTACGAAGAGATCGAGGACTATCCGAACAATACTTTCGATTATGTCATTCTCTCCCAGACATTGCAGCAGGTTCATGATCCGGCGGAATTGATCCGGGAGATGCTCCGTGTCGGAACACGGTGCATTGTTTCTTTCCCGAACTTTACGCACATCAAAAACCGCTTTCAGATGTTTTTTACCGGACGTGCTCCAGTCTCCAAAGAGCTGCCGTACGAATGGTTCAACTCCCCGAATATTCATGTTATTCCCATCGCTGATTTTCGTCGATTTTGCGATGGACTGGGGGTTCCCATTGTCAAGGAAGTGGCCATTGCCACGCATCACCATGACACCAAGGGGCGAATCATCACTTTTCGACCGAATTTATTTGCGACTTTTGGTATTTTTATGCTTGGGCAGGCCGATGGAAGCCAAAAATGATGACGGTTGGATTTTTGAAGTGATTCGTGTAGTTTTTTGGGTTGTCAATATCGAGTTCATATCATTGTTTAGACGCGATCGGGGTATCTCATGAGCAGGATTTTCGTGGCCGGGGCTTCCGGCAATATAGGGGCGGCCTTGCTGGCCGCATTGCATGTGTCTCAGGCCGAAGTGGTTGCCGGAGTCCATGACCCCGACAAGGCCAAGGCGCTGAAGGAGCTGGATGTCGATGCCCGGTTGTTCGATTTTCAGGACCCTGATTCTCTGGCTCGGGCCATGGAAGGGTGTCAGCGCATGTTTTTAGTCCTGCCCATGGTCGAAACCATGACTCGATTCGGGCATCTGGCTGTTCAGGCAGCCAAGCAGGTGGGGATCGAATATATCGTCCGGTCTTCCGGGTATGCGGCTTCGTCCGATGCCCATTGGCGGCTGGGGCGGGAGCACGGCATGGTTGATCAGTTCGTGGAGGATTCCGGTATTCCCTTCACCATTTTGAGGCCCAATACTTTCATGCAGAATTTTGCCTCGCGTATGGCAGGTATGGTCCGTTCCGGGGTCCTGGCACTGCCCGAGGAGGCCGCCTGTGTTAGTTATATCGATGTGCGTGATGTCGCTGCTTGCGCCGCTGCCCTGCTGCTTGACCCTGGAGAACACGAGAATCGGTCATATGCTTTGACCGGCCCGGAAGGGCTTTCTGGTGCAGAAGTTGCTGACAGGATTGGAAAAGCTGTGGGACAGGACATACTCTATCAACCGATCAGCGAAGAAGAATTTATCAAAATTCAGACCGAATGCGGTCTTGGAGAGTGGCAACGCTCCATGCTGGTCAGCCTCAGTCGGGTGGTCAAGCTGGGCATGATGGGTAATGTCACCAAGGCCGTGGAGCATCTGACCGGCACTCCGGCCAGAGCTTTCGAGACCTTTGCCGCTGAAAATGTCACAGCCTGGAAATAGGGTTGTGGCATCACTCTGCGCGCGCGAGCGGCTGCTTCTTGCCATCAAGGATGTGGCCGCCGGAAATTATTCCAATGAGATTCTTGAGTTGACAGGTCCTGAGTATCCTGAGGATATTCGGGAGCTTGCCGAGGCCGTGGGCCTGATGATGGTCAAGATCGAAGCCAGGGAAGATCATCTGGAGCGGCTTCTGGAAACCATCAAATTCAATTCCCTGAACACCGTGACAGCAGTCGCCTGCGCTCTGGGTGCGCGCGATGCCTATACCGAGGGCCATGGTGAGCGCGTCGGAGCCTATGCTGAACGGCTTGCCCGCAGGCTTGGTCTGTCCGAGACCGAGACCGAACACATTCGTACCGCCGGTATTCTGCATGATATCGGGAAAATAGGATTTAGCGATCATGTCTTTTCGGGAGAGGATTCCAGCATGAACCAGCAGATGTTGCTGGAAATTCGCAGCCACCCTCAATGGGGGTATGACATTCTCAAGGACCTGAACTTTCTCGGCCCCGCGTTGGATTATGTGTATTGTCACCACGAGCGCATGGATGGGAAGGGATACCCTCGCGGGCTGACCGCATCGGAAATACCTCTTGGCGGGCGCATCCTCGCCGTGGTGGATTGTTTTGATGCCATGACCACCAACCGCCCGTACCAGAAAGGGAAAACTCCTCAAGAGGCTTTTTCCATTCTTGGGAGCCTTGCGGACACGGCTCTGGATTCCGATCTGGTGGACCTGTTTATTGACGAAATAGAATCCGGTGGCATGGAAGAATAATGTCGCATCGGTAATGTCACACAGATTCTCATTGACTTTTGGGCTGGCAGTCTTACTTTCTCTTCCTTGGAGCGAAATAGAATATGAAGATATGTG
Organism: Pseudodesulfovibrio piezophilus C1TLV30; assembly: GCF_000341895.1. Taxonomy (NCBI): domain Bacteria; kingdom Pseudomonadati; phylum Thermodesulfobacteriota; class Desulfovibrionia; order Desulfovibrionales; family Desulfovibrionaceae; genus Pseudodesulfovibrio; species Pseudodesulfovibrio piezophilus. Next base: position 1,853,949 of record NC_020409.1, on the reverse strand, counting down.
CCATTCTCTGCCTTGCGGTAATCGCCGCGCTCATCCCTCACGAAGCCTTGGCCTGGGGGCCGGGGGTGCACCTCGCTCTGGGAAATTCTGTTTTGGCGAATTTGTACAGCCTGCCTCCTCTGGTAGCTGAACTGCTGGCTCAGCATAGAAACGCCTATCTTTACGGCTGTCTTTCCGCTGATATTTTCATCGGGAAGGGAACCAATTTCAAACCGGGGCATAGCCACAACTGGGTGACTGGCTTCAAATTGTTGAAATCCGCCGGTGATCCTCGGGTCATGTCCTACGCGTATGGCTACCTAACGCACCTTGCCGCTGATGTGGTCGCTCACAATTATTATGTTCCCAATTCCCTCTGGACCATGCCTTCGGGGGGAAAGATATCTCACGTCTATGTCGAGGCCCAGGCAGACCGTCCGTTCAAGGAAGAGCGGGAATCCGCCCTGGCCTTGTTCAGAAGGCCCAACAGGGATACTGATGGGACGTTACTTTCCGCCATGGACCGAAAGCGGCTTCCATTTCTGCTCAAGAAACAGATAGTCAAGGGGAGCCTGCATCTGACAGGCAGTCGTGAATGGGGATATTCTCTGCGGTTGGCAGACCGGATTCTTCCGTGGCCCCTGCCTGACAGTCAGTTAAATGCCATGTTTACACTTTCCCAGAATCTTGTTTTTGATTTTTTGTCCGATCCCATGGCCAGCATTGCTGTTTCTTTCGACCCTATTGGGTCCAGAAATCTGCGCCTGGTTCGTGAGATGCGTACGACACGACGTCGTCGGCAGGGGCAGGACGGTCTGTTATTCCCACCACATCCTGGGCTTGAAGCTTTGCCTGTTGCATTCAGTTCCCGTACGGACCAAGCCGCAGCCACGGTCAACGGGTAACACTTTCAAGTCCTTTTTATCGCCTCCCTGATTTTTATTCTCCACTTTGCGGTTTATATGCTCTCTTTCGTGGAGCAGCTTCAGCAGTGCTTTTCTTGATCATGAGAAGTCATTTGGCGAATTCTATTTTTTGTTATTATATGCATAATTCTTTGATTTGAAGGCCGCTTTTGATATGGAGACAGAGAGTCTCCTCATTCCGGGTGCTCGAAAAAAAGAATAATGCATATGCCACGACGTATTGTTTACATCCTCCCGCTTCTTCTCGGAATCAGTCTGTTCGGAGCGCTCGTTATCGGTATTTACGCCGAGCAGGAACGTCATGCTCAAAAGGTGCGGTTGGAAGTCTTTTATAAGCTCTCAACTTTGCAGGGCAGTTTTGAAAGCGGCCTGAATACACGTCTGCAATTGGCCGAGGCTATTTGTTCTCTGGTCATGCTGGAACCGAATCTGGACCAACAGGTGTTTTCTTCTTTTGTCCGAGGGCTGCTGATCAATGTCAGCGGCGTGCGGAGTCTCGAGTTGGCCAAGGATAATGTCACCAGTCATCAGTTCCCCATGAACCGTGGTTCGTCTCCTCTCGGGATGACTCTGTTGGAAGACTCTCCTTCGGATATACAGGAATTGGTACGGCGGGCAATGCGAACCCGGCAGCGGCAGATTATGCCTCCCACGGCGACAGGGCAGGGGGAGGATGTGATCGTCGCGGCAACACCTGTTCTTCTTCCCGGTGGCGAGGCGGCTGCGCCCCGAATTTACTGGGGCGTCATTCTCATGCGTATTGATGCTAATGCATTGTACCGGGAAGCTGGAATGGGCAGGCTTTCGGCTTCTCTGGATGTGGCGCTTCGTGATCCCGCCGGTTCTCAGGATGGGAATGGTATACTTTTCGGCCGAAGCGATGTCTTTATGATGCGTCCGGTGGTGATGAGCGTTCCGGTTCCCGGAGGGTATTGGCAGATGGCCGCAGTCCCGAATCCGGGATGGTCGGACTCTCCCAGGCTTGAGACCATCGCGATGGTTGGCGGTGGAGCCATCCTGGCAGTGTCGGGTTTGCTCTGGGCAACGCTTTATTTTTTGCTCAATGGTCTGTCTGAGCGCGAAAAATATCGTGATCTCATCCAGCGAGCCAAAAGTATCATCTTACGTCTTGATGTCACGGGGACCATCTCTTTTTGTAATGAATACGGTGAGCGGTTTTTCGGATATGCCCCTGGGGAATTGGTCGGAAAGCCCCTGGCCGGGACATTGACTCCGGAAAAGAACCTGGATGGTGAATCCATGAAACGGTTCATTTATCGGGTCCTCCAGAACCCTGCTGCGGATTTATTCAATGAAGCCATTCATACCCGCAAGACAGGAGAAATGGTTTGGGTTTCCTGGGCGAATGAGTCCGTGCTTGATCGGAATGGGATACTGGTTGAGCTGCTTTGCGTGGGCACGGATATTACTGATCGTAAGCTGATGGAAGAGGCTTTGAAGCAGAGTGAACGACAGTATCGCATGCTTGCCGATAACGTTACGGATGTGATTATGGGGTTGGATGCTGAAGGGCGATATACGTATGTCAGCCCATCAGATCAGGCTTTGCGTGGCTTTGGACGGCGTGATGTGCTGAGTCTGCCAATGGAAGATTTCTTGACTCCCATGTCAGGACGCATCTTTGCGGAAGGCATGATGACACTGGTTGGCAAGGCTGAAGGACATAAGCGAGCACCATCCCCATCCCCATCCCTGACTCTGGATTTGGAATTCCTGTGCGCGGACGATACCACGGTCTGGTTGGAAACGCGGTTCGGTATGCTGCTCAATGACACAGGTGAACTGATCGGTTTTCAGGGAGTCGGGCGTGATATTACCGACAGAAAGCGGATGGAAGCTCTGCGTGATGATGTGGAGCGGATGGCCCGGCATGACCTCAAGACACCGCTCGGTGCTGTTGTCGGGCTGCCCGGAGAGATCCGTCGGGTGGGTGACCTCAGCCCGGTACAGGAAACCATGCTGTCCACCATAGAAAATGCAGGGGAAACCATGCTGCAACTCATCAACCGATCCTTGGATTTATTCAAGATGGAATCGGGAGCTTACGTATTGCAAAAGACCTCTGTGGACGTACTGAGTGTGTTGGAGTGCATTCAGAATGAGACCAGGACAATTGTTCGGGCAAAAGGTATCAGTATTGGAAAAGAGGTGCTTGATAATCCCGGTGCCGATGTTTTCTACCTGACAGCTGAGGAACCCTTGTTCCGGTCAATGCTTTCGAATCTCCTGTTGAATGCATTGCAGGCCTCCCCACCCGGTGGGTCGGTCACGGTTCGGCTGTGGCAGGCAGAGATGGTTTTTATTGCCATCAGGAACAAGGGAGAAGTTCCGGATGATATTCGAGAAGTCTTTTTCGACAAATACTCAAGCGCCGGGAGTGAAGGCGGCTCTGGTCTCGGTACTTATTCAGCCCGTTTGGTGGCAAGGACCCATGGTGGCGAGATCACTTTGGATACCAGTGTGCCAGGGGAGACGACCATCACAGTTTCTCTCCCTGTGTCAGCTGCTGCTGTCGAGGGGGAGCCTGAAGCAGATTAAGGGAGTCTTTCCCATCTGGCTTGTGGAGATGCCCCAGTCGTCGGAAAAAGAGAAAGCCCTTTCTCTGTGAAAGGGCTTTCTCTTTTTCCGACCGGGAATGCTTGATTAATCTTCGAGTTTCTTCATGAGCCAGGCCATATTCTTACCCAGTACTTCCATGGTTTCCATACCCTCTGCATCTTCAAGGACTTCTCCCTTTTCTCGGCCGACACAGAGATTCCAGTATCGGGATCCGGGAACCATCATTTGTTCGATGAAGAAAAATGAGTTCAGCGCGTTGAAGGCTTGCATGGCTCCGCCGCGACGTTTGACAACAATGCCTGCTCCGGCTTTGCGGGCGTACATGTAATCATTGGCAATACCGACCATGCCAGCTCGGTCTATGAGAGCCTTTATCTCGGGAGATATATTGGCAAAGTACGTGGGAGAGGCAAGGAGAATGCCATCAGCGCCGTCCATGGCAGCGATACATTCATTGACGAAATCATTTTTGACTGCGCAGAGTCGGTCCTTGTTTTCGAAGCATTTGTAGCAGGCGATACAGCCTTTCATGGTTTTTCCGGCCAGGTCGATGACCTCGACTTCAATGCCTTCGGCTTCCAGCTCGCTGGAAACCCGTTTGACCATCTCACTCGTGTTCCCGCCCTTTCGGGAGGAACCGTTGATAGCAACAACTTTCATGAATTTCTCCTAGTAGGTGTTATAGTGGACCCGGTCCTCGCGGTATCGGGTTGCTGATTGTGGGTGCTGGTTCGGCCAGCCCAGAGGGGCAAAACCCAAGGGGATGACTGACTCCGGGAGGTTAAAGAGTTTGGCAGTGGTCGCTACGCGATCTTCCATGGGATAAATTCCTGTCCAGACGGCACCAAGACCCAGAGCATGGGCTGCCAGGAGCATGTTCTGCATGGCGGCTGCGCAATCCTGTACCCAAAATCCGGGATATTTTTCCTTGGAGAGGTCTCCGCAGACGAGGATACCGAGTTGGGCACTGGCTGCCATTGTGACGTAGGGGTGGATTTTACTGGCCTTTTTGAGAAGGGCATTCTCAGTGACAACAACAAATTGCCAGGGCTGTGCATTCCCTGCGCTCGGTGCCATCATGGCAGCCTCCAGCAGAGAGTGGATCATTTCTTCAGGAATGGGCTTTTCCGTGTATTTACGGATGCTCCTGCGGCTGTTTATCAAGTCGAGGTGGGTCATGTCAGAGCTCCTTGATCACGTCTCCTTATCGAAGACTTGTTTACGTCTGTTTTCTTTTCTGCTAACAGTAGAAAAATATCAAGTACGCACATTTTTGTGCCATAGTTACCAGAAAGATACCAGTCGGCAAAACCTTTGGGTATTCTACCGGGCATGCGGTATTCGTATAGTATAATCCCATTATCGACGGAGTGATGTCATGAGTGATCCCTGCTCTTTGAAACTGTGCGGCGAAAAAAGATATTATTGCACGGTGGAGTTGACTCTCCAGGTGATTGGAGGGAAATGGAAGCCTATCATTATTTACAGGTTGGGCGACGATATGGTCCTTCGGTTCAGCGAAATCAAACGTTCTATTCCGAATATAACTCAGAAAATGCTGACACAACAGTTGCGGGAGCTTGAGAGTGACGGGATCGTGCATCGGGAGGTGTACGCTCAGGTTCCGCCCAAGGTGGAGTATTCGCTGACCGAACTTGGTAAAACTGTTGTCCCTGTCATTGATTCTCTGTGTGATTGGGGAGCTGAATATGAAGCCTGGAGACGGGAGCGCGAACCCCAGACTGCGGAAGCGTAACCTCGTCGATGGAGATATCGTTCTTTTTTCTTTCGTAGAATGCGAGGTTCAGGTATAAGATGGCTTATAACCCTAATCAGGACCGCTCATGCCAAGGGAAAAGACATATATCAATGGTCCGGGAAAAGTTCAGGAAATTCGGGAAGATCTTCGTCTCCGTTTTGATGCCCTGACCGGAACTCCCTCCCCCGATATCGAGACCCTCCGTGATCTTCATGCTCGTCTGGGGGAGTACCATACTGCCTTGGAAAACAGGGAAAGGTCTGCTCCGAGAACGGAAACTGCTTCGCCCGTCACCTGTGACTCTCTGGCGGATTCCGAGACTCGGCTGGATATTATTTTCGAAGCTGCCGAAGATGTGGCCTTCATCATCGCCGAGACAGATCAGGAGCGACGAATTCTAGAGTTCAGTGCCGGGGCACGGAATCTCTTCGAATATGAACGTTCGGAAATCATAGGGCAGTCCCTCGATATTCTTTGCGATACGGAGTTCGGCGCGTGTCCTATCGGCGAACGGGATAATGCCCGTCTGCGTATGTCGAGAAAATCCGGTGCGACGTTTCCCGCTCTCTATTCGGTGCATCCTCTTGCCGCTCATGGAGAACAGGCCACGGCGGCTCTGTTCATAATTTTTGACATCTCCCAGCGTGAAATGGCGGAAAGAATGGTTCGGGAGAGCTACGACCGCTATATGGCCTTGACCATGGCTTCTCCCATTTCCATCGTGACTTTCAATGCCAAGGGGATCGTGGATTTTGTCAATGAATGGCATATGAAGGTTCTGGATGAAGGCAAGACACAGCCGGAATTTTATATCGGAAGACGAATCAATGAATTGCCCGGTATTCCCCAGGCTGGAGTTGGAAGCAGAATTCTCAAGGTGCTGGAGGGGAAACGGGTTTCCTTGGAAGATGTTTATATTCCTGCTTTTGGCAGACATTCTGAAGCCTGGAACAACTTTCGACTTTCGCCATTGTCACAGAATGGAGAGGTCATTGGGGGGATTCTCATCCGTGAGGATGTCACCCGCCGCAAGCAGATTGAAATCGATCTCAAGTTGTTGATTGATAATTCTCCTATTCCTTTGCTCAGTGTGGAGTTGGTCGAGGGCCAGCATATTATTCGCTCTTTGAATCCTGCGGCTGTGTCCATGTTTGGTCCCTCCGCTCTCAATGAATGTGTTGATGAATTTGTGTCGGTGCTTGAAGAAGACGAAGACACGCTTAAAGGGATGGCAAGTGACCGGTGCGAGGTCAGGACCGTGGATGGACTCAGGCAGGCCATCCGCACTACGCATCAATCAAGTGGGCAGTTCGAAGTCCAGGCGGTTCAGGATGTGAGTGAGCTGATCAAGGCCAAGGAACTTGCCGAGGAAGTGAGCCGGGCCAAATCAGATTTTATGGCCAATATCAGTCACGAAATACGCACACCGCTCAATGTCTTGATAACCATGCTCAAGCTCTTCAGGGAGGAGGACCTGCACGGAGATGGGGTGGAGATGATCGAGCATGCCATGGACGCGGCCCAGACTCTCTTGGCCCTGCTCAATGATATTCTGGATTTTTCCGTGATCGAAGCAGGCACACTCGCTTTGGATCAGCAGGATTTCAATCTTGCCGAGATTGTCTCGCTGGTGGTCAAGCCGTATCAGGTGGAGGCTGAAAGTAAAGGCATTGCCCTGACCTATGAAATCGGTGAAAAAATTCCTGAGCGGTTGTGGGGAGATGGGCGACGTATCCGCCAAATCCTTTTTCACCTCACCGGAAACGCCGTGAAGTTTACGGACGAAGGAACCATACATATCCTCGCGAACTGGACGCCTTTGGAAAAGGCTGACGGACAGCAGGGAATAATGGAAATTTCGGTTTCAGATACAGGTATCGGCATGGACGCAGCCCAACTCAAGCAGAGTTTCGAGCCATTCAGACAAGTGGACGGTGCACGAAGCCGTCGCCATGGTGGTATCGGCATCGGTCTCTCGCTGGTGCAGGAATTCCTCACAGCCATGGGTGGTGAGCTTTTTGTCGACACGACGCCGGGAAAAGGGACGACCATTCGATTTACCGTCATGTCGGGGATTCCCGATGGACGTTTTCCTTATTCTGAATAGTGTTGGAAAAGAGAACCTTCCGTGGTAATGAGTGTGCTCGTGAGGGCATAATCAATGCACTATTTACCATCTCGATTGCGGGAGCTGTTTCGGGAGCCTCAGCCACCGGAAAATCTTGCCGAAGAATTTCGACGGGCCATTGACCTGTCCAACTGTCGCCGCCTCAAAGCGGTCACTTGGTTGGTGCTCTCCTCTTTGACCTTCTTGCTCATTGCCGACTATTTTACCGTGAAGCAGGCCGGTCATTCTTCTGTCTGGTGCGGGATTGTCATATTGCGGTCCGTCGCCATCCTTGCCTGTTTTGCCTTTTTTCCGCTCTTCGGGCCTTTGCGGTCGGTACATGATATCAAGCCACGCCACCACCTGGTTTGGAAGATGTATACCTATTTTTTCATGATCTATACTTCGGCCATCGTAGGCTACATGTTCCCGCTCAAGGACTCCATCGGTCCCATGTATGTTTTTCTGCTGGGACCGTCTGCTTTTCTGGCAATGCCGGTTCGGCAGGTTTCCCTCTTGATCGGCATTGGCTGGATCAGCTTGATCGGAGCATTGTTTCTCTTTGTGCCGGAACTCAGCCTCGTGAAGCATCACCTGATCAATGCAATGGTTATTTCCTGGGTTTCTTTTGCTGTGGCACATATCGGGTATCGGGCTGCGTACCGGGATTTCATGAATCGAAAAGTTATTGAAGGCAAGAATCGTCAGCTTCGAGAAGCGCATGCGCAGGTGCTGGATGCCAGCCGGGCCAAATCTGATTTTCTGGCCACTGTCAGTCATGAAATCAGAACTCCGATGAACTCGATTCTCGGAATGACTGAGGTTGCCTTGCAATCAGGACTGCAAGGCGAGCTTCGTGAGTATATCGAAACTGCCCGTGAATCCGCACTGCATTTGTTGGATGTGATTACGGATATTCTCGATTTTTCACGGATTGAAGCCCGCAGACTTCGGCTTGTTTCAGCGCATTTTGATCTTTCTTCAGTGGTCAATTCGGCCATGCGAACTGTCAAGTTGCATGCCGAAAAAAAAGGAGTTGCCCTGGAATTCGAATCCCTGGATGGAACGCCGAGATTTCTCAAGGGTGATCCTGTCAGGTTGCGACAAGTACTGATCAATCTCCTCAATAATGCCATCAAGTTTACGGACGACGGCTATATTCGGTTGACGGTCAGTTCCTGGCCCGAGGGGGGAGATGACCCGGATCGCCCGGTTGGGGTCCGTTTTTCCGTCAAGGATAGTGGGACGGGTATTGGCAGGGAAAAGATCAGAACCATTTTTGAGGCATTTACACAGGGTGATGGTTCTTCTTCCCGAAGTCACGGCGGGTCGGGCCTTGGGTTGTCCATATGCAAAAGTCTGGTAGACTTGATGGGCGGTGAGATTCGTGTCCAGTCAGAAAAAGGGGTGGGCAGTGAATTTTCCTTTACCTCTCGATTCGGGGAGGGCAATGCCGAGAGAGCAAATGAGCCTGAGTTTGTGGCTGCCTTTTCCGATACCTGTATTCCGGTGAAACGGTCCAACGTCCTTTTGGTTGATGATAATCCCCTCAATGTGAAGGTGGAGAAGTTGCACCTTGAGCGGTTGGGGATGCGGACGACTGTAGCGGAAAGTGGGGCAAAAGCCCTCATGCTCCTCGCAGAACACGATTTTGATATCGTCCTGATGGATTTGGAGATGCCGGGCATGGATGGACATGAAACGACTCGGCGTATCCGTTCAGGGGAAGGTCTGGGGCGGCCCGTTCGGCAACCGACCATCCCTATCGTGGCAATCACGGCTCATGCCTTGGGTGAGATCAGAAGCCGGTGTGCGAGAGAGGGGATGAACGGTTTCGTGACCAAGCCTGTGGGGTGTGGCGACTTGGGTGCAACCATGCAGCAGGTGCTCGGAGGAGATTGGCAGGCTCCGGAGGAGCAGAAAAGACATGAGGTGGAATCCACTCCGGTTCTTGATCTGGAACAGGCCGCATCCATGCTTGATATCACATCCGAGGAAATGGAATATTTACTTCCGAATGCCATCAGTGAGGTTTCTCTGAAGTTTGAACTGGCGGAAAAAGGCGTCCAGGCAGGGCTGCTTCAGGAGGTCGCGCTTCAGGCACATACTCTCAAGAGTGTTGCGGCTTCCATAGGGGCAGAGATGACACGAAGAGCCGCAGTTCGTTTGGAGAACTCAGCGAGGCAGGGCGATCACGAACTCTCCAGAAAACGTCTTGCCACCTTGCGGGTTGCCATTGCCCGGCTCGAAGTTGCTGTCAAGGCCCATTGACTGCATGCTGTCGGTCTCGGCAATCCAGGAATATGATTGATCTGGACACATGGATTCTTCCTGTTGGGAGGAAGGACGTGGTGTTTTTTATTCTTGAAAGCATCCCTTTGCCAACCGTAACAGACCGTCGTTTCACCCCATCTTGGGAGATCATGTTTTTTTGATCAATCAGGTCTCTTTGTGTACAGTTCGCCCAAGCAATAAAGCGAGGTGCCCATGGCTGAAAAGCAATTCGAGTTGTTTCTGACAGAAGTCCGTGCCGGATGGCTGGAAGCACGTATTGTACATGACGGGGAACACTATGATCTGAGTGTGAGTTGCAGTTTTTCCGAGCCGCTCAAGGATCTTTTTTCCTGTCTCTGTGATTTATATCAGTTGGAGGCGTTGCCAGACTTGCTTGAAGACTATCGCCATTTTGAATTTGAGTGGGGTGGTGAAGGCTGGTTGTATTACTGGACGATCATACCCGGACCGGGTGGTGTGCTTCAGGTGGATATAGAGTTCAAGGGGAAGCGCGAAGCCGGTGGTGTGGAGCATCCGGTCTGGAGCATTTCCGCCATGACCGACTGGCAGACCTTGGCCGGACAGGTCTTTACGCAGACCTCGGAAATGCTCTGGATGTATGGCTTTTCAGGGTACTATGACCGTTGGTCAAAGGATTTTCCCGCCGGAAAGATGATGCGGCTTGGACATCTGCTCCACGGACAGGCCAGAGACACTGATGATTTTTCGCGAGAGCTGGGTTACTTGGCAGAAACCAGATAACCACTCCTGGTATCAGTCTCCTATGATTTTGATGAGAACACTTTTTTCTCTTCGTCCATCGAATTCCCCGTAAAATATGCGCTCCCAGGTTCCGAAGTCGAGCCGACCGGCAGTAATGGCAACGACTACTTCTCGGCCCATTATCTGACGTTTCATGTGCGCATCTGCATTGTCTTCATATCCGTTGTGTCGATATTGACTGACCGGCTCATGTGGTGCGAGCTTTTCCAACCAGACTTCGTAATCATGATGAAGGCCGGCTTCATCATCGTTGATAAAAACCGAGGCTGTTATGTGCATGGCATTGACAAGCATCAGCCCTTCACTGATGCCTGATTCCCTGAGAGCTTCTTCGCAGTCGGGTGTGATATTGATGAAGCCGCGCCGCTTTGGGACAACGAATTTGAGCTGTTTTCTGTAGGATTGCATGGTTTTCTCCAGGGTGTCATTGAAGGAATGCGCCATTGCTGCGCGAAATTTTTCCATCATTCTATTCTTTCCTCTCCACAATTGAACCGATTTTGTCAGGAAGTGCAAAAGAAATATAAGCCCCTTGTGGGAGGACTCCTTTTCGTGTAGACATCAATGAATAGGTATAAGTTTACATATATTGAAATCCTTTTATGGAGGGGAAGGGATGGCACGAAAGAAGCGTGAAATGAGTGGGGTAATTTCTTTTGATTCTGAAGTCTTGGCTCAAGATCTTGATATTGATTCCCTTGCGAGGGATGATGCTCGTAAATTGATTCCAGCTCCTGATGCAACACAACCAACTGCAAACGAATTATCGATTGTGCGATATTTTGAGAAAAAAGCAAAAGAGGAAAAAAAGGCGGTTCTGGCGACCCTCTCGGAGCTGAGAAAGCGGCTTTCAGCCATCTATCATAGCCGCATCGTGGAAGACCTGAAGGGGCTTCCCGATGATTTGAAGCGAATCAATGCCGACTCCCGTACAATGGAGGCGCATGCTGTCGAGATTTTGCGTGACCAGGTTGCCGACCGTGAAACCGAGGTCAGAACTTTTATTTCGAAAAACAACTTGAATCGAAATCCGCACCCCCCCATGAAACCTGGAGAACTCAGTGTTCGGCTTGGGGCCATCGCACTTGTCGAAATCTGTTTGAGCTCGGTGATTCTTTCATTCAGTGGAAACCTCGGCCTTTTCCATGGCGTTGTTCAGATCATCATTCTTTCTTTCTGCAATCTCCTTGGTGGGTGGCTTCTGGGCAGGAAGGCATTGCCATGGCTCAATCATTGTCATGTGCTCAATCGAGTGGTCGGTGTCTGCACTCTTCTTGTTCTGGTGCAAGTGATCATGGGTATCAATTTATTCGCGGGGCATTGTCTTTCTTCCTCAGCCCCGGATTGTTTCATGGCGCTTCGAGTGGCCATGGCATCATTTGAGATAAGCCCATTTGCCGTTCTGACTCTCAAGGGATGGATTTTATATGCTGTCGGAACCCTTGCCGCTGGAGGGGTGACTGCCGTTGGCTATTGTAGTGATGATCCGTATCCTGGCTATGGGAAAGTTGCCGCTGGATTGACCCATGCCCGGCAGGCAGTGTTGAATAAACAATGGGAGCATGTTGATGTTGCCATTGCCAATTACAGGCATGTGGAGCGGAGACGGGGTCATCTGACGGGAAAACTCATCATCCTTGAGGAGCGGTATGCTTCTCTGCTCGGAGATATGACTCGGAGCAAGGAGGCTCTTCAGGAAAAATTGGGCCATCTTGATACTGTCTGCGGCAGGATGGTTGGTCAATATAGGGTCAAGAATAGGGGGTACAGTCTCAATCGGGTCAGTTCCTTCCCACCGTTTTTCTTTCGGCGCATGTCGTTTGGCCCGGAAAAGTACATACCTGAGGAAACCATGGACCAGGAGTTTTCACGGCAATTCATTCTCTCCCGCAATTTTAGGCGATGCCGGGAAGAAGACTCCCCGTTGATTCAAAAGCAATTGATCGAGATTCACAACGAGGAGTTACGTACCCTGCATGCGTATTTTTTACTGGACGAGCGTGAAGTTTCGTCATTAATTTGAGCACATAACGGTTTTTTATTCAATTTCCTGATCCTATCTGTCTCACATAGCGAGGCAGCCTGATCTCGGAGGGCATGTGTGCGGGGTGCCGGGGATTCTTTGCTTTCCTCTTTTTGCAGAGGTTGGGGAGAGGACCCGGCATATTCTCGAATAGCCATTGATTTACTCCTCTCAAATCTCTATGGTCCTATGATGACTTTCCCTGTCAGCTTTTTCAAAGCATGGATGCCGTTCATCCTCTCCGCGAGCCTGTGTATGCTGCTGCTCTTTCCGGTTTCGGTCTTTTGTCAGCGGTCTGTACTCCGTGTGGGATTTAGCGAACATCCGCCCTGGAAGGTTCGGGAAGCGGACGGAGGGTATGGTGGTATTGACATAGAGCTGCTTCGTGTCCTTGCGGAAAGGGTTGGCCTGGGCCTTGAATTTGTGGATTATCCATTCAAGCGTGCCCTGGAAATGGCGGCGATCGGAGAAGTGGACATCGTCACCGGAGTTTTTAAGCGCAGAGACCGTGAGAAAGACCTCTATTTTATCGAACCGGCGTATAAAAAATTCTCAAACAAAGCTTTTTTTGTTCTGAAGGGACGTGAATCTTCCATACGTCGCCATGAAGACCTCATTGGTAAAACTCTCGGAACTATCGTTGGAGCGAAGTATTATCCCGCATTCGACAAAGATAAACGGATTATGAAATCTCCGGTGACACGCACGGAATTGAATTTCAAGATGTTGCTGGCCGGTCGGATCAACGCCTTTATCATGACAGAGTCAGCAGGAGAGTATCGGCGGGCGCAGTTGGGTATGGAAGATGTGGTGAGCAAAGCTGATTTTATTTACCGAGAGAAGCAGAATGTGTATATGGTCCTTTCTAGAAAATCCATATTTGTCAAATACTTGAAAGAGATGAATCGGCAAATGCGGATTCTTGTTGAAAGTGGTGAAATCAATCGAATCAAGGCGCGTTTCTACAAGAGGTTACGCACGCGGTAGCCGCTGGTGCCTTCCATGTTCAACAGCTCTTTCAGGACGTCCGTCCAGACTCTTCACTGAAGTTCAAAGCAGGTTTGCCCCGATGGGAAAATTTTTCGGGGCACATGGCAGAAAAGTGCAGGTGGTCTACCCGACAGTTGCTTTCAGGTGGGTTATAACGCTCTCCACTGCGGCATCAAGGAGGGCGGCTTCAGGCAGACCGAGCACTGAGGCGTTGGACATTTGCTTTTCTATAAGTCCGGGTAACGGTGGGATGGTGAGAGACCATTTCGGGAGTCCGTCGAGTTTCGGAGGTTCACCGCCGAGGTAGCGGTTAATGACCAATGCCTGATTGGTCAGGCCGAGATCCGAGGCCATTCTTCCCACTTCCGCTCCGGTCTGGAGGCTGCGCATGGAGGGTTCACTGACCACGACCAGTCCATCCACATGGGTCACTGTGCCTCGGCCGAGGTGTTCGACTCCGGCTTCCAGGTCAACCAGGACCCATTCGTCCCGATCCATGACAATATGTGCCAGCAGCGCCTTGAGCAGGGCGTTGGCGTCACAGGCACATCCTCCACCGGCATTGGTCACGGCTCCCATGACGATAAGACGTTTGCGACCAGGGGAGATTCCTTCCGCGACCGGACCACCGAGTGGAACATCGACAGCCAGAGTCTCCGGCAGATCGCCGACATCGGGATTCAGGTTGAGGAACCCTCCGGCGTGGATGCGTTCGCGCACGAGGTCTTCGCGGCGAATAAGCGGTTCAGGGAGATGCTCTTGGTCAATGGCTGATGCCTGTCCCAGAGAAAGGGCTGTGTCCGCATCCACCATCCAGACATTCTTGCCGTGACGAGCCAGCCAGTCGGCCGTCCATGCTGCCAGTGATGTCTTTCCGACGCCGCCCTTGCCTGCAAATGCTATTTTCATAAAAAAGCCTCCTGAGCCGGTTCACCTGTCCGAAAGGAATTGCCGATGTTCCATCATGTTCCAGTGTGTTTGAAATGTAAAATCGAGCTGTGTGACAATCTTTTTTCTCTGGAATGCCTGTCGATTTCGGAGAGCTGACAGGAGCGACATAGGGGGAGCCTTGGTGAAGAAGACTCCCCCCTGCCTAAGAAGGTGATTGCCGTGCTATTCGCTCAGACCGAGGCCCTTGCGCTTCGCTTTTATCCTTTCATCAAACATTTCAGCGGTTTTTACCATGTCTGGTTCGATGAAGAAGGTTGCGCCGACCAGGTCCTCGAGTCCGGATGTCGCGAGGTCTGTGACGACTTCGGAGCCAAGGATGTTCGGCGGATGGCCGAGGTGGGTGTAAATTCCGCTGGCCACGGCGTAAAGGCCGATAGCAGCGGCTTTTTCCGAGTACCATTCAGGCGAAGATGCGCCTACGGGTAGGTCGGAAATATCAACATTCAGTGCGTTTGCCAGGGCTGCGCACAGTTGCAGGATACGGGCGTTGTCAACGCAGGAGCCGTAATGCAGCACCGGGGGAATCCCCAGCGCGCCACAGACTTTCTTGAGACCTGGGCCAGCCATTTCAATGGCGTCGGGCACCAGCAGCCCTGCCTTTCCTGCCGCGGTGGTGACACAGCCGGTGACCAGAACCAGGATATCTTTCTTGATCAATTCCTTGGCAAGCTCCACATTCATGGAATCCTGTTTGATCTTGGGGTTGTTACAGCCGACAATACCGACTGCACCCCGGATGTCGCCTGCGGCGATGGCCTGGACTAACGGGTCCAGAGAGCCTCCCAAGGCTGCGATGACAGCCTCATTGGAGAAACCGGTCATGATCTCGACAGGCTCGCAGGGAATATCAACGCGACCTGCGTCACGCTCTGCAAAGCCTTCAATAGCCAGGTTGACGATTTCCTTGGCCTGTTGCAGGGCGTTATGCGGTTCAATATCAAAGTGAATGGCTCCGCTGAAGCGCGCCTTGTTGGCCGTGTCAATGAATTTGGTATGATAGCAGCCTGCGATTTGAACCAGGCTGGGCATGATACATTGGTAATCGACGACCACGGCCTCGACTGCTCCGGTGATGATGGCCAGTTCGGTCATCAGGTGGTTCCCTGCCATGGGAATTCCCTGGCGCATGAGCAACTCGTTACCGGTGCAGCACAGGCCCGCGACGTTGATGCCTTTGGCTCCCAGTTTTTCTGCTTTTTCCACCAGTTCGGGATCACGGGCAGCGGCCAGGATCATCTCGGAAACCACGGGGTTGTGCCCATGAACCAGGATATTGACTTTGTCTTCCTTGATAACACCGAGATTGGCGGTGGACATTTTTGGGGTCGGGGTGCCGAAAATGACATCGGAAAGTTCCGTGCCGATCATGGAACCACCCCAACCATCGGACAAAGAGGTCCGGGCCGCGTGGATCATGGTGTTGGGCGCGTCATTGTCACATCCCATATGGGTGCGGTGCATCATCTCGGCGATTTCACGATCGACACCGCGAGGCGTCATGCCGAGTTTGGCCCAGATGTCCTTGCGTTTTTGAGGCACGCGGGACAGGAAGGATATTTCCTTTTTGCGTGAACCGAAATCGGCGAAAAAGTTTTCCATGACATCGGTGGCCACATCCTTGAGTTCGCGGCCTTCGACTTCAATGCCGGTTTCAGCGGCAAGCGCTTTCAGCTTGGCTTCATCCGTGATCTTGTAATCCTTGGTTTCCCCTTCGATGATGGCTTCCAGGACTTCGATCAGGTCCCGGCCATGGTCGGAGTGACCAGCGGAGCCTCCAGCAATGAATCGGCCAAAGTTGCGGGCCACGATGACATCGGCATCGGCACCACAGACGCCTCGGGGCATCTTTGCGCTGATACGACATGGACCCATGGTACAGTTGCGGCAGGTCGTGCCCAACTCACAGAATTTACAGTGGGGAGTCTGCTGCGCCAAGCGTTCGTGGACGGTTTCAATGCCCTCGGCCCTGGCTTTGGCGATCATGGCCTTGGCATCATCCCAGATGCTCAGTTCTTCGATCGGTTTGGGTTCTTTTGCCATTTGTTCCTCCAACTACCTGTTTTACCGGACTCGGTCGCGCCAGTCCGATGGGGTAAAAGAAAAGTGCAACCCTGATTGTGATATCCAGCAGTACATCACATCATGTTCAGTGTATGTCGGATAGCCGACAAAAGGGAGCGAAAAATGGCGGGACCGTTCGAACGTGGGTTTTGAGCCGGTTTTGTTAGAGAATTAGAACTGTTCTCCAGCGGCCTTTTCCAGGGCAGCCAGATCTGGGATGAAATACTGCCCCCGACCCCGTTTTTCCATCAGTCCGGCCCGCTCCATATCATTGAGCAAGGTGGACACGGTCTGGCGGGTTGCTCCCATGAGTTGGGCAAGCTGTTCGATGGTCAGGTCAAGGGTGATGCGAATTCCCTGGGCATGGGGGATGCCGGAGGATCGGGCCTCGCTCAAGATGTAATCCATGAGCCGATTGTAGATATCCTTGAAAGCCAGGCCGCCGATGATGGAGAAGGAGTTTTGCAGTATATGGCCGAGCACGCGCACCATGGTTCGTGTGAACATGGGGACTGTATCCATGATCCTTTTGACTGACCGGACATTGGCGACCAGCAGTTCCGTGTCGTCAAAAGCCTGGATATAGCACCCCGCATGGGTGGCGTAGAGATCACCGGGACCGAGGATGCCGAGGGTAAATTCCTTGTCCTCATAGGCGAGGTAAATCCGTACCCGTCCACGGGCGATGACAAAGACGAGATTCTCACCTTCATCCGGGGTATAGATCACCGATCCCTTGGCAAAGTTTCGTTCGCTAAAGACGCTTCGCAGGTCTGCGAGTTCCTCTTTTGCCAATTCGTCAAGCAGATTGATGCCGGAAAATTTCATGTCCTTCCCCTTTCTTTCCACCCAGACTTCCAGTGGATTTTCCCGGTTAGCACGAGCCGCGACAACCGTCCAACAGGATCTACTGTAATCGTTTTCTCACAAACCTGCTTGATTTCGAAGGATATTTACAGGATACTGGTAGAGTGAAAAGACTCTTTGCCATATGCCTCTTGCTGGTGTTCTGCTGTGCTGCTTCAGTGCATGCTGACGAAGATGATCCGTGGAAAGCTCGGGATTCCGTGATCTTCGGTATGCCCTTTCTGTATCAGATCGTACAGCCCGGAAACTCCGGGGTGATAACGTCGCTTCTCGAAACAGTCTATGCTCCTGATAACCTCGACTTCATTCATAAACCCTTGCCATATGTTCGGATCCTTGAAGCCTTGAAAAAGGGGAACATCCATTGCACGCTGGCTCTTAAGGATCGGATTGACGGTGTTTTGCAGGGAGATGTCACTGTGGTCACTTATGATATTGCCGTGGCTCATCTACGCACGACGCCGTTTGCAGGAGTTCAGTCTCTGGCGGGAAGGCGGGTGGCCGCCCGTTTTGGCTTTGGTTTGTCAGAGTTGCTTGGCGTGCCTTTTCAGTATCAACCGATATACGCGCTCAGTTCGGGCTTCCACATGCTCGATAGGGACCATGTGAAGTTTGTACTGGGGGACAGACGATTGCTCAGGCATGCCATGTGGGAGTCGCATCTTTCCCCGGCTGATTTTCTTTTTGACGACATCGGCAGTTATGAAGTGCGGGTAATTTTTGCCCCAACTGAAAAAGGTCGGCGGTTTTTGGAAATCTTCAATTCCAGAATGAAAGAGTTGCGCGCTTCCGGCGAAATCCAGACTTTGATGCTGTCGATGGGGGTTACGGAAGCAGATCTCGATCGGATTCTCAAGTTGAATTGAATTTGGAGAAGATAATGGATGAATATGCCCGGTTCGCTTCGCTTTATGACCCTGTGGTGGGGCCTTTTTTACGCCCCGTTCATAGCGCCATGCAGTCTCTCCTTGTCGAAAACGGGTGCACAAGTGTCGTGGACCTGTGCTGCGGCACCGGCCAGTTCTGCGGCATGGTGTGGGAGGTGGGACTCTCCGCGACGGGGGTGGACAATTCGCCCGCAATGCTCGCTGTAGCCACAAAGAAATGGAGTGGGGCGTCATTTTCGCGAAATGACGCGACCCGCACAGATTTGACTGCTAAAGCATTTGATGCCGTGACTATCAGTTTTGCTTTGCATGAGAAGTCGGCAATGCAGGCCGAAGCGATACTGAAGGAGGCGGAACGTCTGGTCCGGCCGGGCGGAACGGTTTTGGTCTCCGACTACCGTCTCCCATCTCCGTTTCAGGCTCGGTTGACACGAATGGGTATCGGCCTGGTGGAGTGGCTGGCAGGCGCGGCGCATTATGCCCACTTCCGACACTTCATGGCTCAGGGTGGGATAGAGTCGTTTCTAAAGCAATATGGTTTGCCCGTTTCTCCGGTGGCTCTTTTTATGGGGGGGTGGGCCGGGCTGTATATTCATCGCTCGGCAGAGGCATGGAATGGGAGGAGGTCGCGGTGATCCCCCCTCCCAAATAGGATTTTTTTTAGGCTGTGTTGCTTGGATTTTTCTCGACCCCGGACAGTCCGGCAAAAGCGGCCTCATCCACATACCAGAAGGTTTTTTCCGCTTCCAGGCGGGCGGCGGGATACCGTTCCGACGCGCTGGGATCATTCATGATCTCAGAAATCTTGTCCCGTTTATCCGCTCCTGCGGCCAGGAAGAGGGCAACCCGAGCCTGGTTGAGGACCGGAAAGGAGAGTGTCACACGGTCTACCTTCGGATCAGCGGGTGGATCAAAGACGGGCACGACCCAGTCCGTGGCATTGAGATCGTCCGTGCCAGGGAACAGCGACGCGGTATGTCCATCTCCTCCCATTCCCTGAATGATGAGATCGAATCTTGGCAAGGATTCATCTCCAAAGACATGGCGCAGTTCCTCAAGCATGACTTCAGCCGCCTTGGCTGCCCCAAGTTCTCCCCGGATGCGCACGATGTATTCTTTCGGAATCGGAACGTGAGCCAGGAGAGATTCATGGGCAAGTTTGTAGTTGCTCCACTCATGATCCGGCCCCACTGCTCGATCATCTCCCCAGAAAACGACCACGCTGTCCCACTGTATCATTTCAGCGAATTGAGGGGTCGCCAGAATTTCGAAGAGTCTTCGAGGCGTGGAGCCGCCGGACAGTGCGACTATAAAACGGCCGCGAAGGTCGTGGGCCTTGTGGGACAGGTCGGCAAAGAGCCTTGCTGCGGCCTGGCTCAATTCTTCGGTATCGGCATAGACATGAAAATCCACCATTGGATTCCTCCCACTCTGAGTGTTACCAATCGCCTCGCGCCTTTTTGGGACCATCCGTCCCGGCCTTGTACAAGTGGAGGCGTTCTGCCTGTTCTTCGCATTCGCATTCCTTGAGCATCGGGGTCAGGTATGACCAGCAGAGGTCCACACTGTCCTGACGCCAGAAGAGGGTATGATCCCCCATAAGCACATCAAGCAGGACTTTTTCATAGGCCGTCAGTCTGAGGGGGTGTCCCATGGCGTAGTCAAAGTTCATTGTCACGTTTCGCAAACACATCCCTGGCCCCGGGGTCTTGGCCTGGAAGCTGAGCATGACTTCTTCCTTGGGGTGTATGGAGAGGGTCAACCTGTTGGCCGTGATATGTTCGCCCAGAATATTCCTGAACATGGAGTGAGGAACTTCCTTGAACTTGACTTCGATATCGGTCCGCTTGGTGGACATTCGTTTTCCCGAGGTAATGTAAAAGGGCACCCCCTGCCACCGCCAGTTGTCGATATAGGCTTTCATGGAGGCAAAGGTCGGGGTGGTTGAATTGGGGGAGACTCCGGGCTCCGAGACGTAGGACGGCACGGATTTCTCTTTGATCATGCCTGCCGCGTACTGGCCGAGTACGAGATTCTCGTCAAGGCTGTCCATGGGGAACGGCCTGAGGCTTCGGTAGATCTTGGCTTTTTCATCCCGGATACGGTTCGCTTCGTAGATCGAAGGTGGCTCCATGGCCACTAGGGAGAGGAGCTGCATCATGTGATTTTGAAACATGTCGCGCAGGACGCCGGTATGGTCGTAAAATCCGGCTCTGTGTTCAACTCCCAATGATTCTGCTGCAGTAATGTGAACGGATTGGATGAATTGTCTGTTCCAGACCGGTTCGAAGATGGAATTGGCGAACCGGAACATCAGCATGTTTTGCACGGTTTCCTTGGCCAGATAGTGATCAATACGGAAGATTTGTTTTTCCTTGAATCCTTCCTTAAGCGCGGCTGCAAGTTTTCTGGAACTCTCCAGATCGTATCCAAAGGGTTTTTCCACAACCAGTCGCGACCAGTTGTCCTTTTCGTGCGCCAGTCCGACATGGGCAAGTGATTGAGCGATGGCCTCGTATGCCACCGGGGGGACGGAAAGGTGGAAGAGCCTGTTGCCACCGGTCTGGAATTCCGATTCCTTGTCCTTGATGAAACCGGCCAGGTTGGTGAATGTGCCCACGTCATTGACGTCCACGCTCCTGTAAAAAAGGCGGGGCGCAAAATCTTCCCAGCACTTCATGTCCGCATTTGATTCGACCAGAGCCTGCCGTGTCCTTTCACGGTATTCCTCATGGCTGAGGCCGGATCTGGACACGCCGATAATGATGCTTGGATCGGGCAGGCGGCCCGAGCAGAGTAGTGCGTAGAGGGACGGCAGAATCTTTCTCGCCGCCAAGTCCCCGGTCGCGCCGAAGATGACGATGGCGCACGGGTCCTTAGGGGTGTTGTAGTCGCAGGTCTCTATTCCATTGGTATCAGCCATTCTCTACTCCTCGGATTTCTTGACAGCATGGCCTCCGAACTCTCGGCGCAGTGCGGCCAGAACACGGTAGCGGAAGTCATTGGGGCGTCGTGACGCAAACCGCTCCATCAGGGCAGAGGTCAGGACCGGAGCCGGGGTGCTGGTCTCAATGGCCTGCATGACGGTCCAGCGTCCTTCGCCGGAATCATCCACATACCCTTCCAAGTCGTCCAGCCGTTCGCTTTTGGAAAAAGCATCTCCTGCCAATTCCAGCAGCCAGGAACGGATGACGCTTCCTTGATTCCAGAGATCGGACAGTTCCGCAAAGTCGATTCCTGCGCCGAACTGGGAATCCTCTATGAGTGCGAATCCCTCGGCATAGGCCTGCATCATGCCGTACTCGATGCCGTTGTGAACCATTTTGATGAAATGGCCCGACCCGGCCGGGCCACAATACATATAGCCCCTTTCCGGTGCCAGTGCCTTGAAAATGGGGTCAAGTCTGTCAAATTCTTCTCTTGGACCGCCGACCATAGTGCAATACCCGATCTGAAGTCCCCAGATGCCGCCGGAGACTCCGGCATCAAGGTAGTTGATCCCTTTGGCTTTCAGGATCTCGGCATTCTTGATGTCTTCCTTGTAATACGAGTTGCCTCCTTCGATAATGGTATCTCCTTCATCCAGAAGTTCGGCCAGTTCTGCGATGGCAGCTTGGGTGGGGGCTCCAGCCGGGAGCATACTCCAGACCGTGCGTGGTGGTTCCAGTTGCTCCTTGAGCTCAGCGTAGGAGTATGCGCCGAGAGCGCCTTCCACCTTGAGTTGGTCCACCTTGTCTGCGGTGCGGTTGAAAGCGACGACTTCGATATCGTGCTGCAAGAGCCTGCGAGCCATGTTCATGCCCATCCGTCCGAGACCTATCATTCCGATTCGCATTGTCGATCCCCCGTTCTTATAATGAATGAAAAGACAAAAATCACATTTTTTCAGTCAGGAATGAATATCACACCCTGAGGGGTTTGGGAAAAGCTTTCATTGATTTATAAAGCTCCTTTCTCCATACTTTCTTTCATAACATAATTACTTTGGAGAAAGTATGTTTGAAGGACTGTTGACCCTGGAGAATCTTATCGCGCTGATCACCCTGGTCGGGCTGGAGATCGTCCTCGGCATAGACAATATCGTCTTTGTCGTGGTGGTCACCAACAAACTGCCAGAAGCGTCGCGAGCCATGGCAAGACGCCTGGGAATCGGCCTGGCCATGGTGACCCGTATTGCCCTGTTGCTTGCCATTTCCGCTATCATGGGGCTGACGGCACCGTTGTTCACAGTCTTCGGGCATATCGTGTCTGGTCGGGACCTTGTGCTGTTGATTGGCGGGGTGTTCCTGCTTGCCAAGGCAACCCACGAGATTCACGATACAATGGAGGAGTCCGGAGCCAAGGACGGGCATGTCCGGTCACAATATTCCTTTCTCAGTGCCATTGCTCAGATCATGCTGCTTGATCTTGTCTTCTCCCTGGATTCGGTCATCACGGCTGTGGGGATGGCCCAGCACCTTGGCGTCATGGTCTCAGCCATTGTGGTGGCTGTGTTGGTCATGCTGCTCTTTGCCGGATCGGTGAGTGCATTTGTTTCCGATCATCCCACGGTGCAAATGCTCGCGTTTTCCTTCCTCCTGCTGGTGGGGATTTTTCTCATGGCCGAAGGGTTGCATAAGCACATCGATCGCGGCTACATCTACTTCGCCATGGGATTTTCCCTGTTTGTGGAATTTTTGAACCTGAGGGTGAAGAAAGCACGCGCGGCACGGAAGTGACTCCATTGCATTGGAGCGAACTTTGACTGCGACAGGAGATAACCCAGGGCGCTCGATTTCACAGTACTCTATTCATGAGAGAGACCCTTGACCCGTATTCGACTGACCCTTGCCTATGACGGCACCGATTTTTCAGGATGGCAACTCCAACCGCACGACAGGACTGTCCAAGGCGATTTGGAGAAGGCGCTTGGCCGCATCCTGGGCCATTCCCCACGAGTCCATGGCTCGGGGCGAACCGATTCCGGTGTCCATGCCATGGGGCAGGTCTGCCATTTCGACTGTCCCCCAGAACGCGCGGATATTCCCTGGCAACGCGCTTTGAACTCCATGCTTCCAACGGATATTCGTGTCCTTGAGAGCGCACGGGTTCCCGAGATGTTTCATGCCCGTTATTCGGCTACCGGAAAAATTTACGAATATGTCCTTTGGCATACGCGGGAGTTCTGTCTTCCGCAGCGACGCAGGTTTGTCTGGGCGTGCGGCTCGGTCGATTATTCTCTCATGCTTGCCGGAGCCGATGCTCTGCTGGGTGAACATGATTTTGCCGCATTCCAAAATGTGGGAACCCCGGTCAAGTCTACAGTGCGGACCGTGTCCGATATTTCCTTCCGTACCGGTTTGTCCGAACATGAAACAGTCTGGCGGTTCGAGGCAAACGGGTTTCTCAAGCAAATGGTGCGCAATATTGTGGGCTGTCTTGTGGCATGCGGGCGGGGCAGGATTACTCCTCAAGAAGTGCGAGGGCTGCTCAAGGGAAGAAATCGCATGGCAGCTCCAGCCACAGCACCGCCACAGGGGTTGTCACTTGCCTCGGTCCTTTATTCTTCGGAAAAATAAATTTGCCGTTTTGTCACATTCCGGTGACATCTGGATTCCCGACTGTGGTATGACTGCTATTCTATTGAAGAAACAAGGGTTGAGCATGAGTATTCTCAAATATAGATACTGTAAATATTGTGGTGAAAAAACATATCATCGTTATCAAAACAGCTTGCGGTGCCACTTTACACCTCGTGATTGTTGGGTTTGCATTCATTGCGAAAAGCGCGAGCAGGAAAAAGAACGGGAATCGCCGTGGCAGCTTCCTCCCATCCCTCCGGTCTAATTCTCGACCTTTTATAAATTCTACTGTCATCCCTTATAAATTCGCACATGGTCTTGTCTCCAGCATCGTGAAAGTGTAGGTTCACGCTGGCTTTGTGTGACGTCTTGGAGACGTTGCAGACCGGGAAGATTCCGGGCGATGGACCTCTCGGGAGAGGTGTCCTGCCTGGGGAGATGTGCTGGATAGCGGTGGTAAAATTGAGAGGGTATACGTATTCCTTCAAATTCATTTTTTTGCGTGACGCTTGCTCTGCTCTGTCTGTGCACGGTTTCTCCTCCAGCCTTGGCGGCCGGGGAGAGTTCGGCGGATGTCTATCGGCTTGTTTCCGCCGTGGGGCAGGAAATTGAGCACTTGCGATGGGCCATGGGGCGACCGGTGGTGGAAAGGGAAGAACCCCAGGTAGAGAATGTCTCGCCGCATGAGGTGTATTTTCAGGCCATGACGCTTTTTGAAAAAGTGAACCGGCTCAATTTTGAATTGACCCTGCATAGCCGGCCCCTGCCAACGCCGCCCGAAGGACTGATTCTGCCCGAGAATGTCTATATGCTGATCAATGATGTGCGGGAAATGGTCAATAGTATCGAATCTCATCTGAGTTTTCCCTTTAGTACCAATATCCCGGATGTGGATTCCACCCGGACGCCAACGGATGTTTTTCAGTTGGTGGTGCATATCAATCGACAGGTCAACCTGATGTTGGATCAGAAATTTTCACCATCGGACGTGTTCCGACAGGTGACCGTGGCCGTGGATTATGCGGATTCCATTTTGGGAACTCTGGAGAACAAGGCTCCACCACCCCCGCCAACAGATGTTCCGCTGGGGAAAAGGCCGGTTGATGTCTATAAACGCTTGATCAAGGCCTATTCTTTGATTTTCGAAATCAGCCAGAAACGGGGTCTGTCCATGCTCAAATTGAGGAGTTGGACGAAAAGAAGCGATACCATCGTCCCAAGTGATGTGTATGATATCGCGTCGTTATTGGTTTCGGAGCTTGACTTCCTGCATGGGCATACCATGGGGGCGAGGTCGCCGAGGAAGATTCATTGGGTTCGAGGGAAATTCCCATCTGATGTCTATCATCGGGCCGGGGTGCTTGAGAATCTGCTAAAGGAAATCCTCGTCAAGATGGAATAGGAGAGGCTCGTTGCCTCATTTCAGGACCGGTATGTCAGGCGGTTTCTTTCTCATCCCATTTATGGCAGACAGGGGCAGTCCTAAGCACAAAAGGAACAGTCATGTTTGCTGATTTGAATCTCATCGGGTATCTTGGTGGTGTCACCCTTGTCGCCATTATCGTTTATTTTTGGCTTCATTCTCGTGTCACTTCGTTCAAGGACAGCCGGGTCTCCCGTATCAGCGCCTTGGTCAGAGAGCCGGAAACCACCGCTGCCATGCCGACCGAGGTGTTGAGCGACAAGGAAGAGCGCCAGGAACAGCGCCAGATGATCAAGGGAGTTAAATCCCGCTTCACCATTATCAGAAGAACCCTGATTATCAGTATTATCGTGGTGTGGATTCTGGCTCTGATCCTTCCTTTTATCGGGCGTCTGCCCAGCACACTGCTCTCCATTGTCATCGCAGTGTCCACGGCCGTCATTGGTATTGCGGCCCGTCCCCTGGTGGAAAACATGATCTCCGGCATCGTTATCAGTTTTTCAAAACAGCTTCGGGTTGGTGATACCCTGATGATGGATTCGCAGTACGGCACGGTCGAGGATATTTCCATTACTCATACCAAGATCAAGACATGGGATTGGAAACGGTATGTCATCCCGAACAGCCGCATGTTGAACAAGGAATTCATCAATCTGACGCTCAACGATACTTTGCTGTGGGCTTATCTCGAATTTTCCGTGTCCTACGAAGCTGATTTGGATGAAGTCAGTGAGATCGCCATTCGGGTTGCACGCGAAAGTGAGCATCACAATGAGCAGGAGCCGCCTCAGTTCTGGGTGATGCGCATGGATAAGGAGAGTGTGGTCTGCTGGGTGGCGGCCTGGGCCGATTCCCCGGCAGAGGCCTGGAATCTCAAGAGTGATATTGCTATCAATCTGATCCGGCAGTTCAGGGAAAACGGTATCACGGCACACACATCATACGTGGACTTCCGACAAGGGCGTACCTTTCCGACAGATTCGTCCGCTTCATGAGATCATGACGGCAGGAATTGGACCCAGAGAGAGCGAGTTCGTGGGCCGTCAAATTCACAGAAATAAATTTTTTGCCATGTCCCAAGCCTGATTTTACCGCCCTCGACAATGACGAGTTGATCGCAGCCAAACAGGCTCGACTTGATGTGGGCATCGGAATTGCCTTCAGCGTGAAGATAATCGCCATGGTGCGGTATCAGTTTTCGCAAGTTCACCGTGATATCCCTGACCACGTCAGGGTCTGCGCCTTCATTGACGGTGATGGCTCCGGTGGTGTGTGGGCAGTACAGGAGCAGCGCTCCGTCCTTCCACCCTTCTGTCTTGAGGAGAGTTCTGACTGTCCCCGTGATATCAATCATTTCTTCATGGACATGGGTTGTGATATGGATTTGTTCCATGGGATTCTCCTGCGGGACGTTGATGTCGTTTATTTCTTTTGCAGCGTATGGCCTGGCTTTATTTGAAAAAGGAAAAACAGAGCGATCCCCATGGCGCATGCAATCGCACTTGCCCAGGCCAGAATGGTCGGCCAGTCATGGCCGTGAACTTCCGTGATGAACCATCTGCTTTTGAGTCGCTCCCGTTCGCTGTCCTTGATTTTTGAGAAGCCGTCGTTGATGATCCAGAGCAGGGTTTCGTTTCCTTTTCCCACCCCTGCGTGCAAAAGAACAGTGGTCAGGATATCACTGATGCCTGCTTGAATTGGTGTTTCCCGCTTGGCATTTTGAAATCTGAACGAGGGGTAGTCCATGACAATGGCATCAAGCCTGTCCTCGGCAAGAGCATCCATGAGTTGCTTGTGGTTGTCGAAAATGTGGAGTTTGACTGAAGGATAGATGTTTCGAAAAAAAGTGACAGGATGTGATTTGCTGATAACGCCGACTGTTCCCCCTGCATAGATGCGCTTTTTACTGATGTGACTATCTTCCCCTTTGACTATCAGCATGGTGGTGACCGGCATGATGGGATCGGAGAAGTCGAGCAGGGCACGTCGTTCAGGCATATTCACAAGTCCGGCGTGGATGTCGGCCTGGCCTTTGATGACCATTTCCATTGTTTCTTTCCAGGGAGCAGCCTTGAAACGGACAGGAATGCCTGTTTTTTCAGACCATTTTTTCCAGTAGTCAACGAGAAGCCCGACGGGTTTGCCTTCATTGTTTCGAAAATAAATGGGTTGAAATTCGGGGCTGCTGACAATGGTAACACCGTGCTCCCGGTATTCCTCCAGAGGCGTGGGTGCGGCTCTTCCCATTGCTGGCAGCAACTGGAGGAGCATACAGAACAAGAGAAAACGGGGCATGATCAATTTCAGTTTCATATCGTCATCATTATCGTGTCACGTTGTGTACTGATATGCCGATTAGCGCAACTGTGCGGCATGGCCTCGCCTTGTTGTTGAATATCGCTCAGGGTTTTCTGTATCCATGTTCGAATCCCGCGTCGTACAGAAGCGACCTGGCTTCTCCAGCATCCAGCTTCCCCTGTCCGGGCAGGACCAGAAAAACGGTCTGTCGGGTCAATTCATTTTCTCTGGCAGTTTGGGCCAATGCCCCCAGTTCTGTCAGGATGAGACGTTCCTCTGGCCAGCCAACTCTGTATGCCATGGCAATGGCTGTCTGTGGTGACAGTCCTCCCTTTTCCAATTCATGTTGGAGACCCTCCGGGTCTCCGGCGGAAAGATAGATGCACATGGCGGCCCCATGTGCTGCCAAAGCACGAAGATTCTCGGCCTCGGGTACGGGGGTCCTTCCGGCCAGCCGAGTGAAAATGAGTGTCTGTGTCACTTCCGGGATGGTGAATGAACGGCAGGCCGCAGCCGCAGCTGCAAAACCGGCTGTGACGCCGGGGATCACCGAGTAGGTGATCCCATCGCGATCGAGAAGAGCCATTTGTTCTCGAATGGCTCCGTAGAGAGATGGATCGCCTGTATGCACGCGAGCGACTCCCCCCCCCGAAGCCAGGGTTTCCATCATCACAGCGTGGGTTTCCTCGAGGTTGAGGGGAGCTGAATCAACCACGCGGGCGTTTTTGCCGGCTCCGGCGACCACGGCTTGAGGGACCAACGAGCCCGCATAGAGAACAAGGTCGGCCTCAGCGATCAGCCGCTGCCCCTTGACCGTAATGAGTTCCGGGTCACCTGGGCCGGCTCCTATGAAATAGACTTTGGAATCGTGCATGGTTGCGTTGTTTTCTTTCCTGATGTTTTTTTCTGCCAGAGAGCAGGGGATCAAGTCATGAACGATACACGGCGAAGAGGGGAAAGCCAAGCCGCAGAATTGTTGCTGTCTTTTTATAAAGTAGTATTGTTTCCTAGGTTTGTCATGTGCTACGGTGTGAATCCCGGCGGCGGTTGACTCGACCGGGGGAGTCTCAAAAAAGGAGTTCGCATGTTATCTGCACCATATGATAGTATCTATGAGGAGTTCAAGACCATTATCCCTGAAGAGCGGATATACACCGATGCGCTACGCACCATGGCCTATGGCACGGATGCCAGTTTTTATCGGTTGATCCCGAAAATTGTGGTCGATACCGACTGTGAGGACGAGATTGTCCAGCTTCTCAGAATTATCGATCGGCATGGGGTGGCGGTGACTTTTCGTGCGGCCGGAACATCCTTGTCCGGTCAGGCCATCAGCGATTCCATCCTTATTCGCATGAGTGAGGAATGGCGGAATTTCGAAATTCTGGATGATGCAACGAAGATAGCCCTAGATCCCGGCATCATCGGGAGTCATGCCAACCGGATATTGGCTCCTCATGGCAAGAAGATCGGACCTGATCCTGCGAGTATCGATACCTGCAAGATTGGTGGTATCGTGGCGAACAATGCCTCTGGGATGTGCTGCGGCGTGGCGGAAAACTCCTACAAGACTCTTGATTCAATGCGTATTGTCATGGCGGACGGGACCATTCTTGATACAGGGGATCCCCAGAGTCGAAAATGTTTTGCCCAGACGCATGGAGCTTTATTGGAGGGGCTGGCCTGCTTAAGGGAACGGGTGATCGAGGATGAATCTCTGGCCTCACTCATTCGCAAGAAGTTCAAGATCAAGAATACCACCGGCTACAGCCTCAACGCCATCGTGGATTTTGAAGATCCTTTCGATATCCTGCAGCATTTGCTGGTCGGTTCCGAAGGGACGCTCGCTTTCATTTCCAAGGTCGTCTATCGCACCGTGGTTGAACACCCGCACAAGGCCTCTGCCCTGATGCGTTTTCCGAATATCGAGTCAGCCTGTCAGGCCGCCCACATCTGCCGCAAGGAGAAAGTCGCCGCTGCCGAGCTTATGGACCGGGCATCCCTGGCCTCGGTTCAGGACAAGGACGGCATGCCCGAGGGGCTCGCATCGCTCGCGCCCGAAGCTAGTGCTCTGCTTGTGGAGGTCCGTGCTGCCTCTGAAGCGGAATTGCAACAGAAGATCGATGCCATTCTCGGGGCAGTCAAGGAACTCCCGGCAGTAATCCCTCATGAGTTTACGGCCATACCCGCTGAATTCAACGTGCTGTGGAATGTCCGGCGTGGGTTGTTCCCTGCTGTTGGAGCCGTGCGCAAGGCCGGGACGACCGTCATCATTGAAGATGTGGCTTTCCCCACTGAAAAACTGGCAGAAGCGACCCTTGATCTGCAGGCTCTGTTCAAGAAAAACGGGTATGATAATGCAATTATCTTCGGCCATGCCCTGGAGGGAAACCTGCACTTCGTGTTTACTCAGGATTTCAATGTTCAGAAGGAAATCGACCGTTACGCGACCTTCATGGATGATGTCACTGACATGGTGGCCAACAAATACAAAGGGTCGCTCAAGGCGGAACACGGCACCGGGCGCAACATGGCTCACTTTGTGGAGTTGGAATGGGGGCGCGATGCTTATAAACTCATGGAAGATATCAAGGAGCTTTTTGACCCCAAGGGATTGCTCAACCCCGGCGTCATTCTCAATGAAGACCCGGAAGCACACCTCAAGGATCTCAAGCCGCTGCCAGTGGCCCATGACATTATCGACCGTTGCATCGAGTGTGGATTCTGCGAACCGACATGTCCGTCAAGGGAGCTGACGCTGACTCCGCGTCAACGTATCGTGACGTATCGGGAGCTTTCCCGAGTCCAGGCAGAAGGGACCGACTTCCCGGATGCCCTTGAGCAGTTCAAGAAGAGCTTCGACTACGAGGGAGAGGCCACCTGCGCCGCTGATGGGTTGTGCGCTCTGCGGTGCCCGGTTTCCATCGACACAGGTAAATTTATCAAGGTGTACCGTTCATGGGCTCGTGGTACATGGGAAAAAGCAGTTGCCTCACTGGCGGCCAAAGGATTTGGGCCTACGACCCGGTTCATTGAAGTGGACCTCAAGCTTGCTGGTGTGGCTCATGATGTGCTTGGAGACAAGGTCATGGATACAGTGACCGGAGCTTTGCATACCTACTCCGGCAAACATATCCCTCGCTGGAATACTTCCATGCCGCGTGTCGTGCAGCAAGGCACGCATCCTGAAACGCCTCGGAGTGCGCTCAAAGTTGTCTATTTCCCCAGTTGTGTCGCCCGACATATGGGGGTGGAAAAACATGACCCGGATAAGACCGAATTGCGGGATCATACCCTCAGCATCCTGACCAAAGCAGGATACGAAGTCATTTATCCAGACAAGATGAATACGCTTTGTTGCGGTCAGCCGTGGGAGAGCAAAGGGTTCATGGAACAGGCCGACAAGAAATTGGCCGAACTTGAGGTTGCTTTGCGTGCAGCCAGCGAGGATGGAAAGTATCCCATTCTTTGTGACACCAGCCCTTGTCTGTACCGGATGCAGGAGCACATCAAGGGATTGACCTTGATGGAGCCGATTCAGTTTGCCTTGACTCATCTGCTCGATAAGTTGGAATTGACACCGGTGAATAAGCGTGTTGCCCTGCATGTGACCTGCTCCTCGCGCAAGATGGGGCTTGCAGATACCATGGCTGATCTCGCCCGGCGTTGCGCCCGCGAAGTCGTGGTGCCGGACGATATCTACTGCTGTGGATTTGCGGGAGACCGTGGTTTCAACTATCCTGAACTGAACGAGGCGGCTCTGAATCGCCTTTCTGAGCAACTCGAGGGATGTACCGTCGGGTACTCGACGTCTCGGACATGTGAAATAGGTCTCTCTCTGCACGGTAAGGTACCGTATAAAAACATTATGTTCCTGCTTGATGAAGCCAGTTGGCCCAAGGCGTAGCAGGGAATTCATTGGAGGAGCCGTCGTTGCGGGATTGTCGGATGATTTAACCTCCGGTGGTCAAAGGGCACGCCCCCTTTGGAAATCCTGGTCAGCCTGCGGCATTTTTGAAACAGAGTGGGCCTTTAACAAGAATCCCCCTGAAAACAGAGATGTTTTCAGGGGGATTCTTGTAAGCCACTGTACTGTGAAAAGCGATGCAAGCTGCGGGCATCATGGCAGCTTTGCCTGTGGCTCTTACGGGAGAACCTTTTTTAGAAAGGCCGGGTTTTCGCGCAGGCCGCTCACGGCGATGAGGGCACAGGCCTCTGCATCCGATGCCGCATGGTGGTGGTCCAGGGAAATGCCGAGATGCTCACAAACCCTGGGGAGCTTGTTGGAGGGCAGTTCCCATGTCTTGCGCGAAAGCTGGACTGTACAGAGAAAAGGCTGGTGTGGGGCATCCCAACCCGTATCACGGCAACATGTATGGAGGACGGATTTATCGAAGGAGGCATTGTGCGCCACGATGAAATCCGCACCGTGAAAGACGGGTTCCAGTTCAGGCCAGAGAGAGCCGAAGGTCGGTTGATCACAGACATCTTCCCAGTAAATGCCATGGACGCGGACGCAGTAGGGGTTGAATTTTTTTCGGGGTGGTCGAATGAGGCGATATTCGCGGGCCACTATTTCGCCATTTTCGACGACCACAAGCCCGACAGCGCAGGCACTGTCGCGTTTGGAATCGGCTGTTTCAAAATCAATGGCGACAAAGCGGGTATTGTCTATTGTTGAGGGCATGACTTTCCTTGTGGGTGAAGCGATGAGCGGAGCATTGAAACGGTTTAGACCAACCCTGAAAGATCATAGGTGTCAGCTTTTTCAATTCCCACATTGACGATGGAGCCAAGGGTCAGTTCGCTGTCCGGTGGTGCACTGACATAGGTGACTCCATCGACTTCCGGAGCCTGAAACCATGTACGGCCGAGATAGAGACCTGGCCATTCCGGTGAAGGGCGTTCGATAAGGACGGGAAGGGTCTCGCCAACATACTGCTCCAGAATCTCTTCGCTGATGTCGCCTTGCAGTTCCATGAGGGCGTCGCGTCGATAGTGTTTGACGGCATCATCCACCTGATTGTCCATGGCGGCTGCCGGTGTGCCGTCTTCGGCCCAGTAGGGAAAGACGCCGAGATGGTGGAAGCGGGTCTTTTCGGCAAAACGCATGAGGTGATCGAAGTGGGCATCTGTTTCTCCGGGGTAGCCGACGATGAAGGTCGTGCGTAGGGCCGCATCCGGGAAGAAGGAACGAACGCGATCAATGACTTTTTCCGGATTGCGGGCAAAAGGGCGTCCCATGGAAGAAAGGACGTCCGGATGGGCGTGCTGGAGTGGGATGTCGAAGTAGGGAAGAAAGGGGTCGCCGATGTCTTTGAGGAATTGCAAAAGTTTTTCCGTCAACCCGGCAGGGTACAGGTACATGATGCGGAGCCATTGGAGCGAAGAAAGTGCTGCCAGGCCGGAAACCAGGCGTTGCAGGTTGTCTCCATTGTCGAGGTCCGATGCGTAGGCGGTGGAGTCCTGGCCGACCACTATGATCTCCGGCACGGCTTTCGCCAGTTCGGCAGCTTCCCTGACAAGGACGTCCACGGGCCAGCTTGTGTGCGGACCGCGAATGGACGGGATGGTACAGAAATGACAGTTGTGTGAACATCCTTCACTGATTTTGAGGTAGGCATAGCTTGGTGCGGTGGAAAGTCTCCTGGGCGTGTCAGTCTCCATGGGCGCATCGAAAGCACGGGAGACTCTCTCGGGCCAGAGGCCGATTTCCTCCGTGTTCAGCCAGAGGTCCACTTCAGGGAGTTCATCCTTGAGATCCTGTCCGTAGCGGCTGACAAGACATCCCGCAACCGCTATCAGAGGAGTTTTATTTGATGTTTCTGCGGATTCGGCAACTTCGCGGATTGCATCAAGGATCGTATTGACGGATTCTTCCACAGCGGGTTGGATGAAGCCGCATGTGTTGATGACGGTGAGGTCTGCCTCGGCAATGGATTCAACCGGGACCATGGCCTGCCCGAGGGTGCCGAGCAATCGTTCGGTGTCGACTCTGTTTTTGGGGCAGCCAAGACTGACCGTATGTACTTTTATCACGAAATCGGACATTTGATTCATGTCATTTCCTTTGAAATGTTCGTCTCAATGTATTAAACTGGTTACTCGCCCATGTTTTGCGCGGCGAAAAAAGAGTGCACCACGTTCGGACAGGAGGTCAAATTGCTGTCTTCAGAACTGAATCGCGATAAACGATACATTATTGGCGTCATCGGCGATATACCGGCTCTACTGACATTCTGGCAGATGTTCAAGGAGCAGAGTAATGTTGAAGCTCTCAGGGAGATAGGAGTAGTCGCCGCTGCGCTTCCGGGACAGAGCGTCCTTCCTGAGTTGCAGGATGACGCAGATGCCATCCCTACTTATGCGAGCTATCGGGCCATGCTGGATAGTCACCCTGAGATCAATATGGTCATCGAGGCGACCGGGCGCAATGCCCTTGTCCATGAATTACGCAATTATCTGTCTCCCAGCGTCACCCTGGTGGAGAAAGATGCTGCCAGCTTTTTTATCAAGCTCTTGACCTCGGATAAGATGTGGGTGGCATGCAAGGTTGACCTGCTACATACACAGAATATGCTCAAAACGATTATTGATCAGCTTGATCAGGAGATTCTCTTCCTTGATAGGGAAGGGCGGGTCCATGATGCCAACAAGACTGTTCTGGACCGTATGAAGGCCTCGAAAAAAACGCTCATGGGCCGGAACTATTGTTCCATTTTTTCCGGGGTGGACTCCCCGGAATGTGAATATGAGAAAGACCCCTTTGCCCGAACATTGAAAACAGGCGAACCGGCGGAAACCGTGACCAATGCGGTGGATAGTGACGGCCGGATGCAGTATTTCCGTATTTACACCTATCCGATCTTTGATGAGGATGGGGCAGTGAACCATGTGGTCGCGATCAGGCGTGACATTACACAACGAACATCCATGGAACATCGTCTTCAGCAGGCTGAGAAGCTTGCTTCCATCGGGGAACTTTCCACCTATATGGCGCATGAGATCAGGAATCCCCTCTTTACCATCAGCGGTTTTGCCAATTCATTGATCCGGTCCGAGAGTATAGATGAAAAGGCACGGGAAAAGCTTTCTATCATTTTGGATGAATCCAAACGGCTTGATACGATTCTGAAAAGCCTGATGAATTTTACCAGACCGACAGAAGCCCAGGTCGCTGAGGTCGATTTGAATGAACTGGTGACCACGACCATGAATGTCATGAGTCTGCCGTGTCAGAATCAGGATGTAACTGCGACGATCGATCTTGATGAGACAGCAGCCAAGGTCAAAGCCAACCCGGACCTGATCAAGCAGTGCCTTATCAATCTGGTTAAAAATAGTTTGGAGGCCATGGGAAGTGGAGGCAAATTGCTGGTGACCACGGCTATGACAACGGATTATGTTGTGCTGACGGTCGAGGATACAGGGCACGGCATTCCTCTGGATATTCGGGAGAAGATTTTCAGTCCGTTTTTTTCTACCAGAGGGAAAGGGTCGGGGCTTGGCCTCGCCCAGACTCGAAAGATCGTCGACGAGATTGGCGGCAACGTGGAACTCACGAGCAAGGAAGGAGTGGGGACCAAGGTCACTCTCTATCTTCCGCCTCTTCTTGCGGTTGCGGAAGAGGACGAGTCCGAGTAATGAAATGCCCCTGACCAACACTTTCTGAAGGGGAATTTCCTATGAGTACCATTGTCCTGGCGACCAACAACAAAGGCAAAATCAAAGAGCTTTCAGTGATGCTGGAGCCTTTTGGTGTGACCGTGAAAAGTCTGTCCGAATTTCCCGAAATTGGTGAGATTCCCGAAACAGGGGATACCTTCCGGGAAAATGCCTTTATCAAAGCGCGAACTGTTGCTGCAAAGACCGGGTTGGTGGCAGTTGCGGATGACTCTGGTATCGAAGTCGATGCCCTGAATGGTCGGCCCGGTGTGTATTCTGCCCGGTACGCTGGTGAACAGTGCGATGACCATGCCAACAACGAAAAGATGCTGGCTGCAATGAAAGGTGTTTCCGAAGCGGAAAGAACAGGTCGATACCGTTGTGTCATGGCCGCGTCTGCGCCCAATGGGGTGGAAATAGACACTGATGGCGCATATGAGATTCTGGTTGCGCACGGGTATAAGGGAGAGGGTGGTTTCGGCTATGATGTCATCGTCGTGGACCCGGAATCGGGCATGCATGTTGCTGAATTGGACCCCAAGGTCAAGAATGGACGTTCACACCGTGGCAAAGCAATGCGGAAACTGTTGACCCTGTGGCCGGAGTTCTGGGAAAAGGCCCAGCGCTGATCTTTCCGGTTCTCTCCATATGCAAGTTGATGCAGGAGGAACGCATGCCCCGAATCTTTGTCGGACTTCCGGTCCCCTCATCATATATCAAAAAAGTTCGAAATCTTATATCGATTCTGAGTGCCCAAATGGTCTCGCGAGTCACGTGGATCAAGCCGGAGAACAGCCATGTGACATTGCGCTTTCTTGGTGAGGTTGAATTGAACCGGATTGAGGAAATTGCCGATGTTTTGGCATTGGTACGGTTTCCTCAATTCGTCGTGCAACCTCATGGGATTGGTTGTTTCCCGGATTTGAGGCATCCTCGAATTCTTTGGCTCGGGATTGGTGCGGGTGCTCATGAGTGCGAATCCCTGGCGCGGACAGTCGACGCTCGGCTCGTTGCTTGTGGGATAGCCCCCAGGGTCGGGATGTATACCTGCCATTTTACACTTGGCCGCTTTTCGGCGTGGCAGAAGCGCGATTTGGCATATCTCTCTCCTGAGACTGCCATGGATTGGCCGTCGTTCATGGTTGAGGGCATGGTCTTGTGGGAAAGCCTGCTGACCTCGAGTGGTCCGATTTATTCAGAACGTCGGGAATTCCCATTGCTTGATCAGTAATCGATCTCACACCCTTCCCTTTCTGATTGGTCCTTCGACTCGAAGAGGACGTTTATCTGTGCAGGGTTTTCCGAATGAGTGTGCTGATGCCCGAGCGGTATCGTAGCATGTTTTTTTACAGAGAGAAAAGGTGGTTCGAATAGAATCGTGCGAGAGAATTATCCCGCGTCAATGAATTCGCAATCCATGTCGCCGTCTTCTGCAACAGTGACGATTGCCAGGGAATGGGATTCTCCCAGAGAGCCGGGGTTGACAAGTTGCACCCCTCCGAGTCTTGACCAATCCCTTCGGTGCGTGTGCCCATAGCACACGAGGTCATATCCCGGACCAAAAGCCTCGGCCACGGTGTATGCGACATGCGAACGCGGCCCCCATCCGTGGGTTACTCCGAGAGTCAGGTCACCTATTTGGGTGGAAATCATAGGGCTTAACTGGTCAACCAGCTGAGGGTCCCAATCGCAATTCCCGCGAACGCAGAAGAAATTGTCGTGCTGCATGAAATAGGACCAGGTGGCAGGGGATGTGATGTCGCCGCAATGGACCAGAATATCTGCGGGAGCAAGCCACGTCGTATAGACCTGATCAAGCCATTCGGACGGGGTGCCCATATGCGTGTCGGAGATCACCGCTATTTTCATACGAGCGGATTCTGCGGGAGCTTATTCCTTGACCTTCTTGGCACGGAAACGGATATACGCATCCCTGACTGCGGCGTACTTGTCTACAGCGCCTTCTGTCAGCGTCTCGTATTCATTACCTTCCAGTTCGAGGGACAAGGAGTTGAGGTTCTTGTATGCTCTGATTCCGGCTAATTCAAGGAAACTGAAGTCTGCATATGTCAGAGGATCAAGATAGGTGTCTCCGACCCAACCCACTGTTTCACGGACAGAACTTGGCCCAAGGAACGGCCAGACAATGTAGAATCCATGCCCGAGACCGGTCTTGCCCAGAGTCTGCCCGAATCCGTCAGCAGTGGGGCGCTCAGGCTCCCAGTTGCGCTTCATGGTTGAGGCTACATCGGCAAAGCCGAGCAGTCCCCAGGTCGTGTTGGCAATGAACTTGGACGTCTCCATGTACGCCGCGTCAAACTTTCCCTGAAGAATATTGTTCACAAAGCGAACAGGAAAGAGAATATTGACAAAAAAGTTTCTGACCCACTGGCGAGGCTTTGCAGGGATGGCCCATGCATACCCTTCGGCCACAGGGTGAAAAACGCCATGATACAAAGCATCGTTGAAGTGGAACATGACAAGGTTGAAGCCGTACAGGGGGTCTGCAATCAGTTCTTCACTGTCTGCATATTCCTCTTCCGCAAAGATGTCTTCATCCGAGAGCGCATCAGGGGCATCGGCTGCTGCGCCCGCTCCCTTCATGTCGGAGAACTGGGCCAGCAGAGTCGCATTCTTGAGCGGAAGAGTCTTCTCTGCCGCAAAAGCAGTTCCCGATGCGAGCACAAGGAGGGCGGCAAGGGCGATGAGGATGAAGGCTCGTGTGTTCATGGTGTCTGTTCTTTATTCTTCTTAGAGCGTGTCGGTGGTTCCGTCGTCCGTGCCCTGATCCAATTTGGTTATGCGTTCTCTGATTCTGTGAAGCAGATCTTCTGGTGTTCCTTTGTCCAGAATGTGGGAAAACTGGGTCCGATAGTTGGAAACCAGGCTAACACCTTCAGCGACCACATCGTACACCATCCACTGCTCTCCAGTGTCTCTTAATCTGAATTCAACAACAATTTTCCTGTCTTTGTCAATGATTTCCGTAAAGACCTTGGCCTTTTTGCCCGAAACAAGCTCTTTTTTGTAATCGACATTCTGTCCGCCATAGGCTGGAATCCTTTTGAGGTAGGAGCGCTCAAGCAACTGAAGGAATGCTTCGGTCAGGTCTTCCTGCATCTGTTGTGACATGTCCAGCCACTGTCTTCCAACCGCGTACATAGTGACCAGGCGGAAATCCACATACTCCTCAGCAGTCTGACGCAGTCTGGCCACAGCCTGTTTATGCATTCCTGGTTCCTGCATGGCCGGGTCTGACAGAACTTTGATCAGTTTGTCTGAAGCTTCCTGAACACGCTCTAAAGGAGTCTGGCGCGCTGCTGCCACCGAAGAAAGTGTGGCGAGCAACAAAAGAATGAGCAGTGGAGATGATATTTTTTTGAAAATCATATGAGAGCCTTACTGTGCTGAAAGTCTGGAATTAGACTTTTCCGAATGCAAATTTGCTAATTAAGTCTTCTAAATCAACCGCAGGGTTGGTGTCAAACAATGAACCGTCCGGGCCGATAGGATCTCCCAATCCTCCGGGGGCTATTTTCAGGTATTTGTCACCGATTAACCCGTTGGTCTTGACCGAAACAATGGCATCGTCACTGAGGGAAACACCCTTTTCTATAAGCATGGTGACGCTTGCCACTCCTTTTTTCTGGTCGAGGCCTATTGTTTCGACAAAGCCGATCTTGACGCCGTACATTTGGACAGGTGCGTTGACCTTAAGGCCGGAGATATCCGAAAAATCGGCGTGAACCGCATAATACTTGTCTGTAAAGACTTGGACGTTTCCCAGTTTGATGCTCATGTAAGCGATGGCCAGGATGCCGATGAGAACAAACAGGCCGACTGCGGTTTCTTTTCTTAATTTGAACATTGTCTATCCTTCCGAACGGTCTCTTTTTTGCCCAATATGCTATCACAATTGAGCTTCATCATTCCTGGATCAATGGGAGGCATGGTCAGTCTGGGGGCATCGCGTTCTGCTGTTGAACGGTCCAGGAAATGCCGTAAATAGGGGTCTTCAGTCTTTTCCAGTTCTTCGATGTCGCCCTGGTAGAGGCATCTGCCTTCTCCCAGAATGACAACGTGGTCTGCCAAGGCACGCATGCTGGCCAGATCATGAGTCACGACAACCATGGTCATGTCGAAGTGGCACATCATTTCAAGTAACAACTGGTCCAGTTCTGCTGACATAACAGGGTCCAGACCACTGGTCGGTTCGTCACAGAAAAGGACCTGCGGGTCCATGACCAGGGCACGGGCCAGTCCGGCCCGTTTACGCATACCTCCCGAAAGCTCATTTGGGTAGAGTTCCAAGGCGTGTCCAAGACCCATCAGATTCAGACGGTCTTCCACGATGCGCTGTATCTCTTTTTCGCTCAGGCGGGTATGTTCCCGCAGGGGAAGGGCTATATTATCCACCAATCGGAGCGAGCCGAGAAGGGCACCATCCTGAAACAGGACACCTGTACGTTGCTTGATACAGTGTTGCTCTCGCTTGCTCAGGGTGCTCATGTCATTTTCCCCGATGAAGATTCTGCCGGCCTTGGGCGGGAGTAATTGCAGAATATGCTTGATCAGGGTGGATTTTCCGGTTCCTGAACCGCCGACGACCATGGAAAGTTTCCCGCCGGGAAATTCGATATTCAAATCTTTGGCTATGGTCTTTTTGCCATACCCTATGACCAGGTTTTCCAGGCGAATATTGGGTGCAGTGCTTGTGTTCATGGGCGGCCTACCAGAGCAGCGACGTCAATATGTAATCCGCCGCAAGAGTTATGACACAGGATTTGACCACCGCGTTGGTGGTGGATTGACTGACACCTTCGGGTCCGGCGTGTCCGGATCGCGTGTGTGTCCAGTATCCTTCGAAGCAGCAGATAACGCATACAAGGACACCAAAGACCATGGCCTTGATGAAACCACCCTGGATATCTGCCCAGTCCAGCGCAGAATTAACCCGCGCCCAGTATACGCCCTCATTGGCTCCCAGCAATTTTACACCGGTCAGCCAGCCGCCCCACAGAGCTATCAGATTGAAGAGCGCAGTCAGGATCGGAAAGCTCAGCAGGCAGGCTCCCAGTTTGGGGGCAACCAGATAGCGCATAGGGTTGATATCCATGATGCTCAGAGCGTCGATCTGTTCGGAAATGCGCATGACGCCAATTTCAGCAGTCATGGCTGATCCGGCACGTCCGGTGAGCATGATGGCAGTCAGTACAGGGGCTAATTCCCGGACCATGGATAAAGCCAGTCCGGTGCCAAGGAAGCCATCCGCGCCGAACACGGACAGGGCGTAATAGAGCTGCATCCCCATGACCATGCCGGTGAAAAGACCGATAAGTCCGATGACCGCTATCGACTGAACCCCAATGAAATATATCTGGCGTATGGTTTTGGGCAATTGCCCCCAGCCCGCAAATATGAGGATGAATGCCTCGAACAGGAACAGAGCCATCTCTCCCAGTTCATCGAGTATATTCAGTATTCCGCGGCTAATGGGAATTGTGGGTGTACCAGATTCTTGAGCCTTTTCGGCCATGAAAAAAACCGTCCTCAAGCAGGGGTATTTGCTTGTCTGAATAGAATTGACTTTAAAATTCAAAAGGTTGATCTGTCCCCTTGTCTCTGAAATCCCTCACAGTTCCAGAGACTTCCAACCTTTGCTTTGAGTGTGTACCCAAATTGAAACAAAACAGCAAGGCTGTTTGATCTTTCCTATAACGTATTCAGGAGTTTTTCCCAGTCCTGTTACAATTTTTTACAATTCGGTATCAGTCCCGTTTTTCTTGATCCACCATTCAGGGTCTGGCCCCAGAAACCACCAATCCTTGTGGTCTGTTTTGGTGATGGTCTCGGCCAACTCCTTGCCCCATTCGGTTCGGACGCGTTGAACGGCAACTTCAAGCCATTCTCCCGCATATTTGTTCCCCATGTCGAGTTCTTCCTTGAGGATAAGGATAAAATCGAGCTGGTCGGCATCCTGAGCCAGCTTCGCTTCCAGGGTGGCTGTTTCTTCCAGTTCTTCCCAGTATCCGAGTATCGCTTCTTCCAGCCCGGTTCCTCCCACCGAATGCTTTAAGGCTGTGGTGCGCTCTGATTTGTTGTAAATCTGGTTGACATAATTGAAGTCTCCTGTCCGAGCCTCATGAAGATCATGGAAAAGGCACATGGAAGTGGTACGGGCCACATCAGCACCAGCCATCAAGGCCAGAACATGCCCGATGACTGCTGTGCGGAATGAATGCTCGGCT
Organism: Pseudodesulfovibrio piezophilus C1TLV30; assembly: GCF_000341895.1. Taxonomy (NCBI): domain Bacteria; kingdom Pseudomonadati; phylum Thermodesulfobacteriota; class Desulfovibrionia; order Desulfovibrionales; family Desulfovibrionaceae; genus Pseudodesulfovibrio; species Pseudodesulfovibrio piezophilus. The sequence continues at coordinate 1,812,567 of NC_020409.1, read as the reverse complement.
ACACTTTCGCTGCCTGACCCCAGAAATTGGTATCCTGTTCGTGGTGTCTTTCTCAACATGCCACATTCATTTAAAAAATCAACGATTCTGGTCTGCTTGTCGCGTCTTTTCATAGGTGCCATACGTGCCTCCCGCGGCAAAAGGGGCGAGGAGAGAGCTGTCCAGGTCCCTGTGGTCTCTTGGAAGTTCTTTCCATCAATTTTGAGAACAAGAAAGACAGGGGAATACCGCCAGTTTCGTTTCTGAACGGTCCCCCTGTATTGTGTGTTGTCTTTGTTCGGCTCGATGTTTTTCGAGTCGATTACTCTGAATCAGGTTTGTCCGGGAATCGTTCGCTACAAAGTTGTCCTGCCGCGCCCCAGTTTTCCTTGTCTCTTTCATCGATGAGGACAGTCACGGCTTCGGCCGGGCAGCCAAGAATTCGTATGGCCTCGCGAGTCATGGACTCCACAAGGTCCTTTTTTTTCTCCGATGACAATCCTGACCATGTCTCAATTCTGAAGATGGGCACGGGGCCTCCTAAGAGCGGTAATCCGCGTTGATACTGACATATTCTCGGCTCAGGTCCGAGGCCAGGAGCATTGAGCTGCCAGGCCCTTCCCCTATGTCCAAGTGGATGACAATGTCCCGCTCGGCCATGATCGGGTTGAGCAGGTCGTCCATATTACCCGGTTCCGGGGTGCCGTTGCGAAAAACAAGGACGCCGCCGATTTTGAGGACGAGTTCTTCGGGATTGAAATCGGCTCCGGAATATCCGGCTGCACAGATGATACGTCCCCAGTTCGGGTCGCTTCCGAACAACGCAGTCTTGACCAGAGGCGAATTGCCCACGGCACGAGCGACTCGTTCGGCATCGGCATCGTTCTTTGCTCCTGAAACCTGGATAAAGGCGACTTTTGTGCCGCCCTCGGCATCCATGACTATCTTGTATGCCAACTCCTCGAGCACTTCCAAGAGGTGTTTGCGCAAGAGAATATATTCCTCTTCGCTCTCGATGGCGATGCCGGATGCGCCGTTGGCCAAGGCCATGACACAGTCGTTTGTGGACATATCGCCATCCACGGTCACCCGGTTGATGGAAAGATTGACGCAATCTGTCAACATGGTCTGCCAGGCCTCGGTGGAGATATCGGCATCACAGGCGATAAAGGAAAGCATGGTTGCCATATTCGGGCTGATCATCCCCGCTCCTTTGCACATACCGAGCAGGCGGACCGTGCCGCCTTTGAGTTCAAAGGATGCTTCGGCAAGCTTGTGCACCGTGTCCGTGGTCATGATCGCCTTGGCGGTCTCTTCCGGGGAGACCGTGCCAAGGCTCTTGGCCAGTGCGGGCATGGCCGCTTCCCATTTGTTCATGTCGAATTGGGCGCCAATGACTCCTGTTGAGGCCGGGAGCAATTCATCTGCCGGGATATCAAGTGCCATAGCTGCGAGATTGAGAGTCTCTCGGCAGTTGGCCCGCCCCTGGTCCCCGGTGCAGGCGTTCGCCTGACCTGAGTTCACCAGAAAACCGGACATCTTTCGTCCCGAGTCGAGCATCTCACGGCACTGGAGTACCGGGGCTGCCTGAAATTTGTTGGTCGTGAAAACCCCGGCGGCAATGGCCGGATTGTCGCTGACGACGGCGCCGAGATCGAGCTTGCCTGCATGCTTGAAGCCCGCTTGTGTGGCGGCGAATCTGAAACCCTTGGGTATGTGCATCGTTGTCTCCGAATTTCGTCTCTATGTCATGGCATGGTGAAGAGAGTGTCTTCTCTTCCTCCCTGCAAGATCATTGCTTTACCGTAGAGTGGCAAAAGAGAAAAGAGGAACCTGTTGCGTTGCCCCAGGGGAGAGCGTAACAGGGAATACCCATGGAACTGCATGTTATGATCCTCGTTTTCGCCACCTTTTCGTTCGCAGCTTTTCTTAAAGGGACTGCGGGGCTCGGGTTTGCCACGACCTGCCTCGGCATCATGGCCAGCTTTCTGGATATGCGCATTGCCATTCCCCTGGTTATCGTGCCGTCGCTCCTTTCCAATGCCATGGTGATGATTGATGCCGGAGGTTTTCTTCGCATCTTCAAACGTTTCTGGTTCATGTATGCTTCAGCCATGCCGGGGCTTGTTTTCGGGCTCTGGGTTCTTGGAGGTGGGGAAACCCCTGTGCCACGCGCCGTGCTCGGAGTTTCCATGTTTCTGTATGGGCTTTGGGGACTTTGGGGAGGCTCTCTTTCCCTGAAACATACTCCGTTTTCATCGCTGATCGTCGGGCTGACAACCGGGCTGGTCAATGGCTTGACCGGCTCCCAGATCATGCCGATCCTACCATATCTCATGTCACTTGATATTACCAAGGACGAGCTGGTTCAGGCCATCAATACTTCTTTTACCATCGCCAGTGTGGTCATGCTGCTTGGTTTGGGCAAGATTGGTCTGCTTTCAAGGGATATTCTCTTTATCTCTATTGCGGGTGTTGTTCCCGTCTGGGGTGGTATCTGGGTTGGGGGCAAGGTGCGTCGCCTTTTGCCGGAGGCTGTTTTTCGCACGGTCGTTCTTGGGCTTATCATGCTGCTGGGTGCTGGCTTGGTGGTGCGGTCCTTGCCTCTATAATTCGTTTTGATTCCGGTCTGTTTGTCTTGCAATCCGGCAGGCGAACGGGCATATTCGTGGGAAATCCCGACCGCATAAGGAGTGACCCCATGCGCATGCCTTTTCCAAAATTTCTTCTGGCTGTTACGATTCTGCTTCTCCTGTCGGCAACGGCTTTTGCCGGGAGAAAAATGCAACTTTCAAAGGGACAGAAAGTGTATGTGCCGGTGTATTCCCATATATATCAGGGACCGAAAAATCGGCCCTATAGGCTCTCGGCTCTGCTCTCTATCCGTAATGTCGATGCCAAAAATGCCATCACCATAACCTATGTCAGGTATTATGATGACGACGGACGACTGGTGAGAAATTTTTTTGAAGACCCCATTGTCATTCCACCTTTGGCAACCAGAGAGGCTTTTATTTCCGAACGGGACAGCAGCGGCGGTTCCGGGGCCAACTTTACGGTCAACTGGACAGGAAGCGGGAAAGTTTCTGTTCCCATCATCCAGGCCGTCATGATCGGCACGGCGTCCACCCAGGGCATTTCTTTTGTCTGCACCGGGGTCGCCATAGAAGAAGTCGAGTAGAGGCCGAAAGAAGGCATCCTGTGGAGACGCTGCGGCTTTGTCCTGCGAGTGAATACAAAGGTTTCCCCCTTGAAAATTCTATTTTCAAGGGGGAAAGTTGTGTCATCGGCTTTTTGAGAAGCCCGAAAGGGAGAGAGTCCAGCCCTTGCCCGTCTGATTACGCTTCCAATTCCTGCATCAACCACTCCTTGATCGGAGGTGTCAGTTCGAGAATTCCCTTGATTCCCTTGATGTCGTCGAGGAGTTCCTTGGCAAGTGGGGCGGGGATGCTCTTGGTACAGAGAATGGTGGAGCCGTAATTGTCCATCTTCATCAGTACGACCTTGGGAGCCTCCCATGTATCGATCGCAAAATATATGGAGTACTCACCGCTGGTGGTGACAGGCGAGCGCATGGCATCGCGGTAATTGTTGTTTCCCCATTCCAGATAGAGGGTCACGGCGTCTTCGTGGATCATGTCCCAGTTGACTTCGTTCAGCCATTGCTTGCAGGTGTTTTCATCACTCATATTGGTTCCTCCGAAAAGTTGTCCTGTTCTTACAGAATTCTATAGCATCCGGTCGATGCCGCGTCCATGGGTCCCCTATGGATCGATGCCGCCGTCAATGTTTTCCCGCCTGACATGTAGGAGGTACCCGAAAGCAACAATCAGGGCGAGGACGGCGAGGTCCCGCGTCCAGAGCGCCCAGAGAGTGATTCCTGTGATAAACAGGCAGATTATGAATCGGCGGATCTTATACCAGTTCCAGGGGGCAGCCACCCAGTTCTTTTCCCACTCCACAGCTGACGAGACAAAACGTATCCATCTATTTTCTGGGATTTCTGGCAGATTGAGGTCAAAGAACCCTGCTCCAAACAGAACGAGACTGGCGGCAAAGAGCAGAGAGCTGTGTGCTGCCATGGTGAGGGCGAACCCGACTAGCCCCATGAAGTGGAGAGTCCAGTTCCATGGGCGTCGATGTCTGGTCAGGGCCAGGGTGAGGAGATGCGAGGGAGTGACTGTCATTGTCATAGTCTAGCCGTGAGGATACCGGGATTGCAACTGCTTAAGGTATTTTGTAGAATCAAAGGCGGAGGACATTTATGGATACGTATCTTATTGCTCGGGCGGTCTCTGAATTGGGAGAATCGTTGCGGGTTGAAAAAAACATGTTGGCCACGGCCGAATCCTGCACCGGAGGTCTCATCGCCAGCACGCTGACGGATGTTTCCGGGAGTTCCCAGTGGTTTGCGGGGAGCGTGGTGGCTTACTCAAATGAGGTCAAAAAAACATTGCTCGGCGTGAAGCAGGCAGTGCTTGATGAACATGGTGCAGTCTCGGAAGCTGTGGTGCTTGCCATGGCCGAGGGTGTGCTGAAGACTGTGGGAGCAGATGTTTCAGTTGCCGTTTCAGGCGTCGCCGGTCCCACGGGAGGGTCGCCGGAGAAACCCGTGGGCACGGTTTGGATAGCCTGGGCATGGCCCGGTGGGGCCAGGGCGAAGCTCTGTAATTTTTCGGGTGACAGGGCACACATCAAGGAACAGACGGTCATGGCAGCCATCAACGGCCTGTTGAGAGCGACTCGTTAAGGACTGAGTGGCCGGGCGGGAAAGCATGTCTCTGCTCGGCTATGTGTCTTTTTTCGGACCATAGGCCCGTACAAACCATTGAACCTGTCTGGAAACCCCCATCAGTAAATTGAATTCATTGCGTTTGAGATTGATCTTGGAGAAGAAACGGCGGACTGGGAGCATCCAGTAATCCGGATTGTCCTCCTTGAGAAAATTAATCGCGAGCAGGCTTTCCTGAAGGTTGGCGAACAGGGTCTCCTGTTCTTGAATGGTCGTGGGGCGTTCTTCCGGCGGACCATCTGGGACAAATGGTTTGCTGAGAGCCTGTTTGAAACATTCATACAAGACAATGACCACGGCCTGAGCCAGATTGAGGGAGGTTCCCTCCCGGCTGGTCGGGATGGTCATCAGGCCGGAGCAGAGGCTTGTCTCCTCATTGGTCAGTCCTTTGTCCTCGGGGCCGAAGACGAGTGCGACTTTACCCCCTGTATGCAGGCGTTCATCCACGACTTTTGCCAGGGTGGAAGGAGACATGATCCCCTTGCGCCAGCCTCCGGTTCTGGCTGTGGTGCCGTAGACCGCGGTAAACCCTTCCAGCGCTTCGGGGAGCGTTTCGCAGATTCGTGCGTTTTCCAGCACATGCTTGGCGTGGGCCGTGGCCAGGGGCAAGGCTTTGTCCATGTTGAAGTTATAGGGGTCAACAATAATCATTTTGGTGACTCCCATATTGAGGCAGGCGCGGGCCGTGCTTCCTATGTTCTCAGGAAATTTGGGTCGGAAAAGGACCACGGTAAGATCGTCGAGCATCGGTTCTCCTTCTGGTGAAAATCGGTCTAGACCGGACGCACGGCATCTACGCACTTCACCCAATGATGTCAAAAATCGGCATGCCAGAAGTTGTTGTTTTGCGGTGGTTCATTGTTTGGGGATGTATTCTCCGGCAGAGGATTCATTCTCGTACTGGCGATAGAGGCCGCTGGCACGGAGTCGTCTAAGCCCTGTGTTGAAACGAGCGATGATCGCCTTGCCATCGGGATATTTTTTTGAGATCAGCAGATAGAGTTTCCCTTCGTGCAGAGGGCGTGGATGGGAGTGGATGGTCGCTCTTGTCTCCGGCGGAAAGCGAGTCTTGAGGAGATAATTGCCGACGGCGAGGGCACAGGGGAAAACGTCTATTCTGCCTGCGGCCAGTTTCTGGAAATTGATCAGGTCGGTGGGGGCGGTGGCGAGGGAGCCTCCCCTGGCTTCGAGAGTGGCTTTGAGCATGTTTGCATAGGTATACCCCAAAGTGACCCCGACGGTCATGTGGCCGACATCCCCGAGTCCTTCCCAGTGAAACTGTTTGCCCATTCTGTGAAAGAAGACCGCCTTATAAGTCAGTATTGGGTCACTGAAGAGGAAGTCCCTTTCCCGGTCCGGCGTCTTGATCCATCCCATGGCCCCGGCATACTGTCCCAGTCTGGCTGCTTCAAAACCACGCTTCCAGGGCAGATATTCGTATCGGGCTTCCATATTGGCCAAGGCAAAGGATTCCGTTACAACCCGCGTCACGAATCCGCCGTGGAGAAATTCCTTGGAAAAATAAGGGGGCCACTCTCCTGTCGTGAGTGTAATGGTTTCGCCCGCCCAAGCACTGGGAGCGCCACAGAGAAGCGCCCACAGCACAAGAATGAATGCGAACTGTTTTGTCATGAGAATCCCCCCGAATTTTCATCTGTCCATGAAGAATAATACGTATATTGACAAGAACCGCAAAGGGTAATTCTGATCATGGGGACTTCTGCGGTTATCGGTGGATAGTGAGACATATTATCATGGGAATCTCAGTATGCGTCGTGCAGGATGAAGAAAATCTGTGGTCTTTTGTTCTGGAGAGATGATGAAGCGATTCAATTCTGTTTTGGTCATTGGGGCGATGGTCGCATTCCTCTGTGGATGCACCTCAGAGCCTGATCAGCAATCAAGATCCGGTTCGGGCGGTGGGCATCAGTCCATGGTCATATTTTGCGGCGGGCCAACAGGGGGGACGTTCAATTTTTTTGCGAACAAGATTGCTCGTATTGTGGCTCAGGGCCAAAACGGATTTGATCTTGTCGCCAAAGGGTCCGGAGGGTCTGGAGAAAACGTGCGTACGCTGCACAAGCATGGGGCGGATATGGCGATCGTCTATGCCGGGGATGCCTTTCTCGGGAGGAATGGCAAGCTGCCGGGGGATCCAATTTATTATGATACTGTGCGGAGCCTTTCCTACCTCTACAACGCACCGGCACAGCTTGTCGTTCGTCGGGAAAGCGGTATCCATTCACCTCAGGAACTGGTGGGCAGGAAAGTTGCTATTGGCAATCCCGGTTCCGGTGCGGCTTTTTCCGCCGAACGATTCTTCAGGCACCTCCAGTTGTGGGACGATATCATTCCGGTGAACCTTGGCTATTCCAAGGCGGCAGAGGAGTTCATAGCGGGGCGTATTGATGCTTTCTGGGTGTTGGTGGGGCCTCCGAATGCTTCTGTCATGCAGGCTGCTTCATCACTTCATATCGCTCTCTTGAACCTTGATGACGCTGCTGTGGTTTCTGAGTTTTACGATACCTATCCGTTTTATACCAAAACTGTCATTCCGGCAGGAACATATGAGGGTCAGACACACCCCGTAGCAACATTTCAGGATGCAGCTCTGTGGTGTGCGAGCAGTGCTCTTTCGGAGCAGACTGTCTATGACAGCCTCAGCGCCATCTATTCTGCCGAAGGGCTTGGGAAACTCGCGGGAACGCACCGTGCGGCACGGGACATGGGCCTCGCAAATGGCTTGAATGGGGTTGCCATTCCATTGCATCGAGGAGCATATCGTTTTTGGCGTGACAAGGGGATTCACGTCCCGTCAAATATTATTCCTCTTCCCAAATGAGTGAGGAGGGTATCCTCCCTGATATTCAGATGTTTTTGGCGAAGAGTTCCCCAACATACTGATTTGATTGGACGCTCAACCAGCATGATGCCATTGTCGATTCTTGAGTAATGGAAATGCTTGGTGTTCAAGGAGAAAATGTGCTTGACGCCACTTGAAATTCCCCCTTACCAAAGTGATTCAGACTGTTGCGGTCCATTTTTAGAACAGAATTTCAAGGAGGCCTGACATATGGCACTGTTCACCAAAGAAGAGGCATTGCGATACCATTCCGACAAGCGCAAGGGAAAGTTGGAGGTCATCTCCGTCAAGCCGTGCGATAACCAGAAGCATCTGTCCATGGCCTACAGCCCCGGCGTTGCCGAAGCCTGCCGAGAAATAGCTGCTGATACCGACAAGGTGTACGAATACACGAATAAAGGAAACCTGGTTGCCGTGGTTTCCAATGGCACCGCTGTGCTGGGTTTGGGGAATATCGGGCCGGAGGGCGGAAAACCCGTCATGGAAGGCAAGGGTGTTCTCTTCAAGATCTTTTCCGATATTGATGTCTACGATCTGAACATCAATGCCACGACCCCGGATGAGATTGTTTCTTTTTGCAAGATGCTTGAACCGACCTTCGGTGGCATCAACCTTGAAGATATCAAATCCCCGGAGTGCTTTGAGATCGAACAGCGTCTCATAGAGGAAATGAATATTCCGGTTTTTCATGATGACCAACACGGTACAGCCATCATTTCCGGGGCCGGTATCCTCAATGCGTTGGAAATTGCGGGCAAGGATATCACGGATATCAAGGTTGTTGTTTCCGGAGCCGGAGCTTCTGCCATTGCCTGTTCCGAATTTTATGTCTCCATGGGAGTCAAGCGGCAGAACATCTTCATGTTCGATTCCCGTGGGCTGATTCATGTCGGACGGGAAGGGCTGAATGAATTCAAGAAGGCTTTTGCCCAGGACAAGGATTACGGCTCGCTGGCTGATGTCATGGTCGGGACGGACATGTTTCTTGGGCTTTCGGTCAAGGATGCCATCAATCAGGAGATGGTCAAGACCATGGCCGAAAACGCCATTATCTTTGCCTGCGCCAATCCTGATCCTGAAATTGCATATGAAGACGTTAAGGCAGTGCGGCCCGATATTGTCATGGGAACCGGGCGTTCCGATTATCCCAATCAGGTCAATAATGTCCTTGGTTTTCCTTTCATCTTTCGTGGGGCGCTGGATTGCAGGGCTTCCGCGATCAATGAGGAAATGAAAATCGCTTGCTCCAAGGCTCTGGCCGATTTGGCCAAAGAGCCTGTGTCCCAGGAAGTCTGCGATGCGTATGGGGTGGATGCGCTTGAATACGGCATTGATTATATCATCCCCAAACCTCTTGATCCACGTGTCCTGACACGGTTGGCCCCGGCTGTTGCCAAAGCTGCCATGGAGACGGGGGTGGCTCGTGTGCACCTTGATCTGGAGCAGTATGCTAAGGATCTGGAAGTGATGATGACAGCCTCCAAGCTTCGTACCAAAGGGGTTGTCGATACCTTTGGTTATGATTTCTAACCGGTTAATCACACCTTTTGCGGCCCCGTTCCTTTCAAGGGAGCGGGGCTTTCTTCTTTGTTGGTAGTCTCTCTTTCGTTGCGCCGGATTCGATTGTTCTCTATGGTTCTGCCATGAAACAGTGTCGGTCAAAAATTATGGGCGTAGTATCGATTTTTCTGCTGGCGAGCATGCTCCTTTTCTGTCTCGGCTGCCAGGGAAAGACGTTGCCCTTATGGGGCTTTTCATCCGGGCAGCAATATGTGGGGAGTTATCTGGACTCTGCCGATATCTGGCGGATCGGCCATGCCCTGAATACCGTGTCGCCACGAGTTCCGGTCCAATGGGAGAACAAGACCACGGGGTATCAATATTCGATGATGGTTTTTACCAGTGCCGAGGCTGATGGCCAGTCAACTCGTGGATTCACTGTTTTGGCTATCGCTCCCTCCCGAGAGGCGGAAGTCCTCAATCTGTCAGGGCGTTCTCATGGGGGAAATGCATGGTCCATTGTGGCCCAGAGCAGAGCCTCGCGAGTCGGGACAGCGGCCAGAATGCACCTGCAGACACCGTCTGTACCGGAGAAATGGCTCGCATCCAGAGAAGTCTTTGACGGATTTCCGGTGGTGGAGTGAGCCATGGATGAGCAAATGCATGAAAAATTGTGTCGGTTGGCCAAAGAAAGTGGTATTGATGTTTCTCTATTGGAAGCGGCGCTGCCCCCGGAAGGTATGCCTGCTGATCTTGAGCAGGGCATAGCCAGTGTGCTTGGTGTTATCGAGCAATTCGGTATGGAACCGCCTGCGGATTCGGCATCCAGTGCCATTGAGCCTGATGGTGATGAATAAAATGGTAAGAGCTTGAAGTCGCACAAAAAAATCCCGCCTTCGATGTGAAAGCGGGATTTTTGGTGGCTCTTGAATAGAGTCTCTGCTGATTCGCTCACTCTTCCAATTCATCGGCTAGAGCCGTGATTTCTTCTCGAATGATACGAGCAGCTTCCGCCGGGACAAGCTGAGCTATTTCTTCTCGCAGCATGGTTTCCAGGTCTTCGACGCGAGTCTCGAGCATGGCGACTTTTTCCTGCAATTCTGCAATGACCGAGGCTGATGTCTCGCTCCGCACATCGGCCAGCAGTTGGTTGACATCAACATCATCGGAGACATCAATCCCTGCGTCCTGGGGCATATTTTCCGAGGTGAGTACCTCGTCCATATCGACTCCTGCCATGATTTCGTCCGGCAGGTCTTCTCCCAAGTCCTCTTCTGTCTCCATGGCGCTGACATTTTCAGTGGCAGTGTCCATGTCAGAGGTTTCTGCATCGGTCAGAGCAGCCTCTGCCGCATCTGTCGGGGGAATTGTCGGAAAATCGGTGTCCGGGATATCCACTTCGGGGATGTCCAGATCCGCTTCATCCGTTTCGACTGACGTTTCGACATCTGAAACATCCACCTCGACATTGTCGAGCAGGCTATCCATGTCATCCATTCCTTCATCTTCCAGCGCCTCAAGCCCCGCCAACTCACTCATGTCGTTGTCATCGGTCTTGAGGATATCCTCTTCTGAGGCTGGCTCAGGAGTCGCTTCTGATGCAGGCTCATCCATGAGGAGATCGATATCTTCCTCAAGCACAGCCTCATCCACCGGGATTTCCGGGCCAGACTCTTCTGCCAGGGCAAGGTCCACCATATCTTCAGGGACCGTTGAAATCTCTTCTCCTGATTCTTTCGTGGGAAGAACATCTTCGGCGTTCGTAGTCTCATCAAGTGAGGATACTGGCGTTGCAGGCTCGATATCGTGTTTCTGTGAAGTGGCATCATCACTCTTCAGTTCTTGGGTGCCTTCTTCCTCGGGCTGATCTTTTGTCTCCGAAAGAGCTTCAGCCATGAGAGCCTCAGAGGCTTCCACTGGAGGCTCTGCCGAGAGCATCTCTTCGGCATCGGTCAGAGCTTCTTCCGTCAGGTCACCCAGTTTGTCCGATTCCATCGGCTCAACCTGGACAGTTTCTGGCTCAAGGTCTGTGATGGTGGAAACGTCTTCAGCTTCATCCCCGACCATTGCTTCGGCCATGGTTTCGGCCATGTCGTCAGGGAGTGTCGGTTCGGTTGCCTCTTCGGCGGTAGGCTCGATTTCAGGCTCCATTTCTTCGAGGAGCATGGTGTCGTCATCGGAAGAAGGGGCTGTTTCCGTTTCCTGGAGAAGATCATCGAGTTCAACAATTTCTTCGGGTGCCTCTGAAACCTCTTCGGGACGACCTTGTTCGAGTAGGTCGTCGAGTTCGATGATTTCTTCTGCGTCGGCAGAGGGGGGAGTGACGGTGTTGTCTTCTGCGATGTCATCCACCAGGGCGGCAATATCATCAGGGTCTGTCCGGACTTCCGGGACTTCCTCAATCACTTCATCAAGTAGCATGACGTCGTCGTCTTCTTCCACCACGTCGTCGAGAATCATCATCTCTTCGCTGTCATCCTCAGCGACATCGTCAAGGACGAGTGCTCCTTCGTCATCTTCTTCCGTCTGAGCGGTTTCGATATTCTCTTCCGGTTCGACTGGAGCAGGATCGTCTATGGCGATGTCTATGTCTTCAGTCGTGACGTATTCATCGAGCACAATAGGTTCATTGTCCTCGGCCATGGCGGCACTGGCCGCAGCCTCCTCTTCGAGGTCGTCGGAAAAAAGATCTTCAAGCTCCTGTTCGAAATCGGCATCAACGGTATCCGGGTCAAGAACATCGTTATCAGGAACGCCGTCGTTGAGCATGTCATTGACTTCGTCGGTCGGGGGAGGCGGGGGAGCCGGGGTCATATGTACCTCCGTGGGAGAAGGTTTGAAAAAAAGGGGAGCTGGTGCCCAGCCCCCCTTGAGTTACCCTAGCAGATTGCTACTTCTTGGGGTGGCAGTCCTTGCAGGATACCGGTGCACTTTTGCCAGCTTTCTTGGCCTTTTTGTGACAACCCAAGCAAGCGGCTTCGGATTTCTTATTATGGAAAGCCTGGTAGTAGCCCTCGGGGTCTTTCTTGGCTTTCTTACCGGCGTCAGTGTGGCAACCTTCGCTGGCACAGCCCTTGACATTATCTTTGCTGGTTGCCTTGTGGTGGCAGACCAGACAGTCGATACCATTGTCAACGTGCATCTTATGCGGAAATTCCACGGGTGTCTTGGACATTTTCTGTCCGTTGGGAGCAATCATGGTGATGGTATCGGCGGGAGCATTACCTGCGATAACGGCGGGCAATGCAAAGACACATACCATGGCCGCAACCATCAGGCAGATCATCAGAGCTTTTTTCATTTACCTTTTTCCTCCTGTTGCAAAAAATAAACTGTCACACTCTCTACTTATGCGGGATAAATAAGTATCCCTCCCCTGTCAAGCGGGGGAGTCATCGTAGACGCTTGCTTTTACCTGAAAAAGAGCGGGCTATGCAAGGGGTTTCCTTAGAAAGAGGCATTGTTTTTTATATCATATTTGTTGTGATAGCCCCGGGGAGTTATCATTTTTCCACCGGCCATGCGCGTGGCCGAGTTGCCGATAATCAGAACGGTTTGCATATCAACTGTTGTCGGATCGACTTCATTCAAGGGAACTGTCTGAATGGATTGGCCTTCTCTGTATGCGCGTCCGACAATGCCAACCGGCGTGGTGTTTTTTCGGCTTTCTGCTATGATATCAAGCGCTTTTTGTAACAATTTGCTTCTTTTCTTTGAGCGGGGATTGTAGATGGCGATAACAAAATCGGCCTGTGATGCCAGCCTGAGTCTCTTTTCTATGACGTCCCAGGGTGTGAGCAGATCACTCAGGCTGATCGAGGCGAAGTCGTGCATGAGAGGAGCGCCCAGCAGTGCTGCGGCACTATTGAAGGCTGCCACTCCCGGCACAACGGAAAAGTTCACTTTATCCAGAAGATTTTCCGCTTCCAGAATCTCAAGCAGCAATCCAGCCATGGCATAGATACCGGCATCGCCGCTGCACACCATGACGGTTTGTTTACCGGAACGAGCGTTTTCAATGGCCATCTTGGCCCGTTCCACCTCGCCCATCATGCCTGTTGAGATGACCTCTTTGCCTTCCAGCAATTCTGGCGGCACCAGGGTGATATACCCTTTATATCCCGCTATGACATCAGCATTTTCCAGGGCGGCTCTGGCCGCCGGAGTCAGGAGGCTGTGGTCTCCGGGACCGAGGCTTACGGCTGTCAGCATGGACGTCTCCTCGCCACGGCCAGCGTGACGGTTTTGGTTTTGGTCTTTTCAACGAGTAATTTTCCATTGTCCGAGAGAATGATGGCGGCGGCTTCGGAAACGGATTCTACGCCCATTCGGCGAAGGACTGTGCCGGATGGATTCGGGGTATCGATTGTTTCCAGATGTGATTTTTCAAAGAATTCAGGGGTAACATTCAAACGTTCTGCTGCCTGGAGCAGTCCTGGCTCATCAGCCTTCGCAGTCACACTTGCCAGTCCGCCGACACTTTGAAGCGCCAGGCCCGCCGCATCGAAAACCGCGTGGATATGGCGTGTGATTTCCTCTTCAGCCACGCCTCTTCGACACCCGACTCCAAGCATGAGAACCCTCGGATACAGACGCAGGGCCGCGTCATCTGGGCAGTCCGTTCGAAATGAAACCCAGACTCCGGGGCGTTCCGGTTTCCAGTCTTCGGGAGACTCTACCGGGGTGAATCGAGGGTTGTCAGCCAAGCCAAGGGTGTCATCAGGGTCGAAAAGTTGGACCTGGGTTGTATCGAGCAAGCTCCCGTTGATTGTCTTGATGCGGTCGATATTGCCGATCACCAATCCTCTGGCTTGAGCCAGCATGTCCATGGAGGGAACCCCTGTCGAGTCCGTGGCTGTGGTGATCACCGGGTGTCCTCCGATACACTCGGCGCATCGGACGGCAAGTTCGTTGGCCCCTCCTAGGTGTCCGGAAAGCAGACTGACGGCGAATTGCCCCTCCTGGTCCATGCAGACCACAGCCGGATCAACGTCTTTGCTTTTCAAAAGCGGCCCAATGCACCGGACGGCAATCCCGGCTGCCGTGATGAAGATGTGACCGTCATACCGGGAGAATGTCGTGTTGATCAGTTCGGGCAGGGAGGTGAAACCGTGAATTCCTTTTTCATCCACATGGCGATGAGACGCATATATCGTGGCGCCCAAGGCGGTGGCCAGCCTTTTGGCCAAGCGTAGCCCGTGTCGGGTCAGGGTGTATATGGCGATGGAGATATCGGGCATGGTCACCATTGTATCAGTTGATTCAGGTCTAAGGAAGGGAATGCCTTTGAATCGTATGTTCCAGTGACAAAGTCACGGGAAAGCCCAAGCAGAAGGCGTCGCATGCCGGACCTCCTTGGGCTTTCGAGAGATTCATGGAGTTGCCGCCCTGCCATTGATGGAAGGGCGGCATAGTGATTGTCGGCTAAAATTGCACCTTGCGGGCAGCTTCAAGGGTCTTTTCGAAATCCTCGTCCGTATGGGCAAAGGAAGTGAACGCGCACTCGAAACCGGCAGGAGCCAGATAGATGCCGTGAGCCATCATCTGCTGCCAGTATGTCGCGTACGCTTCTGCGTCACACTGGCTGGATTCGACCATGCTGACGACTGGTTTATCCGAGAAATACATGGTGAAGGCCGAACCGATGGTGGCCAGAAAAACCGATTGCCCTTTACCGGTTATAATGGAGGTCAACTCTTCGGCCATTCGTTTGGTGCGGATCTCCAAGGCCTCGTAGTCGCATTCCTGCAATCGTTTGAGTGTGGCCAGACCGGCAGCCATGGCTACAGGGTTGCCAGACAATGTTCCGGCCTGAAAGACCCCTCCCATCGGGGCCATCTGCTCCATTATCTCCTGCTTGCCGCCGTAGCAGCCGACCGGAAAGCCTCCACCGATGATTTTTCCGAGGGTCGTCAGGTCCGGGGTGATGCCGAACCGTTCCTGTGCGCCCCCGAGGGACAGCCTGAAGCCGGTGATAACTTCATCAAAAATGAGGAGTGCCCCATACTGGGTACACAGATCCCGCAAGCCCTGAAGAAACCCTTCGGCCGGGGGAACCAGGCCCATGTTGCCGGCAGCAGGTTCAACAATGACGCAGGCTATTTCGTCTCCGGCTGTCTCGAAATGTTCCTGAACGGCTGCGAGATCATTGTAATGGGCCAGCAGCGTATGGCTGATGACTTCCTCCGGGACTCCGGGGGTCCCGGGAATTGTCCCTGCTGCAGAGCCTGCGGCAGCCAGAAAGGCATCGGCATGACCGTGGTAGTTGCCGATGAATTTGACGAACTTGTTGCGGCCCGTGTAGCCGCGGGCCAGACGCAGGGCAGACATGGTGGCTTCGGTCCCGGAAGAAACCATGCGCATCATCTCCATGGATGGGATGAGCTTCTTGATTTCTTCGGCAAGGGAGATCTCTCCGAGGCAGGGTGCGCCGTAGCTGGAGCCGAGGTCGATTGCCTTGTGAGCGGCTGCGGAGACCGATGGTTCCTGGTGTCCGAGAATCTGTGGACCCCACGAGAAGACATAATCTATGTATTGGGTGCCATCCACGTCCCAAAGGTAGGCACCTTTGGCATTGTCAATGAAAACGGGTTCGCTCTTGACATATTTGCAGGCTCGCAGGGGAGAATTGACACCGCCGGGCATGAGGGTCTGAGCCTTGGCGAAAAGGGTCTTGGAATCCATGGGAAGCTCCTGTTGGCTGTGAGTTCTTGTGTGGGCGGAGAGCGAGCAAAAAGGCAGACTCGAAGAATGCGACCCCTTTTTCGTTTCCGTTTGCAAACAGCCTGTATTCGTATTCTATTTGAAATAGACCATGGAGGTCTTTTTGAGTTCTTTCAAAGAGTTCAGTGTGCAGTTGTCACTGACTCCTACTTCTTTTTCAAGCTCGGCCACGACGTCGTCGACATGGCCCGGCCGTTCACCATGAATCATGGTGTAAAAATTGTAGGTCCACTCAGGGTAGGTCCGGCGAATGTAGCAATGGGAGATTTCGGGTCTGGCCGCGAAGATGGCCCCCACTTCATCATCCCGTTCTTCCGGAATACGCCACGCGACCATCGCATTGTGCCCGTAGCCTGCTTTCTGATGACGCAAGGTGGCACCAAAACGGCGAATGACCTTGCGATCCTTGAGGTCGGTGAGCAGGGCGAGAACCACGTCTTCATCAACGCCGACCTGATCGGCGATGGTTTTGAACGGACGCTCGGTATCCGGCAGGTCTGCACCTGCCAGGGCCAGGATCTTTTCTTCTGTCTCGGTGAATTGTATAGCCATGCATGTGGCTATACCCGCCCTCGCTTCCGGATGCAACAGGCTGAGCAGTGAAAACCGTCATAACTTTGAGTCTGTGGGGAGAAGAGCCCCTGTGACCGGCAATATAGGGGGGAGCGCAAAGCCCCGGTTTCTGGAACAGGGGCTTTGCGCGGGAGAGAGTGCTTAGAATCGCTCGAACTGGTCGTCGTCAAGGTCCATATCAAATCCTTCGTCACTTTCGATGGCTTGAGGGGCTGGTGTGTCCCGTGTCGGCTTGGCAGGAGCGGAAGCGGCTGATTTGGCTGGCAGAGCGGGTGCTCGCGCTGGACGCGCAGCCGGGGTTGTTATCCCGCTTGCACTGAAATAGCTCACTGATTTCATGAGCATTTCAGCCTGACCAGAGAGGTGTGTTGATGTGGAAGCCATCTCTTCCGCAGCTGCGGCATTGGCCTGGATGACCGAGTCGAGTTCTTCCACTGCTCCGGCCACTTCAGAGACATTGGCCGACAACTCGTCATTGGCCGTGGATATGGATTGGATCATATCCGAGGTCAGTTTGATATCGGGCACCATTTGGCCAAGGAGGTTGCCTGCACGTTCAGCTACTTCCACGCTGCTGACGGAGAGTTCACTGATCTCCTGTGCGGCTGTGCCGCTGCGCTCTGCCAGTTTTCGAACCTCGGCGGCAACCACGGCAAATCCTTTTCCATGATCTCCTGCGCGGGCGGCTTCGATGGCCGCGTTGAGGGCCAGCAGATTGGTCTGGCGGGCTATCTCTTCAATGATTGCGATCTTTTCCGCAATATCTTTCATGGCCTCCACAGTTTTTTGTACGGCAGACCCGCCGTCTTCAGCCTTGTCAGCCGTGCGGGTGGCTATCTGATCTGTTTCACGGGCGCTTTCGGCGGTGGTCTTGACTGCCGCGCTTATTTCCTCGATGGAGGTTGAGACCATCTCCGCTGAGGCTGCCTGCTTGGAAGCTCCTTCGGATACGGCCTGAGCCGTTCCTGCCAGTTCCTGGCTCCCGGCGGAAATATTGGAAGCGCCTTCCTGAATATCAGTGAAAACACCACGAAGTTTGTCTCGCATGAAGGTCAACCGTGTACCCAATATGCCTATTTCATCATTGGTTCGTATTGTAATGTTTGCATCAAGGTCGCCGTCGGCCAGTTGGTCGGCAAAGGTCACACCGGTTCCCAGACCGCGAAGAATCGCGGAGGAGAAAAGAAGAAATGTGGGGATCAGGATGCCAAGGGCAATCAGAAAGATGGAAAAAGACACCCAAAGGGTTTTACCGATGATGGCATGAAGCATGTCTGTTGCTTCTTCTGCTTCTTTTTGGATGGATTGAACCATGATATCGAGACCGTCAACAATAGCTTCTCCTTTCTCGTCAAGTTCGTCGTCCATTTGGGCAAAGGCGTTTTCTGTTGCTTTTTTTTCTGTGGCCCCCATTTCGATCAGGTTTTTCAGGTCCACCTTGATGGCTTTGATGATGTCTGGCAGCGCCTTCCCGATTTGGGCTGTAAGAGCGATCTCTTCCGAGTTGGAAACCATGGTTTCCAGCCTGCTATGAAGGGTTCCCAGTATGATTGATTCCTGGTTGATAATGCCAAGTCTTTCCTCATTGATCCGCCCTTCTTCTCTGTCGATGATGGAGTCCATGGCCGCGAGAACCAGCCTGGTTTGAGAAAGTTGCATGAGGGTGGTGATATTGACCGCACCCTGAGCTGATCTGGCGGAAAAAAGTGTATTCAGGCGTGAAAGAGACTCCTCGATGGCACTTCCGGCATTGTCGATGTCGTCATCCATGGCGGCAAAAGCAGTATCGATATCGGCAACGTGGGTGGCGCTGTTTTCAATCAGTTCTTTGAGATCGACGCTGACTGAGCGGGTGAATCCCTGGATCGCCCCGGCAACCTTGGTCGCCTGCTCGCGTTCTCTCGGAGTGTCTGCGGCGTTGACCAGAGCTTTCGCGTTATTCTTCAGCAGTTCGGATGTTTCTTTCATATGCTCCAGGCGTTCCGGGGCAATCGTCCCTTCATCTTTGTCCACGATTGAATCCATGGCGGCCAGCAGCAGTTCGACCTGCGCCATTTTCATATCCTTGGCGACACGAAGTTGTTGATCACGAAGAATCAACGTATCCGTATACATCTCAACGATAGTATTGCTCCAATACATGGTTCCACCCATGACGGTCAGGGCGAGAATCACGCCGCACATCATGAGAGTCATCTTGAGTTTCAGGCTCATAGTTGTACCTCCTGTATCGGTGTTACTGTATTTTTGTCACTTTGGGGTATGATAGTTTTGTTGCGATGGGGAAAAATCCGTTTTTTCGCATGAAAATTGGAAACGCTTCAGGTCTTCCTTTCACGCATACGTGATCCATGGTGCTGGAAACATGGGGTCTCTTTGAAGGTCTGCGCTTGCCTCCTCGGCAGCCCGCACGTATGCTCTGTGACTTCAATTAGCATGACAAGGAGTTTCAATATATGAAGATAGCTGTGCTCGGTGCCGGAGCCTGGGGGACAACCCTGGCCGATATGCTCGCCAAAAACAGTGTGGAGACCGTGCTTTGGGCTCGCGACCATGAGATGGTTGAGGAAATGAATACCCGTCGGGAAAATACGGCGTACCTCCCTGGAGTCCCGCTTTCGGATTCCCTGAAGGCCACGACGGATGCCGGGGCCGCATTTGCCGGGGCCGACTACTTGCTGGTGGCTATTCCCAGTCAGTATATTCGCTCAGTCTTGGGCGAATTTCGGGATATTTTGCCAGACAGGCCGGTCATCGTCTGTGCTTCCAAAGGAATCGAACTGGACTCCCTTGAGCCTATGAGTCGTGTGATTGCCCACTCTCTGGATGGTAAACATCCCCGCTATGCTTCTCTTTCCGGTCCGTCTTTTGCCGCCGAGGTGTGCCGGGATATGCCGACGACCGTTTCTCTGGGATGTGAGGATCATGAATTGGGGCGTGAGCTTCAGGCCGCTTTTTCAACTCCGGCCTTTCGCGTCTACTTTACGCCCGACTATCGGGGGGTCGAGCTTGGGGGGGCGGTCAAGAATGTCATAGCAATTGCGGCCGGGATCGCTGACGGGCTGGGGTTTGGGCATGATGCCCGTGCTGCCCTGATTACGCGGGGGCTGGCCGAGATGAGCCGTCTGGGCATAGCCATGGGGGGGCAGCAGCGCACGTTCATGGGGCTTTCAGGCATGGGCGACCTCGTGTTGACCTGTACCGGAGATCTCTCCCGCAACCGACAGGTCGGATTGCAGTTGGGGCAGGGGCGCACGCTGGACGACATCATCAGCGAAATGAAAGCAGTGGCTGAAGGGGTGAAAACAACCCGTTCCCTCTATGACCTTTCAAAAAAATTGAAAGTGGAGTTGCCCATTACGGAACAGGTCTATAGTATCCTATATGATGACAAGGATGCGACCCTGGCGGTACGGGATTTATTGAGCCGTGATTTGACAGACGAATAGAAGAATGAGGTCTTGGATGCAAAAGGTGTTTTTCTCTCTTGTCCTGATGGTGGTTCTGCTGGTGGCCGGGTGTTCCCGTCCGTGGGTCAACCCTGATATCCCCGATGCCACACAGGCGGATTACCAGTTTGACAAGGATTCCACTGATTGTGGTATCGTTGCCAGTGAGCAGTACCCGCTGGATCAGGATCGGCAGTTGCCTATTTACAAGAAGTGCATGGAAAGCAAGGGATGGATTCTGAAGGACCCGTCCGACGGTATTCCGCTCAGGAAGTAAGGGAAGTTCCGAAAAGGGAGGCGCAAGCCATGGATGAGCGTCCTGTTCTGGTTCTTGGTTCCACCGGCTATGTAGGAGGGCGGCTGGTTCCGGCGTTGCTGGAGTGTGGTCACCGAGTCCGGGCAGCCGGGCGCAGTGTGGATAAAATTCTGTCTCGTCCATGGGGCAAGAATTCGGGGGTCGAGGCCGTTCGTGCAGACATGCATGATGTCACATCCCTGATTGAGGCCGTGCAGGGCTGCCGGGCAGTCTTCTATCTTGTTCATTCCATGGGAGGACCCTCTCGTGATTTCGCGGCTCAGGAACGAGACGCCGCTTACAATATGGTCAGCGCGGCTCAGGAAACAGGTCTTGAGCGGATCATTTACCTTGGTGGCCTGGGTGAGGATCAGGAAGATCAGCCTCTTTCAAAGCACCTGCTCTCACGGGCCGAAGTCGGCCGAATCCTGCATCTTGGTCCGGCCAGTGTCACGACGCTCCGTGCTGCTCAGATTATCGGGTCCGGTTCCTCTTCTTTTGAGATGATCCGATATCTTGCCGATCGCCTGCCCGTGATGATCACGCCCAAATGGGTGCGTACCAAAGCGCAACCGATTGCGATTCGCAATGTCCTTGGCTATTTGACTGGATGTCTGGAGAATGAAGAAACGGCCGGACTGACGCTCGATATAGGTGGCCCGGATGTGCTCTCCTACATGGAACTCTTTCGGCTCTATTCCGAAGTGGCCGGACTTCCCCGACGGCGTATCCTCTCTGTGCCGTTCCTGTCTCCGTATCTATCCGCATTCTGGGTATCCATGATCACGCCTGTTCCCATTACCCTTATCAGATCTCTGATCGAAGGCCTCAAGAACGAAGTCGTCTGCCGCAATGAGGATATTCGCGCACTCGTTCCCCAGGAGTTGCTTTCCTGTCGTGAAGCCATTCGTCGAGCGCTGGAAAAAACCGAGCACCAGATGGTGGAAACGTGTCTTTTTGATGTCGGCAGCGCCTGCATGCCGGAGTGGGCCAGCCTGGATGATCCTGAGTACGCGGGAGGCACGCAATTCGAGATGGGGTATAAGGCCCGGCTTCAGGGCGATCCGAAGAAAGTCTGGGGGGTGATTGAGCGCATCGGAGGAGAGCAGGGATGGTATTACGGTGATCCCTTATGGCGGTTGCGGGGCTTTATCGACCGGCTGCTTGCCGGGCCGGGAATGGCTCGTGGGAGACCTCGCGGTGACAAGGCTCCTCGGGTGGGAGACGCCCTTGATTTCTGGCGTGTTCTGGCCAGTGACACAGGGCGGCGACTGCTCCTGTTGGCGGAGATGCGACTGCCCGGTGAAGCGTTGCTTGAATTCAAGATGGAGACCAATTGGGAGAATGCCGTGGATTTGTCCATGACTGCCAAATTTCTACCACGAGGTTTGACAGGATTGCTCTATTGGTACGCCATGTATCCATTTCACATTGTCCTGTTCACGAACATGATCGAAAACATATCCAGCCAGGCTGGGACACATTTGTATTCAGGTCCTGACAGGATCAAATCCCGGTCATGATCGGTCCCTTTCGGGAGAAGCGAAGCCTGTTACTCAGGGCGACGCCCGAATATGTCTGGCCATTCCTGTCCCGTATAGGCGGAGACACCGGGTGGTACTCTGCCGATTGGCTTTGGGCGGTGCGAGGTTGGCTCGATCGGCGAGCAGGAGGAGTGGGGCTGCGGTCGCGACGGGACCCGGAAGTGTTGTTGCCCGGAGACCATGTAGATATGTGGTGCGTCGAGACGGTTCAAGAACCGATTTCATTATGCCTTTTGGCCGAGGCTGTCCTTCCCGGTCAAGCACGGCTTGAGTTTCGCCTTCACCCCGTGGATGGGGGCACTGCATTGACTGCTGATTTCATGTTTTCTCCCACCTCTTTTCTGGGCACTGTCTATTGGTATGCGGTATTGCCCCTGCATGTCTGGGTGTTTCGCGGTATGCTCACAGGCATTGCCAAGGCTGGTGGTGTTCCTTATGAATGGATCGCATGACAGAGCACGAATCCAAGAAATTGCGGACCGGACGGACGACCGGCAGTTGTGCCACGGCAGCGGCCATGGCCGGGACCCTGTATCTGCTGGGGGGAGAGTGCCCGGAGACAGTGGACGTCCCTTTGCCGCCCGGCGGGACCTTGCGCGTGCCGATTGCTCGGTTCGAGAAGGTTTCGGGTGGTGTCCGCGTTACGGTGGTCAAGGATGGCGGGGATGATCCTGATGCGACCCACGGACATGATATTCAAGCCGTGGTTTCCATGTCTGGCGGGACTTCCGGCCCTCTGCGGGTGGAGATAGACGGTGGTGCCGGAGTCGGTCGCGCCTCCTTGCCTGGTCTGCCGATCCCGGTTGGTCAGGCAGCTATCAATCCAGAGCCGCGAAAGCAGATAGAGCAGGGGGTGCGACAGGCGGCCAAGGGAATGGGGACTGGCTCCATTTCAGTGCTTGTCGAGGTCCCGAATGGGCACATTATCGCCAGAAAGACCATGAACGCGCGTCTTGGGATTCTCGGCGGGATTTCCATTCTCGGTACACAGGGGATCGTCAAGCCATACTCTCATGCTTCATGGAAAGCGACTATCGAGGAAGGACTGGATGTGGCTCGGGCACAAGGGCTTGACGCCGTGGTTCTGACAACGGGCCGCCGTTCGGAACGCCTGTATCTGGAGGCCTTTCCGGGGGTGCCGGAATTGGCCTGCATCCAGGCAGCGGATTTTTTCGAGTCCTCCATGCGGGCGGCCGCAGACCGTGGCATGGCCCGTGTCACATGGTCCCTTTTTTTCGGTAAGCTGGTCAAGCAGGCTCAGGGGTTGGCTTATACCCATGCCAAAACCCATCCCATAGATTTTGACCGATTGGCCGGATGGTGCAGTGAGGCCGGGTGTGCGCATGAACATATACAGGATATCCTCAATGCCAATACCGCTCGTCAAGTACTTGCTCTGCTGGAAGATGACCGGCTCCGGTTCCGACTCATTGCAGCCCTGATTGACCGGGCGACTCGTGTTGCCCAAGCTTTCTCCGGCGACCGATGTGCGGTGGACTACGCTGTTTTTGATTTTGACGGAACCCGTTTGGACATGCCGACATCCTGAAAGAGTCTTGTATGAAAGGATGGTGTGCCTCAAGAGGCAAAAGAAATGGCCTGCCAGGTTCTCGCTGACAGGCCGTATGCGCTTCGGAGGATGAACGATCTTATCCTTTTTCAGCCTGAAAGGCTTCCCAGTCTGCCAGAAAGGTCGCCAATCCGTTGTCAGTCAATGGATGCTTCATCAGTTGCATGATGGTTGAATAGGGAAGTGTGACAACATCAGCGCCGATGAGTCCGGTTTCCAGTACATGCATGGGATGGCGTACCGAGGCAACGAGGATTTTGGTTTCATAGCTGTAATTGTCGAAAATGGTGCGCATCTGATCCACGGTTTCCATACCGCTCTGGGAGAGCGCGTCGAGCCTACCGACAAATGGAGAGACGTATGTCGCGCCGAGTTTTGCGGCGAGCAAGGCCTGGGCTGGGGAGAAAATGAGGGTGACATTGGTTTTCACACCACGTTCCGACAGTTCCTTGAGTGCCTTGAGTCCTTCGGCTATCATGGGGAGCTTGACCACGACATTGTCTCCGAAGGAAACAAGATCCTTGGCTTCCTTGATCATCTCCTCACGAGTTGTACCGATGACTTCCAGTGAAACTGGACCATCCACCATTTCGCATATCAGTGCTGCCTGTTCCCGCCAGTCACCGCCTTCGCGGGACATCAGGGTTGGATTGGTCGTGACACCATCAAGCAGGCCGAGTTCGTTGACCTCGCGGATTTGATCCAGATTTGCCGTATCGAGAAAGAATTGCATATGTCCTCCTTCTTGCGGTCATCGCCGAATCGGCGCGACACTTCTTATTCCCTTTTCCCTATCAGAAATAGTGCTGTGTGGGAACCGTCCGTAATCGCTTTTATAACTCGTTGCATTGGACCTTTCCCCCTGCGCCGGTTTCGTTTACATTACCATGCATGTCGACAATGGAACCCGTCCGCATCATCGGACTTACCCCCGGATCTCTTGAGATGTCCAGTACCGCACTCGCGGCGCTGGACAACGCCGATCTCGTGGTCGGCGGCAAACGATTGCTCGCGGCCGGTTTATCCGCTTCGACAGGGAATAAGGCTCGACAGCTTCCCATAGCCGGTCCCTTGCCTCCGATCCTCGAAACGATCCGTGAGACGGCTCAGTCCGGTGGAAAAGTTGTGGTTCTGGCCGATGGAGACCCGCTGTTTTTCGGAATCGGCAAACGGTTGGGGGATGAACTGGGGCGCGAAAATCTGCTGGTGGAACCAAATCTTTCGACCATGCAGCTGGCCTCGGCCCGCCTCGGCCTTCCTTGGCAGGAGATGGATTTTGTCTCCCTGCATGGGCGGGATGATTTTTCGCCTCTGTATGCCGCGCTGGTCCGGGCTGATCTTGTTGCGGTCTTTACCGATGCCATCAATACTCCGGCCGAAGTGGCTCGCGCCCTGCTTGTACGCGGGGCCGATTGCTTTTCGATGACCGTGCTTGAGGATATCGGCGCACCGCAAGAGCGTATTCGCGCCCTGGCCCTGCCAGAGACCTGGGGGATGGACTTTTCTTCCTTGAACCTGGTCATTCTCGAACGTCAGTATCCACCGGAAATAGAGCTGACTTTGGGCATTCCTGATCACTATTATCTGCATCAGAAAAATTTGATCACCAAGTTGCCCGTCCGAGCGGCCGGACTGGCCTATCTCGGCGTGACTCCCCATTCGACAGTGTGGGATTTGGGCGCAGGGAGCGGGTCGGTCTCCATCGAGGCCTCCCATCTGGCCCGGAGAGGGAGAGTCTTTGCCGTGGAGCGTAACAAGACCCGTGCGGCCATGATTCGTGAGAATATCCGGCGGACAGGGGCGTGGCTGGTCGATACCATCCTCGGTTCAGTTCCTGATTGTCTCGTTGATCTGCCTGACCCGGATCGTATTTTTATAGGCGGAGGGCTTGGCGGTCATGCCAATCAGGAGACCCTCTTGCTGAAGGTCGCCTGTGAAAGACTCAAGCCGCAGGGACGCCTCGTTGCACACACCATCCTTCTCGACTCTCTGCATACAGCCAAGGACCATTTTCAGAAACTCGGATGGCATTTTGGCGTGACCCAGCTTCAAGCATCTTCCACGGATTCGCTTGCGGGCGACCTGCGTTTCAAGGCGCAAAACCCGGTTTTTATCATCTGGGCGGAAAAACCCTGATTTTTTCTGATTGCCGTCTGGGATTCCTGATCAAGGTCCAACGGTGTTATCAACGGAGCAAAACCTTTTATTCTGCACAGTCCACGCAGAATAACGTTTCGGGCATGGCCTTGAGCCTCGCCATCGGAATCGGATCGCCACAGTCCACGCACAGGCCGAAATCTTCATCACTTTCAAGTCGTTTGAGAGCTTTCTCCAGTCGGATCAGGCGAATGCGGGATTTAGAAAGCTGTGCCTCGGCCACAGATTGATTGACGATGTTGTCCATCCGCGAAAGACGTCCAATGGCATTGTCCGGTGACACGGGCTTGAGTAATGCTTGCAGTCGAGGAATTTCAGCCTTCAGGGATTCGATTTCGCGGTTGGCATAGCCTCTGAAGTCCTGTTTCTGGCTATCATTCATGCTGATTCTCCTCGCAGTCGGCTCATGGCTTTCTCCAGTAGGGGCATCTCTTTCGCAAAGCAGAAGCGGGCCAGCCCCTCACCCTCATTACCCTGATAAAAAGCCGATCCTGGCACGCAGGCCACACCCGTCTTATCCAAGAGGTTCAGTGCTCGATCTTTGGCCGTCTCTCCGGGGAGGGAGGAGATGTCCGCGAGGGTATAATATGCTCCTTCAGGGACATGGGGGGGCAAACCAATGTCGCGCAAAGTGGCGCAAAACAGGTCGCGTTTGACTTGGTGCTCATCGGAAACAGCTTGATAATAGTCGGTCCCAAGCTTTTCAAGACCACGGGCAGCCCCTATCTGCAGTGGGGCCGGAGCACAGACATAAACAAGATCATTGAAGTGCCCGATGGGCAGTGCCCACTCCGGGTCGCAAAGGGCATAGCCCAATCGCCAGCCAGTCACGGCAAAAATCTTGGACAGACCGGAGATGGTTATGGTGCGCCTGGCCATGCCGGGCAGGGTGGCCGGGGCAATATGCTCCCGCCCGTCAAAGACGAAATGTTCGTATATCTCATCTGTAAAAACAAAAAGATCGTGGGATTCGGCAAAATCGGCGATAATCTGTAATTCGTTCCGGGCAAAGACCTTTCCAGCCGGATTGGAAGGGGTGTTCAGGAGGATTGCTCGTGTTTTATGAGTGACGACCTTTTCCAGGTCATCTTCGGAAAAATGCCAGCGTGGTGGCTTCAGGGTAACGAAGGCAGGTTTGATACCGAGCGACTCCATGGTCACGATATGGTATCCGTAGTACGGTTCGAAAACCACGACCTCATCACCTGCGTCAAGAAGAGCGAGACAGGTGGAGTAGAAGGCCCCGGTGGCTCCGGCGGAAACGATGATATGTCCTTCGGGGTCCACGTCCATGCCCGTGAATCTGTACTGCTTGGCGGCTATGGCCTTGCGTAGTTCGAACCGTCCATCAAAACGGGTGTAGATGTTGGTCCCGTGTTTCATCGCTTCTTCCGCGCCGTTGATGACGACATCCGGCACCGGCAGGTCACAGACTCCCTGAGCCAGATTAATGCCCTGCACTCGGGCACATTCAATGGACATGCTTCTGATTTCGGACTGTGCCACAAGGTTGCGGCGTTTGCTGACTCGCAATGACATATGTCTCAATCTCGCGTAGGGTCGTGGTTAAAGAGAAGGATACATACTATATGACTTTGCTAAGGAATAAAACCCTGGTCCTGACCGGGGCATCAATGGGCATCGGAAAAGCCCTGGCCAGTGAACTGGCTGTGGAAGGGGTCAACCTTGTTTTGGGAGCGAGATCCAAGGAGCCGCTGATTATCACGGCTGCGATGTGTCGCAAGCATGGTGTCAAGGCGGCGTTCGTTTGTGGCGATGTCTCCTCGACCAACGTGGCCCGCCAGTTGGTGAACACTGCCAAGGAGTTCGGCGATTTCTACGGTTTCATTCATGCTGCGGGGGTTTTGGCTCCTGGCCCGGCTGTGTGGGAATTGAACAAATCACAATTCTCCGAGGTCATGAATGCGTCGGTCACGGGTGCGCATCAACTCATCCGGCAAGCCGTGCCGGAATTACTATGGCGAGGCGATGGGTTGGCGGTGTTCTTTGGTTCCGGGGCCGCGGACAGAGCGCAACCCGGCATCGGCGCATACTGTGCTGCCAAGGCTGCCGAGGAGCATCTGGCGCGGCAATTGGCGGCCGAAGCTCCTCCCCTCACCACCATCATCTGGCGGCCGGGTATCGTGGAAACTCGGATGCAGAAGGATGCCCGCAACAGTCAGGGCCAGAGTGCCAACAAGCTCAAGGCTGTGTTTACGCCGTGGAAGGAACAGGGGCTGTTGCTGACGCCGGAGGAATCGGCGCGTGGGCTGGTTCGTTTTCTCAAAGATGACCCACGAAAGAAAAATGGTGAAGTTGTCGATATAAGGAAGCTTTGATTTATGCTTGATATTTTTCCCTTGTGGGGGCTGAAGCCGGGCCGCCTTCGCTCGGATATCGCATTGCCCGGCAGTCCTGAACGGTGCGCTTCTCGCCAGGCCGTTGAAGACGATCAGGGTCGAGTCTGGGTACTGGAGTGCCTGCGTCCGGCACAACTGGAACAGCGGGAGCGGATTGGTCAGGCTCTGGCCCAGTTGGAAGGAATGGGGCTGCCTGTGCTCGCGTACAAGCGGGGATTGGGCGATCATTTCGTTTTGCAGCATGCGGATGCTCATTGGCAGCTTTCCCGCTTTGTTCCTGGCGATCCCCTGCCTCAACCCGATTTTGTTGATGATGCCGAACGGGGCAGACACCTCGGCGATTTTGTGGCCGGTCTGAATCGGGTAGGAGGGTTGGTCCGCACTTTTGATGCGGAACCGGCGTTCATTCTTGAAGAGTACATCAATGATTTGATGACCGTTATGAAATCGAGACAGCCGGATATTCATGCGGCTCTTTTGCCGGTGCTTGGCTCTCTGGTCCCGCTTTTCGAGGCGTGGCATGATTTGCCCACAGCACTTTGTCAGGGTGATTTCCATCCACTCAATATTCTCTGGCACGGTCGTAGCGTGGGGGCTGTCATGGACTGGGAATTCATGGGAATTCGTCCAGCCCTGTTCGATGTTGCCAACTGTCTGGGATGTGTCGGGATTGAAGAGCCTCACGCCCTGGTCACTGGTCTGGCTCCGGCATTGCTGACCACCTTGCGAAATTCGGACGCTCTGGATGCCGCTGGTTTTCATGTTCTGCCTGAGATGATTCTTGGAATGCGTTTTGCCTGGATGTCTGAATGGCTCAGGAAAAATGATCACGAAATGGTGGCACTGGAAATGAAATATATGCACCTGCTTTCCCGGAGTATCGACACTTTGCTCCCGGCCTGGAAGATCCTGCTGGAGCGATGAATGCGATTTGATACGAGTATTTTGCAGCTGCCCGAGATTTTTTTCAAACGTGTTGCCCCGGTGCCTGTCCGTGATCCATACCTGATCAGGTTGAATCGTCCCCTTGCTGCCGAGCTTGGCCTCGACCTGCCGGAAGATCAGGAAAAACTGGCAGGGCTGTTTTCCGGAAATACCCATTGGTCGGGCAGTGATCCAGTGGCTTTGGCATATGCTGGACACCAATTCGGGCATTTTGTCCCAGAATTAGGTGATGGCCGTGCCGTATTGCTGGGGGAAGTCGTTACTGACCAAGGAGAGCGTTTTGACATCCAACTCAAGGGGGCCGGGCAGACGCCGTTTTCCAGAAATGGAGATGGACGCTCCCCGTTGGGACCGGTTATTCGTGAATATGTGGTCAGCGAGGCCATGCACGCCTTGGGAGTTCCCACCACACGCGCCCTTGCCATGGTCGGGAGCGGCGAGGAGGTGATTCGTGAAACCATCCAGCCGGGTGCTCTTTTTACGCGTGTTGCAGCCAGCCATCTCCGGGTGGGGACTTTTGAATATTGTGCCTCGCGCGGGGACTCTGAGTCCGTGCGGCGACTTGCAGATTACGTCATTGATCGCCATTACCCGGAAGTTCGGACAGCGGCCAATCCCTATGCCGCGCTGTTTGAAGCCGTCTGTCATGCACAGGCGCGTCTCGTGGCCCGATGGATGAGTGTCGGGTTCATTCATGGTGTCATGAATACTGACAATACAACGCTTTCCGGCGAGACCATCGATTTTGGTCCCTGTGCTTTCATGGATGCATACGACCCGACGGCGGTCTTCAGTTCCATCGACCATCAGGGCCGATACGCCTATAATAATCAACCCACCATTGCTCAATGGAATATGGCCTGTCTGGGGGGATGCCTTTTGCCGCTCCTGCATGAGAAAACTGACATGGCTCATGCCGAAGGAGAACGGATTCTCGGAACGTTCGCACCTCTTTTCAAGGACGCCTATGAGGATGGCATGTGTGCCAAGATCGGGGTGGATGCCTTGGATGAAAAGGATTTTGATATGGTGCGCTCTCTGTTGCGGCTCATGCACGCTGATGGCGTTGATTTCACCTTGGCATTCCACCGGTTGACCAATGATGTGCAGGCTTTTGTTCAATTGTTTGCCTCGGGACAGGCAGTGGAATCGTGGCTGGCCGTTCGTGAAAGTCGTTTAGCGGAACACACTCTTTCCAGTGACCGGTCATTGGCGATGATGCGTCAGGCGAATCCCGTGTTCATCCCGCGGAACCATCGGGTGGAGGAAGCCATCCGGGCCGCAGAGGATCATGATGATTTTTCGCTCACTCACAGGTTGATCGAGATTGTCTCCCATCCGTATGGGAGCCAGCCGGAGCATGCCGAGTATATGGACCCACCCCGGCCAGAGGAGCGGGTTCGTCAGACCTTTTGCGGAACCTGAAAAACGGGAAAGGCCGGAGCATGATCATGCTCCGGCCTTTTTCCTATTTGAAGGTTGCTCTATTCCGGTGTGACGACTTCTATACCGCCCATGTAGGGTTTGAGGGCATCGGGGATGACAATAGAACCATCTGCCTGTTGGTAGTTTTCCAGTACGGCAACCAGGCATCGACCCACGGCCAGGCCGGAACCGTTCAAAGTATGAACGAACTGTTTTTTCTTGGAGTCGCGGGGTTGGAATTTGATGTTGGCTCGGCGCGCCTGGAAATCCTCACAGTTGGAGCAGGAGGAAATCTCACGGTATTGATCCTGACCGGGCAGCCAGACTTCAATGTCATACGTCTTGGCCGCGCCAAATCCCATGTCACCGGTGCACAGTTCTATGACACGGTATGGGATGTTGAGCAGTTGCAGAATCCTTTCGGCTGCGGCTGTCATGTCTTCCAGTGCTTCATAGGAGTGCTCGGGGTGGGCGAAGTTGACCATTTCAACTTTGTTGAACTGGTGCTGTCGAATCAGTCCCTTGGTGTCCTTGCCATATGATCCTGCTTCGGAGCGGAAGCAAGGGGTGTGAGCGCAAAATTTAACGGGGAGCTTTTCCTCGTCGATCACTTCCCCGGCGTAGATATTGGTCAGTGGCACTTCAGCTGTGGGGATCAGATAAAATTCACGATCATCATTGAGCTTGAAGAGATCTTCCTCGAATTTGGGCAATTGACCGGTGCCGGTCATTGTCTTGCGATTGACGATGACTGGTGGAATGACTTCGGTATATCCGTGCAGACTCGTTTGGGTATCCAGCATCAATTGCGCCAGGGCTCGTTCCAGCCGGGCACACCAGCCATAGCTGATGGAAAAACGCGCTCCGGCAAGTTTGGCCGCGCATTCGAAATCCAAGCCGCCCAGGTTGGTTCCCAATTCCCAGTGCTCTTTGGGAGCAAAATCCAGTTCGGGTTTTCCACCCCAGTATCGCAGGACAGGATTGTCCTCTTCACTTGTCCCTAACGGGACAGATTTATGGGGGATATTCGGCACGGACATCATCCAGTCCTTCTGCGCCGATTCAACTTGAGTCAACTCACTGTCGAGTTCCTTGGTGCGGGCAGAGACCTGTCCCATCTTGGCCAACAGATCCGAAGCATCTTCTCCGGCTTTTTTGCGCTTGGCTATTTCCGGTCCCACGGCATTTTTTTCAGCCTTGAGGGATTCAACTTCGCCAATTAACGCCTTCCTGCGCGTATCAAGATCAATAAATTCCTGAACATCTATTTTCGAGCCACGTTTTTCCAGGCTCTCCCGAACCACGTCCGGATTTTTCTGCATCAACTTAAGATCAAGCATGAATATGTCTCCTTGCTACATTCGCTTCTCGTACTAAAGGAAAAGGGCGGAGATGAAAAGCCCGGTTTCCAGGATGCCAGTCACGGTTTTATCCTGCCGGTCCCTGGCGCGTTCCAACCTTGACCTTTGCTGCTGTTCGGCTTGAGGGAGAACGTGTACGCACATGTTTTTCATTTTAGCCACATGTCTGCTTGTATTTATAGAGTATATACTTGCGGGCGAGGAATGAGAATCTTTGCCGGGGTGGTCAAGGGAGACAGATACATGTATGGTGAGTGAATGTGTGGACGATTTGCTCTTGGGATTCCCAAAAAACAGTTGGCTGAGGCTTTGGAGGTTCAGGTTCCAGAGAACTATGACCCCCGTTTGAATGTGGCTCCGGGGCAGGAAATTCATACCCTGGCCAACATGGGTGGGAAAAGATGTTGGTCAACCCGCTGGTGGGGATTGGTCCCTCACCGGGCTGAAGAAAAAAAAGCCGGATACACCATGATTAATATCAGGGCGGAAACCCTTTTTGACAAACCGTCATTTGGGGAGTCTGTCCAGCATGGAAGATGTCTCGTGCCTGCGCAGGCTTTTTACGAGTGGCAGCGGTTGGGCCATGGGAAGCAACCCTATGCCGTGGGGTTGCTTGATAACGAAGTTTTCTGCATGGCAGCTCTTTCCGCGAGTTGGCAGGATGCAAAGATCGGCGAGGTTGTCGATTCCGTCGCTATTCTGACCTGTGAAGCCAATGCGGTCATGAGTCCTCTTCATGAAAGAATGCCGGTGATCGTGCCCCATGAAAAATGGGATCAATGGCTCGATCCGGAAAATATTTGGCCGGAAACGCTACGGGATATGCTTGTTCCATATCAGGGGAATGATATGCGTGCTTGGCTGGTTTCCTATGCGGTGAATGATCCTGGTCATGAGAGTGAGGACCTGCTCGACTCGATTTCAGCGCCGAGACAGGGAAGGCTGCTCTAGTTTTTTTCTAGAGTTGTGTGCATGTTGAAAAGCGTGGCTCGAACCCTCTGTGGCCTTGACTATCTTGCGTTTCTGGCTTAACAAACCCCCTCTTTGCCCACGCTGGATGGGTATTTTGCGCGTGGACACCGATAGATTTTAGGGAGATAGGACACTTGTTCGAAAGCCTGCAAGAAAGACTTGGCAATGCCTTTCAAAAATTCAAGGGCCAGAAGCAACTCACCGAAGACAATGTCAAGGAAGGGTTGCGTGAGGTCCGTTTGGCGTTGCTTGAGGCGGATGTCAATTTCAAGGTCGTCAAAGGCTTTGTCGATCAAGTAAAAGATCGAGCTTTGGGCGAAGAGGTCATGAAAGGCCTCGATCCGGGGCAACAGATCATCAAGATCGTCAATGACGAATTGATCGAACTGCTCGGCGGAGAGCAACAGGGCCTTGATATCAAGGCCAAGCCGCTCAAGCTGATGATGGTTGGCCTTCAAGGGTCGGGTAAGACCACCAGTTCAGGTAAACTCGCGCTCTATTTGCGCAAGCAGTATGACAAGAAGCCGTACCTTGTTCCTGCTGATGTTTACCGCCCTGCCGCCATTGATCAGTTGACGACGTTGGCCCGGCAGCTTGATGTGCCTGTCTATCCGTCTACCACGGATATGAATCCGGTGGATATTTGTCGGGATGCGCTGGCTCAGGCCGAAGAGATGGGATGTGATCTCATCCTTTTCGATACAGCGGGTCGTCTGCATATCGATGAAGGGTTGATGGACGAGCTTGAGAATATCAAGAACGCCTGTACCCCCCAGGAAATTTTGTTTGTGGCCGATGCCATGACCGGCCAGGACGCGGTGACCGTTGCCGAAGCTTTCAATGAGAAGCTGGAGATTTCCGGTGTCGTTCTGACCAAGATGGATGGTGACGCCCGTGGTGGTGCAGCGCTGTCCATCAAGACCGTGACCGGTAAATCCGTCAAATTTGTCGGTGTTGGTGAAAAACTTTCCGAATTGGAACTGTTTCACCCGGATCGTATCGCCTCTCGCATCCTCGGAATGGGCGACATGATGACGCTTATCGAGAAGGCACAGAGCGAAATTGACGAGGATGAAGCCAAGGCCATGGCAGAGAAGATGGCCAAGGCCGAATTTGATTTTGAAGATTTTCGCAGTCATATGCGCAAGATCAAAAAACTCGGTTCCATGGAAGGCTTGCTCAAGATGATTCCCGGTATGGGGAACATCATGAAGCAGATGGGGCAGGACGCCCTGCCGGAAGATGAAATGAAGCGCACTGAGGCGATCATTTCCTCCATGACCATGAAAGAGCGTCGTCAACCCAAGCTCATCAACCAGAGTCGCAAAGAGCGTATCGCTAAAGGTTCTGGCGTGAAGGTGGCGGATGTCAACGCGCTGATGAAGAATTTCAAGCAGATGAGCAAGGTCATGCAGGCCATGATGGGCGGCGGTAAAAAGAAAGGCAAATTCGGTTTGCCCAAGTTACCCGGTCTTGGTGGTGGCATGCCTGATCTGAGCGCACTGGGTGGCATGGACGGTATGCCCGGCATGCCTCCCGGAATGGGAATGCCCGGTATGGGAGAGGAAGAAGGCACCAAGCGCACCATCTCGAAGAAAACCCTCAAGGCCCGCAACAAGAAAAAGTTGAACAAGCAGGCCAAGAAGAAGAAAAAGAAGAAAAAGTAGCGGTGTAAAGTTTGCCCGGCCCCAGGCAGGGGCATGACCGGTGATCTTTATAATAGATATCAACTTGCCAAGTAGTGTGCAAAAACGTATTAAACAATTATTGGGAGTATAAGTACCATGGCTATGAAAATCAGACTGACCCGGATGGGTTCCAAGAAGCGTCCCTTCTACCGCGTCGTGGCTCTCGACAGCGCCACACGTCGTGATGGACGTCCTGTTGAGTTCCTCGGACATTACAATCCGATGGTCGAACCTAACGACATCGTGCTCGATATGGAAAAGATTGAAAAGTGGCTGGCACAAGGCGCCGAGCCTAGTAATACTGTTCGTTCCCTGCTGAAAAAGGCCGGCAAGCAAGCATAGTGCTTTCAAGGTCCGGTTTTTCGTTTGGCAGCTCAAGTTCACGGCGCGCGACGACGCGTCGACACCGGAGGTAGACGTCATGCTGAAAGAGATGATTGAGTACATTGCCAAGTCCCTGGTGGACAACCCGGATGAAGTGCACGTGTCTGAAGTCGAAGGCGAACAGACCTCGGTTATTGAGCTGAAGGTGGCCAAGGAAGACCTTGGCAAGGTGATCGGCAAACAGGGCCGCACGGCTCGGGCCATGCGTACCTTGCTTGGCGCAGCCTCCACCAAAGCACGCAAGCGCTCCGTTTTGGAGATTCTTGAATAACATCTGAGCTTAATGACAACACGCCGTACCGACGGGTTTATCCAAGTTGGCGGAGTGGCGAAGCCGCACGGAATTCGCGGGGAGTTCTGCATAAAGAGTTATGCGGACTCCCCGTCGCTTTTCGGGAGCGTGGCTGCGCTGTTCCTTCAGGATGGCAATAAACCGCCAAAACCGTTTGTTCTCCGTTCCTGGCGAGAGCACAAGGGGCTTGTCCTCTTGAAGTGCCAGGGAGTGGATGATCGCGATGAGGCTGAAGCCTTGCGCGGCTTTGCCGTGCTCGTGCATGAGGACGATCTGCCTGCACCCGAAGAAGGTCAGCATTATCTCTATGAGATGCTTGGCTGCCGGGTGCGTTTGCAGGATGGGGCAGACCTCGGCACTCTGGAACAGTTCTTCGAAACAGCCGAGCAGGATACCTGGGTTATCATCACTGATGATGGCAAGGAGATTCTTCTGCCTGCGGTTCCCGAGTTTGTTCTTGATGTGGATTTGGATGAAGAAGTGATTCTCGTTGATCCGCCCGAAGGGTTGATCGATCTTTATCTCAATCCAGAGCCACCCCAAAAAAAGAAACCGCGACGCCGGACTTCGAAGAAAAAACCGCGTCCGCCCAAGACGCCTCAGGCAGAGTGATCATGAATTTTCACCTTGTCTCCATATTTCCTCATTATTTCGAGTCTCCGTTTGCTTCGGGGCTGATGGGAAAAGCCGTTGAAAACGGCTTGGTGGCCTTCGACCATGTCGATGTGCGCCATTTTGCCGGGGGTATCCACAAGTCTGTGGATGATCGGCCATTTGGCGGTGGGCCGGGGATGTTGCTCAAGCTTGATCCCATGGCCAAGGCGCTGGATTCCATCGAGTCACCGGGGCGCATCCTGATGCTTTCTCCGCGCGGCAAGCCTCTGACCCAAGCTCGAGCCCGCGAATTATCCGCCGAAGAGGATTTAACCCTTATCTGTGGGCGATACGAAGGGATTGATGAGCGCCTGCTCGATCTTTATCCCATCGAGATGGTCAGTGTGGGCGATTTTGTTCTCAATGGAGGGGAGGCCGGGGCCGTCTGTCTCGTAGAGGCCGTGGCACGGTTGCTTCCCGATTTCATGGGGCATACCGATTCCGGCGAGGAAGAATCTTTTTCCGCAGGATTGCTGGAGTATCCGCACTATACGCGACCTGATGACTATCAGGGACTTGTGGTGCCTGAAGTGTTGCGGGGCGGCAACCATGGCAAGATTGAGGAGTGGCGGCGGGAGTGCTCCCTTGAGAGCACCTTGAATGACCGCCCCGATGTACTGCCCGAGGCAAGCCTGACTGTTGAGGATATCGATTTTTTGCGAACCCTGTCGCGAACTCGCTTGGGGCGTAATCTCTACATTGCCTTGTGCCATTATCCCGTGGTCAATAAATTTGGAGAAAAGGTAGCCGTCTCCGTCACCAATCTCGATTTGCATGATATGTCTCGCGTAGCAAGGAGCTACGGTCTGGGCGGATTTTATGCCACCACCCCCATCGAGGATCAGAAAGCCCTGGCAGAGCAGCTGCTCAATCACTGGAAAAAGGGGGCAGGAAGTATCGCCAACCCCGATCGGGCCGAAGCTTTTTCCAAGGTCAAGGTTTTTGACGATATAGAGGCAGCGGTCCTTGACATTGAAACGCAAACAGGGCAATGTCCCCGCCTCGCGGCTACGTCTGCACGACTTGATCGCCGCAAGCACGCTGAACCGGCTCTCACCTATGCTGATGTGAGAAAATGGTTAGAAATTTCGCCGGTTTTACTTGTATTTGGAACCGGTCATGGCCTTGCCGAGGAAGTTCTCGCAAAGGCAGAGGGGATTCTGCGCCCCATCCGATTTTTGGACGACTATAACCATCTGTCCGTGAGAAGTGCGGTCGCCATCATAGTGGATCGGCTCATAGCAGATGAATATTAGAATAGTTTTTGAGGATTAAGGAGATTATCATGAGCATCATCAAGAAGATCGAAGCCGAACACATTCGTCTCGACGTTCCCGCATTCAAGGCCGGTGACACCGTCAAGGTTCACTATCGTATCATCGAAGGCGAGAAAGAACGCATCCAGGTTTTCCAGGGTGCTGTCCTGCGTCGCCGTCGCGGTACGACCAACGCTACTTTCACTGTTCGCAAGATTTCCGATGGAATCGGTGTCGAGCGCGTGTTCCCCATGAACTCCCCCTTCATTGATCGCGTCGAAGTGGTCTCTGAAGGAAAGGTTCGCCGGAGCCGCATCTACTACCTGCGTAACCTGCGCGGTAAGGCTGCTCGCATCAAGTCCAAGCAGATTTGGGAATAGTTTCGGATCAGCGACGCCCTGTCCTGTCTTCAGTTGTCGGATTCATTGTGTGATGTGAATCATCGTGGTCCAGTTTTGAAGTGAGACAACAGATCGTCATTGACTGAAGATTTTCAATCTTCTCGTGGGAATATTTGCCCGGAGCGTTCAACGCTCCGGGCTTTTGTGGTGTGTGCTATGGTGAACATGTCGATGGGGACAGTTCCCTTTGATGTGGATATCGTGCAGGGTTGGTCAGGGAGGAAGAATGAGCCAGGGAAGTCTTTTTTGTGCCAGCGGATATCGAGTCACCGAGATTGCGGGGGTTGACGAAGCCGGGCGAGGATGCCTGGCCGGGCCTGTCGTGGCTGGGGCGTGTATTTTGCCAGCCGAGTATGACCTGCCCGGCCTGACGGATTCCAAACAATTGACAGCTGCCAAGCGAGCAGTCCTTTACGACCAGATACGGCAACAGGCTGTCTGCTGGGCTGTTGGTGTTGCCTGGGCACCGGAAATTGATGCCATCAATATTCTTGAGGCTACGTATCAAGCCATGGCGCGGGCAGTACGCTCGCTTAAGGAAAAGCCCCTGTTCCTCCGTATTGACGGCAACAAGACTATCCCCTCCTATGCACTCCAACAAGATATTGCCCAGGAATATGTCATCAAGGGCGACGGGAGTGTGCCTGCCATCTCTGCTGCGTCAGTCATGGCCAAAACCTTTCGGGATAGGCTGATGATCAAACTGGCCAAACGGTATCCGGGCTATGGGATCACCAAACACATGGGATATGGAACCAAAGTCCATATGCAGGCTCTTCGGGAACTTGGTCCAAGCAGGATTCATCGTCTCACTTTTCGCGGTGTCAAAGAGGAGCAGCCCATACAGAAACAAGGCAGCCTCTTCTAGCCGCACCTGCCTTCATCCAGGAGCAAAGGGGGGATGCTGTACCAGTCCTGAAAACATACCACTCGAGAATCAATTGATCTCCTGCCAAAGAGTTTCGCGGCGAGAACTTTCCACACATGCTTCAATGAAGCGAATGCCTCGAAGTCCATCTTCACCATCGGGAAAGTCCGGCTTTTCCCCATACTCTATGGTGGCGCAGAATGATTTGTAGAGATTGGCGAATGCGAGGAGCCAGCCCTCCGGGTGACCGGGTGGGGTGTGGGAAAATCTTTGTGCCCCCGGCAGCATGGCTGGAGACCCGCGAACAATGCGTTGAGTCGATTCATTCAGAGGCATGTAATACAGATGGTCAGGCTCCTCCTGAAACCATTCCAGCCCACCTTTGTCGCCAAAAATTCTGAGTTTCAACCCGTTGACCGTGCCTGTGGCGGCTTGAGAATACCAATACATGCCTCGTGCCCCGGTATTGTATTCGGTGAGAATAGTTCCGTTGTCGTCCAGTTCGCGCCCCTCGACCAGAGTATCCAGTCGGGCAGCCAGCCGGGTGACAACCAGGCCGGTGACGTGGGGAACGAGGTGCTCGATATGACTTCCCACGTCTCCAAGAGAGAGAATGCCACCGCTTCGCTCAGGGTCCGCCCGCCATTCAGCTTGCGGGTGTCCCGTTGTTTCGACCGCTTCTGCCAGCCAGCCCTGAGGATATTCACAATTGATGAATCGGATTGTCCCGATGTCACCTCGTTCGATCATCTCCCGAGCCTGCCTGATCATGGGGTAACCTGCATAGGTGTATGATATTCCAAGGTGCAAGCCCTTGTCTCGTGCCATTTCCACCAGTTCAACCGCTTGGTGAGAGGTGTGCGTGAACGGCTTGTCACACATGACATGGATGGAGTTCTCCAGGCATGTTTTTACATTGGGGTAGTGGGCTTCATTGGAGGTGACGACCACGGCGAAATCGACATCGCCGGCTTCAAGCCGGGTCAATTCTTCCGGCGTGGCGTAAAGCCGGTCTTCATCCAGTCCCAGCTCCAGGCCAAGGCGTTTTGTTTTCTCCAGGTCGCGGGAAAAACAGCCTGCCACTAATTTCGCCTGTCCGTTCAGGGCTAAAGCGCGTCTATGGACTTGACCGACAAATGCGCCGGGACCACCGCCGATCATGGCATATTTGAGCATGATATTTCCTCCATGCTTCAGACTATCGTATTGGGCTGTCGGGGGGAAGGGGGAAGCCTTGCTATGGCTTCTCAATCTCCCCTGTGATATCACCTCAAGCCATGGGATTGATTTCGAAGATCATACCGACCAGACGACGTGGAGATCTGGGCGAACAGGCTGCTGCGCGGTTTCTGCTGGCCAAGGGCTTTCGCATACTGGAACGGAATTGGCGCTACCGGCAGTGGGAGCTGGACCTTGTATGCCGGGATGGTGATACTATCGTCTTCGTCGAGGTCAAGACGCGGCGAGCTGGGACCATGACGACTCCGGCCGATGGGCTGAATCGGAAAAAACAGACCCGGCTGGTCAAGGCTGCCAGTCACTATCTGACGAAAAACGATCTGTGGGACGAGCCGTGCCGATTTGATCTGGCGGCAGTGATCGACACCGGCCATGGTCTGGATGTCGAGCATATGGAAAACGCATTTGATGTGAGCGGGATGAATATATGAGCAATGGGAAACTGTGGGTGGTGGCGACACCACTGGGTAATGCGGGTGATTTGTCGCCTCGCGCCCGCACCATCCTTATGGATGCGGATATCATTTTGGCTGAGGATACGCGTCGGGCCGGGCTGCTTTTCAAACGTCTGGAGTTGGAGCGTCATGGTCGTCTAATTTCATTTTTTGAGCACAACGAAGACAGGCGGATTCCCAAGGTACTGGCTCTTTTGGAAGAAGGGCAGAGCGTGGCTTTGGTCTCCGACGCAGGCACCCCGTTGCTGTCTGATCCGGGGTTTACCCTGGTTCGTTCATGTCGGGAGGAGGGGTATGACGTGTCTCCCGTGCCTGGTCCCAGTGCGCCTGTGACTGCTTTGTCCGCTTGCGGTTTGCCACCGCTTCCATATACCTTTTTGGGCTTTACGCCTCGCAAGAAGTCGCAGACGGAGCGTCTTTTCAGGCAGCATGGGGCAACAGGAGCGACGCTGGTCTTTTTTGAGCGCAAGTCCCGGCTGCCTGGAACGCTCGAAATCGCCAGTGAGGTCTTGGGCAACCGTGAATTCTGTGTGGCTCGGGAATTGACCAAGGACTATGAGGAATTTCTGCGTGGCGAGTTGGGGCGGCTTGATGTCTTTGATTGCGATCTGCGCGGGGAGTTGACTGTTATCATTGCTCCTGCGGGTGATGAGGGGCAGACCTCAGACTCTGTCCTGGCCGGAATTATTGACGAGGAAAGGGCTGTCGGCGGCAAACCCAAGGACGTCGCCCGTCGGGTGGCTGACAGGGTCAATGGCTGGACAGCCAAGGAAGTGTATGCTTTTATGCGCTTCTCATGAGCCTGAAAGCCATTTATCGCAAGGCCCTCGCCGGAACCAGTCTTGCCGAATCCGATATTCGCTACATCCAGCATCTTCCTGACGACCGGCTTGGGGAACTGCTTGAGTATGCCCATTCCATCAGAACAGCCTGCTTTGATTCGACGGTTGGTTTGTGTGCCATAGTCAATGCTAAATCCGGCACCTGTTCCGAAGACTGTGCATTCTGTGCCCAATCCGGGCATCATGGAGGGGAAAGCCCGGAATACCCTCTCCTGCCGCCCGAACAGATAGCAGCTGCCGGGTTGGCTGCCAAACGTCATGGCGTGACGCGGTTCGGCGTGGTCGCCAGTGGCAAGATGGTTGGAGAAAGTGATCTTGCCGGGTATGCCGAGGCTGTGCGAAGAGTGGCGGCTCAGGGACTCAAGCCTGATCTCTCTCCAGGAATTCTAGATTGTTCTCAGTTGAAAGCACTCAAGGCCGAAGGGCTTGAAGGGTATCACCATAATCTGGAAACATCGGCCAGTTATTTCCCGAAAATCTGTACGACCCATGCCTACGAAGAGGATATCCGTGCCGTCAGAGCCGGATTGAAAGCCGGGTTGTATGTCTGTTCCGGTGGCATCTTCGGCATCGGGGAGAGTTGGGATGATCGGGTTGAGTTGGCGCTGCTGCTTCGTGAGTTGGGCGTGCCTTCCGTGCCCATGAATTTTTTGCATCCTATTCCAGGCACTCCTCTTGAGGGCAAGGAGGTGCTTTCGCCCGAGGAAGCTCTCAGAATTGTGGCCTTGTTTCGTTTTCTGCTGCCTGATCGAGCCTTGCGCATCTGTGGCGGGCGGGTGACTGTCTT
The DNA here is from genome assembly GCF_000341895.1 of Pseudodesulfovibrio piezophilus C1TLV30. Lineage (NCBI taxonomy): Bacteria > Pseudomonadati > Thermodesulfobacteriota > Desulfovibrionia > Desulfovibrionales > Desulfovibrionaceae > Pseudodesulfovibrio > Pseudodesulfovibrio piezophilus. The sequence goes on along the minus strand of NC_020409.1, from coordinate 1,771,193 downwards.
TGGTGAAAAGCGGAAACGGGAACTCCTGCGTTCGGGGGCCAATGGATTGATGGTCGGGGATTATCTGACGACCAGAGGAAGTGATGTCGTTTCCGACCTGACTGAGATCGACCAGGCCGACCTTGTGCCGGAATGTTCTGTCGGGAAAAGGGAGAGCGGATTATGACACACAATTCTTTGACGGATTTGCACAGACTTATTTGGACTTCGCTCATGGCCGCTTCCATTGGGGTCGGAGCCTATCTCATCGTGCCCATCGGCCCGGTTCCTGTTTCTATGCAACCTTTTTTTGTCTTTTTGACCGGGTACGTGCTCGGTCCACGGCGCGGTGTGATGGCTGTGGGGCTTTATCTCTTGGCCGGGATCATCGGCTTGCCTGTCTTTGCTGGAGGACGATCTGGCCTGGGGCATCTTTTCGGCCCTACCGGGGGCTATCTCTTCGCATGGACGTTGGGGGCATGGTTTTGTGGGCTGGCCAGAAAAAACAACTTTGTTATTCCATGGTTGAGAGGGGTTGCCTTCGGCGTCGCAGGGCTTATCTCCATATATCTCGTGGGTGCGGTCTGGCTCAAATTCGCCTTGTCCATCGATTGGGGCAAGGCGGTGATAGTCGGTGTGGTTCCGTTCATTGCCTGGGATGCCATCAAGATCGTCTTGGCACTCCTGGTCAGCCGGTATCTCTCCTCCCACGGGTTGTTGCCCGGCCAACGGTGAGTTTGATCGGGCTTTATTGACAGGCAACACGGAATACGGAAGGCATCGCAGATTATGCAAAAGGCACCGTCCTCAGCCAGAGAGAGCCATACAATGGCATTCGTGCGCAGCTTCATGCGTTGCTATCTGGCCGGGGCCGGGTTCAATACTCGGGGAATGCAGAACCTGGGGTTGATATATGCCATGCTTCCTGGGTTGATCGCGATCCACCGTGAGCCCAAGATGCTCCGGGCTGCACAAAAACGGTATGTCAGGCATTACCAGTCCCATCCGTTCTGGCTTCCATGTCTGGTGGGGATCTACCTCAATGTCGAGGGTGCTATTGCGGCCAACAGATTTCCTCCGAAGATGCTGGCAAAGGTGAAGGATACCACGGCATACACCTTATCCGCCATTGGTGATTCCGTCTTTGCCGGAAGTCTGCTCATTTTCTGGGCATTGTTGAGTGTCTGTCTGGTCTTGTCGGGACAAACAACGGCAGCTCTTGTTCTTGGCGTCATTTTTTTTGTCGGTCTGCAGGGCTTCAAGGCGTACACCTATGTTTGTGGTTTGCGTCAGGGGTTCAAATTTCTCGATCGACTCAAGCGCTGGGACCTCATCAACTGGGGGCGGCGTATCAAGTATGTCAATGCCGCCCTGATTATCTGGCTCTGGGCCTTGATCTGGCCTCGGCCGGTGGACTGGTGGGAATGGTTGCTCGGCGTGGGAATGTTGATGGTGCTCGGGCGTTTTGTCCGATTCGGCGTGATGTCCAGAGTCTTTGCCGCCGCCGCATTTGTCGAGCTTATTGATGAGTTCCCTTTGGTTGAAGAGTGGATAAAAAGTTTCCTTTAACTTGTTATTTTCGTAAAAATAGACATATAAACGGCTGGAAGAGTAGGTATACATGACGTTTGACAATCAAACCCCTGGTGCAGAGAGTGGAAAAACGGAATCACGCCAGGTTGTTGTTGCCAACGAGCACGGGTTGCATGCCCGGCCCGCTGGAAAGCTGGCGCAGAAGGCGCAGGCTTTTCAGGCAGACATTCTCATTGTACATGATGAACAGGTTGTGGATGCCAAATCCATTCTTGATGTGCTAACGTTGGCCGCAGGACCGGGCGAAGTACTCGAAATTCGTGCTACGGGTAGTGACGCCGCAGAAGCGGCTGATGTTCTTGAGGCGTTGTTCAAAAACAACTTTGAAGAGTAATCATGGCGGACAAGATTCTCACAGGTATATCGGTTGCCACGGGTATTGCCATTGGCAAGGCCTTTTTTATCAACCGAAATCATAAGGCCCATCTGCCCCGGCAGATCGTGGCCGCGAGTCTCGTTCCCCGCGAGATTGACAAGCTTCATGAAGCTTTTACCGCCGTGGAATCGGAATTGTCCGCGACCAGAGAGCATGTCCCGGCAGAACTCAAGGATTACGGACTGCTCATTGAAACACATATTCTCATGCTCAAGGACCCCAAATTATCCGGGGCGGCGGCAGACTATATCAAGACCCTGGGGTTGAACGCGGCATGGGCTTTGGAAAAAGCCGTATCTGATCAGGAAGACGCTTTCGGGGCGATCAACGATCCTTACATCAGGGAACGCATGCAGGATGTTCGAGTTGTGGCTGACAAGGTTCAGGCCAAGCTCATCGGCAAGGAAACCGATCTGACCGGCATGTCCGGTCGGGCCATTATCATGGCGCATGACTTGACCCCGGCTGACACAGTCGAACTTCAGGTGGACAAGATCATGGGATTTGCCACGGTCTGCGGCGGCAAGACGTCACATACAGGCATCATGGCTCGCTCCCTTGGTATCCCTGCCCTTGTAGGGGCTGACAGGCTGGAGGACAGCGTCCGGGACGGTGACCTCGTCGTGATTGACGGGTTGTCAGGAAAGATTGTTGTCAACCCCACTGAAGCCGAACTGGAAGATTACAACGAGCGTGCCGCCTTTTTTGAAGAGTATTCGCGCAAGATCAAGCGACAGTGCCAGTTGCCAGCCGAGACCTTTGACGGGTCCAGGGTTCAGGTCATGGCGAATATCGAGTTGGTGGAAGAGGTCGCCTCGGTCATCGACAACGGTGGCGAGGGGATTGGTCTGTACCGGACAGAGTATGCGTACCTGAACCGGACAGATCTGCCGGATGAGGAAGAGCTGGCTGAAAAATATATTGATTTGGCGTCGGTCATGTCTCCGCGCAAGGTCGTGTTCCGCTCCCTGGACCTGGGGGCGGACAAGTTTATCTCGGCTTATGGCGAGTTGAATGAGACCAATCCGGCCATGGGCCTTCGGGCAATCCGTTTTTGCCTCAAGAATCCCCAGTTGTTCAAAATACAGCTCCGGGCCATTTTGCGGGCTTCAGCGTACGGAAATGTTTCACTGATGTTCCCCATGATTTCCGGGGTCAAGGAAGTCCGTCAGGCCAAAGCGTGGCTGGCTCAGGCCAAAGCAGAGCTGCGTCGTGAAGGCGTGGCCTATGACCCGGATATGCCTGTGGGTATCATGATCGAACTGCCTGCCGCAGTGATGATTGCCGAGTATCTGGCTCATGAGGTGGATTTCTTTTCCATCGGGACCAATGATCTGATCCAGTACTCTATAGGGGTGGATCGGACCAATCATCATGTCTCCTATCTGTACCAGCCTTTGCATCCAGCCACTTTGCGGATGATAAAACTGGTAGTTGACGCCGCCCATCAGGCGGGCATAGAAGTTTCGTTGTGCGGTGAAGTGGCCAGTGATCCGTTCTGCGTGCCGATCCTGCTGGGCATGGGGATTGATTCCATTTCGCTCACGCCGCAGGCCATCCCCGGCATCAAGCGCATTATCCGGCAGACCAACATGCACGACTGCCGAAATCTGCTCAATGAGGTCCTGGCGTGCAGGACAGTCAGTCGGATCAACAACTTGGTGATGGAAAACATTTTTAAGTATTTCCCTGACGAGGTGACTTTTTTCACCTCTCTTCTTGAAAACGACGAAGCCGCCTCCTAGGGCACCCCATACCTATATATCATGGCAAAGAAGAAACAGAAGAAGGTGTCGTCCAATACCATCGGCACCAATAAGAAAGCCCGGCACCTCTATGAAATCCTCGAAATATTCGAGGCGGGCATTTCCCTGCTCGGCTCCGAGGTGAAATCCCTTCGAGGCGGGCATGTGTCGTTCAAGGACGGGTACATCAGCTTTCATGATGGTTCCGCGTTTCTTGTGGGCGTGCACATCGCACCCTATGATCAGACCGGTATGTACGACCAGCATGACCCGGAACGGAGGCGACAGTTGCTCTTGCACAAGAGTGAAATTGAAGTGCTGCAATCCAAAGTGGACCAGAAAGGGCTGACCGTGGTTCCCATGAAAATGTATTTTTTGCGGGGCAAGGTCAAATTGCAGATCGGCCTTGGGCGGGGCAAGAATGTCCATTCGAAAAAGCAGGATTTGAAGGATCGCGATATCGCCCGCGATACAGCCCGGCAATTGTCGGCATACAAATAATAGTTTCGGGAATAAACCACTCGCACAGTGGTTTTTCGTGAGTATCATGCTGCGTACATATGAAGAACTCATTGAAGCCTGTCTGGAAACGGGGCATCCTCATCATATTCTGTATGTCTATGTGAAGATGACGGACGCCCTCCCTGCTGAGGATATGAAATTGCTGTTCCCGGATCAGGATATCGGGGATGTCAGCAGCCTCAGTTCCATTGTTTTCGATGCCCATGAGCCAGTGCATGCTGGCTTGACCTTTGAGGGGATGGTTCGCAACGCCGACGGGTTCTGCCCTGAATGGGATGTCGTTTTCATCATGACTGCTCGCAATGCCTATGATTCCCCGATCACGGAAAAGCAGGCCAAGGGTTTCCTAAAAGACATGCGAGGGAAAATAGCATCAGGGACTTTCCCGAAGGGCGCTCCCATTTTTGACCGATCCGGGACGCTGAAAGGTATTGACCGAGCTGAACCGCTTCACACCCGAGGCATGGGGCAGACGATCAACTGACCTGTGCAACTGGTGCAGCCCATTGACACTCTTTGTTCCGGGTCGTACTTTCTGCCAATGACCACCTATGCCGAATCTCTGACCAGAGCGCACGAACGTTTTCTGTCCGGGCTTTTTCCGGGCGATGACTGTCTGCTCGCACCGGAAGCCCTGGTGCCCTTTTCCGCTGATGCCAGCCAGGAACGGGCCATGCCATGGGCCGTGGTGCGTCCTGAAACGCGAGAACAGGTTGAGGAATTGCTCCGATGGGCCGATACCGAACGACTTCCCGTCTACGGACGTGCTCGGGGGACCGGTCGGGTCGGAAACGCGGTGCCGACCTGTGGCGGTGTGGTCGTTTCCATGCTCAAGATGGACGCGATCATTGATATTGACGAGAATGATTTTGTGGCTGTGACCCAACCCGGTATTATCACTGCGGCATTGCAGGCCAAATGCGCCGAGAAAAATCTTTTTTACCCTCCTGATCCCGCCAGCGTTCGCATTTCCTCTGTGGGGGGCAATATAGCGACCTGCGCCGGAGGACTCAAGGCAGTCAAATACGGTGTGACCCGTGACTGGGTGCTGGGTCTGGAAGCCGTCTTGCCCGGAGGCGATGTCCTACGGGCGGGCGGACGGTCTCACAAGGACGTCGTCGGTCTGGATCTGATCCGACTTTTTGTCGGTTCCAATGGCAAGCTGGGCTTGATGACCGAGGTCACTGTCAAGCTTATTCCCATGCCGGAGACGTCCGCTTCGGTGCTGGTGGGATTTGGCGATTTGCGGTCATCCCTTCAGGGAGCTGGCGCGGTTTTTCGGGCAGGGGTGCTGCCTGCTGCCTGCGAGTTTATGGATAAGGTCACACTGGAAGCGGTTCGTCGGGGTGGGGAGGCCATCCCCATTGCTCCTTCGGCAGAAGCCGCTCTTCTCTTTCGTGTTGACGGAACGGAACAGGGTGTTGCCGCTGAAGTTCGACAATTGACCAGTGCTTTGTCTCCCTTGCGCCCCGTCTCTGTGGAGATAGGGCGAGGCGCGGATGAGGAGCGCATTTGGGACGTGCGTCGCGGTATTTCTCCCGCAGCATTTCGGATCAGGCCGAACAAGGTGTCCGAAGATATCTCCGTGCCTCGAAGCATGGTCCCCGACGCTGTGGAAGGTGCCCATGCCATTGGAAAGAAACATGGGTTGACCGTGCTTTGTTTCGGGCACCTGGGCGACGGGAATATCCATGTGAACATCATGCATGATGGCGACGTGGAGGCCGATGTGCTGGCTGCTCATCGAGCCAAGGATGACATATTTCGCCTGGCCATGACCCTCGGTGGGACCATCTCAGGTGAACATGGCACCGGTCTGACGAAGGCTTCTTTTGTGCCGGAGCAGCTCTCGCCTTTGCAAATGAATTTGATGGATTCAATCAAGAAAGTCTTTGACCCACACAATATCATGAATCCCGGTAAGGGATGGTAAGGGGCGGAAAGGTCGGAACAATCATGACTCGTCAATGTATTCTGTGCGGCAAGTGCCTTGAGGTCTGTCCGCTTCTCAACGCCACTAGAAGAGAGGAACTCGGACCACGTGCCAAGACCGAGCTTTCGGCCATGTTGCGTGATGACGAGTTGTTGCTGAGCGGAGAAGACGTCACCCGGCTGGCCGGTCTGTGCCTTGGGTGCCATCGCTGCCGAAAAGCATGCTCGCATGGCGTGGATGCTCCGGGTATGGTGTCAGCGTTGCGTGGGGCACATCCTGATTTCAAACGATGGCTTTGGAAAACATGGCTCACCAATGCCGGTTCTCTCTGGTCTTCGGGGTCCACTGTTGCCAAGCTTATCCCAAAGAAGTTTCAACCGGAAAAACTCGGCAGACATCTTAAGATGCTGGCTGGTTTGAAGGGGGGAGTCGGGCTTGAGCCGTGCCTGTCGGTGCGGGCGTTCCCGAAGACATATGAGGAAACGCCGGTTCTTCTGTTTGCCGGATGCACGGCCAATCATGTGCAAAAAGATTGGTTGGCTTCTGCCCGCTTTCTACTGGAAGGGCTTGGAGTCCATCTTCTCCCTGATGATTTCAAATGCTGCGGGAGCGGCTTAAGGGCTGCGGGGTGCCCGCATGAGGCCGAGGACGTAGCCCGGCACAACATCCAAATCTGGCGGGCGGCCGGGAGGCCCAAGGTGCTGGTCTTTTGCGCATCATGTCTTGCGGGATTGTCGGACTATGACGATTTTTCCAATGAACCGGAGAAGAATCTTTGGCAAGCCTCGTTGACTCCCCTTGCCGGTTGGATAGGGGATGTGGATTTTTTGATTGCCGATGATGCTCCGGCGAGTCTGGGATATCATCGCCCGTGCCATCATGATGCTGCGGATTCGGATTTCATGTTCCTGAAGCGCATCCTCGGCGGACGACTGGAAACGGCTTCAGACAAGGAGTGTTGCGGTTTTGGCGGTGTGATGGGGTTGGGCGCCCCGGAATTGGCCGATCAGGTCACCAGTCAGTGTTGGGATCGGCTTGGGGCCATGCCCGTGGTCGTGACAGGTTGCTCGGCGTGTGCGGCCCGGCTGGGGGCGACCGCACCGGAAAGAGTCCGAGTCGGACATTGGTTGGAAATGATCAATCGGGGATCAGGTGGCCGTGTTTCGTCACAGACGTGAAACATTCGTCATGTTCGGCTTTGCCCGTCAGGGGCTTTGTGGTACCTGAGATTGCCTCGTGGAAGATGATGGACCTTGAAATGACCGTATTCGGAGTGACATGAAAAAGATTTTTTCCACTGTGGATGTCAGCCGTCAGACCCTGGGCCGTCTGGCCGAGCGGTGGCGTGATATCCTGCCGCTGGCCGGTGTACTTTTTCTCCTGTTCGGTTTGGCGAATACGATGCGTGGGATTTTCCCTGGCGTCTATGTGTTTGATCCCTTTGATCAGGGGTGGCTTCTTCTCCCGGAAGCGATGGTTTTTGGTCCGGTACTGGCTTTCCTGCATTATCGTATTCTTGCGCCTGGGACTGATTTTGCATGGTCTGTCGAGAATCTGCTCGTCAAGCTCGGCAAGGCTGCTGCCTATTATTATGTCCTGATACTGCTCTTCAAGCTTGGGAGTTTCTTTGCCACACAAGTTGTTCCGTCCCTGATAGGCTTTGTATTCGGTACGGCTGCGGCAGTCCTGTTTCCACTAATAGTCGGCATCGGGTTTATTCTGTTCCTGTTGGTTTATATCCGGCTGGTTTTCGTGTATTCGGCCCTGACAGGCACGGAACGGGAGCCTCTTGTGGCTTCCATCAGTCTGACCAGGGGGAAAGGACGACAAATCGTTTCCAGCCTCTTGCTTCTGGCCGCTCCCGTGCTTATTCCTTGGATCGGTGCCACTGTGTATGGTGGCGATATGCTGGACCCCACACAAGGGCAGGATATCCCCCTGGTGCCGATACTCGCGCGCTCTTTTCTACAAAGTATGGGCGCAATCATATTATCAACAGGGCTTTGCGTCATGTTTGAAGCCCTTGTCGCTGCTGACGGCGACAGCGATCAAGATACCTAGGAGTCTCAATGCTCAAGTTTCTCTTCGGTTCCAAGAACGACCGATACCTGAAAAAACTTCAACCCGTCGTCGATGCGATCAATAGTTTTGAATCGAAGATGGAAGCTCTTTCCGATGAAGATTTTCCCGCCACCATAGCCATGTGGAGAGGGCAGGTTGAATCCGGCGTCAAGACCCTGGATGATCTGCTTCCCGAGTGCTTTGCCCTGGTGCGTGAAGCAGGCAGGAGAGCCTTTGACCCACCCATGCGTCATTTCGACGCCCAGCTCATTGGCGGGTATGTCCTGCATCAGGGCAAAATAGCCGAGATGAAGACCGGTGAAGGAAAGACCCTGGTCGCAACCCTGCCGGTTGTCCTTAATGCCCTGTCCGGCAAGGGTGTTCATGTCATTACGGTCAATGACTATCTTGCTTCGCGTGATGCCGAATGGATGAACCAGCTCTATTCTTTCCTGGGACTTTCCGTCGGTGTTATCGTCCACGGCCTGTCCGACCAGGAGCGGCAACAGGCCTATGGCGCAGACATTACCTACGGAACCAATAATGAATTCGGTTTTGACTATCTGCGCGACAACATGAAATTCTACAAGGAGCAGTTGGTTCAGCGGCCGCTGAATTTTGCTATCGTCGATGAAGTCGATTCCATCCTCATTGATGAAGCGCGAACCCCGCTGATCATTTCCGGTCCGGGTGAAAAATCCTCGGGCCTGTACCGCCGGGTGGATGCCATTATTCCCAGCCTGACCAAGTCTTCGCCCATGGACCCTGAAGACAAGGACGCCGTGCCTGACGGGGACTTTGTGCTTGATGAGAAAACCAAGTCCGTGACTTTGTCCGATGAAGGGGTGGAAAAGGTCGAGGCCATGCTCGGAGTGGATAACCTGTTTGATCCACAACATATTTCTCTTCAGCACCATGTGCTTCAGGCCTTAAAGGCGCATCATTGTTTCCAGAATGATGTCGAGTACATCATCAAGGATGATCAGGTTGTGCTGGTCGATGAATTTACCGGTCGTCTGATGCCGGGCCGTCGGCTCTCGGATGGACTGCATCAAGCCATTGAGGCCAAGGAGAACGTCAAGGTTGAAGCGGAGAATCAGACTCTCGCTTCCATTACGTTCCAGAATTATTTTCGCATGTACGACAAGCTCGCGGGCATGACGGGAACAGCGGATACGGAAGCTGTCGAATTTTCCCAGATCTACAATCTCGAGGTCGTGGTCATTCCGACCAATCGTCCTATGGTGCGAAAGGACAACCCGGATTCCATCTACAAGACGCAGGAGCAGAAATACGAGGCCATTGCCGAGGATATTGCCGACTGCTATCGCCGGGGCCAGCCGACATTGGTTGGTACCGTCTCCATTGAAAAATCGGAAGTGCTGTCCGCATTACTCAAAAAGAAAAAGGTTCCCCATAATGTGCTCAATGCCAAACAGCACGAAAAGGAAGCCGAAATAGTGGCCGAAGCCGGACATCAGAAAAGAGTGACCATTGCTACCAACATGGCTGGTCGCGGAACGGATATCAAACTCGGCGAAGGCGTCCGGGAACTGGGTGGACTGCATATCATCGGAACTGAACGGCATGAATCCCGGCGCATCGATAATCAGTTGCGCGGGCGCTCCGGTCGTCAGGGTGATCCCGGCTCTTCCAGGTTCTACCTTGCCTTGGACGATGATCTCATGCGGTTGTTCGGTTCTGACCGACTGCAGGGCATCATGGACAAGCTGGGGTTGGAAGATGGCATGGCTATCGAAAACAAGATGGTTTCAAGTGCCATTGAGAAATCGCAAACCCGTGTGGAAGCCCATCACTTTGAAATCCGTAAACAGCTTTTGGAATATGATGATGTCATGAACCAGCAGCGCGAGGTTATCTACACCTTGCGTCGGGATTTGATGCAGGCTGAAACCGTGGAAGACATTGCCCGCGAATACGCCATTGATCTGCTGGAGGAAATTCTGGAGCCTGCTTTGGATATGAAAGATGTTGACCAGGAGACCGTGGACTCTGTTCGCGTTCGTTTGGAAGAGGTCTTCAATTTCGAGCGGTTTGAGACATGGCAGGACGTGACCCTGCCGGATCGCGAGCAGGCTGAAGCCTGGGTGGACGAAATCTTTGCTTATTTGCGGACTGCCACCACCACTCATTTCCAGGAAATATTGCGTTATTTTCTACTCGATTCACTGGATCGGAACTGGAAAGAGCATTTGCTCAATATGGATCACCTGCGTGATGGTATCGGACTGCGTGGATATGGTCAGAAAGATCCGAAGCAGGAGTACAAACGGGAAGGATTCGAGCTTTTTTCCGAGCTGGTTTACACCATCAAGGAAAGTGTCATGCGTGCTTTTTCCCATCTGCGTATCGAGGCCGAGGTCAAGGACGAGGAGTTCCAACACGAGCAGTCCGAAGAGTTGGAATACACCGACCACGAGTCTTCGCAAGAGAAAAAGAAAGAGCCGGTCAAACGGTCTGCGCCCAAGGTTTCCCGCAATGCTCCCTGTCCCTGCGGTTCCGGCAAGAAATACAAGAAATGCTGCGGTTCCTGATTCCGGGGCAGTCTGCTGCCGGTGACATGAAATATTCTGGCCCGACCCCGGATTTCCGGGCTTGGGCCTTTTTTTCGCCCAAAGCGCAGCATGAAGTTTGCGAAGACAGAAGCGAGTCGATACCAAGGGCACCCATGCGTGGATACTGTGTCATTTTGAGTCTCATTCTGATCTGGAATACATCAGCTTTTGCCGGAGCTGCTGGTCTGAATCCGACGCCGGGGTTCATGTTCTCGCCATCCACCACTGTTTCCGAGACGATTCGCCTGAAAGCGGATACCAGTTTTGTCGGGGCTGCCGGGTTTTCCGACGGTGCGGGTGGCGTCTCTGTCCTGCGATCTTCCATTGATGTTGATTATTCCATTTTCAGGTTTTCATACGGCGTGTCCCATTTTATGTGGGATAATGTGAAATCCGTCAGTTTCGCCACTGGCAGCGCGGCTCCCTGGACAGATCTGCATGATGTGACACTTCAGGCTCGACTGTTTGACAATGTGTTCTTGGATGATTGGCGGTATTGGGTGAACGGCCAGATATCCTCGTCATTTGAAGCGGACTTTCCTGGCGCGGTGGGAGCCGGTTTTGATGGTGGGATTGCGTATGATTTGTGGAATGGATGGATGGTGGGGCTGACAGGGAAGACCATCGCACTCAATCCCTTGAGTCAGGATCTGTTCGGTGATGTAGAATTTGGCTTAGTGTTGGCTGTTTCGCAGAGCACGCTCCATGACATACTTCTTACCATGGGGGTGCTTGATAAGGAAAAGAATCGGGATGATGTGGTCGGATTCAGTCTTGCCTTGACCGGTTCAGACAAAACGTATCGCCTCTCCCCGGACAGTCCGGTACGGAGCAACGGATATGTGGGGATCGTCCGATCCACACTCGGAGCATACCTTGATTATGTTCCAGATAAACACTGGAGTTTTTCCCTCGGCCCTGAGTATCATTATGCCAGGAAATATAAACTGTATGATTCCTCGGGGAAATTCCATTCATCCCATTCGGTGAGAGATGCTTTTGGCGGCTATTTTCGTGGGCGATACGCGTTTTGATTCTCATACAGCGGGAAACGAGCGCCGGGGGGAGGCACTCGTTTCCAACCACTTTCCTCGGGCCATTCCCGAGTAATCATGAAAATTTGAGTGAGCCTTTGCCGGACGAACTGGAGGGGGCGAAGGAGTGAGTGCTCTCAGTGAGCATCACGGTGCTCATGGTCCAGGCTTCTGATATTTCGCCCGTGGTCAGGTCATACCCTCTCGAAGTGATATAGTGTTCCAGAGTTGTCTGGTCGGTGATCTTCATGGCTTCCGCCAGCATGGCTGGGTCATCCAGAACATCGCCGACCAATCGGGAAAGTTCTTCCTTGCTCATGATTCCCTCCCTGGCTGCGCCTGTCCCGGAGTTGATGTTTCCGTTCTCGTATTCCCTCTTGCCTCAAAGTGGAGGCCGAGGAGAATGGCTGAGCCGATTATTGAACCTTGACGACAGTCACGCTGTTTTTGGGTGACCCTTCAACCACTCTGTCGCTGTAAACCATGTAGATGAGAACATCGCGCTTCTTGTCATAGAAACGAATGACCTGCATGGACTTGAAGACCAGTGAGGTCGCCTTCTTGAAGACTCTTTCACCATCTTTCTTGCCGGACAAGACGGATTGAGGGACTTCGATAGGCCCGGTGCGAACACATTCGATGGATGCATCCGACGGGTCTTCGGCCAGACCGATCATTCCTTTGACACCCCCTTTGCGAGCGCGGCTCAAGTAGCAGGTCACACCCGGTATGTCGGGATCATCAAAGGCTTCCACCACGATGTCGTCATCGCGGGAAAACATGTGAAAGACAGTATCGACAGTCCCTATGACTTCGGAAGCAACAGGAGAGGGGGAGAGAGTGCACAGAAGGAGTGCGAGAAAGAACACGCGGAAAATATGGCCGAAAGGCGAACGCCGCTTTGTTGAGAAAAAATCTAGAGATTGCATAGATACCATCTAACAAGGGTTTTCAATGTTGGCAAGGGGGGGAGGTATTATTTTCCGGAATCTTGACCTTCCCGAAAAGATGATGTGAACTGCCATTCCCATGCCTTTGCAAGCTGGAAAATCGGCCACGTCGGGGATGTGCTGCGAAGAAAGCTGTAATACGGTTCTTCTCTCCGTTCTTGCCTGGAGCGCAAATTTCTTCTCAAGGAGAATCGCCCCCCCCGTAGGACGTTCTGGCAGGAGCTTGTCCGGCGGGATTTGATGGCTAAAATCCTCGACTTACCGTGGTGGCTCGTGCTACTGATCGCGCAAAAAAGAAGGGGGCTTTTCGGTTTCTTTCCTTTTTTCCCGCCCGGCTACCCTGACTATGTTGGTCAAGGCCATTTCCCACCGGGCGGTTTTTTACATTGTATACACGGGAGATTCTTATGGACAAATATCAGAAACAGGCTTTGCAGGTCGCCAAAGAAGTGGTGATCAAGTTTATCGAGGTGGGGCGGATTTCTCCCAGCAATTTTGGTCAGAATTTTGATGTCATTTATAAGGATGTCATGCGGACCATCACCGGAGAGACTGCCGGGGACGGGTCGCGAGCAGAAGAATTGGCCGCACAAGAGAGTGCGGGACAGGGCGAATAGATGACCAGGTCTGAAGTCCGGTCCGCAACGGGGGCCACGACACATGATGAGCACGGGAAACGTGTGTCCGATATGTTTGGCCGTATCGCCGGGTGGTATGATTTTCTTAACCATGCTCTGTCCGGGTGTCAGGATATCTACTGGCGTTACCGGCTGGCCAAAGCAGCCCGTCCGGCTCCGGGAGAGACTGTGCTGGACCTGGCCGCCGGAACCATGGATGTTTCCGTCGAATTGCTGAGACAATACCCGCAGAGTTCGATTGCGGCCCTTGATTTTTCCCTGCCCATGCTGGAAAACGGCAAGGCAAAAAAACTCAAGGACGGCCGTGAAAAAAAGATTTTCCCGGTTCAGGCCGACGGGCGCGCACTCCCCTTGCCGGACAACTGCATGGGCGCAGCAACCATTGCCTTTGGCATCCGTAATATTCTGCCCCGCGAGGACGCGTACAGTGAGTTTTTCCGGGTGCTCAAGCCCGGTGCCCGATTATGCATTCTGGAGTTCGGTACCGGGAGCAAGCGGGTCTGGAAGGGCTTTTACAATTTTTATCTCGATAAATTGTTACCGTTTATCGGTGATCGTATTTCCGGCGATCCCGGAGCCTATCGATATCTTGCCGAAAGTATCAAGACGTTCCCTGACGAGCGTTCTCTGGCAGAAGAAATGATGCAAGCCGGATTTGCACGGGTTTATCACGTCCCCATGATGTCGGGTATTGTTTATCTGCACGTTGGGGAAAAGCCGGGACAGGTGTCATCGGCTGCCGAAGATGCCTTCGGGAGTGAACAAAGAACTCTTGAAAAGAAGAAAGCAGCAGGAAGCGCGGCAAAGAAGAGCGCTGGAAAAGGTGCGAAAAAAAGAAGTCGGACCGCAGGAAAGTGACCGCGAAGATCCGTTCTCTGAACTTAGAGAGTCAGGGAGCGGCCCAGAGAAATGACGAGCAGGCCAAGTATCATGGCGGCAAGTCCTATGAAGCGAAGGAATTTGGGCGGTTGTTCCGCCAGTTTGAGCAGGACGAGCGGCATACGCTCGGCGAACAGAAAATAGGGAATCCCCTCGAAGACGAGGGCAAGCCCGACAGCGATGATGAGGAGCGACCAGTCAATGTTCATGCGGCGAAGGATAGCCGGGAACAGAGATTGTGTCCACCTGAACGGGAAACCGGAGAATATATCTGATGAACATGATTCACTTTGATCAGCTCAAGAAAAAGGAAGACGCCATCGCGGTCGTTGGTCTCGGTTATGTGGGGCTGCCCTTGGCCGTGGCTTTGGGCCGTCATTTCAAGGTTGTCGGTGTGGATGTATCGCAAAAACGTGTGGACGAACTCAATTCCCGCATCGATCGCACCGGGGAAGTGGATTTCGAGACAGTGGGAGAGGATGTCGATCTGGTTTTCAGTGCCGATCTTGCCGATCTCGAGAAGACCCGTTTCGTGATCGTGGCCGTGCCGACTCCCATCGATGAATACCATTCGCCGGATCTGCGGCCCGTGCTGGGTGCCAGCGGTTCCGTCGGCAAGCATCTTCAGCCCGGTTCTGTCGTTGTCTATGAATCCACGGTTTTTCCGGGGCTGACAGAAGAGATGTGTGTCCCGATTCTCGAAAAGGAATCCGGCCTGAAGAATGGGGAAGAGTTCTGGGTGGGGTATTCGCCGGAACGGATCAACCCCGGTGACAAGGTGCACAGGTTGGAAACAATCGTCAAAGTGGTTTCCGGGCAGGATCAAGCCTCCGGCAAGCTGTTGGAAGACGTTTACGGCACTATTATCGAGGCCGGAACGCATCTGGCTGCGGATATCAGAACAGCCGAAGCTGCCAAGGTCATCGAGAATACCCAGCGTGATCTGAATATTGCCCTGATGAACGAACTGGCTATCATCTTCGACCGTATGGGGATTGATACTCTGGACGTGCTTGAAGCCTCCGGAACAAAGTGGAATTTCCTTCCCTTCCGGCCCGGTCTGGTGGGCGGCCACTGCATTGGCGTTGACCCGTATTATCTGACCTTCAAAGCCGAGGCCGAGGGCTTTCATCCCCATGTCATTCTGGCCGGACGCGAGATCAACGACGGCATGGGCAAGTTTATTGCCGAGTCAACGGTCAAGCTGATGATCAAGAACGATTGTAAAATCAAGGGTGCCCGTGTCGGAGTGCTCGGGGTGACCTTTAAGGAAAATGTTCCGGATCTGCGCAATACACGGGTTGTGGATATTTTGGAAGAGCTTGACGATTATGGTGCGGACACCTTGGTGCATGATGCCATGGCCGATCATGAGGAAGCTCGGGAGGAATTGGGGATTGATCTCTGCTCCTTGGAGGAAATGCGAGATCTGGATGCCTTGATCCTCGCAGTGCCGCATGATGAGTACAAGAGTATTTCCGTCGCTGCCTTGAAACAATGGTTCTCCACCCCGGAGACAGCGCTGATCATTGATGTGAAATGTTTTTTCGATCGTGCGGAACTTGAAACCGAAAATGTCGCCTACTGGCGTCTCTAGGAGCGCAACATGATTATCGTCGCCACTGCCACGGCCAAGGAAATGAAGGCTGCTCTGGGTTTTGCCCAGGCTCCTGCCGTGGAACAGGGAGAAGCGTTGGAGTTTTCCCTTGGCGACCATTCTCTGCTTCTGGCTGTTACCGGAGTCGGGTTGGTCAATTCCGCTCTGGCCATCGGTCGTTTCCTCGGTCGCCCCGGAGTTACCGGAGTCGTCAATCTCGGTATTGCCGGGGCCTATGATCTGGAAGAGTTCCCCATGTGCAGCGTAACCTATGCATGGCAGGAAACATGGCCGGAGTATGGCGTGCTGGATCAGGATGGCCGGGTCGATCCCAAGGCTCTTGGTTTTGCCCAGGGACATATAGACGGAGAACCTGTCTGGAATCGGGTCAAGCTGGTGCCTGTCAATGATGCGGAAGCCATGGGGGTGCGACTTGGCGAAAAATGGGGGAGGGCTGCGGCTCTCTCGGTCAATTCGGTGACAAGTATGGCCGATCGGGCGGGATGGCTCAAAACTGCATACAACTCGGATATAGAGAATATGGAAGGGTTTTCCCTGGCTTTTGCGGCCAAGCAAAAAGGGATGCCATTTTTGGAAGTGCGGACCATATCGAATCTGGTGGGATCGAGGGACGTCGAGGACTGGGACCTCAAGGGGGCCTTTGGCGCGCTGGGGAAGTGCGCTCAATATCTTTTTACGGGGAAGTAGAGACCTTTACTCCCTCCCCGCAACCTGACATAGTGACCGGACATGAACGAATTACTTCGCTATTTTCAGCGGGAACTTCCCGCGATCAATGAATTTCTCGACACCGAGGCCAACCAGCTTAACGGACTGGTCAAGGATGTCGCCAAGCATATCATCGGATCGGGCGGCAAACGCATTCGCCCTATCCTGACGCTGCTTTTCGCCCGGGCACAGGGTTATACCGGCACGGATTATCACGCCATAGCCTGCTCGCTGGAATTATTGCATTCCGCGACGCTGCTCCATGACGATTTTCTTGACGACGCGGAATTGCGACGCGGCAAGGCTGCCTCGCATCTTGTCTTTGGTCGGACAGAGACGATCCTGGCCGGTGACGCCTTGCTGGCACTCGCCAACGAGATGGGAGCCCGCTATGGCAAGGCCCGCCTTTCATGGCTGCTGGCCCGTGGCATCATGGAGACGGCAGTGGGCGAGATCGAGGAGATTGAATTTTCCAAGAATCCGTCTCTGGATCGAGACAGGTATATGGAGATAATCATCGGCAAGACTGCCAAGCTTATCGAGTGTGCCTGCCGCTGTGGTGCGGCCTTGGCCGGAGCAACTTCGGAGCAGGAAGACGCTGCCGGCGCCTTCGGTCTCAATCTCGGCATCGCTTTCCAGTTGGTGGACGATGCGCTTGATTATGCCTCCCCGACTTCGGAGACAGGCAAGCCCGAAGGTGGCGATCTCAAGGAAGGGAAAGTAACCCTGCCCCTGATCCTGCTCATGGAAGAGGACGCGACCCTGGATCGTGAGTCCCTGCTCCGAGGATTGAAGGAAGGGTCTCTGTCCGAAAGTGAATGTCACACCATTTTGACTCGTGTCCGAGAAGGGCGATTCTCTGAAAAGACCCGCGACGAGGCCGCTGCCTATGTCGAGAAGGCCAAGGCCTGTCTGGATGGACTGGCTCCGGGCGAACCGGTCGTCGTGCTTAAACAGGCTGCGGATTTCGTACTGACCAGAACCAAATAATTTCAGGCCGGTCCCTCTGATGAGGTGACCGGCTTTCTGCTATATTGAGAGAGAGGAGAATTCAACATGCTATGTCGTGTCATCGTCGGTCTGAAAGAGGGTGTCCGTGATGTGGTGGGTGAAAAGTTCGCCCGCAAGATCAAGAGTGAACTCGATGTGCAGGTGCGTGATGTTCGCATCGCCAGTGTTTTTACTTTGGAGGGATTGACACAGGAGCAGGTGGACCTGGCTATCGAACGTGCAGCCCTGCATGATCCGGTCTTGCATGAAGTGGCCCTTGCACCTCTGGCCCGTGATTTCGACTGGATTCTCGAAGTCGGATTTCGCCCCGGTGTCACGGACAACGAAGGGCGGACCGCTCGCGAAACCCTTGGGGTGACACTCGGATTATCCAAGCAGGACATGGAATCCGTGAAGGTCTACACCTCCAAGCAATATATCATCACTGCCGATATGGATGAAGCCGGTATTCAACATGTGGCCAAGGATTTGTTGGCCAATGAGTTGATCCAGCGTTACGAGTACAAATCGGCCGCGACCTGGGCTGAGGCTCCCGGTTTTGAGGCCAAGGCGGCGCGAGTGACCGGCCAGGCCAGTGATGAAGTGGCGATCATCCCGCTTTCCACCATGAGTGATGACGAGATGATGGCTTTTTCCCGTGCTAACACCCTGGCCCTTTCGCTCAAAGAACTGCATATCATCCGGGATTATTATGCCGATCCGGCGGTGCAGAAGGAACGGGCAGCCATGGGGCTGGATGTGAATCCGACAGATGCGGAGATCGAAGTGTTGGCTCAGACATGGTCGGAACACTGCAAACACAAGATTTTTAGTGCCAGGATCACGTATGAGAATAAGGAAAACGGTACGATCTCGGAGTTTTCCAGCCTTTACAAGACCTTTATTCAAGGATCAACCAAACAGATTCGTCAGCGCAATGCCGAGACCAGAGACGGCGGTGATTATTGTCTGTCCGTTTTCAAGGACAATGCCGGGGTCATCGCTTTTTCCGAGACGCTCAATGTTTGTGTCAAGATGGAGACGCATAATTCACCGTCCGCCCTTGATCCTTACGGCGGAGCGCTGACCGGTATTGTGGGCGTCAATCGTGACCCCATGGGCACCGGGATCGGCGCAAACCTTTTGTGTAATACCGATGTCTTTTGTTTTGCTTCTCCTTTCCACGAAGGGGAGTTGCCTCCGAGACTGCTGCATCCTCGTCGCGTCTTCGAGGGAGTGCGTGAGGGTGTCGAACATGGAGGCAATAAATCCGGTATTCCCACGGTGAACGGGTCCATTGTTTTTGATGAGCGTTATCTTGGCAAACCACTGGTCTACTGCGGCACCATCGGCACCATGCCAGTGGAGGTCGCCGGACGTCCTTCGCATGAAAAATGCGCACTTCCCGGTGATTACATTGTCATGTCAGGCGGTCGTATCGGTGCCGACGGCATCCATGGTGCAACGTTCTCTTCCGAAGAACTGCACGAGGGCAGCCCTGCCACGGCGGTTCAGATTGGAGATCCCATTACCCAGCGCAAAATGTATGATTTTCTGATGCGCGCCCGTGATCGCGGATTATACAACGCCATCACCGATAATGGTGCTGGAGGCCTGTCCTCTTCTGTCGGGGAAATGGCTGAGGATTCCGGCGGATTCCTGATGGATTTGGCTAAGGCTCCGTTGAAGTATGACGGTTTGAAGCCGTGGGAAATTCTTATTTCCGAAGCACAGGAACGGATGACCATGGCTGTGCCGCCTGAGAAGCTGGATGCCTTCATGGCTTTGTCTGACGAGATGGATGTGGAATCCACGGTCCTTGGCAATTTTAACGAATCGGGCAAGTACCATGTCACCTATGGGGAGAAGGTCGTCACCTGCCTTGATATGGAATTCCTGCACAACGGTGTCCCGCAGATGGAGCTGGCTGCTGTCTGGGAACGTCCGGTTATCACGGATGAATCCATTCCGGCCCCCTTGGATCAGAATGGTCTGCTCAAGGATATGCTCGGTCGTCTGAATATTTGCTCCAAGGAATATGTCGTTCGTCAGTACGACCATGAAGTTCAGGGACGCAGCGCCGTCAAACCCATGGTCGGCATCAAGGCGGACGGCCCTTCCGATGCTGGTGTGGTCCGGCCGGAATTGGGCAGTGAACGTGGTCTTGTTGTCTCCCACGGTATTTGTCCTGAGTATTCTGATATCGATACTTATTGGATGATGGCCAATGCCATTGACGAGGCGATTCGTAATGCCGTGGCTGTTGGCGGCGATGTCGATTATATGGCCGGGTGTGATAATTTCTGCTGGTGCGACCCGGTCCAGTCCGAGTCTACCCCGGATGGACAGTACAAGCTCGCCCAGTTGGTTCGCGCAAATCAGGCTCTGGCCCATTATTGCCTTGGGTTCGGTGTGCCATGCGTTTCGGGCAAGGATTCCATGAAAAACGATTACAAGGGTGGTGGGCAGAAGATTTCCATTCCGCCGACCGTCCTTTTTTCAGTCATCGGAGTCATTCCTGACGTGAACAAGTGCCTGACCTCCGACTTCAAGAAAACTGGTGATCTTGTCTATGTGCTCGGTATGACCAAGCCGGAATTCGGTGGCAGTGAAATCAGTCAGCAGCTCGATTTTTCAGATAGTCGAGTGCCTCAGGTGGACCTTGTGTCGGCCAAGACGCGGTATCAGAGTATGTTTACAGCCAGTCAGGCCGGGCTCATCTCTGCCTGTCATGATTGTTCCGATGGCGGCTTTGGCGTGGCTCTTGCCGAAATGTGTATTGGTGGCCGCCTTGGAGCTGATGTTGATCTCGCCATGCTTCCTGTCACAGGAGAATTGGATGCGACTGGGAGACTGTATGCCGAATCCGCCAGTCGCTTGGTCGTTTCGGTCCCGGCGGACAAGCGGCAGGCTTTTGAGTCTGTTTTTTCCGGACAAATAATGGCATGCGTTGGTTCGGTAACAGAGAGCAAACGGTTGGTTGTCAGGAACGGAGATACCGATATCCTTGATATCACTGTCTCTGATCTGGCCAGTTCCTTCAAGGCAACCCTTGACTGGTAAGAAGGGAAAGTGGATGTAAAAGAGAATGTAACGTCTTTACCTCCATGGAAAAACCATCTATAGCCTTGTAAAGGCTAGTAAGCAATATACTTCGTATTGCTTATGTTGGTTTCGATCTGTTGATGGGGGTTGGTCCATGCTTTTTCAATCTGTTTGGTCAAAAGGCTGCCTGATGGTATTCATGGTGGCCTTTTTTGTTGCCGTGGGTATGACGTCCCAGGGGAGGACGAATTCGGGGCAGTACGTCGGTTCCGAAGCGTGCGCTGAATGTCATGAAAAAGAGTACAACAATTACAAGAAGTACTCCAAGAAAGCACATTCTGGTGAATCTGTAAAAATGATGGCTGGGGATTTGACCCGCCAGGAATTGGAAGAATGTTTTGAATGTCACATGACCGGTTTCGGCAAGCCAGGTGGATTTGTAGGTTTTACCGAAACGCCGCAAATGGCCGAAGCGGGGTGTGAGACATGCCATGGACCAGGCTATGACCATATTGAGGCAGGTGGAGACCCCGAATTGATTAAGGCGAAATTGGAACTCGCCGACTGTGAACGGTGTCACAACCCGGAACGGGTTGCCGCGTTTGACTTCAAGCCGCTGCTTTTCGGCGGGGCGCACTAGGAGGCTGCCATGAAATTCATCAGACAGTCCCTCGGAGTCAAGGTCATCCTGCTCTCTTCGCTGCTGACCATTGTCGCGTTCACCGGACTCTTCATATACAATTCCTATACGACCTATTCCCTGACACTGCATGAGGTGAAAGCCGCCTCGGTGCGCGAAGCGGATATGCTCTATATGGCTATCGAAGACCCTATGGCTGTGGGGGATAATGAAGGAACCGCGCAAAAATTTACCGAAATGGCTGAGCGCTATGGAAATATCCACGCTTATCTCACTGATTATAGCGGAGAGATAACCTATTCCACCAAAAAAGGCGTGGTTCGAAAATCCATCTTTGATGTTCGTGGTGAGAACGGTTTGCCAGATCTCGTCAAGCGGGGAATCAAGGAGAATATTGCTGAAGGCGAACTCATGAAGATCGACGGCAGATTGCAGTTTGCCGAAGTCAAAAGTATTGCCAATCAGAAGTCATGTCACCACTGTCATGGCCGGACGCGGAAAATCCTGGGCACCATGGTCATGACCGTGGATGTCAATCCGCAGTTTGCCAGTCTCAAAAACAGTCAGATAAAAGCCGCCGCCATTTCCGTGCTTGGAGTTGTGGCGCTGCTGGCCGCACTGATTCTTTTCATGCGCAAGTCCGTCGTCAATCGGATTACCAGCATTGCCGCAACCACCGAAGAAGTGAGCAAAGGAAACCTGAATGCCCGTTTCACGGTAGAAGGGGCGGATGAACTCGGTTCCCTTTCTCGATATCTCGGTGAAATGGTCGAGCAGATTAAGGATCAACTTCAGTACAATAAAAGTGTTCTCGACGGGATTGTTGTGCCGCTTTTTGTGACTGACTCCGAAGAAAGGCTGCAATTCATCAATCCGCCACTCAGAACGATTCTGGGATTAACTGAAGATGAGGTCAAAGGACGTCCTGTCTCATCCATTTTTGAATGTGACCCAGGAGATGATACCTGTGATGCGGCCCATGTCATTGCGAGCGGTATCCCCATTTCCGGTAATTTCAACTATCGCCGTGCGGATGGGACCACGTTCCCGCTGCATTTCGAGGCCTCGCCTCTTGAAGACGCCGAAGGGGATACGGTTGGGGCCATTTGTGTGCTGATCGACCTCACTCGTGAGGAAGAGGATAAAAAGAATATTGAAGCGCAACGGCAGAATCTTCTGGTCGTGGCCAATGAAGTGACAGAGGTTGCCGACAAATTGAATAAGGCATCGGATGCCTTGATGGAACAGATGGACAGGTTGGCAAAAGGGGTAGATACCACTGCCGATCAGACGAGTCAGGTCGCAACGGCCATGGAAGAAATGAACGCAACTGTTCTCGAAGTCGCCAAAAATGCTTCAGAGACAGCGGATGCCTCGAACAAGGCAAATACCGTTGCGGCAGATGGTGGCATTGTGGTCAACAAGACCGTGGCCGAGATCAATTCGGTGGCTGAGATAACGGAACATCTGGCAGAGGCTCTCGGATCGTTGTCCAGTCGTGCCGAAAATATTGGCAAGGTCATGGCGGTCATCAATGATATTGCTGATCAGACCAATCTGCTGGCGCTTAATGCCGCCATCGAAGCAGCACGAGCTGGGGAAGCCGGGCGCGGGTTTGCAGTTGTGGCGGATGAGGTTCGCAAGCTCGCCGAAAAGACCATGGATGCCACCAAGGAAGTGGAAGGAGCCATTCTGCTTATTCAGCAATCCACCACGGATGTCGTCAAGGAAATGGATACGGCGAAAAAGAGTGTCGTTAATACCTCGTCCATGGCGCAAGAAGCGGGTGGTGTCCTGGAAAAGATCGTTTTGCATTCCGACTCCATCGCAGATATGGTCCGCGGTATTGCCACGGCAGCGGAGCAACAATCCGCTACTTCAGATGAGATCAACAACAGCGTCACGCATATCAATAATTTGTCACAGGATGTCCTGCGGGGGATCAAGGAATCCAACGACGGTATTCGTGAAGTCTCGGAAATGGCGGGCCATCTTAGTGAATTGGTGGCCAAGTTCCGAAATTGAGAGACATGCAGTCATGTCCGGGGCGGTTCGATACATAATCGAGTCGCCCCGGCTTGTTTTGTGGAGCATGGGCTCAAAATGGTCAATGCATAGTCTGTATTCGAAAGAGGGAGTCGTTCAGCTTTAAATCTGAAAAGGCACAAATTGCCTGGGGGAACACGTCCGTGTTGGCAATTATCTTGTATAACACTTTGAATGTATTGCCGTAGAAGGCTTTACAGACACAACCGGCGGGGGGTCTTGACAAAAAGGTCAAGACGGAATAGTAATTATTGCTATAAAGATTTTGGGAGGTAGCCTATGGCTTCCGAAATGGGATTTAGACTTTCCAAACAGCGGAAAGTGATACTGGAAGAGTTGCAAAAGGTGAATTCTCACCCCACAGCCGATGAAGTGTACGATATGGTCCGCAAGATCATCCCTCGTATCAGCCTTGGAACTGTGTACCGCAATCTCGAGTTTCTGAGTAGTAAAGGTCTTGTCCTCAAGCTGGGGGCGCCCGGAGCTCAGAAGCGGTTTGACGGTGTGGCAGAACCGCATCCTCATATACGGTGTGCGGTGTGTACTCAAGTTGCCGATGTCGAGTGCGATGTCGAAATCCCGATAATTCCTGATTCCTGTACGAGCGGCTACACGATTCTTAACACCAATGTTGAATTCGTGGGTGTCTGCCCCAAGTGCCAGAAGACTCAGCAGTAGTCTGTCAGAGAGATTTTCGAAAAGACCAAGCAGTTTCGACTGCTTGGTCTTTTCGTTTTTTTTATAAAGCTTCCGATTCCGGCTTGACAGAGTTTGGCAAAGTAAATAGTAATAATTCCTAGATTGGTCATAAAAGTCTTATTTTATGAAAAGAAATCAGTTTTCATCTGCCATGTCACCACTGGTGAAAATAATACGCCAGTTTTTGCCAGGAGGTGTACATTCCGAACGGATATGGTAAACAGGTGTCGCAAAGTGAATTTTGCATCAATTCAAATTCTACATTCATGTCAGGAGGACTGTATGTCACTTAAAGGAACCCAGACCGAAAAGAACATTTTGACAGCATTCTGTGGCGAATCCCAAGCTCGCAACAGATACACCTATTTTGCCAGTGTGGCTAAAAAGGAAGGATACGTTCAGATATCCAAGATTTTTGAAGAGACCGCCAATCATGAGAAAGAGCATGCCAAACGCCTGTTCAAGTTTCTTGAAGGTGGCGATGCAGAAATCGTTGCCTCTTTCCCTGCGGGAAAGATAGGAACGACTCTGGAAAATCTGAAGGCTTCTGCTGCTGGCGAGCATGAAGAGTACTCTGAGATGTACCCTGAATTTGCGAAGGTCGCGCGTCAGGAGGGATTCGATGAAATCGCCGATGTCATGGAGCACATCGCCATTGCCGAGACCTACCACGAAGAACGATACAATAAGTTGATCGAAAATATCGAAAATGGCACTGTTTTCGCCAAGGAAGAGAAAATCACCTGGCGGTGCCAGAACTGTGGATACAACCACACAGGAGCCAGTGCCCCGGACGAATGTCCTGCCTGTGCGCACCCCAAGGCCCATTTCGAGATGAGAGACTACAACTGGTAAACCTCAACCTTACAAGGAGACGACTCAATGGCTATCAAACTTGGTGAAGTTTACAAATGCAATGCCTGTGGCAACATCGTTATGGCGATTCATGCAGGCGGCGGCGATCTGGTCTGTTGCGGCGAAGAGATGGTGCTGATGACTGAAAATACTGTTGACGCAGCCGTCGAAAAGCATATCCCCGTCATTGAAAAAGATGGAGACAAAGTCACCGTGAAGGTCGGTTCTACTGCCCACCCCATGGAAGAAAAGCATTACATCGAATGGATAGAACTGTGCGTCGGCGATACTGTGCTGACAAAGATACTCAAGCCAGGCGATGCTCCCGTGGCAGAATTCTGTGTCAGCGGACTGACCGGTGACATCACCGCTCGGGAATATTGCAATATTCATGGCTTGTGGGCCGGTAAATAGGCGTTTGCGATCACGATAGATTCCTGTTTGTTCCGCGTTTGTACGCGACAAGGCCGGGGCGCTTCCCCGGAGTGGATGTCATCGGGAATTCTGTCAGCCAGACTCAAATCATAAGGGGCAGGGCGACTGCCCCTTCATGGTCCCCGTGTATGCTGTTTCCAAAAAAAACGGCATTTGGTATTCCTCCCCTTGGCCGAGGTGAGAAGGAACGTTACGGGCATAAAGTGTCCCTGTTCAGTTTTGAACCGGGACGGGAACAGTGGAGGAACGCGATGGCGAAGCCAGAAGACATGTGGCAGTGCCAAACCGTGAACTGCGGATATATTTACAACCCTGACAAAGGGGACCGAAGAGGAAAAATTTCCAAAGGTACCTTGTTTCAGGAATTGCCCGATGAGTGGCGATGCCCGATTTGTGGCGGTTCGAAGAAATGCTTCAGACCGTTGGCCGGAGCAGGCTCGACTCAGGCGGACTGTGAACTCCCGGTGGAAACCGATTCGCAGAAGTTGACAGCCGCCCCCACTACTGCAACAGTATCAGACCAAAAGGAGAATCAGATGCAGAAATACGTATGCGAAATTTGCGGCTATGTTTACGATCCAGAAGTTGGAGATGCCGACAATGATATCCCGGCTGGCACCAGTTTCGAGGATCTGCCCGATGATTGGACCTGCCCTATTTGTGGTGCAACCAAGGACAGTTTTGTTCCTGAAGACTAGAAAAAATCGCCCGACATCGCGGGATGAAGCGCGTGCCACGGCTCGCGCTTCTTTTTGCCCTTTTGGTTGATTGACCATTCAATGCGGAGAAAAAGATGAAACCAGTTGAAATAAAGGAAGGCGTGTTTTGGACCGGTGTCGTGGACTGGAATCGTAGAAACTTCCATGGCTACTCCATCGCGCACAAAGGAACCACCTATAATAACTTCCTGATCAAGGATGAGAAGACAGTCCTGATCGATACAGTGGCTGCCGAATTTTGGGATACCCTCAAATGCAATCTGGCCCATGCCTTGGGACCGGATGGAAAGATTGACTACTTCGTCATCAACCATCTGGAACCCGATCATGCAGGCTGCCTGGAGTATGCTTTCGAGAAGTACCGCCCTGAGAAGATCTATACGTCTCCCATGGGTGAAAAAGCTATGAAGGCTCATTTCCATTACACCGATTGGCCTGTGGAAGTCGTGCCTACCGGCACCGAGATTGCCCTCGGCAAGCGGACATTGCAGTTTGTGGAAACCCGTATGCTGCATTGGCCCGATGCCATGCTGACATACTGCCCAGAGGAAAAGATTGCCTTTACCAACGACGCGTTTGGCCAGAACTGGGCAACCAGTGAGCGCTGGGCAGATGAGGTCAATCGGTCAACTTTGGAAGAGTTGATGGGAGCATACTATGCTAACATCGTCCTGCCGTACTCCCCTGTCGTGTTGAAGACCCTCAAGGCTCTGGGCGAAATGAATCTTGATATCGAGATGATTTGTCCTGATCATGGTCTCATGTTCCGTGGCAAGGAAGACATTCAGTGGGTTTTTGACAAATATACCGAATTCGCCGAGCAGAAACCCAAGAACAAGGCTGTCATCGTCTATGACACGATGTGGCATTCAACAGAGAGAATGGCCAATGCCGTTGCCTCTGGATTGGCGGATGAAGGTGTCTCCGTGCGCGTCATGTCCATGAAGTCAAACGATCATTCCGATGTTATGACAGAAGTTTTTGATGCCGCAGCGGTTGTTGTCGGGTCACCGACGCATAACAACGGGATTCTGCCGTTGATGGCTGACATGCTGACCTACATGAAAGGATTGCGCCCCCAGAATAAAATTGGTTCAGCCATTGGCTCCTTTGGGTGGTCTGGAGAATGCGTCAAGATTCTCAACGGGTGGTTGGAAGATATGGGGATGGAAGTCCTTGATCCGGTCAAGGTCAAGCATGTCCCGACCCATGATACGCTCGCGGAATGCTATAATCAGGGAAAAGCCCTGGCTGCCGCCATTAAGGAAAAAATTGGTTAGCCATTGATTGATATTAAATAAGAAAGGCCCGGTCTCTTTTGAGACCGGGCCTTTCTTATTTGACGCCCGGAGGCACGAGGAGTCTGGCAGAATGGCAGTTAGAAGAGCATGGGCTTTCTTCTCTTTTATGGTACTTTGTTGTCGGATTTTTCCTGAGAAATATATGCTTAATAAAATCATTCCATGACTGAAGGGTACCTGTAATAAGGAGTGTATAAGGTGTGCGGTGGAATGAGTTCTTGAACGTTTTCAGCTCCAACAGAGAGCTTTTCCCCCCAGAGTGGTCCACAGAGTCTTTGCATTGTTTCAAAGTGAGGCACGAAGTATGTCATTCTTTTTTGGTGTCAAGAAAAAGCTCATGATTCTGACAGTCTTGACGCTTGTCCCCTTTTTTACCACAGGCACAGGGCTGACAACATTTTTTATGCTTCGTGAGCAGGTACAGCAGCAGCATCAGGAAGAGAAGGTTCTGTTGAGATCGGCAAAGGGCTTTTTACAGAATAGAATCAACATTGCCCGATCTGACATTCTCTTCCTTGTGGATGCCATGCGACCGTACCTGGCAAAAGATCTGAAGACGAATTCCTTGTCGTCGGAGAATCGTGATGCACTCTACGATTTCATGTCAAACTTCCTGGAATCAAAAAAAATATATGGACAGCTGCGAATTATCGATCTGGTTGGATTTGAAAGAGGGCGTGTTGATTATATCAGCGGGCGTTCAAAGATTGTGAGCGAGAAGAATCTCCAGAAAAAAAGTAATCGATATTACTATAAGGAAGCCTTGGCAGTAGGGAAAGGCGAGGTCTACATCTCGCAACTTGATCTGAATATGGAAAATAATCGGATTGAGCTTCCGTACAATCCGATGCTCAGGTTTATTTCCCCAATCTACAGAGGGGACGACAAGATCGGGTTGGTCATTCTCAACTATTATGGAAATGAACTCATAGACGATCTGGTCAGCACCATGCCTGAAAGTCGTGGGTTTTGGATGATCGTCAATAATGACGGAACCTATATTTATAATGAGAAATCCCCGGAAAAGATATGGGGCATGGTTGATCCTGATTCTCGAACGGGTATTTTCACTGATTTTCCGGAACATTCCAAATCATTGATGGATAACTCGCAAACAACGTTAGCCATTGAAGGAACGCAGTGGGATGCAACACCCATTCAGATGGAGATTGGTTCGAGTCGGAAGATTTTGACACTTATTCATCTCGTTCGAGCTCCGTCTGTGGTTTCAATTCTCAGGAGTCTCTCATGGTTCGTGTTTCTGATTCCTTTGGGGGCATTGATTAGCGGGCTGTGCATTGCCATGTACGGTGGGATCGTCATTACTCGACCGATTCAGGAGTTGAGTCGAACCATGACGGGGTATGCGGCTGGCAAGAGGGAGTTGCGTGTCCAGTCCATCAACGATGATGAATTCGGGACTCTTTCCAGAATATTCAATGATATGGCAAACAAATTGAGTGATCTTTACGCAAATCTTGAAAGTCAGGTGGCGAAACGGACCAAAGAACTGGAGATGGCAAACCATCAGTTGGAACGAAGTGAAGCGATCAATGCTGCCATCATTGATAATACGCTGGAAGGGATAGTCAGTGCGGATATTCAAGGGAATATTTTGGGATTCAACAAGGCCGCAGAGGGGATTTTCGGGTATAAGGCCTCGGAAGTCGTCGGGAGAAGCGTGACCATGCTCCAGCCCTCCCCTTATCGTGAGGAGCACGCATCATACGTGGACAGATATCTGCTGACAGGGGAACGGAAAATAATGGGCGAGGGGCGTGAGGCTTTTGGGCTGCGCAAGGATGGGTCAAAATTTCCTGTGCACCTGGGAGTCAGTGAAGTTGTGGTTGGCAGAGAGCGCTTTTTCACTGCGACACTGAGGGATTTGACCGAAATACGGAAGGCTGAAAAGGCTGCTCAGATCAGCCAGGCGCGCTTTCGGGCCACTTTTGATCAGGCGGCAGTCGGGCTTGCCCACGTGGGATTGGATGGTTCCTGGATTCGAATTAATGACAAGCTTTGTGAGATTGTCGGATACCCGAGGAGTGAATTGATCCACAAGACCTTTCAGGACATCACTCATCCCGATGACCTGGCAACGGATCTGGAGTTGGTCGGCAAAGTGATTTCCGGCGAGATTCAGAACTACCGAATGGAAAAACGGTACTGGACCAAGGACGGAGGTCTGGTTTGGGTCAATCTCACAGTCTCGCTCATGAGAGACATAGATGGTGAACCAATCCATTTCATTTCAGTGATAGAGGATATTTCTAAAAGAAAGCAAATGGATGAAGCCTTACGGCGAACCCGCCTTTCTGTGGATCGATCTCGAGAGGGGATTTATTGGGTACGGCCGGATGGTTCCATTTTCGATGTCAATGATGGTGCGGTCAGGCAGATAGGGAGGGAGAAGGATGCATTGTTGACCCTTTCCATCAACGAAATTCTTCCTGATCTTGATTCGGAACATTTGACAGAAGTTTTCGAACGGGCACGCAAACTCGAAGGAGTGAGTTTTGAAACGATGCTGCGGCGCAGTGATGGAACCCGGCTTGCCGTCGAATTGGTAACCTATTTTCTGATCGCTGAAGAGACTCATTTCATGTGTTGTTTTATTTCGGATATTACAGAGCGCAAACGGTCTGAGCAAAGCCTCATCGACGCACGTAATGAGGCTCAGACTGCCCAGGAAATCGCGGAAGCGGCCAGTCAGGCAAAGTCGAATTTTCTGGCGAGCATGAGTCATGAATTACGGACTCCACTCAACGCGGTTATCGGTTTTGCAGAAGTACTTCAGGATAAATACTTTGGACCGCTGACAGAGAAACAGGACGAATATATCGTCGATATCCTGCAAAGCGGGCAGCACCTTCTGGCACTGATCAATGATGTTCTTGATCTCTCCAAGATTGAAGCAGGCAAAATGGAAATCCAGCTTTCCCAATTTGATCTGGATATGCTTTTGAGCACAAGTCTCATTTATATCAGGGAAAAGGCAAAAAAACACAATATAGAGTTGGTGACGGATTTTCCAGAAGATATAGGGATGGTGAGTGCTGATGAACGGAAGATCAAGCAGGTTTTGTTCAATCTCCTTTCCAATGCCTCCAAGTTTACACCGGATGGCGGACAAATAACTCTTGCTGCAAGTCGG
Organism: Pseudodesulfovibrio piezophilus C1TLV30; assembly: GCF_000341895.1. Taxonomy (NCBI): domain Bacteria; kingdom Pseudomonadati; phylum Thermodesulfobacteriota; class Desulfovibrionia; order Desulfovibrionales; family Desulfovibrionaceae; genus Pseudodesulfovibrio; species Pseudodesulfovibrio piezophilus. The sequence goes on along the minus strand of NC_020409.1, from coordinate 1,740,697 downwards.
CTTGATTTTGGTTCGGTACGGGAGAAGGTCCCAGAGACACTTTGGGGAGAATTGGCTTCAGATCAATCTGATTGGCTTCTCGTCTCGATCACGGATACGGGTATCGGGATTGACGAATCGCAACTTTTCAAGATTTTTGATTCCTTTTATCAGGTCAAATCGGGCAAAATCGATAAAACTCCGGGGACAGGTCTGGGACTTCCCCTTTCTGCCCAGCTTTTGCGATTACAGGGCGGCACCATATGGGCTGAGAGTTCAGGTGAAGATCAGGGCAGTCGGTTTGTTTTCGTGTTTCCCGGTCAGCAATCCACGAATCCTCGACCGGAAAATCAGGAGTAGCACTCATGTCGAAAAAAGTTCTTGTTGTTGAGGATGATCCCCGTAGCCTGAAGTTGGTAAGAGACCTTGTGGAAGCGTTGGGTTACCAGGCCCTGGAGGCAATGAACGGGCTGGACGGGGTCATCATGGCCGAAGAACAGCATCCTGATCTTATTTTCATGGACATTCAGATGCCGGTGATGGATGGGTTGGAAGCTATCAAGCGAATACGAGCATTGCCCTCCAACAATTCCATCCCCATAATTGTTCTCACGGCGTATTCTCTTCCGACTGAGGAAAGCGAGATTCGTGCTTCCGGCTGTAATGATCTGATGACAAAACCGATAGATACGCGTCGATTGGTTGCGCTTCTGCATGAATATCTCGGGGCAGCCTGATGGGTATTCTGCAAAGAATTTCCTCACGAGGTCTTTTTTTCGGTTTTGAGGCCCCTCTTTTCGTCACCTTGTGGGGACGGTTGATTCTGTCCATCTCCATCGTCTTTCTGGGAATTTTTTTTATCGTTGATATGGAACGACGATATGATGAGCATCTTGATGCAGAGATTAGGGCTTTACTGGTGATGAGCGATCTTCGATATTTCGAAGAAAAACTCCATACGGCCATAGTGAATTCGGGAGAAATGAAAGAGGGAGAGCAGTCCCCTTCCATAGCCCGGTTGCAAGCGAGCATGGTGAATGTTTTGGCTCAGATCGAGAAAATTCCCGTGGCGGAACAGGGGATTTTGCATGATGTCGTCACATCCTTCAGACAGCTTGAGGAGTTGGAAGTTTCTCTCTTGAATGGTTCTTCTGTGGGGTCTGCTTTTGCGTCATTTCTTGTTTCCGATGAGTACAAGAGTCTCAGGGAGCGGTTTAAGCTCGCTGTTGAAATGTCACAAAATCACCTTTCACGGGTACATGACGGTGATGAGAATTCGGGTCATCATATCCAGAGGAATGCCCTGTTGGGGGGGGGGATTTTATTTTTGCTCGGCATCTGGAATGGTGTTTTTTATCGTGAACACCGCCATGTTCAGGTGCTGGCCGACGCTAATAAAGAGCTGAAAGCCGCACAGGAAGAAGCGGAGTCCGCCATTCAGGTCAAAGCCCTGTTCCTAGCCAGTGTCAGTCACGAGTTCAGGACACCGCTCAATTCGATATTGGGTTTTTCACAAATACTGACGGACAGATACTACGGGGAGCTGAATGAAAAACAGCGAGGGTATGTCAAGGATATCGAACAGAGCGCACAGCTTCTCAATGAAATGGTCAATGAGATTCTTGCGCTGGCCCGAGTGGAAGCAGGGCGGTTATCACTAGATTGCCGCCCGGTGCTGCCTGATGAGATCGTGAGTCGGGTTCTTTCCCTGGTCAAGGAGCGCGCGTTACAATGTGGGATTATCTTGAGTTCCGATCTTGAAAGATTACCGATGATGGCACTTGATCAAAACAAGATTCACCAATCCATATTGTATTTGATCGATACTTCCATTCGTATGGCCTCGGAGGGTGCTCATCTTCATGTGAATTTGGAGTCCTCCCTGCCTCCGGCTGAATTTTTGGCGGAACAAGATAGTCGGGATTGGCTGTCTCTGACCGTGACCCTTTCGAAGACGGATGTGAGCCATTTGGCGTGTTCGGATATTACCGAACCTTTTTCGGGAATTCATTACGGGGCCGGTCCCGGATTGGGAATTGGCCCGGTTTTGGCCAAAAAATATGCAGAACTTCATGATGGACGGGTTTGGTGCGAAAAAAATGAGGCTGATGCAAGTTTCGGCTTTCATATGGCAGTTCCTTTGTCAGGAACATGTCGCCCCACAGGTGAGGGGAGAGAGGAGATGAAAAATGTCTGACGGGCCACTTATCCTGGTTGTCGATGATGAGGACCGCAACCGCCGACTTCTGGAGGCATTGCTTATACCTGAAGGGTATTCCGTGAAACTTGCCAAGGATGGGTACGAAGGGGTCGAGTTCTCTGTGAAATATTCCCCGGCTGTCATTCTCATGGATGTCATGATGCCGGGGATCAGCGGGTTTGTTGCGACAAAGCAGATCAAGGAAAACCCTCAAACCGGTATCATTCCCGTGGTCATGGTCACCAGCCTGGATGATGTGTCCGACAGAGTGCAGGCCCTGGAGTCCGGAGCCGATGATTTTCTGACAAAACCGGTGGACAGGACTGAACTGCTGGCACGAGTCAGGACTCTCGTCAAGTTGAAGGATTATTCAGAACAGTTGATACATTATCATCAAGAGCTTGAGCGAGAGGTCGAACGCAAGACAGCACAGCTTTCCAAGGCTCTCGAAAAGCTTCGTTCCTCTTCACTCCAGACGATCTTTCGTCTCTCCAGGACAGCTGAATTCAAGGATGAGGATACAGGGGCGCATATTCAGCGCATGAGTCATTACTCTGCGGCTATCGCGCTCGAGATGGGCCTTTCCGATACGGTTGCCGAGCATATCCTGTATGCCGCGCCACTGCATGATATCGGCAAGATCGGTATTCCTGATAGAATCCTGCTCAAGCCGGGCAAACTGGACCCGGACGAATGGGAAATCATGAAAAGACACACCACTATCGGTGCCCGTATTCTTGAGGGTGATCCTTCCGGTATTTTGAGGCTCGGAGAGGTTATCGCCCTTAACCACCATGAACGGTGGGATGGGAAAGGCTACCCCCGAGGGCTGGCGGGCCGGAAGATTCCTCTTGCAGCACGGATTGTCTCCATTGCCGATGTCTTTGATGCACTGCTGTCTCCCAGACCCTATAAGGAGGCATTCTCGGTGGATAAAACATTGGAAATCATGGCAGGGATGCGTGGAACCAATTTCGACCCAGATGTCTCGGACGCGTTTATGAGAATTTTAGATAAAATAATGCATATCAAGGACACCTTTTTGGATGAGGAATGCCATGGCCTTTATTGCTTCGAAGGGGATTCCATGGCCTGACCCCTTTCATCCCATCGCGTTTATCTACAAAACCGTATTGTTTGTGACATGTAACGTCACGAACAATGCGGTTTTTGATTATAATGGCAGTGCACTTCTCATATCAACTATAAAGGAGTATGCGTAAAAATTTTTAAAGTGCCATCTTTTTTTGCAATGGAGCCATCAAGCCAGGATACCCCATGAAAACACTCACTTTTGGAATACGTCTTGATATCACCATCCTCAGTTTCCTGATAAACCTTTTGAGTCTGGCGGTCCCGATCGTCCTGCTTCAGGTCTATGATCGCATTCTGCCAAATTCCGCCCTCAGTACGGCCGCATTGCTCTTTCTCGGGGCCATTGTGGCACTGGTTATCGAAGGAATATTCCGGTTCATGCGAACATATATACTCTCCCTTTACGGGGAATTTTTTGAGTATTCATCAGCGCTGCTGGCCATGCGCAAGCTCTTTGAGTGCGATCTGGCCCAGGCGTTGAATATGGGAAGTGGGGCACTCAAACAGCGACTTGCCGATATTGCGAGTATGCGTGAACACTATTCCGGGCAGACCCTTCTGGTCATGTTCGACTTGCCTTTTACTCTGCTTTTCCTCGGGGCGATATGGTATATCGGAGGGAACCTTGTTTTTGTTCCACTGACAATCTATGTGGTGGCCATTCTCTCGACAATGATAGCGGGAAGAAGCCTGCGAACGGCGTCACGGAAGACAAGTGAGACCGATGACGACAGGATGAATTTCATAACTAATATTCTCAATACGCTTTCCTCCATCAAATGCCTGGGAGGTGAGCGATTGATGCTGCGTATTTTCCGTCATAAATCACAGAGCCTGATTGTGGAACGCACTCGGCTCGACAGGCTAGGACATACTATTTCCGATTGTATTTCGCTCCTTGGCGGACTGACCACCATCGCGACCGTGGTAGTGGGAGCCTTATTCGTTATGGACGGCCAATTGACCACAGGCGGGCTTGCTGCCTGTACTATCCTCGCAGGGCGGAGTCTTAGCCCGGTCGTCGCTCTGATGGGGCTTTGGCCACATCTGCAACGAATTTGGGTGGCACGGGACCGCGTGGATGAATTCTGGGAACTCGAAGAAGATCATACCTTTTCTGTTGATTCCGAATTGGCCCCTGAAGACGGTTCCATAGTCATGAAGGATGCACAGGTTTCTCGGGGGGATAATCTGTATACATTCAACATGGATATTCCTTCTGGGAGCAAGTTCATGTTGAGTAATTCCATGGGGGCGAGCCTTCCGATGTTCATGGGCTTGCTTATCGGGAGCCGTCAGCCTGACAAGGGACAGGTGTTGGTCGGCAATTATCCTCTGCCCAATTATGCCCGAAATACCTATCGCCGCGCCGTGGCATTCGTGACGCGCCGAAGTCAGGTGTTCCGAGGCTCCATTATGGACAATCTGACGTTGTATCAGCCTTCCAGGGAGTTGAAGGCCATTGAGCTTTCTCATCAGGTCGGATTGACAAAATTTATCCATTCCATGCCTAACGGCTTTCGAACCCAGGTCGGTGATGTCGTGGGTGGACCGCTCGAAATGGGGACCATCCAACGCATGGCAATAGTTCGGGCTTTGACTCAGGACCCAGTCCTGCTTTTCCTCAATGAAGCAGATGAAGGGATAGACCTTGCAGGAAAACAGTTGCTTGCCCAGATGCTCCAAAAGGTGGAAGGGCCGACAATCCTTCTGCTTCCGACAGATTCAACCTTACGAACAGTGTTCGAACACTCACTGAAGCTTGATGAACATTGTACGGTTACCGTCAAATCAGAAGCAATGGAGGTGGTGGCATGAGTTTACGCTTCCATCAAATGCACCCTCTGGAGTTTTGCGAAGATGAAATATCCTGTCAGGGAAACTTTTTCTTTGCCCTGGAAAATGCAAATCTGCCACCTTCGCCTTATCTTGATGCACTGGTCAGCGTTCTTGCTTCGATCTGCTGGCACGGATCGGCCAAGGAGTTCTTGTCCGCCTTGCCGCTAGGGACGCCACTCGGCTTTGAAGACCTTCGGGATATTCTTGCCAGGCTCGGGTATGATACTGAAGTCCTTTCCGCAAAGGAAATAGGTGACTTGAGTACTCCAGCCATCCATGTGACCGGGGAGACTGTGACCGTTTTGACCCCGGAAAGCGATCCGCCTCGTTCTGGCGTTGTCATCCTGGTTTTTCCCAAAGTCGATCTGGCTTCAGGAGCCGCTCAAGGTTCCTGGCTTTCCTGGACAGTCTCCGGTCTCTGGAGTCAGGTTTCCGGGGCTGTCATCGCGAGTTTCTTCATTAATGTTGTTGGATTGGCACTCCCGTTCTTCACGCGCTATGTCTATGACAGAGCCATCCCGGCCCATTCTTCAACCGGTTTGCTTTACCTTGGCGGTGGTGTGTCGATAGCCGTAATCTTCGGCATGGTTTTTCGGCTGGTCCGGTCCCGTTTGCTGACATACGCCGGAGGACGCCTGGCCTATCTCTCAGGGGTAGAATCCTTCGGGAAGATTCTCAGTCTACCAACAACTATTCTGACAAAAAGCAGTACGGATGCGCACCTTTTGCGTCTCCGTGACCTGGAACGGGTTCGGGAATTTGTTTCGGGAAACTTTGCCACAACGCTACTGGATGCACCTTTTATCCTTTTGTATCTCGGTGCCGTGGGGGTCATGGGCGGACGCCTGGCTCTGGTGCCTCTGACAGCATTGATCCTCTACTGCATGACGATCCCCTTTCTGAGTATGCTTGAAGACAGGGCTATGCGAAAGGCAGCCAAGCTCAACAGTGAAAGGAGCGCTATTCAGCAGGATACCATTGATAAATTAAGAGGTCTGATTGGTGTTGGTCTGGAAGAGCGGTGGATTGATAATTATTCCAGGGTAATGGCTCGGTCCGCAGTTGCAAACAGAAATTACGCCCTGATTTCCGCGAGCTTCCGCATCCTTTCCAGGATTATGTCATCGGGTACGGCGCTGGCGACACTGGCCGTGGCAATGTGGTTGGTTCTTGAGGGTTCCATCACGCCTGGAGCGATGATCGGGTCAATGATGTTCATCTGGCGGATCACCGGTCCGACCCAGACTCTGGGGACTGCGTTCAGCCGTTATTTCCAACTCCGGCATTCCGCCCGGCAGATGGATAGGCTCATGGAACTTCAGGGAGAGAATCTTGATGCGTCTCTGGTTTCTCCATTGCAGGATCTTCCGCCGACAGTTGCTCTCAACCGGGTTGTGTTCCGGCATACCTCAAATGGCGAACCCGCTCTTGCCGGTGTTTCAATCCAGATAGAGGAGGGAGAGGTCATTGGTGTGACCGGTCCCAATGGAGCGGGAAAGACCACTCTCCTGCAAACCGTTGCTGGTCTTATTCAGCCACAGGGTGGCAGTGTCCTGATCGGCGGGCGAGACCTTCGGCAGTTCCATCCCGAAGATGTCCGCTCCTGGCTCGGGTTTTTGCCTGAAAACGATATCCCGTTCCGAGGAACGTTGCGGAGTAATCTTCTCATAGCCAAGTCTGACGCCACGGAAGAGGAACTCTTGCACGCTCTGGAGAAAGCGGGAGCAGGATCACTTGTCAATACCCTTCCGGAAGGGCTTGACTCCTTCATGTATCTGGATCGCGGTATCCGGGTGGGACACGATATGCAGCAGGCAATTTGCATTGCCAGGGCACTTCTCAAGAATCCCAGAATATTGCTTTTGGATGAACCCATTTTCCATAATCCCAGATACCAGGAAAATTTTTACAAGCTGCTCGATGAGTTCCGAGGTGAGAAGACTGTCCTGATTTCCTCCCACGATCGAGATGTCTTGGCTCGGTGTGACAAGGTCCTGCTTCTGGACCAGGGGATGCCGATCAGCTTTGGCAAACCGACACCGCCACCCGCTCCCAAGACCACATCCGCCACTATCACTACTTCGCAGGAGTCCAACTAATGAGCAAGCACAAGAGTATGTTTCGAGAACGAGCTATCATGCCGCATCGTCGCCCCTCTCCGGTGCGTGGTGTCGCATGGTTGGTGGCCCTCCTTATCCTGTCGCTTTTGGCCTGGTCTTTTGTGGCCAAGATTCCGGAGGTCGCCAGAACCCGTGGACAAGTGGAACCCCACGGGAAGATTTCACTGGTACAGAGTCTGGAGGGTGGTCAGATAGTTGATATCCTTATCAAGGAAGGGCAGTCCGTTGAAAAAGGGGAACCTCTTATCCGTTTTGAACCATTGCAAACCGAGACTGATGTCAATCAGCTCCAGTCCCGGATGGTGTTTCTGGAGTTGGAAGCAGAACGTCTCAAAGCTTTTGTCAATGAGCGCGATCCTGATTTCTCGCAGTGGATAGAGAATTATCCGCTTTTTGTTGAGCAGCAGATGGAGATTCTTATTGCCCAACGAGCCGAACTCAGGGCGGAAGTGCGAGCCTGGCATGAACAGTATGAACAGAAACAACAATCCCTGAATGCGGTCAGGAAGAAACTCCCGGTTCTTGAAAGGCAGCTCAAGGCCTCCTCTGAGATTTCCGAAATGTACAGAAAACTCAAGGAGAAAGGTGTTGCTTCACGGGTTGAATTGCTCGGGGCTCAGCAGCGTGAATCTGAATTTCAAAAGGAAATGGCTGAGTTGCGAGGGATGCGGCAGGTTCTTCGCAAGGAGATTCGTGAGGTTCGTGAGAATCAGGAGCGGGTTCGCCAAAACCTTTTCACGGCAGCTCAGACAAAACGAGCACAGATGTTGTCCGAACTTGCTGAGAATCGGCAGCGGTTGAATGAACGTCAGACCTCGCTTGATCGTCTGCTCATTTCCTCTCCCACAAAGGGCATCGTCAAGTCGTTGATGTTTACCAGTCCGGGAGCAGTGGTCAATCCGAGTGAGGTCATTGCGGAGATTGTTCCGCTGGATGTGGACCTTGTTGTCCAGGTCCAAGTTTCTCCGCGAGATATCGGTTTTGTTCATGCCGGGCAGTCTGTGAATATCAGGGTCGATACTTATGATTACTCCAGATATGGCGTTTTGGAAGGCACTTTGACCAAGCTCAGTCCATCTACTTTTACGGGTCCCAACGGGGAATTGTATTATGTTGGAGAGGTGACGCCTGTACGATCATATCTTGGCAGCATACCGGGGAAAAGTATGTTGCTTCCCGGCATGACCGCCGAGGTTGATATTATTACGGGAGAAAAAACTGTTTTCCAATACTTGCTGAAGCCGGTCTTTACGATGGCCAGCAAGGGATTTCAGGAAAGATAACAAACGAGGTTTGCCATGGCCGATGATAACGTCAACGATATCCCCATTCCGGATGGTGACGAAGAAAGCCTGCGAGAACAACAGGATGAGCAGGCAGCTGAAGGGGCGCGCCAGGCCTCGGAAGATGCCGAAAAGCTCAGGGCCGAAGAATTCCCTCAACAAGGGTTGTTGACCGGTGACGACGAACAACCTTTTGGCAGTCGCAAGGATGACGAGTCGCTTCTCTCCGAGGGGGAAGGCGCTGCCGCTGATACGGCTCCAGGGACTGATCCCATTGCCGTGAACAGAGTGGAAACTCCTGAAAGCCAGGCAGCCCCTGCTCCTGAAGCCGATGCAGTTCAACCAGGAGATGCGGCAGCTCCTCCCGAAGCTCAAGCGGCACCGGGCGGAGCCACACAGGCCGCGCCATCTTCCTCATCATCAGTGCTCAGGAATGAAGGTACTGATCCTGACGTGAGTTTGGCTGCACCAGATGGAGAGACCGAAGAGAGCGCTCCGGAGGCTCCCCCTGCGGATGTCATTGTGACCGAGGGTGAAGATCCGATCATTACCACTGCCCAGGCTCCGGCTCTCAACGTGGAATTGGCTCAGGTCAATGAGGATGGCACGGTCCCCTTGATTATTGAAGCGACTCTTCAGGACACAGACCAGGGCGGGGAGACGCTTTCCATTCTGATTTCCGGTCTGCCGGAAGGAGCGGTTCTTTCAGCAGGAACAGATCTTGGTGATGGTGTTTGGGAGTTGACAGCCGAGGACCTTGACGGACTGACCTTGAGTCCTCCTCCTGATTCAAATGTAGACTTCACATTGAGCGTGACAGCGACCAGTACGGGGAGTGATGGCTCCACGGCGTCAGTTGAACAAGACTTGCCGGTCGATGTCATCGGTGTGGCCGATGAAGCGGACTTCACGGCGAGCCTTGGCGAGGCGACGGAAGACCAGAATATGCCGTTTGATATTTCCGGTAGCCTGACGGATACGGATGGCTCGGAGACGCTGACCTATGTTGTTTCGGACATTCCCGACGGGTTCAGCCTGACAGCGGGGACGGACAACGGCGACGGCACCTGGACCCTGACTTCGGACGAGGCGTCCGGGCTGGAACTGGTTCCCCCGGCGGATTTCTCGGGTGACGTGGATCTGACCGTCACGGCCATTACCACGGAATCCGACGGCAGCACGGCCTCGAGCACCAGCTCGGTGAGCGGCTCCTTCACGCCGGTGGCAGATGCCCCGGACGTGACCGTGTCCGATGCCACTGGCAGCGAAGACGGCAGCATTGCCCTTGATATTTCGGCAGCCCTGACCGACACGGACGGCTCGGAAACCATCAGCGTGGTGGTGAGCAACATCCCGGACGGCTCGACACTCTCCTCAGGCACGGACAACGGCGACGGCACCTGGACCCTGACCGCCGAAGAACTCACCGACCTGACGATCACGCCGCCGGAGCACTTTTCCGGTTCACTTAATTTGACAGTCGCGGCCACCAGTACTGATGCCAATGGTGATACGGCTACGACTTCGGCTCCATTACGGGTGGATGTCGCGGCTGTGGTTGATGCGCCGACATTGAGCACCAGTGCGGCTGTGGGCAGCGAAGATGTTCCTGTTCAACTCGATATAGCTTCCAGTCTTGTGGATACGGACGGTTCGGAAACGCTTTCCCTCAACCTCTCCGGGATTCCTGACGGGATATCTCTGAGCGCAGGGACCGATAACGGCGATGGCTCATGGACGCTTACGTCACCGCAGCTTTCCGGGCTGACCATGACCATGCCTCGTGATTACAAGGGAAATTTCGATATTACGGTGGAAGCGACCAGTACGGAGAGCGTGGGGGGAGAGACCGCCGTCGTGACCGCTGTGGTTCCTGTGACCGTGAATGCCGTGGCTGACACCCCTGCTCTGACCGTGATTCCTGCCGTATCCAGTGAAGATACGAGCATGGCGTTGACGATTGAAACCAGTGTCACTGATACGAGCGGAACCGAGAGTATTACCGATGTTGTTGTGTCAGGACTTCCCGCAGGCGCGACGCTTTCAGCAGGAACAGACAATGGAGATGGCTCGTGGTCTTTGGCTCCTGCGGATCTGGAAGGCTTGATCCTTTCACCGCCTGCGGACAGCAATGTTGACTTCACCTTGACCGTGACATCGACAGCTCGTGAACCCAACGGAAGTACCGCGCAGAGTGTGGCGATGCTTCCTGTGAGTATCACCGGAGTTGCCGACACGCCAACAGTGACCACCATTGATGCCGAAGGCAACGAAGACAGCTGGATTCAGGTTCAGGCAGGAGGAGCGTTGACAGATACGGATTCTTCGGAGTCCCTTTCCTTCTCGATTACCGATCTGCCGACAGGGGCAAGTCTCAATGTTGGGACACAGAACCCGGATGGTTCATGGGATGTTTCTTCCGAAGATATCGGGAATCTGTATGTTCGTCCGCCTTCCAATTACAGTGGCACTTTCGACATCACAGTCACCTCCCTCGCTACTGAAAACGATGGAGATATAGCCACTGCCTCGGAGCCGGTCAGCGTGACGGTCAATGCTGTTGCTGATGCGGCGCGAAGCCGTGCAAGGGATGTGTCAGGGGATGAAGACAATGATGTGCCTCTCGATTTATCAGCTTCGGTGAGAGATGACTCTGAAGTCATTGAGAGTGTTGTGATTACTGGTGTTCCTGAAGGCTTTTCCATTGTCGGCGGGACTGATTTGGGCGGTGATTGGTCAGTCCCGGCTGAGAGCCTGGACAGTTTGTCAATCCGAGCGCCGCAGGATTATTCGGGAACAGTGAATTTGGGCTTTGACGTGACCACGTTGGAACCGGAGAACGGGAGCACCAGAACGACCTCTCGCAGTTTTGATGTCACCTTTGAGGCTGTCGCGGATGCGCCGATCATTACGGCGAACAACGTGACGACCCTTGAAGATACTCCCGTGCAACTCGATCTTCTTGCCCAACTGACGGATACTGATCTTTCCGAAACATTGGAGGTCACGGTATCAGGTGTGCCTGCCGGGGCATCCCTTTCGAGTGGGACCGATAACGGTGATGGTTCATGGACCATTGACCCGGCTGATCTCGGAACAGTGACCTTGACGCCGCCACAGCATTTTTCCGGGGAAATAGCGCTGGAATTTACCGCGACGTCCACGGAATCATCCAATAACGACACGGTTTCTCGTACTGCCGGATTCACCGTCGGTGTTACCGGGGTAGCGGATATCCCCGAAATCACGGTGGTTGATGTTCAAGGAACAGAAGATACGGAAATTGCACTGACTGTGCGTGCCGAATTGGAGGATGCGGATGGTTCGGAGAGTCTGTATGTCGAATTCTCGGGAGTGCCTGAGGGAGCAACGTTCTCTGCCGGAACCATGCTTGATAACGGGAACTGGTTGATTCCTTCCGGTGATCTCGATTCTCTGACAATGACACCTCCACCTGATTCCAACGTCGACTTTACCCTGACGGCCCGGTCCCTGGCTATCGAGGCCGATGGCGACAGAGTGTATTCCGTTCCGCAAGACATCAATGTTTCTCTGCAAGGTGATCCTGATGTTCCGATCGTGACCATGGAGGGAGCGCGGGGGGATGAAGACACGAGCATCTCACTCAATTTTACGGCAGAATCCACTGACACCGATGGTTCCGAGACAATCAGCTATGTTGTGAGTAATATTCCCGCCGGAGCGAGTCTGAGTGCCGGTACTTTTATCGGCAATGGTCGTTGGGCTGTTTCCGCTGAAGACATGCCGACTCTGTCTGTGACTCCTCCGAGCGATTATTCCGGTACTTTTGACCTGAGTGTGACAGTTGTCGTTCAGGAAGATGACGGACGACAATCGCAGGAAGAGTATAGCGTTCCGGTGACGGTCGATCCGGTTGTGGACCAGACCGATCGCGGTAGTGTCGGCGGTTCGGCATCCTATGGAACTGCCGGAGGGCTTGAAGATACCGCCATTGCGCTCAATGTAGACCCAGGGCTGACTGATGCAGATGGTTCGGAGACGGTCTTGTGGGTCGATGTTTCCGGGCTGCCCGTGGGGGCGACTCTTTCTGCCGGAACGGAAGACCCGGATAATCCCGGTGTCTTCAGAATACTTCCCAGTGAATTTGCGGGCTTGACGGTCACTCCGCCAGAGAACTCGGATGTTGATTTCGATTTGACGGTCCAGGCGACCATTCAGGAGTCGGGCGGTGCCACGGTTGTCTCTGAAGGACAATTGCATGTTGAAGTTCATGCTGTGGCTGACGCGCCTCTTCTGGAAACAACCAGTCTGTTGGGGCTTGTGAACCTTGGTGCAGAGGCTTCTTTGACAGACACCGATGGTTCTGAGTCTCTCTCATTCATTCTTTCAGGATTTCTAGGATTGAATGTAGCACCGTCGGCAGGCATCAACCTTGGTAACGGTTCCTATCTGTTGACCGAGGATCAACTCGACGGTTTGAGCCTGTCTTCTGATACTCTCGCGTTGGGCACAACTTTGTTGGCCACGCTCCACGCGGTTTCCACCGAGGCGGAAAACGGAGATACTGCCGTGACTTCCGAGAGTGTGCTCTTACAGGTTTCGGCGTCGATCGATTTGGGTGGTGATCTTTTGGGCGGCGGCTTGCCGGATCCGGGAACCATTATTGATGGAAGTATAATCGGAACCCCCATGACGCTTGAGGTCAACCAGCCGACCGGGTCCGAAGATTCGCCTTTTGCCGTGGATATTTCGGCTGATTTCGGGACAGGTGGCAGCCAGTATGGCGTCATCATCAGCAATCTCCCGGAAGGGGCGCGGCCGAATACCGGCTACTATGATCCAGTTAACGATCAGTGGGTTATCTCTGGCGATGATCCCTCCTTGCTGGAGAATCTTGAAATAACGCCACCCGCTGATTTTGCCGGTGCGCTTGATTTTACTGTTTCCATAGCCAAGACCGGTGAAGATGGCCTGACACAACAGACCAGTACCGTTGTGACTGCCACCCTCGACCCGGTTGTTGATAGTCCTCAGATCAGCTTGGGGAATCCGGAAGGTACTGAAGATACACCATTCCTTTTGGACCTCAATGTCAATGTGACGGACGGATCGGAACAGATAACCTCGGTCGTCATTAGCAATCTGCCTTCGGGGGCGACGATTCTCGGGGCCACAGATTTGGGTGACGGGCGGTTTGAGGTGGGACCGGATCAATTGGATCAAGTTCAGTTTTCGCCGCCTGAAAATGCGCATGGGGATTTCTCGTTCACCGTGGACGCCGTGGTTGAGGAGTCCGACGGAACGCAATCCTCATTTTCCAGTGATCTCGGTGTCAGCATACAGGCCGTGGCTGATCCGGCAAGTATCTCGGTGACGGATGCATCCGGTCTCGAAGATACTGCCATTCCATTGAATATTGATGTTGATCTTGTGGATACCGATGGGTCGGAGACAACGTCGTTAACGCTTTCAGGTGTCCCGACTGACAGTCTTTTTTCTGCTGGTATCAACAATGGAGACGGATCATGGACTTTTACTCCCGGACAACTTGACGGGTTGACCTTTACACCTCCCCCCAATGCGAGCGGGGATTTCGAATTGACCCTTTCGGTGTATACTCTTGAGGAGTCCACTGGTGAGGTTGCTGTTTCCACTCAGGCGGTGACGGTTAGTGTGGAGGGCGAGGCTGATGACGTTCCGGTCGATTCCATCGGTACGAGTGGCGATGAAGACACGGCCATTCCTATTGAACTCAGCTATTCTTCTATCGATACGGATGGTTCTGAGACGGTTACTGCTGTCTTGACGGGTATTCCCGCAGGGGCATCTCTCTCTGCCGGAGTGGTTCAGGGTGATGGATCGTGGCTTGTGCAGGGGGAAGATCTTCCTGATTTGACCATCACACCTCCTCTGGATTTCTCGGGAAGTATCGATATCCATGCTGAAATAGTCGTAACGGAAGCTGATGGCGACTCTGTTTCGACAGGAACTGATTTCTCAGTCGAGGTGATTCCTGTGGCTGATAATCCGAATCTCTCCCCACAATCCGTGGTGGGCGATGAAGACACGGCCATCCCGCTCGACCTTCAGGCCAGCGTGAGTGATGCTGGTGAAATACTTGAAGTGTCGGTTTCCGATCTTCCGGCAGGAGCAACGCTCTCTGCCGGGACGAAGAATAGTGATGGATCGTGGACTCTTTCCGCCTCGGACCTGCCTGGATTGACACTTCTTCCCGACCAAAATCAGAGTGGTGACTATACGCTGAGCGTCACAGCCACAAGCACGGAACCTGAGACGGGTGAGACTGCTCAAACTTCGGCAACTTTTGATGTGAGTATTACGCCCGTGGCCGATGCGCCAACGTTAATTGTGGACGCTGCGACCGGTGATGAAGATACGACTATCCCGTTGGATATCGAGGCTTCCTTGACTGACATCTCGGAAGTTCTGAGTGTGACTCTCTCTCAGTTGCCGGAAGGAGCATCCCTTTCCGCCGGGATAAATAATCCGGATGGATCGTGGACTCTGGCACCGGAAGATCTTCCTGGATTGACCTTGACTCCGGCTGATAACCAGAGTGGAGATTATACAATTACTGTGACGGCAACATCTCAGGATGGAGCCTCTCAAGCAGAAACCATTTCTGATTTATCGCTTTCCATTACACCCGTTGCGGACACGCCGAATCTGATTGTCGCTCCGGCAGTGGGTCTTGAGGATACAGCCATCTCCTTGGATATTCAGGCTGCGTTGCTCGACACCTCTGAAGTGCTTGAAGTGACGATCGAAGGTGTGCCGACAGACGCGACGTTGTCTGCCGGGACACAGAATCCCGATGGTTCGTGGTCGCTGCTTGCGGCCGATCTTGATGGCCTTCGTCTCTTCCCGGCTGAGGATCAGAGTGGGGATTACACCCTGACAGTGACAGCCACGGCCCTTGATGGTGCGGCAGAAGCCGAGGTTGTGGTTGACCTGCCGCTCTCCATTCTGCCCGTTGCGGACACGCCGAATCTGATTGTCGCTCCGGCAGTGGGTCTTGAGGATACAGCCATCTCCTTGGATATTCAGGCTGCGTTGCTCGACACCTCTGAAGTGCTTGAAGTGACGATCGAAGGTGTGCCGACAGACGCGACGTTGTCTGCCGGGACACAGAATCCTGATGGTTCGTGGTCGCTGCTTGCGGCCGATCTTGATGGCCTTCGTCTCTTCCCGGCCGAGGATCAGAGTGGGGATTACACCCTGACAGTGACAGCCACGGCCCTTGATGGTGCGGCCGAAGCCGAGGTTGTGGTTGACCTGCCGCTCTCCATCCTGCCCGTTGCGGACACGCCGAATCTTGTTGTTCTTCCGGCTGTTGGGCTTGAGGATACAGCCATCTCCTTGGATATTCAGACATCCCTTTTGGATACTTCAGAGCTTCTTGAAATAACGATCGAAGGTGTGCCGACAGACGCGACGTTGTCTGCCGGGACACAGAATCCCGATGGTTCATGGTCACTGCTTGCGGCCGATCTTGACGGATTGACCTTGACCCCGCCTCCTGACAGCGCTGAAGATTTTGACCTGACAGTCACGGCAACAGCTCTGGATGGTTCTTCGGAGGCTTCCACGACAGTGACATTGAATGTTGATGTCATTGGTGATCCTGATGTGCCGACATTTTCGGTACTCGATGTTTTGGGCGATCAGGACCAGCCTATCGCTCTTTCCATAGATGCGCAGACAGATTTACCGGGCGAGTTGCTTACAGTGACGATTTCAGGTGTTCCTGACGGTGGCAGCTTGACGGCAGGGCAAGACAATGGGGGAGGATCTTGGACGCTTTCTTCCGACGAAGTGCCGGGGCTTTCGCTGAATCCTCCCGAGGGGTTTACCGGGTTGCTCGATTTGACTGTTGAAGCCACTGTAGAACAGGATGGTTCAAGCATCACCTTGACTGAGAATGTCAGTGTGGAAGTCCTTTCCGTTGATCTCGGATTGAGCACTGAGGCCCAACTGTATACGGATATTCTCGGTCTTGGTACCCAGACGAATGATGGGTCGGATGCAACATTAGCCCAGGCTTTGGATCATACTCTGAACGGGCAGGACATGATTGCCGACAGTCTGGATAATTCGCTTCTCGAAGAACCCGTCACAAACGATGGGGATCTCGGAGCTGCGGATAATACGGAATTACTCGATCCTATTATAGAACAGATCATGCCGCCGGAAGAATAAACTCTGTGGAGCCAGACGGTCGAGATGGGGGGAGGCTCCGGTTTGGGAGTGACTTTCTGTTGCCATGATGAAAAATTATATAATAATTTGAAAACACAGTGCAGGCAGCATAATAAGTTTACCACATGTGGAAATTGTGATCATGTGCACCCTTACGAATATGCCGAGCAGGAGAATCTGCCTTGAAGATCCGGTCCTTTCTTCAAATCACTTTCGTGACGATTTTGATCCTCATAATGGATATAGTGGTTCAGCAAACAGCCTTATATCGATATCGAAATCAGCAAGTTGTTGAAATTACACAAGAATTATCTCCAGTTCGATTCGGATTGGAAAAAGAGATTGTCAGCGGTCTACTTCTTATACAGGGGATGGCAAATCATATTTCAATCCATCCGACATTCACGCAAAAAGAATTCGCGCTCTATGCCGAAAATGCGCTACGCATCTCACCTGTTTTAAAAAATATCGGAGCAGCACCCGACTTCATCATGGCTTACATGTACCCACGTGCCGGGAATGAAAAAATGCTGGGTGTCAATTATCGAAGTTTGCCAAAGCAGTGGCCACAGGTACAGCTGGCTTGGTTGAGCGGTGGTATTATTGTTGCCGGTCCTCTTGATCTTGTTCAGGGAGGGAGTGGACTTATTGGGCGTACTCCCGTCTTTGTCAGGCAGAACGACAAGGAAAATGTGGAAGGGGAAGATTCCTTCTGGGGTATTGTTTCGGCTGTGATCGATATGGATCGCCTTTTCGAAAGCGTCAATATAAATGCTCTTTCCGGGCTGAAAATTGCCATTCGAGGAATAGATGGCAAAGGTGCCGAGGGTGAGGTCTTCTGGGGAAGAGAGTCGCTCTTTGATCCCACTGGCGATCCGGTTTTGGTTGATGTGTTTTTCCCTTCGGGGTCATGGCAGATAGCGGCGCTTCCTGTTGGTGGGTGGCCGGAAGAGTCCCCTTACTCCCTCTCTATTCATCTTTTCATGGGGGGACTTCTTCTTATCGGACTTTTCCTGAGTTACAAGGACATACGGCATCGTATCGAAATTCAGAATGTGAAGGAAAAGCTCGGAGAAGCACAGGCCTTCGCCCACCTTGGAAGTTGGGAGCAGGATTTACGCCGGAAAACTCTCTGGTGGTCAGATGAAGTCTATAATATCTTTGGCGTATCCAAGGATGAGTTCGTCCCCTCAGAGCAGGGGTTTCTTCAAAAGGTGCACCCGAATGACCTTGTGCGGGTGAAAGAGGCCTACCGACAATCTGCCAAGGGCGAAAATGCTTTTTCATTGAAGTACAGAATCCTTCGACCGGATGGAGGAGTTCGGTTTGTTCAGGGACAGGGAAAACACCTTCGTAATGAAAAAGGAGAGCCAACCCGTTTTCTCGGTACCATTCATGATATTACAGAACAAAGAGAGATCGTGAATGCCCTTGAATCCGAGCAGGCAAAACTTCAGGCCATGGCCGAGGCCACATATGATCCGTACATTATGATAGACAGTCAGGACACAATCCTTTTTTGGAGTCCGGCCGCGGAAAAAGTCTTCGGGTGGACCAATGAAGAGGCCCTTGGGCAGAAAATGCATGAATTGATCACTCCTCCCGAATACATCGAACCAGCACTCGAGGGGCTTCATCATTTTGCGCAATCCGGAAAAGGGCCGGTTCTTGATTCCATTTCTGAGCTTCCCGCCATCAGAAAAAACGGCGAATACTTTCCGGTCGAGAGGTCGGTCAGTGCCTTTCAGGTGGGAGACTCCTATTATGCTGTGGGAGTTCTACGTGATATTACGGAAAGGAAAAAAGCGGAAGAAAAGTTGGCACAACTTGCCTCCACAGACGAACTGACAGGGCTTTTTAATCGCAGAACCTTCATTGAAATGACCGAGTATGAACTGAAACACAGTAAGCGAAGTGGCTCCCCAATATCTCTGGTGATGCTTGATGCGGATAAATTCAAGAATATCAACGATACCTATGGACACGCTTTTGGTGATGAGGTGCTGCAAGTTCTTGCTTCGACTGTCCTGTCCTGTGTTCGCGAGGTGGATATTCTCGGGCGGGTTGGCGGTGAGGAATTTTTGCTTATGTTACCTGATACTCCGCTGGAGGGAGCCGTTGGTGCTGCGGAGCGCATCAGGGCCGCCATTGAGCAGGTCGAGTTGCAGCATGAAAGTGGTGAAACAATTCGATTCACAGTGAGTATGGGAATTTCTGTCTGCAACCATGGGGAAGAGAGTTTTGATGATCTGTTTAATCGTGCGGATATGGCCATGTATCAGGCCAAGCAAAAGGGACGGAACAGAGTAGAGACAGCCTGACTCGAAGCTTTCTTCACGTAAGAGAGGGGCCGAGATGGTGGGGAGTCTGTAAGGCAGGCTGCCTGCTGTTCAGTTTTGTTTGTTTGCCTGTCGGGTGAGGTATCGGTCCAACTGATTGGTGAATTCCTGCCTGTCTTTTGGTCCTATGGGAGCAGGCCCGCCAGAGACCATGCCGCCGCTTCGAAGTTCTTCCATAAGATTGCGCATGCGCAGAAGTCCCTTCACATTTTCTTCGGTATAGACTTCCCCTCGAGGATTCAGACCGGTTGCCCCTTTATCCACTATGGCATCAGCCAAGGGGATATCTGCTGTAATGACCAGATCGCCAGGCCCGACTTGGTCAATGATCTCCTGGTCGGCCACATTGAATCCCGCTCCAACCCGGATTGTACTGATGAGTGAGGATTGAGGGACGGAGAGCGGTGAATTGGCTACCAGTGTCAGCTGAATATCACGTCTCTGTGCCACCTTGTATAAAACGTCCTTGATGATGTTCGGACACGCGTCGGCGTCCACCCATATTTGCATGGTCCTTCCTAGTCTTCGAGGATTTCCTTGACTCGCCCGACCTGCCCGTCTTCCAGACGAACTTTGATGCCGTGCGGATGAGTGGGAGATTTGGTCAGGAGATTCTTAATGATGCCCTGTGTGAGTGTGCCGGTTCGTTGGTCCTTTTTGAGGACGATGTTGACCCGCATGCCGGGTTTCAGATTTTTGCGTGTGCTGCCATCCATAAAAACTTCCTGTGTGGAGGTCTAGGCACAAAAAAAGCGGACCGTGTGGCCCGCAATCATTGTGGCTGTGAAATCCGGCTATTGCCAGAGGCCTTTCTTATAACTGAAAATATGACGGTTCGGAATGATTGAAACGGGTGAGAATTCCGCTTTTTTGCAGGCATCCGGGCTATCGGCAATTGCTTCAAAGACTTCTTCCTTGAAAGAAAGAACACCGACAAAAGGAATGGTCTTCGATTTGGATCGGCGGACTTTACAGACCAATGAATTGCTATCGATTTTGTGATACCGGGCACGGTATGTGCCGTCTGCCTGTTTGATTATCTGCATACGGCTGCGTGACATGCGGTGATTGCGATTGAGAGTCGAGACTTTGGATTTGGCGAAGCGGGAAAAATTGGCGTGTTTGTTGGCGAGGTCTTGATCGAGAAAGACAGGGAGATTGGTGCTGGCAACGGGAACTTCACCCAACCCCGGAGTGGCGATAGCCACATTGACCGGTGCGTCGGGGGTTTCGGCATCGGCAGCCAGTACGTTGGGGAGACTCCCCCAACAACTGAGAAATATCGCAAAAAAGAAAATGAAAACAGTTTTATGCATGATGGTAGATCCTTTGGCCAAGGCTATGAGGCTGGGCGGCAGTGCCGCCCAGCCGAATGGAACATACCTTTACTTGGTCTGGATTTCAACCCTACGATTGAGCTTGCGGCCTTCCTTGGTCCCGTTGTCATACTTGGGACTCAGTTCGCCGTATCCTTTTGCTTCGAGACGGGAGGCGGAGACGCCGGCGTTCTCAAGCCATGTCATGACCGAAGCTGCGCGGCGTTCGGAGAGACTCTGGTTATAAGCGGTGGGCCCCGTTGCATCAGTGTGTCCGGCAACTTCGAATTCTGCGTTCATGTCTTCATCAAGAATGGCCTTGGCTTCTTCCAGAACCGGAATCATTTCGTCGGTGATGGCGTCCTTGTCAAAGCCGAAGTTCAGGCTGAAGGTGATGGTTTCCTTGGCAGTGGAGACAGCCGGAACCGGGGCCGGGGCCGGAGCTTCAGCTTCTTCTGCATAGAAGACCTTTTTGGCGTATGCATCCATGGCACCGGGGGCCATGAGCGAATTGTAATCAGCAACTTCAGAGCAGGAAGACAGACCGCGGATTTCGTCAATGATCATTTTGCCGCGATTGGTGTCTGCAAAGCTGACCACATGAATGCACAGGTCATTGCCATACTTGGTGTACAAGGCTTTGGCTTGGGCCACGGGGTCGGCGCCGAGATTGGAGTCTCCATCGGTGAAAATGATCAATCCGGTCGTGCCGGACAGGCCGGAGATGACGGGGTCGATGTCCATGAGACCGTTACCCATGGCTGTCTGGCGATTGAAGATGTCGAAATCGGTGCTGACATCGGAAACGTCATCCATGAGGGCTGCCTTGTTAAAAACTCCGGGTTGGGAGGCTTCTTCAAAGGGAGCGAACAGGAACATGGAAGATGTATAATCCAGGGCCGGAACCGTTTTGGTCATGGCCTGCATGGTCTCCACAGCCATGTCGATCTTGAGCTTGCCCGTGGCATCGTCTTTTTGTGCCATGGACCCGGACTGGTCAAGGAAGTAGATGAAGTTGTCGATTCTCTTGACCTTTTTTGCACTGGCAGGGGCCGCCAGAGCAAAGGTCACTGCCAACATGGCGATAAAAGATGTCAGTAAGAGCTTGTTCAGGTGTTTCATGAGTCCTCTCTCCTTTGGGAATTATTTTTCAAGTGTGGCAATAGTGATCAGCTTCATTTGCCTTATATACGCGACAGAACAGACCCACGCAAGGGGGGGGCACGAAAAAACACGTTATAGAGCGAACTTTTCGTGACTGGGATTGAGATGTGAACTTCGGTTGCGTCTCACGCGTGAACACAGTATAAAGAAGCGTTTACCGTTTCTTTTGACGGTGTTTTCAGTGCAGCGAAGGAGTGTGCATGTATATAGTTACGGGCGGCGCAGGGTTCATCGGCAGCGCCATGGTTTGGAAGCTCAACCAGATGGGTATTGATGACATCCTGGTCGTCGACAACCTTTCGACCAGTGAGAAATGGAATAATCTCGTTGGACTGCGGTATGAGGATTATCTGCATAGGGATCAATTTCTCAAGCTCATATTGGAAGGAGAAGACGCATTCGATACTGATGCGGTCATCCATATGGGGGCGTGTTCGGCCACCACGGAGTTGGATGCCGACTTCCTGATGGAAAACAATTATCGTTACACCCAGTATGTCTGCCGTCACTGCCTCAATCACGATGCCCGGTTCATCAATGCTTCCAGCGCCGCCACCTACGGTAATGGCGAGTTTGGGTTCAATGATGACCACGAGGGAATAGATCGGTTGCGTCCTCTGAACATGTATGGATACTCCAAGCAGCTTTTCGATATCTGGGCCAAGCAGGGGGAAATCCTCGACAAGATTGTCTGCCTCAAATTTTTCAATGTGTATGGGCCGAATGAATTTCACAAGGATGACATGCGAAGCGTCATCTGCAAGGCACACAAGCAGATACTGGAGACAGGGAAGCTGAAGCTCTTCAAATCGTATCGCGAGGAATATCCTCACGGCGGGCAGAAAAGGGATTTTGTCTACATCAAGGATTGCGTCAACATCATGGCGTGGTTTCTGGAGAACCCGGACACAAACGGTATTTTCAATATCGGAACCGGTACGGCCCGTACCTGGAATGATCTGGCGAATTCAGTGTTTGCCGCCATGGACCGGGAGCCGAATCTTGAATATATTGAAATGCCTGAGTCTATTCGGGATAAATATCAATATTTTACCGAAGCCAATATGGACAAGCTGACCAAGGCCGGGTGCGATGTTGTCATGACTTCGCTTGAAGATGGTGCTGCCGATTATGTGCGGAACTATCTGGACAAAGACAACTCCTATCTCATGTCTCGCTAGTCAGAGGTTTTTTTGAGGCGTAAACGCTCCATAGCATTAATGGCGGTGTTGGCATTGGCCTTCACTCTGGCCCTGCCTTTGACGTTGCTCGGCAAAAATCCTTTGCTGTACAAGGTCAGACGATATGTGCCCGAGGCTCCGAAGAAAGTGCCGGCCAGTGACGAGTGGGTGTTTTCCGCCGACCGGGTGGTCGGCGACTACACCAGCGAGTACGTTGAGGCATTCGGCAACTGCACCTTGTCCATGGGTGAAGATCAGTTGCGAGCGGATTTTGCCCGCTATTATCAATCCACGGGGTGGGTTTTTCTCAAAGGAAATATCCGGGCGCACTGGGGAGGCGACTTTCTTCAGGCGGATGAAGGGGAGTTCGACCTCAATAACATGACCGGCTGGCTCAAGAACGGTAAATTGTTCATGACCAAGCCCCATATTTATGTTGAAGCCGAGCGTGTGGGCAAGGCCAAGGGCGACTCATATACTTTCAAGAATGCCAAGGTGACGGCCTGCGAGGGAGACAGACCCGCATGGTCGGTCACCAGCGAGGAAGGCGACATTGAACTGGACGGGAATGTCCGGTTGTATCGTTCGGCCTTTCGCATCAAGAATGTTCCGGTTTTTTATTGGCCATATATGTCTTTGCCGGGCCGCAAGAATCGGCAAAGCGGTTTTCTCATGCCAAGCCTCTCTTCCAGCGACAAACTCGGTTTTCAAACAAATCTCCCGTATTATTGGGTTATTGATGATGAAACCGACGCCACCTTCTACCAGAATTTCATGTCCAGGCGTGGGTATATGCAGGGTGTTGAATTTCGGCATACCGAAGATGCCTCTTCCAAGGGATTGTGGATGGCTGATTTTCTCAAGGACACCAAGCGGGCTGTCTCGGAATCCGACGAGTGGGATGACTACCAGGACGATGGATTGACCCGACCTAACAGGAGCCGTTGGTGGGTTCGCGGAAAGTATGATGGTTGGCTGGGAAGCCCTGAGTTGCAAGTCAAACTTGATGTGGATGTGGTTTCGGATCAGAATTACCTTCGGGATTTCCAGGATGGGCAAAACGGATTTGACAAGACTCGGGAGAATTTTCTTGAGACTTTCGGGCGTGATATCGACAACAAGGATGATTTCACTCGCACTTCCACGGCTCTGATTTCTCGAAGTTGGGATCGATTCGGGCTTGCCGGGAAAGCGCAGTTTACCGAGAATCTCGAATTCATGAACGGGAATGGCGATGAGGACGACAATACTACGGTACAGACCCTGCCTGAATTGGAGGCCTTTCTCTTTCAGCAGAAGTTGGCCGGAACACCCATCGAAGTTTCAGCTGAAACAAAATATGATTATTTCACCAGGAACAAGGGCGATACCGGGCACCGTGTGCGCGTGACCCCGTCTATTAAGGTGCCGATGTCCACGGACTACTTTACGTTCATTCCCGAGATATCGGCGGATCATACGTCCTACAACCTGACCTCGCATGAGGGGTATGGGAATCAGACGATCGTCGACTCGGGCGGGCGGAATGTCCAGATCAACACCAATGCCACGGATGACGGCTACAGCAGTCGAACGACATGGGAGGCCGGGTTCACGGCATTTAGCGAAATGACCCGCGTCTTCTCGCTTGATGAAACCATGACGGCATCTCCAAGCCTGGCCGGAACATCGCGTTGGACCAGCCTCAAACATTCTATCGTGCCTCGAGTCTCTTACGCGTATACGCCGACAATCACCGGACAGGACCATCTTCCTTATTTTGATGAATTTGACCGTATTTCCGGGAAAAACGAGGTCACGTATTCCATCACCAATGTGTTGGATCGCCGCCGGGATAAGGTCGTATTATCTCCGGGAATCCAAGATGGACCGCAGGCTTCGGTGGCCACGGATTATCTGGATTTTCTGTTGTTTCGGATAGAGCAGTCTTACGATATGAATGAAGCATCCCGCAAAGATGAGTTGTCTACCTATGCACGACGTCCTTTCTCGGATATTCTGACGGAGCTGAAAATCAGACCGGAAGACTATGTGGACCTCATTAGCCGGGTTTGGTTTTCTCCTTATAATGCCAGCATGACCCAGGCGGAAAATACTATTCGTTTTCATAAGGACGGACTGGGTGAATTTTCCATCGGGTACGACTATCAGGCCGAAATTGATGAATACAAGCGGTACAGGGACGATACCTTGTCGATTATCGATCTTGGTGCCAAATGGGAAATCAATGATGTATTCGCCTTGGGTGCCAGATTCCGTCATGACTTCAATGACCAGCAGGATCTTGAGCGGACGCTTCAGCTTGACTGGGCCGCAGAGTGCTACACCTTGCATTTCACGTTTTCGCAGAAACCCGGCGACAATCGTTTTGGGCTGAGTTTCGATCTCCTCAATTTCTAGATACCGGAGGGTATATGAGCGTGGGCACTTTGCCTGTCATTCGTGTCTTGCCTGCGGGCCTGAAGAATCAGATCGCAGCGGGAGAGGTGGTCGAACGCCCCTCCAGCGTCGTCAAGGAGCTGGTGGAGAATTCGTTGGATGCCGGAGCCTCACGAGTGGATGTCACCGTGGAGAAGGGGGGTCGAGCCTTGATCCTTGTTCAGGATAACGGGTTCGGCATTGCCGCGAATCAACTCAGTCTGGCCGTGACAAGGCATGCTACCAGCAAGATACAGCGGTTTGAGGATATTACCTCCATCGGTTCATTCGGGTTCCGGGGGGAAGCGTTGCCCTCTATCGCATCGGTTTCCCGTTTCACCATGACTTCCTGTCATGAAGGGGCGGATGAGGCTGCTTTCATCGAAGTGCGGGGAGGAGAAATCGAGGGCGAAGGTCCGGCTGCATTGGCGGCAGGCACGCGGGTCGAGGTCCGTGATCTGTTTGGAAATACTCCGGCCCGACTCAAATTCCTCAAGACGGAAGTCACGGAAAACAAACGATGCCAGGAGACGCTCATGCGCATCAGTCTGGCTCATTTGCACGCGGGTTTTTCCCTGACAATGGGAGGACGAGAAGCCCTTCGTCTGCCACCGGACCAGGAACTTTCGGCCCGACTCAAGACTTTTTGGCCTCCGGTCGTGTGCGAAGGGCTGCGCCCCTTTGACTTCGAGCGTGAGGGCTATCGTGCCCACGGTGTTGCGGGTTCTCCGGCCACGGCTCAGGGGCGTGGAGACCGTATCCTGCTCTATGTCAACGGGCGTTCGGTGCAGGACAAGATGATGCTCAGCGCTGTCCGCCAGGCCTATCGGGGGATGCTTCTCTCTCGGGAATACCCGCAGATAGTACTTTTTCTGGAAGTGCCGAATGAAGAAGTGGACGTCAATGTTCATCCGGCAAAGCTCGAGGTGCGTTTTCTGGAGGAAAGTCGGGTTTTCTCGACTATTCGAGGTGGTGTCATGCAGGCTCTCTCCTTTGCCGAAGAGGCACCTCCTGTGTTGCCGCACCCCGGACACTCACGCCCCCTGGAAAACATCGGGAATGATTATGCCGGGACAGGGGCTGCTCCGGTCAAGCGGAGCCATCAGCCTTCGGCTCTTCGGAGCGAACCGAAATTTGCGACCTATCGGGAATATCAACAGGATTACAATCCTCCAAAAGACATCCCCTTGCCTGTGCCACCATCCAGAACGAGTTCGGAAAGGGTTTTTTCAGATGACCGGACGGAATTCGGGACTCATGAAACTCACATCTCAGGAGCGGTTGCGGGGCGGGCCGAAGGTGTGACCCTGGCCGGAACCAACTATACGTATCTGGGACAGGTGGCAGACACCTATCTGGTCTTGCGGCAAGGGGAATCCCTGGTGCTTATTGATCAACATGCCGCACATGAACGAGTTCTCCTCGCTGCCATGCGTGAAGCCCGGACCAAGGGAGACTCGCAGCCCTTGGCCCTGCCGCTTGAAATTACTCTGCACCCCAGCGAAGTTGATGTCCTGCTGGGGGTGAAGGATGACTTGAAATCAATGGGGTTTCTTTTGGAGTTGGACGGTCCTGCCAAGGTGCTGGTGCGTGGAATTCCTCCGACTCTGGACACGGGGAAGGCGAGGGAGTATCTGGTTGATGCCTTGGCGGAAAAGGCCAAGACCCTTGATGATCTGTGGACTATGATGTCTTGCAAGACAGCTATCAAGGCCGGACAGGCTCTGGCTGTGGATGAAGCCCTGGCTCTGCTGGATGTGTGGTTGCAGACGCCGGAGCGGGATTTTTGTCCACATGGCCGCCCTGTCGTGGTTCGGTGGAATCCTCTTGATCTCGAAAAGCTCTTCAAGCGAAAGTAGTAGCATGACTATTGATTACAATAAGATTCAGGTGCATGTGACGTTAGAGAATCTCCGTCACAACTACAGGGTGTTCAAAGGTGTGAGTGACTCGGTCATCCCTGTTATCAAGTCTGATGCCTATGGGCATGGTCTGGCCGAGGTGGCCGGAGTCTTGGATGAAGAGGCCGAGACTTTTGCCGTCGGGTTTGTCAGCGAAGCAGTCCATCTGCGTCATTCAGGGTGCGAAAAACGCATTATGGCATTGCTTGGGCCTGTTGATGAAGCGGATTATGTTGCCTTGTGGGAGCATGATATCCTGGCTGCCATGAGCCATATGGGACATCTGAAGACCCTCGCTGAACTGGCCCGATCCAGAGGGAGCCTGAATATTGGACTCAAATTCGATACTGGTATGCGTCGCCTTGGTTTTCTCCCTGAAGAGGTCAGGCAGGTTGTGGAATTTCTCAAGGCGAATCCGGCCCTTAATCCGGTCATGATTACGTCTCATCTTGCCTCGGCGGATGTGCCGGAACACAAGGCCGATGTGGAACTCCAGGCAGCGCGTTTTCAAGGAATCGTCGAGGCTGTGCGTGGTGCCGGATTTCAGGTGGAAGCCAATCTGGCCAACTCCGCCGGATCAATGGTGCATGACGTCTGCCGTCTCGACAGTGTGCGCCTCGGGATTTCCCTGTACGGGGCCGATCCGCTTTATGGGACGGATTGGGCGGGGCAAGTCGGTCCTCTTAAACCGGCCATGGAAGTTTCCGCTCCGGTCATGCAGGTGCATGGTCTGAAAAAAGGTGAGGGGATCAGCTACGGTTGGACGCATGTTGCAGAAAAAGACTGCACTGTGGCAGTCATCGGAGTGGGCTACGCCGACAACTATAGCCGGGGGCTTTCGAATTCCGGTTTCATGAATATCAAGGGGTATCGTGTCCCTATTCTTGGCCGTATATGCATGCAGATGGCCCTGGTTGACGTCTCGGATATTATGGGCGAAGGGACTGGTGTCGTGCCTGGAGACCGAGCGTGGCTGCTGGGTGGCCCTGCGCCGGGGAGTATTTCTGTTGAAGAATTGGCCGATTGGTGGGGAACCATCACGTATGAAGTTTTTTGTCTGCTCGGTATGAACCAGCGACACTATATTTAATGGATAAATGCCGAGTTTCGTTGATGCTCTATTGGCGGCGGAACACTCGGCTCTGTCAAGGAGAAGAACAATGCCCGCAGTACAAGATGATGAATGGACCGTTGCCGAAAGTTATGCCCGGACTGAAATGGATGAACAGGGAGTTTCTCCAGAATGGCTGGCCGGAAAATGGATGAATGTGGCCGAGGATATGGCCCTTATCCCGGAAAACAATGTTCGAGTCATTGAAGAGAACGGTGTCGTGCGCATCGAAGTTTCTGTCTACCTCATGGAGTGCATGCGCGGATTCTAGGCATTTGTGTCACCATTGTACAGGTGTGGCCTCAATGCTTTTCTGGGCTCTTTCGCGTGTCGATTCTTTTTCCGCCTGAGAGGCTGAGGTCCATGACTGAAAGAGTCGCTTTTCCGCAACCGGTACCCTGCGGGGCGCACTCTGGTGTGCCCTTTTTTTCTGTCGGGCCAACAGCTTTTGCCTTAGAATAATAATGGTCTGAAACATGCGTCTCCGGTGTATGCTTGTCCTTATTGGACATCAGCAAGGACGTAGAGAGGATGATCATGAAATTACAGGGGATTTCAATTCTGTGTGCGTTTCTTGCCGGTCTTGCCTGGACTGTCCCGGCAGGGAGCCATTCTTCTGCTCCTCATGTGGATCAGTCTCGGTGTGGCGGGACTTTTTCAAGCTGGAAAGACATGTCCACTAGGAGCAATTTCCGGATTCTTCGGGGATGCAATACGGTCGTTCTCCACACGGTCTCTTGCACATCGTGTATGTGAACATGGAAGGGTGTATCAAAGGTGCCCAAGACCTTACTTGTACGCCCCTCGTCAAGGAAGATTACACGGCAGACAAGAGACTGGCCGATCTCACCATCATGTGTAAGCTTAAGGGATGTAACCCTGAGTACGGGGATTGGTTTTGGGCAAAATATGCCTCGGGTGGAACGGTGCAAAAAGAAGGGAAGCCTGAAGGGTATATCGCGTGTCATATGGGTCGAGTTGGACACGATTTTATAATGACTTCAGACTGTTAGTTTAAAGAGATCAAGGAGCGCAAAGACGTATGAAGGGTGATCTTGAGATCGTCCATCGTACGGCTTTTGATTCAAAACTGTCGCATGAATGTTGCAATACGCTGATATGGTTGACAAATATTATCGTAACAAAACCGTAACACTATAAAACGTTACATTTGTGTGACGAACATGTTACAGACCCTCGCGTCGTGCTTGGCAACTCCATCCATGCTACAGGGGGGCCGTGTACACAAAAACAAGGAAATTTTGAATGAAACTGCGCTCCTTTCAAATGCGGATTCTGCTGTGGACCTGGGCTTTGCTGCTCATGGCCATGGCCGTGATTTTCTATTATTCCACGAGTATTGTTGCCAGCGATGTGTTGGCTGAGACCAAACTCCGCTCCATGAGCGAGTTGGAATCCATCAAATGGCTCATTGACGAGCACCCCCGTTTCACGACGGAAGAGGCTTTTGCCACATGGGTCGATGCCCTTGGCCCACGACTGGGCGCACGGATCACCTATATCATTACTGACGGACGGGTTATTGCCGATTCGGGAGTGACATTCGCCAATCTCGCTGAATTGGATAATCATAGTGAGCGTCCCGAAGTCATTGCCGCGCATATAGAAGGCCATGGGACCAATGTCCGGTATTCCGATACCTTGCATAAGGATATGCTGTACGTCGCCACCAAGATCAGAGCCTCCGTCAGCCTTCCTGCCGGGGTTTTGCGATTGGCTGTGCCGTTTTCCGATGTCAGCCATCGCTTGAGTTCTCTCAGGCAGAATTTCCTTTGGATATTTATTTTGACCCTCCTCTGTGCGGGATTGGTCAGTGTCATCATGTCGCGCAACATGAGCCGGGAGATTACCGCTTTTTCCGAACTTGCCCGGTCTATCGGTGAGGGGGATTATGGCACACGGTTGCGGGTCTTGCCTGGCGGCGAATTCAAACCGCTTGCTCAATCCGTGAATCGGATGGCGGAGAATATCGAACGGAACGTCCAGATCATCAAAGATCAGAAGGGACAACTCCAGGCTATTTTCGAGGGTATGCGCGAGGGAGTTATGTCCATTGACTCGGAGGGACGCATCGAGTCCTACAACTCTGCCCTTGATGTCATGTTCAACCTGGCTGAATCCACTGTTGGCCGGACCCCCATCGAAGTCACCCGTCGATTTGAAATTCAGGATTTGGTGGACGAATTACTGCACGCTCCCGATGAGGGAGAGCGGACTATTCAGATAGATCTGATGGATTCCCGTACTGTTGAAGTCAGTGCTGTTCCGTTTCACGATCAGAAGGGTGTTCGAAAAATTATTCTTGTTTTTTATGACATCACCGAGATGAAGCGGAGCGAGAAAGGGCTGAAGGATTTTGTGGCGAACGCGTCTCACCAGCTTCGGACACCGTTGACTTCCATCAAGGGCTACAGTGAGACTTTGTTGGACAACCCTCCGGCCAAGCCCGAAGATGGACGTTTTTTTCTGGAGACTGTGCTCAAGAACGCAGACCATATGGATAAAGTCATCTCCAGCATGTTGGCTCTTGCCAAGTCGGAGCAGATGGGCAAACAGCTCAAGCTTCAGCCGGTTTCGGGGAATGAATATCTGGAAAGAACCGTGGCGGATGTGACTCCCTGGGCGGCGGAAAGAGATATCCGGTTGGAAGTGAATGCACCGGATGACGCCATGCTCGTGATGGGAGAGCCAGATGGGTTGCTCCATGTCTTTCACAATCTGCTGAACAACGCGGTCAAGTATAGTCCGGAAAACGGGAAAATTACAGTCACGGCACAGGATGATGGCGAGTCCATCGTCTTTTGCGTGGAGGATCAGGGGCCGGGTATCTCCAGAGAGCACAGCACCAAGGTCTTCGAAAGGTTTTATCGGGTTGATGAGAATACGATTGACAGTTCTTCGGGTAGTGCGGGCCTCGGGCTTGCCATCTGCCGTCGCATCGTGCGGAACTTCGGAGGTGAAATCTGGCATGACGGATATGGTGAGGATATCCGAGGTGCCCGGTTCTGTTTCCGGCTCAACAAGCCTGTCTGATCGGATGATGGCAACACTTTAACGAACGCCCTCGAAAGAGGGGAAACCCAATGGACATTTACGATATCTTCTTCTACCTGGCGCTGGCGGCCGGGTTCTGGAAAGCCTTCAACCTCGGTGCCAATGACGTGGCCAATTCCATGGCTTCGGCTGTTGGAGCCAAAGCGATCACTGTGCGTCAGGCTGTTGTCATTGCGGGCATACTCAACTTTGTCGGTGCGGTGTTGCTTGGCTCTCAGGTGACCAAGACCATTGCCAAGGGAATTATCGATCCCATGGCTATTGGCGATCCCAAGTTAGTGATGATCGGCATGTTTGCCGCTCTGATTGCCGCAGCATTCTGGGTTTTCATGGCGACGCTGACATCTCTGCCTGTTTCGTCTACCCACTCCATCGTAGGAGCTATCCTCGGTTTCGGCATTGTTGCCGGTGGAGCCAGTGTGGTCAATTGGTATGTCCTTGGCGCGGTCGTGGCATCATGGTTTATCTCTCCGTTCTTTTCCGCTGCCATCGGGTTTCTTGTCTTTACCCATATACGAAGTCGGATTCTCAATGCCCGGCAGTTTATCGTCGCTGCCAAGAAATGGGCACCACGCTGGATCGGTCTGACCATCGGCATCATCTGTATGTCGTTCATGTATAAGACCCCATTGGGAAAATCTCTCAAAATGCCTCTCTACATGGCATTCTTCTGGGGGAGTTGTTTTGGAGTGGTCGCCTGGGGAATCAGTCGGTTTTTTGTTGCCCGTCTGGTCATGGATGAAGAAGCGGGAGCCGAAGCCGTTGAGCGGATTTTTCGGAAGATGCAGATCGGGACGTCCTGCTATGTCGCTCTTGCACATGGGGCCAACGATGTCGCCAATGCCATAGGCCCGGTGGCGGCCATTTATCTTATCGCCAAGGATCAGACCATAGCGACTCAGGCGGAGATTCCGTTTACGATTCTGGCTATCGGTGGTATCGGCATTGCTGTGGGGATTCTGCTGCTGGGGCATCGGGTCATGACCACGGTGGGTGAAAAAATCACGGTGCTCAACAATACCCGTGGTTTTGCCGTGGACTTTTCCACTGCCACCACGGTTTTGGCAGCATCCAAATTAGGGTTGCCCGTTTCTTCTACCCACGCAGCCATCGGTGCCATTGCCGGTGTTGGTGTTGCCCGTGGTTTCAAGGCGGTTGATTTCAGAATTCTTGGAAAAATTGTCATATACTGGTTGATTACAGTTCCGGTATCGGCTTTTACTGCCGTGATTCTTTTTGAGATTCTGAAATGGCTGTGTTACAACTAAATCATCAAGTTAGCGCAACGTTATCCCAAGAGGTACATATATGTTTTTGAAACTCCCCTTTTTCGGTCTTCTCGCAAGTCGTTCACCCATGGACGGATTGACGGAGCATTATGACAAAATTGCCGAATGCATAGAGACTATCGACGAATCCCTTGAGTGCTATGTTTCAGGTGGTGTCTGCCGCGAGTTCGAAGAACTGACCCGAACTATCGACCAGATCGAAAACCATGCGGACAAGATCAAGCGTAATATTCGCAACCATCTGCCCAAAGGGTTATTCATGCCTGTGGAGAAATCCCTTTTTCTCAGCTACACCAAGTCGCAGGATAATGTGCTTGATGCGGCTCAGGACGCCCTGCATTGGCTTGCTATGCGCAAGGTGGAGTTCCCGGAGCAGATTCAGAAAGATGTTATTTACCTGCTCGATGCAGTCTCCCGGACCACGGTCCTGCTTGGCCCTGCGCTGAAAGCGACCATTGCCCTTTTGCACGGGGAA
Source organism: Pseudodesulfovibrio piezophilus C1TLV30 (assembly GCF_000341895.1). Lineage (NCBI taxonomy): Bacteria > Pseudomonadati > Thermodesulfobacteriota > Desulfovibrionia > Desulfovibrionales > Desulfovibrionaceae > Pseudodesulfovibrio > Pseudodesulfovibrio piezophilus. Next base: position 1,707,710 of record NC_020409.1, on the reverse strand, counting down.
TCCCTTGACAGAGAAGGGACCAAAACCTGCTTCCGCAAAGTGCGCTCCGAACGAGACAAGGTGCGTAAGCTCAAGAATGAATTGCATAAGAAACTGTATGCCATGGACCTTGATTTCAAGGACATCTATCAGCTTATGCATTTCGTGGATTGCCTTGATAATATGGGGCACAATACGGAAAATTGTGCAGACCATTTAAGGGCTATGATCGCACGATAACTTTCAATCTTCACGTTCTCGTAGAGCGTTGCCCGCCTGAGTGTGGGCGACGCTCTTTTTTTTATTTGGCGTTTTTTGAATAATTCAACGCTCTCAAAAAAAAGTCGGTCATTGTGGTTTATGCAAAACCACCCATCTGGGATGGAAGGATCCTGTTGAGACAACTTATTCAACTTTCTGTTGTTTTTCCAGAGATTGGAAATGACGAAATGTGTGAAAAGCGATGTGATTATAGCTTATTCCATGTGTTTCTCGTTTCTGTATTCCCCAAAGACAGGCAAAGAAAATTCTTGAAATTGATTTTCATTGTCAATATACTCCACCTTGTGCGGTATGAAATGGGGAGGCACGGGATGGCAGTGAAAGAGCATAAGATATCTTGCAGCATGCGTACAAATGTAGAAGAGGCGTCCTTGAAGCGGTGTAGAATTCCGGCGGGAGCTTTGCGTCCGCTGGGTAAACCTCGCGCAAGGAGTTATTTCATGAGCAGTTTGCACAGACTTGGTATGTTCAACAGGGAAGGAATGAAGGCTTTCAATAATGGTCAGGTCGAAGATGCCCTGTTTCAGTTGGCTCAGGCCAACCGGATTGCTCGGCAGATGGGGTCGCCCCTTCACGAAGCCAAGGTAAGGAATAACCTGGGGCTGGTCCATCAGAGTGCCGGGAATGAAGAGGAAGCGCTTGTCTGCTTCCGTCTGGCAGCCAAGTCTGCTGTCAAGGGAGCAGGAATCGACAACTCCCTCCATAAAGTGATTTCACGAAATCTTTCTCGCCTTGAGCACGACATCGCAAGCAGAGCCGTGTAATATGGAACTTGATCTTCAATCCCCGGCAGCTGGCGCTTCGCTGCCGGGGACCAGTCAATGCGCAGAACCAACGCAGTTCATCTCGGCCATTTTGCATCAATTTGCAGAGTCGTTGGGGAATGCTATTGACGCAAAGGATCAACATACATCCATGCACTCTGCTGAGGTCGCACAGATTTCCCATGCTCTTGCCCTTGTTATGGGGCTCTCTTGTGTTGAATCAGATGTCGTGCATGTGGCGGGTCATCTGCACGATATAGGAAAGATTGGTGTTCCTGATGCCGTTCTGTGCAAGCAGGGACCTCTTGACCCAGTAGAATGGGTCGCCATACGAAATCACCCGGAAGCAGGGGCTGATATCCTCCGTCCTGTGGCGGCCCTGCGACAACTGGGGGTGGTGGACATGGTCTTGCATCATCATGAACGTTTTGATGGCAACGGCTACCCTCAGCGCATCAAAGGCGAGGCTATTCCCCTGGGTGCTCGTATTATCTCACTTGCTGATTCGCTTTCCGCCATGCTTCAGAACAGACCATATCGTCAGGCGTTGAGCTTTGAAGCCGCCCAACGTGAAATTATCCGCTGCTCCGGTACTCAGTTCGACCCAGTGGTCGTGGAAGCATTTGCAGCTTCCACTGGGGCCATTCGGTCTATCATGGAAGGTCTTTCCGAAGTTCAGATCAGAGCCTGAGACTCGGCTCACATTACATACAAAAATTTTGTCCCATGAAGCTTTCCAGAGCGGAAAGTTAAAATTCTTGTACCCTTTGAAGTACCAAACGAGAAAAATACAGAGAGTCAAAATGACAAGTAATACACTGTAATAATTATATTATTAATAAAAATAGTTTAAATCTGTCTTGTTGGCATGGCTGGTGCATTAAAGAAAGCATCTTCCTTTTATTTGCACCGAGAAAACACCAAGCCTCCTCCGGGAGGCTTTCTCGTTTTGGTCACAAGCTCTACTGGTATTGGCTTTGCCGTCATTGTGCCTTGAGTGAAATGCGTGGTCTGCTCATTTTTCTGGTGCAATTGAGAATGAATTGGTGTAAAAATGTGGTAATGATCAAAATAAAACAGTTTGGGAAGCTGGCGGTTTTCTTGCTTGTGTTCATACAGGTTGGCATCATTCCGGTCCGATCTGCCGAACTCTCGGTCTATACTGAGTTGGCAGGCCGATCTGCCATGATGGTGGATGGAGAATTGACTGGTTACGGTGTGGCTCTTGTGCGCGAAATAATGCGTCGGGTAGGGCAGGAAAGCAGCATTACGCCACTGCCCTGGGCTCGGGCATATGATATTCTGCTTACCACGGCAGACACGGCCTTGTTTACAATTGCGCGGAATGAAGCGCGAGATTCTCTCTTTACATGGGTGGGGCCATTCATGCGCCTGCAATGGGTCTTCCTGGCCAGAAAAGGGACAAACCAGACTCTTCACTCACTGGATGATGCGCGAGATGTTCACTCCATCGGGACCTATAGAGGAGATGTCAGGGATGCATTTCTTCGCGATCAGGGGTTCACGAATCTGAAACAGGCTGTGAATAATGTCCTCAATTTTCGCAAGCTGGTTCGTGGGCGGTTGGATTTGGTCGTAGCCGCATCTTTGGGCATCAGTGAGACAGCGCTTGCAGCGGAAGTGCCTCTCGACGCTCTGGAAGTTGTGTATGTGATCAAGGATGTGGACCTTTATCTCGCTCTCTCGCATGGGACAGATCCGAAGACCGTGCGCCTCTGGCAGGATGCGTTTCAATCCATGCGTGCAGACGGAACTTTTTCTCATTTATTCCGCCAATGGTATCCGGCTCTGGTGCCGCCTATGGACATCCGGCGACCCTGGGTGGATTCGCCTCTTCAGGGCAGTCAGGGCAGTCAGGGCAGTCAGGGCAGTCAGGGCAGTCAGGGCAGTCAGGGCAGTCAGGGCAGTCAGGGCAGTCAGGGCAGGAGTCGTGCTATTCAGGAGTGAGGGGAGTGGCTCTGACGAGGATTTTTCAAGGGTAAGAAGTCTTTCTTCTCTTGTGACTCTGCTTTTGAAGCAAAGAGCCGGCCAGGATATTCTGGTCGGCTCTTTGAGTTGGTCGTGTGAATTTCTTCGATTATTTTTCGAAGACTGCACCTCGGGAGGCCGAGGTCACAAGTTTGGCATAGCGGCGGAGGAAAGGAGATTGGACTTCCTTGACCACCGGAGTAAAGTTTTTCCTGCGCTCTTCGAGTTCAGCTTCATCAACCAGCAGATTGATGGAGCGTTTAGGGATGTTGATTTCGATGCGGTCTCCCTCTTGGACCAGTCCGATGGGACCGCCTGCTGCGGCCTCGGGCGAGATGTGGCCGATAGCAGCGCCACGGGTTCCTCCCGAGAAACGACCATCGGTGATCAAGGCGACGGAACTGCCCAAGCCCATGCCGGATATGGCCGAGGTCGGAGTGAGCATTTCACGCATTCCGGGGCCGCCCTTGGGACCTTCATACAGGACAACCACCACGTCTCCGGGTTTGATCTTGTTGCCCAGAATAGCTTCTACACAGTCCTCTTCGGAGTTGAAAACCCGTGCGGTGCCTGTGTTGACCATCATTTCCGGTGCCACGGCAGACTGCTTGACGCATCCGCCCTCAGGCGCAATATTGCCGTACAGAATGGCAATGCCGCCTTCTTGGGAATAAGGGGTCTCTATGGGGCGAACAATGGTCTCGTCAGAGACATGTGCTTTCAGGTCCTTGAGATTCTCTCCCAGGGTCTTTCCTGTGACGGTCATGACATCAAGATTGAGCAGGTCTTTCTTGACCAGTTCAGACATTACAGCCGGGATGCCGCCTGCTTCGTTCAGGTCCTCCATATAGTGAGGTCCGGCAGGGGAAAGCTTGCACAAATTGGGTGTTTTTTTGCTGATCTCATTGAACATTTCCAGATTGAGATCAAGGCCTGCCTCGGCGAACAAGGCGGGCAGATGCAGCGTTGTATTGGTGGAACAGCCCAGGGCCATGTCCATGGTCACAGCATTGTGCACGGCCTTTTCTGTGACGATATCGCGAGGTCTGATATTCTTTTCCAGCATTTCCATGACTTGCATGCCAGCCTGCTTGGCGAGGCGAACTCGTGCGGACATGACTGCCGGGATGGTACCATTGCCGGGCAGGGCCAATCCGATGGACTCGGAAAGACAGTTCATGGAGTTGGCGGTGAACATGCCAGCGCAGGAGCCACAGGTCGGGCATGCGGACTGTTCAAATTGCTCCAGTTCCTCTTCCGTCATGGTGCCGGCCTTGACCTTGCCAACTCCCTCAAAAACATTGATAAGATCAGCGCTTTTTTTGCGTCCTGCCAGCATGGGGCCACCGGAAATGACGACGGCCGGGATGTTCAGTCGCAGAATCGCCATGAGCATACCCGGAACGATCTTGTCGCAGTTGGGTATACAGACAATGGCATCAAAGGGGTGGGCTGTTGCCATTATTTCCACGGAGTCGGCGATAAGCTCACGGCTGGGTAGTGACATCTTCATGCCTTCATGGTTCATGGACAGCCCGTCACAGACGCCGATTGCGGGAAATTCCATGGGGGTACCGCCTGCGATACGGATGCCAGTCTTAACGGCCTCGGAAATCGTGTCTAGATGCACATGTCCGGGGATAATTTCGTTGGCTGCGTTGCATACGCCGATCAACGGGCGGTCCATTTCTTCTTTGGACAGTCCGGTCGCGTACAAGAGCGAGCGGTGCGGGGCCTTTTCCAATCCACCAGTCATTTTTTTACTGCGCATCAAGATACTCCTTAATAGATAGAAAAACGGATGCGTAGTTCAACCCGAATGAAGCGGGCTGTCAACTTGTTTGGTCGGAAGAAAAAAAGGTCATTTCTTGAGTTTCAGTTTGATTCGTCAATGAAAAGAACTGGTAGGAGGTACTTCTATAAAAGGTGCGTTTCAGTTGGTCTTGATGTATGATGGAGACGAGCCGGAATGTCCGGTCAAAACGCAACCTGGGAGGAAACTATGAGCAAGGGATGCGGACCAAGTTGCGGCTGCGCCAAGCGCCGCCAGGAGGACAAGACCGTGAATTATGTCGCTCGCGACCCCGTGTGCGGTAAGCGTGTCGATAGAAATAACAGCAATAGTCAAAGTATCATGCAGCCCGAAGGCGAGATGTTTTTTTGCAGTACCAAGTGCATGACCGAATACATCAGTGACCCTTCTCGATACGCAGGTAAAAAGAAGGGCTTTTTCAGTTTCCTCGGGTTTGGTTGAGAAAAGACTCAACCGCCCATGGAAAAGAAAAGGCTGGCTTGGGCACAGCAGCCTGAAAAGCCGAGTGATTTGTAAATGGAATCCATATTGACGGCTTCGCGGACAATTCCGGCCAGATGGTCGAGGGCGTCTTCGAGGTCGAACCGCGCCTGAACATTCTCAAGGGGCGAAAGCCCCTTGTCCATGCGCAACTGATCTATAAACCAGCGGCGGAATTCATCCGCATCGAAGAGTCCATGAAGATATGTTCCCCAGACCCTGCCATCAGGTCGGGAAAAACCAAGGGGATTCCCGGCACTGTCTCTTAGGGCCACTCGCAGGTTCTCTGTCAAAGAGACAGTCTGGCCGTGGTGGATTTCGTAGCCATGAACCTGGTGCCCGGATGTGGAATGAACCCCGGTGGTGCGGGTCAGGGTCTTTTCCGGGACTAAGGTCGTCTGAATCGGCAGGAGACCGAATCCTTCCATGCGAGTCGTTTCCGACTCCAGGCCAAACGGGTCGTCGACCAGGTCTCCAAGCATTTGGAAGCCGCCGCAGATGCCTATCATCCGTGTCTTGTGATCGTCGTTGGCCAGTTCCCGCAGAACTGCGGCCATGCCAGTCCCCTTGAGGGCTTTCATATCCGGCACAGTTGATTTGGAACCAGGCAGGATCACAGCATCCGGGGTTCCGATATCGTGGGCATCAGAGACCACTCTGATGCGGACATCCGGCTCCATATAGAATGGGTCAATATCGTTGAAATTCGATATGCGTGGCAGATCAATGACCACGATGTCCACACACTCCGCGTCAGGAAGACGTTCCAGGCTGTCTTCCGGTCTGAATCCTTCCTTGAATGAAACAGAATCCTCCTCGGGAAGGCCGAGGGAATGGATATATGGAATGGTCCCCAGGACCGGCTTACCTGTATGCTCAAACATTTGCCCGAAAGCGGGATCAAGCAGGCTGGGGTCCCCGCGGAAGCGGTTGATGAGAAAACCCTCCACATGGTCGCGTTCTTGTGGGGTCAAAAGATTCATGGTGCCGACGATGGAGGCGAAGACGCCGCCTCGATCGATGTCTCCGGCCAGCATGACTCGTGCCTTGGCGTGTCGCGCCATAGCCATATTCACGATGTCGTGGTGTTTGAGGTTGACCTCGGCAGGGCTGCCAGCACCTTCAAGGACGATGACATCGTATTCATTCGCCAGGGAGTCATAGGCTGTTTTCACCGCTTCCCAGGCTCTTGGTTTGTAGCGAACATATTCACGTACGGACATATTGCCCACGGGTTGGCCCATGACGATGACCTGCGAGCCTGTATCCGAGCCTGGTTTGAGCAGGACCGGATTCATGCGTACTTCCGGGCGTAATCGGCACGCCATGGCCTGGGTGACTTGCGCCCGTCCCATTTCTCCGCCCGATTCCGTGACATAGGAGTTGAGGGACATGTTTTGGGCTTTGAACGGTGCCACGGAATACCCGTCCTGAAGCAGAATGCGACAAAAAGCCGCTGTGAGAACGGATTTCCCGGCGTTGGAGCTGGTTCCTTGGAGCATGAGGGCCGGGGTGCGCTTGGTTCGTTTGACCACTGGGCCACGGCCGGTGCCACTGACTGCTTCCATGGCCTTGATCAGCCGTTCATTGTCTCTTCCATTGCGGACAGCCACCCGAAACCAGTTATTATCCAGTCCCTCGTAATTGCCGCAGAGCCGGATTGCGATACGATGTTCGGTCAGGAGGCGATCAAAAAGAGGCACTGCATCCTGTCCGATACGCTCCACCCGGCAGAGCAGATAATTTGCTTCTCCCGGCATGACCTTGATGCCGGGGATCTGGCGCAGTCCCGAGGCGAGGTTCTTGCGCAAGAGGGTGGTCTGCTCACGAGTGTGAATCGCGTATTGTTTATCACGCAGACAGCGTGCCCCTATTTTCTGGGCTAGGGTGTTCACGGACCAGGCAGGCATGTTCTGCTTGAGCCGCAAGATGATATCCGGGTCGGCAAATGCCAGCCCGAGCCTGATGCCGGGGATGGCAAAAAATTTGGTCAGAGATAGAATCGTTATGACATTGGAAGGACGATTGCGGATGAGTCTGTCTGTCCCTTCGGGCCGGAATTCAGCAAAGGATTCGTCCACGATAAAGCGGCTTTGCGGGAACATGGTTGCCACTTCGCGTAGGTCCGCTGCGGAAAATGTAGTGCCAGTGGGATTGTTCGGGCTGCACAGGAAAACCACGGAGGGAGTCGCCAGCAGAGGACCCATGGCCGGGAAGTTTATTTGGAAGCCCTCGGCCATGGGGACTTCCCGAACTTTCAGCCTGTGAGCTTTGCACGCACGCGCGTAATCCACATAGGTGGGGGAGGGGATGATCGCCTGGCTGTAGCCTCCCAACCCTGCGGCGGCAAAGAGCAATTCGGACGCGCCATTGCCCGCAATGACCTGGGTGGGCCATACTTTATATAATTCGGAGGCGGCCATGAGCAGATCATGAGAGTCGGGGTCTGGGTAGGAGTCCACACTCTGTAGGGCGTGCCCGACAACCTGCCCGAGCCATGGTGGTGGGCCAAGAGGATTAACGTTTGCAGAGAAGTCCACTATTTCATGGGGGGAGCATTTGGCTTGTTCTGCCATGCGTCGAAGGTTGCCGCCATGGGCGAACTTCTGTTCGTCGAGGATATCTGGAACGCCTGCGAAGACCGATTGTTTAACCATATTATTTAATCCCGAAAACACCGGTACACAGAGGTTTCCGCATGTTCTTCAAGAAGTCTAGAAATTGTTGAGATCAACTCTCTATCTACGTTGAAACCGGGCCGGAGACAAGAGGGGAAAGAGGGGATTCTCTCGAAAATAACATCATGCTGGATGTTAAAGGGGGCTTCATGTCTCCTTGTGAAATCCTCAAACAAATTACACTTTGTGATTGACTTTGATTTTCAATTTCAATTAAGCCGTGAGGAACAGGCTCACACATCACAAAGGAGAAAAACATGCCTAAAACCTTGATTGTATTCGGTTCAACCACCGGCAACACGGAAAATGCCGCTGACACTATCGCCAAACATTTGGAGAAAAACGAGTACGCAGTTGATATCCGTGATGCATCAGACGTGTCTGCGGACGGACTGGCGGACGGGTACGAACTGGTCCTCTTTGGCTGCTCCACCTGGGGCGACGATGAAATCGAGCTTCAGGACGATTTTATCGCGTTGTATGATGACCTTGAAAAAGCTTCGCTCAAGGACAAGCCAGTCGCGGTCTTCGGTTGCGGAGACTCCAGCTATACGTATTTCTGCGGTGCGGTTGATGCCATTGAAGAGAAATCTGAACAGCTGGGAGCCAAAGTGATCGTGGAGTCGCTGAAAATTGACGGCGATCCGGATGATGACGAAATCATCAAGTGGTGCGACCAGATTATCAGCAAAAATTAGTTGGTAAGGGGAACTGACGTCTGACGCAACCGGCGTGGATCGACATTGGGTCGATTTTCCCCCTAGGATCTGAAAAGCCGTCCGACATGGACGGCTTTTCAGAAGAGAAGCGAATGGGGGATTCTTTTTTTGAAGGTTAGACCGAAGCGACGATTGCAGCCACTTTTTCTTCAATATAGGTTTGCATTTCCTTGAGCTTTTCCTGAGATATCGTCGGGATTGTTTCAGCCAGCTGACAGACTTCCTCTTCCTCCATTCCCATAGTCGCCTGGACCATGAAATCTTCCAATTCGTTCCCCTCCGGCAGAGGACCACAGCCTCCGACGGCACCAACCAGTTCCCCATTGACGATGACCGGAACGCTGATCTTGGCAAGGCCGAGATCACATTCCTCGACAAATGGCAACCGTTCCTCTCGTGTCAGGCGAACGAATTCCTGCCCGGCCGGGGCACAGATGCCGCCGACCCCCTTGTCGCTTTCACGAATCGCCTTGCACAGCGAGTTGCACCACAGGCGTCTGTTGGTGACTCGTTTGCCGTCTTCTTCCACGACTTCTGCGTTGATATGATATTTTTCGTGAAGGTCTTTTTCCAATTCAAGCCATTTTCCCATGGGCATGAGGTCTGTCATTTTCATGATATCTGTCTCCTGGATGCGGTGAGGTCAAATCAGACTCAAGTCATTGATGCCGTTCAAGCACTGCCTTTCGAGCCTGGGAAAAGAAGATAAGCATACCTCCGGGGGGTGTCCAGAGGTGAAGGAGAAACTCGTGTGTCAGGAAGGGGAGGTGGCTCCCTGTTTTGCAGGGGAGGGGGTGGGATTGATCAGAAACCGTGTTCTCTCAAGTAGTCCATGGTGAGAGTTGATTTTGTTTCGGCTTTTCCCTTTGCAGCCCAGGGCGTGACCATGCGCTCGACGTATTTGCCGATGATATCCGTTTCCATATTGACCTTGCGGCCGGGTTTCCAATTGGAAATGGTGGTGGCTTTTTGGGTCTCGGGAATGATGTTCACTTCGAGCCAGTCTTCGCCGCACTCGTTGACGGTCAGCGATATCCCATCTAACGCGATTGAACCCTTGGGAATGACATACCTGCCATGGGCAGCATCGAAAACGAGTTTATAGATATTTGATTCTCCGGCAGGGCGGACTTCTGCGACTTCGGCAAGAGCATCCACATGACCCGCGACAATATGTCCGCCGAAACGATCGCCCATGGCCATGGCCCGTTCCAGATTGGCTTCGGAGCCGACACGAAGTTCTCCCAGTGAAGTGACGGACATGGTTTCGCGGCTGGCGTACGCGGTAAACCAATTGTCGCCATGGGTCTCCACTGTCAGGCATGTGCCGTTGACAGCAATGGATTCCCCCAGTTCGATCCCCGGAAGGTCGAAAAGCGTTCTTATGCGAAAGCGTGTCTCTGCGCCGCGATTGTCAGCGGCCTCTATGCGGCCCATGCCCATGATCAGTCCTGTGAACATACGGATTCCTTGTTTCATGCTGTCTTGCACGTCGTTCTATCAGGGAGATGGCCGGGTGTAAATCTCCGGCAGCACGAGGTCTTGATCTCTCAGGGGAACCCTCAGGCCGGTGGGCATTCGGTTGGTGCCGCAGGGGGCGGAGTTCACCGCGAAGTAACAAGTGGCTGAGAATTTTCCGGGTGGACTCTGTTGTTTGTCAACGAGAGGTTACTCCTGACGTGGCAGCATGGTCAGGACCACGTCCTGTCCGCTGGTTTCGGTTTGAGTAATGCGGTAATTCACGGTTTCAGCCATGCTGACATTCTGGCGGCCGGAGTAGGCCGATGGTGCCAGGTCATCGCCGAGAATACGGGGGGTGACGAAGTGGATCAGTTTGTCCGCGAGGCCTTGCGAGATACACTCCATGGCCAAGCGGCCACCACCTTCAATGAGCGTGTAATGGCATTGGTGGTCATACCTGAGCCGTTCGAATCCCAGGGAAAGGTTGAAGCAGCCATCTGCATCGTTGAGAGACCAGACACTGGTTCCCCGTTTCCGAAGTGCATCGGCTTCAGGGCTGTGAGCGGCCTTTTCCGAGGTGAAAAAGATGGTTTTTTCCGGTCGCTGTCTGAGCAGTGTGAAGTGCTGCGGTTCCGCTGGCAGACGAGAGCTGACGATGACTGCCAGAGGTTGCCTGAAGTTCGGATCAAGCCCATCCAGACGGCATGAGAGGCTGGGGTTGTCGGCATAAAAGGTTCCGCCGCCCACAACCACGGCATTCACCATGGATCGCAGGCGATGAACGCGCTCAAATGATTCCGGGCATGAGACCGGTTCCGGCTTGTGTTGTCGTGAAGCAATTTTCCCATCAAGTGTCGCAGCCATTTTGATGATATTATAAGTCGAATAGCTCCTTTGCCAGAGAAGAAAATCTGCGATCAAGTCCCGGCATTCCTGCTCTAGTATACCGACCTTGACGGTGATCCCATGCTCCTGCAATGTCTCGATCCCTCCTGCCGCCAGAGGGTTGGGGTCGCGGGTGCCGATGACAACTGTTTTGATCCCGGCCTCGATGATGGCCTGTGTGCAGGGAGGGGTCTTTCCGTGATGATTGCATGGTTCCAGAGTGACAAAGAGGGTCAGCCCTCGCGGGTCGATATTTTTTTCTTCGGCATCTGCCAGACATTCCCGTTCTGCATGGAGGTGCCCATATTTTTTGTGCCAGCCTCCGGCCACGATATGTCCTTCGCGAACCAGAACAGCCCCGACACAGGGGTTGGGTGCCGTGGTTCCTCTTCCCAGTGTGGCGAGTTCGATGGCGCAGGCCATCAATTCTTCCGGACTAGATGAATTCACCTTGCATATAGACATAATTCACCCCCGCTTCCTTGAGCATTTCTTCTGACAACTCGTCATTGTAATCTTCGGCGTAGAAGATGCTTCGCACATCGCAGTTGATGAGCATCTTGGTACACAGGATACACGGTTTGGTGGTACAGTAAATGTCACATTCCTTGAGATCGAGTCCATGGGTCGCAGCCTGGATGATGACGTTCTGTTCCGCGTGGAGCCCTCTGCAAAGTTCATGGCGTTGGCCAGAAGGGATACCGAGTTTTTCGCGGAGACAGCCGACTTCTTCGCAGTGAGAAATATTGGAGGGAACCCCGTTGTATCCGGTGGCAAGGATTCGCTTGTCACGGACAGCGATGGCTCCTACCGCACGGCGGGTACAGGTGGAGCGCTGTGCGACAAGATGGGCAATGCGCATGAAATAATCGGGCCAGGGAAGTCTATTGGGCATGGTCTTTCCTCAAACGGTCAAGCTGGTGTGCAACGAAGGGTCTCTTCTACCATTTCTTGAAACGAAAGGAAACGGCCAGCACCGGGAAGAAGCTGATCAGATGGATGGGCGGAAGTATTTGGAAATGATTTCGTGATATTCACTGATGCCGTTTGGTCCGTTCTTTTTCAGGTCATCCAGAGCTGTCTGGATTTTAAGGATTTCGATGTCGTCAGTCAGTGGATAAAAGGCATAATACATATCCACGTCGCGGAATTCCAAAACCATTTCATAATCGTTTGGATCAATGCCTATTTGCAACATGCCGTACAGGGCTGATGATTTAGGAAAGGCGAGAAGGTCGATCTGCCCTGAGTGGAGCATTCGAATCGCCTCATCATTATGATCAAATCGAGTCAGATTTTCCAGGGGCACGCCCTCTTGTACGAGGATCTTTTCCGGGGCACTTCCCTTGATTGTGCCTATGCGAAATGAAGTGGCTTCCTGGAAATTTTTAATGGGGATATGAAGTTTTTTCGAAGCGATGAGGCCAAGTTTCGCCGTATAAATCGGGCCGACCCATTTAAACTCTGCAATACGGGATTCGGTGCGTGCCATACCGAGGCAAATCGTCTTTGGCGTGGTTCGGGTTATGTCGTATGATTCCTGCCAGGGAGCGAAGACTATATCGTCAATTGTGAAGGCGAATCCGGCTTTTTCCATAATTCGGATCAGGACATCACTGGCGATGCCCGAGGCTTTGTCGTCCTGAATAATTTTGATAGGAGGAAGTTGGGTGATGAAGGCTTTGAAATCTCCCGCCGTCGAAAGAGACGGAAGGATCAGGATAAAGAGCAGAATGCCCATTGTTATATTACTACGATGGTGCATGCTTGAACGTATAAGGAGTGGCTTTTTTTTGGCAAGAGGAAAACGAGGGTTATAATGGCTTGAGAATAGTGGTACCCCGGCCTGGGGCACGATTCAGCCTCCGCCTCCTCCGCTACAGGCAGTCATGGGCGCGGTAGGGTGTGACCTTTTCGACTGGTTGTCTCCAGATTCAAGGTTGGCGAACAGACGTTCATGAGCTTTCCCGTTGCCTCTGCACCATACTGGGAGGCAAATAGGTTTATGCTCTCGTCCAAAGGTCAACTCCTCAAATGAGTGCCCACAAGCACTGCAACCATATCCGTAGATAGTTGCGTAGGTTTTAGTGTGTCTATACCGATTTTATGGATATGAAGAGGGGCGCGTTTTTTTCTTGAAGAAGTCAAGATTCGTCCTTTTGCACAAATTACACAGTATGTGCAGAAAATAATGCAGACAATTGCACTTATTTATGTGCACATGATCTTGGTATCTGCGATTTATTTAAATAATACAGCATGATAAGAACTTTGGCACGGCAGATGCTTATACCAGTGGCAAGAAGATCAACACACTCTCATCTTCCTCCGAGCAAATGTTTCATTCGAACAGTAATTTTTTACAGAAGGAGTCATCACATGAAGAAAAACATTACCATCACAGCTCTGGCCACAGTCCTGGTTCTCGGTATGGCAGCAATGTCAATTGCAGGTCCCGGTTACGGCCACGGTCGCCGAGGTGCTTGCGGCGGCAACGGTCCGAACTCGGCCTATAGCCAACTCTCGCCGGAAAAACAGGCTGCGGCTGACAAGATTTTTCAGAAGTACGCTGATCAGATGTCTGAATTACGGACCGCCATGTGGACCAAGCATTCCACACTGCAAGCCATGATCAACGGCGGCGATGCCAATGAAAAGAAAATTGGCAAGCTGACTTCAGAAATCTCCGAATTGCGTGACAAGATGCGCGACATGCGCGGGCAGATGGGTGAGGAACTGGCACAGGCTACCGGTATTACCTTTGCGGGCGGATTTGGCGGGTGCCCCTCATATGGCGAAGACGGGTGCCCCGGTTTTGGTGGCCCCATGGGGCCTGGATTTGGTCGCGGCCATGGTGCGCACAACGGCATGTACTAGATGAACATTTCCGATTAACGGGAAAACAGGAATAGGCGGAGCGGTTCTTCACGGGGAAGAATCGCTCCGTCATAAATTTCTTTGAATGTCATGGGCCATGAATTCCATGGTCGGCATAGTGGAGAATGAGGGCTGGCATCAGGGATTGCATCCGGGGGATGATGCAGGGAGATCACTGATTGCATGCGGCTGAGTTGCTTTTGGCCCTTCTCCATGAGAACCTGACGCTGTCTTATGGCGTAAAGGATGTCCCCTGACTCGAAAGACACGGTTTTATAGTGGCGAGTCTGTTTTTTTGTTGCCAGTGGCAATGAAGCCGCCGGAACCGATCGGCTTGAGTCTTTTTCGACCTTCCCATTGCACTCGTTTAACCTGATGTCCTGCCATTTCCGGTGGATCTTGATGGGGGGCGAAGGCAAAGGGGCAGGCATGATGGTACAGCCCCAAAGATGTTTACAACGCACCCTGGGGAGACTAGAGAGGCGCGATGGAAGTCCATTCAAGCGGGAAAGAAAAAGGGCCGCTGGTTGCCCTGGTTCTGGCACTGATCGTGTTGGGGCTTGGCAGTCTGTATCTGACGTGGCGGTCGATAGCCCATCAGCGTGAGCTGGTGGAGGATCACATGATCATGACTGGCTCCTCCATTTTGCGTGGGGTTGATAACAACCTGACTCGTATCATGCGTTCCTTGCGTATGAATTCCCAGGCCGCTCCCCTTTTCCCTGCCATGGCTGAAGAACTTTTCACTGAACTTGCCAAATCCGAGGATATTGTCTTTATCACTTTGTATGATGACGACAGCCATGTGCTGGTGACATCCGACAAGGGCAAGAACAATCCATCTCTAGAGTTGCCGGGAAATGTGACTCGTAATATCGAAGTTGGTCGGGCCTGGCATGTGATGGCCGAATTCGGCAAGCAGGGAGTGCTCATTTCCGGCCTGAAGGTCAACCCCGGCATTGCCGCGCTGGCGACGGGCAAAGCCCCGCAGGGGAGGGGAGACGGCATGATGCATCAGGGTATGATGATGGGACAGGGACGCGGGCATGGAGCGGATCGGTTTGATCGCGAACCTCCGCCGATTTATCTTGTCGTCGGATTCAATGCTGAAAAGCATCTGGACCAATTCCGCCAGTATCGTCGGGCTGCAACCTACCAGACAGGGTATGTCTTTCTCGCCGCAGTTGTTCTCTGGTCATTGGTTTTCGCATATCTCAGAAGACGGGGTGAAGGCCGCAAGCTTGTTCGCATGGAGCGTTTTCAGAACAAGCTGCTTGATAACATGCCTGACGGATTGGTGACACTCGGTGAGTCCGGTGAAATCATGGCGGCCAACCATTCTGCCAAAAAATTGCTAGCCCCTGCCAAGGCCGAGGGTGAAGAGGAAGGAAACGGTCAAGCGGCCCCGGAAATTATCGGCGTCAACTGGTGCGATTTTCCCTTTGGACGGCATATTGATGATCTGACCTGTATTGCGCCGTACGAGTGGGAGCAATTCGATTATCAGGGCCGCCAGTTGGAAATTCTGTCCCTGCCGTTTCAGGCCAGCGATGAGGACGCCGCTCCTGAATTGGGGCAACGTCTTGTCCTTCTACGAGATCGGACAGAAATCCGTTCCCTGGAGGAAGATTTGAACGAAGCCAACCGTCTTGCCGCCATTGGTTCCCTTGCCGCAGGGGTGGCTCACGAAGTTCGAAATCCCCTGAGTTCCCTGCGAGGTTTTGCCCAGCTCTTTGCCAATAAGCTTAAGGGACAGCCCCCTCTTGATCAATATGCGACCACCATGGTGCAGGAGGCCGACCGGCTGAACCGTGTCGTCACGGACTTGCTTTATCTGGCGAAACCCCGGCAACTCGATCCCGTGGCTGTCAATCTTTCGGACGTGGGGGAATCGTTGAGACAGCTTATGCGGTTTGATTTTCAGAGCAAAGAGACGGAGTTAACTTTTGAGTTCGGCACTGATCCAGCTTATGCGGATCAGGATGCCCTGCGGCAGATATTGCTCAATCTCATTTCTAATAGCCTGGATGCCATAGCCGCCTGTCAGGACTGCGACAAGCCCGGACATATTTGCCTGACTTCAACACATGAAGATGGTGGTGTCTGGATCACCGTGGCCGATGATGGGCCGGGTATGGACCCTCTCATGACCGATGATGTTTTCAAGCCTTTCGTGACCGGCAAGAAGACCGGGACCGGGCTTGGGCTGGCCATTGTTCAGAATATCATGCGTGCCCACAGGGGAAAGGTTTTCATTGATTCGTTGCCGGGTGCGGGCCTCAGGGTCAATCTGTTCTTCCCGGACAGGGATACCGAAGCCCGTTCATAGGCCGTGATTGGTTTGAAATGTTCAGAAGGAACCGGAGTACATATGGACAATAGAATAGTCTTGATCGTGGATGATGAACCGGGCCACAGATTGATGGTGCGGGCCGTGCTGGAAGATGACGGCTGGACTGTCCTTGAAGCAGACTCTGGTGAGCGTGCTTTGAGCGTGCTGGCCGAGGAAGCCGAATCCGACACGTACCCTGATGTTGCCATGGTGGATATGAAAATGCCCGGCATGGATGGGATGCAGCTGCTCAAGGAATTTCAGGTGCGTAGGCCTGGTATGCCCGTTGTGTTGCTCACGGCGTTCGGGAGTGTAGGCAGTGCGGTGGATGCCATGAAAAAGGGTGCATTCGACTATCTGACCAAGCCTGCCGACAATGATGAACTCGTTGCCGTGATGGGCAAGGCCTACGAATATCACACGTTGATCAAGGAAAATATCCGCCTCAAGGCTCAGGTCGGTGGCGAGCCGGACTTTATCGGGGCCAGCCCCGGTATCGAACGGGTACGTGATCTCATCGGTCAAGCCGGTCCCAGTGAGGCGACGGTGCTTATTCTCGGCCAATCAGGAACAGGTAAGGAACTGGTGGCCGAAGGACTGCACCGGGCGAGTAACCGGAGCAATCGACCGTTGATCAAGGTCAACTGCGCGGCGCTGCCTGACGACCTCCTCGAAAGCGAACTCTTTGGATATGAGAAAGGTGCATTTACCGGGGCTGTCAAGGATAAGCCCGGACGTTTTCAACTGGCTGACGGCGGAACGCTGTTTCTCGATGAAATAGGTGAGATGCCTGCTGCACTTCAGGCGAAACTGTTGCGCGCCTTGCAGGAAAAGACCATTGAACCTCTGGGATCGGTGAAGACCGTCAAGGTGGACACGCGCATTATCGCCGCGACAAACCGGAATCTCAAGGCCGAGGTTGCTGCCGGACGATTCCGTGAGGATCTTTTTTATCGACTCGCCGTGCTTGAGATTCGTATCCCTCCTCTGTGCGAACGCAAGGAGGACCTTCCTCTGTTGGTCAGCTTTTTGTTGCGTCGCCTCGGAAACAAGAACAACAAGATCATTCGAACCGTGACTCCCGCATTTCTCGATGCCTTGTCCGGATATGATTGGCCGGGGAATGTGCGTGAGCTGGAGAATGTTCTCGAACGTGCGCTGATTCTTTCCCGGTCAGATGCCCTTGGTCCCGATCTCCTCCCCCCTCAGGTGGCAGGAGCCCGCGAGGCCGCTTTGGATATGACAAGTGGTATTGAGCCGGAGATCCTGTCTCCGATGGTCAGCACCCCTGCTTCTTTGGAGGAAGCCGAGAAGTTGGCAATCATGCGGGCCTTGGAAGAAAATGGAAACCATCGGGAACGTACGGCAGATGCTCTTGGGATCAGTCGGCGAACTCTCCAGTACAAGCTCAAGAAATTCGGATTGACGCGCCGCTAGGATCCTGTATGCCCAAAAGATTGACCATAGAGACCTTCGTTCTTGGCCCTGATGAAACGAACTGTTACTTACTCAGTGTCGGGGATGAAGCGGTGGTTATTGACGTCGGGGTGGCTCCTCAGCGTCTTGTTAGGAGGATAGAGGAAAAAGGCTTTGATCTGAAAGCCATCTACCTCACGCATTTTCATCTTGACCATATAGGCGGCGTCAAAGAGGTGCTCTCCCGTTTTGATGTGCCTGTTCACGCCAGCGGGCAGGATGATTTTCTCAAAGAAATATCTCTTGAGGCCGGGGGGCTTCGGGAATTTGTTTCCCATATCGATTTCGACTTTCAGCCAGTCGGGCCTGGTGCGCGAACTGTACTCGGTCAGCCCATGCTGGTTCTCGATACCCCCGGACACACTCCGGGAAGTCTTTCTTTTTTCTTCCCCGCTGCCCAATGCGTTTTTGTGGGAGACCTTATTTTCATGATCGCGGTGGGGCGAACAGACCTCCCTCGTGGCTCCGGGCCGGAATTGATCGGGTCCATCCGTTCGCGCCTCTTTATTCTGCCAGATGCCACCCGTATCTATTCCGGGCATGGTCCCATGACAACAGTCATTCACGAAAAGGAAAACAATCCTCATTTCAGTCCGGGAATTTTCAAATGATTCCCACTTTCAGCGACGCTTTTTTGTCATAAACCCCTTTTGCTTCCTGTTGTTTTCTTTTAGAGTCATGAAAGCTGTCTGCTTCAAACTGATATAGGATCACCTCATGGCCGAACATACGGATGCCAACGGAAATACGATGGATGTCGCCCCGGAATTCTTGGAGGCGGCAAAAAAACTTCTGACCAGACGTTTTAAGTTCGTCAAAAATCCCGATGATTCCATCAAACGGCTGGCCCGTCATGGTGCGCGATTTGTGGCTCATGACATGGCTCTCAATCCCCAGCATTACGCATATTCCCCGTCAGAGGAAGCGCTTCCGTTGATTGAACCGCTTGATCCTCTGGATATCCTGAGAAAAGAGCATCAACTTCCTTCATTGCCTCAAGCCTTTTTGGAGTTGCAGCAGGCCATCAATGCCGATGCCACTTCGGCTGATGATCTTGCGAATATCATCAGTCAGGACCCGAGCCTAACTGCTTTTCTGTTGCGGATGGTCAATTCCGCTTTTTATAGTCTCCCCATGCAGATTGATACAATCTCCCGTGCAGTCACTGTGGTCGGTGTCAACCAGCTTTCCACTCTGGCCGTGGGAACATCGGTGCTTTCTTTGTTCAAGGACATCCCCGCCGAGGTCCTGGACATGGAATTGTTCTGGAAGCATTCTGTCACATGTGGCCTTATCGCACGTCGGCTGTGTCGCATCACGGGCAAGGGAGATCCCGAGCGCGCTTTTGTCGCCGGACTTCTCCATGACATAGGCCAACTCATCCTGCTTCAGGCTGAGCCGGAAAGGGCCGTCGCAGTTCTGTCTCATGCCAGAAGCAAGGATATTCTGCTGTGGGAACAGGAGAAAAAATTATTGGGATTCGACCATGCCACGCTGGGAGGGATGTTGCTCCGTAAATGGAATTTCCCCTTTGTCCTCGTTTCTGCCGTGATCGAACATCATACACCCAAGGAAAATCTCAAGGAGGATGAACCCGCTCTGGTTCATTGCGCCGAAACCATTGCCACCGGACTGGGTGTCGGCTCCAGTGGTGAATTTTTCGTGCAGCCGCCCAATCCGAAAATATGGGCATCCATGGGGCTGACCCCTGACAGAATTGATGAGATGATCGAAGATCTTGATGAAGAACTGGACGAGGCGTTCGGGATTCTGATCCCCCAATAGCCTGAATTGACATGCTCAGGGCAAAACCGTACTTCTCTCCATCCAAAAGACCTCAAGGAAGAAAATTATGCTTTATGAAAAAGTTCAAGCTGTGCTGGAAAAAGTTCGTCCCATGTTGCAAAGCGATGGTGGCGACGTCGAACTTGTGGACGTTACCAAATCCGGTATTGTTCAGGTTCGACTCACCGGAGCCTGCAAAGGATGCCCCATGTCCCAGATGACGCTCAAGAACGGCATCGAGCGGATTGTTCTCAAGGAAGTTGCTGAAGCCAAAGGCGTTGAAGCCGTTGATTAGATTACAGTGATATTTTTGTGTCTGTTTTCGGCAGATGGGGGGAAGGGGAGAGAGGGAACCCTTTGTAAAGGGCTTCCCTCTCTCCCCTTCCCCCCCATCCCCTCTCTCCTAAATTTTTTCTCTGCACATGTGTGCGGGTAAGTGAAGTCCCGGTGTCCTGGGGGAATATGGAAGCTGGCCTTGATGTTTCGATCCAATGAATGTCAGGCTGTGACCGGAGCGCTCCGCGAAGCGCACTATGAAGTTTTGGAAGATTCTCAAGAAACCCTTTTTCAAAAGGCTTTTTGAGCCGCCGGAGGCCATTCTTCAACATCACTTGAAGATTGATTGAGGCAAAAAAAACTGATGTTATTTATATTTGACGAACCGGTAAGATATGAACTCTGATGTTTCGATCCAATGAATGTCAGGCTGTGGCCGGAGCGCCCCGCGAAGCGCACTAAGAAGTTTTGGAAGATTCTCAAGAAACCCTTTTTCAAAAGGTTTCTTGAGCCGCCGGAGGCAAAAACCGGCATATAAGGAGATATTTGTCATGACGAAGATTGTTTCTCGATTTGCACCAAGCCCGACGGGGTATTTGCATATTGGTGGTGCTCGTACTGCGCTATTTTCCTGGTTGCTGGCTCGTGCTGCTGGTGGAGAATTTCGCCTTCGCATTGAGGACACGGACCGGGAGCGGTCCACTCAGGCGGCAACGGATGCGATTATAGATTCCATGAAATGGCTGGGGCTGGAACACGATGGCGAGATTGTATTTCAGTCTTCCCGTATGGAAAGGCATAATGAAGTTATCGATCAGCTCCTGGATGCAGGGCATGCCTATTATTGCCAATGTTCCAAGGAAGATGTGGATGCCATGCGGGAGAGGGCCATGCAGGAAGGTCGGAAACCCAAGTATGATGGGACATGTCGGGCCATGGGGCTGAAAGAGGGCGTTGTTCGTCTGAAAACTCCACAGGACGGCGCGACCGGATATGTCGACATGGTCAAGGGGCATATCAGCGTGGAGAATGTGGAGATGGACGATATGATCTTGCGCCGGAGCGATGGAACTCCGACCTATAACCTGGCCGTGGTGGTTGACGACCATGATATGGGTGTGAACACGGTTATGCGTGGTGATGACCATGTGAACAATACACCGCGCCAGATTCTGATTTACAAGGCTCTGGGGTGGGAGGTGCCGCAATTCGGTCATGTTCCGATGATTTTGGGACCGGACAAGAAAAAGCTGTCCAAACGTCATGGTGCGCTGTCGGTGATGGAGTATGAGAAGATGGGCTATCTGCCTGAGGCTGTGTGCAACTATTTGGCACGGCTTGGATGGTCGCATGGAGATCAGGAACTGTTCAGCATGGATGAGATGGTCCGGTTATTCAGCACTGACAATCTCGGCAAATCACCGTCGGTGTTTGATCTGACCAAGTTCGAATGGGTGAATGGTCAATATATGCAGGAAGCAGCCCCGGAGAGAATCGCCGATCTGCTGCATGAATTTCACATTCGCGAGGTGGGAGAAGAAGCAGCGAAAGCTGTTGACAAGGCGACTTTCTTACGGATCGTTCCTCTCTTGCAGACTCGTGCCAAATCAGTGATTGATATGCTGGAACAGGCTCAACCGTTCATCGTGGATGCATCGGCTTTGCCATACGACGACAAAGCAGTGGAAAAATTCCTGACCGAGGAGACCCGAGCTTTGCTGTCGGAAATTCTTGAACGGATGGAAGCTCTGGAAGAGTATTCCGAGAAGTCACTGGAGGATTTGCATCGGCAGTTCTTGGAGGATAAAGACATAAAGTTCAAGGCCATTGCTCAGCCTATTCGTGTGGCTATCGTCGGTAAGACACAGTCTCCTGGTTTGTTCGAGACCATGATTGCGCTTGGGAAAGAGCAAACTCTGGCTCGGTTGAAAAGAGCGATTACATTGTAATTCTCAACATGGCTATAAACACGAGAAGCCCCTGCCGGACCATCCGGTAGGGGCTTCTCTGTTACGGAGAGGACACGAGTATCGCGCTGAGCTAACGGAGTTCGTGTTTCATGCGATCATAGGTCTGCTTGTCTATTTTACCCTCGGCATATCTGCTTTTGAGCGTGTCGAGCGGAGAGAGGGAACCCGACGTGGCGACAGGGGGCTTGCGGAGTACCCTGACTGCCAAAAAAACAACCAGACCGATGAGAAGTATTTGAAATAAACCACCCATATGAAAAGGGGAATATCCGCTCATGCCCCACCCAGAGCCATGCCCGAATCCTGAACCAGTACACCATGTGCTGAAAGTATTGAAGAGTGTCATTGTTGCTTTCCTTGTCTTTTACTTCACATTTGCATGTGGCGTGCCAAGGAAGTAATCGAGTAATGACGGTATGTTAAAGTGACTGTGGTGTGTTTTGTCTTGTGCATTTGTGCAATTTTAGTGTCAACAGGAAGACAGAAAGTGCACAGGTTCCTATGTGAGGGGCAGTTCGATAATAAAAGTGGCACCTTCACCGGATTTTGATTCGACCCATATGGTGCCATGGTAATGGTTGATGATGTCCCTGCTTATGGCCAAACCCAGTCCTGCGCCATTGGGCTTGTCGTCAGCCGGGCCGACATGCCCGGCTTGGTGGAATATTTCAAAAATACGCTCCTGTTCATGAAAGGGGATGCCCGGTCCGGTGTCACTGACCTCAAATCGAATGGTGTCTGGGCGTGGGCGATGGGCAGAGAGGGTTACCGATCCTTTGGCTGTGAATTTGGCCGCATTAGTCAGTAAGTTGAGCAACACCTGAAGCAGACGGTCAATATCCACAGTGATATCAGGTAAATCCTCGTCAGTCTGTGTGAGCAGTTCGAGTTGAGGGTTGTTGTCGAATTGACCGCTGGCGGATTGTGCAGCCATGTGGATCAATTCGGTAGGGTGAACCTTCTGGTCATTCCATTCAGTGTAGCCCATTTCGATTTTATTCAGGTCCAAAACGTCATTGATAAGCCGGGTTAATCGATTTCCTTCGTGAATGAGAATATTAAGATTTTCGACGATTTGTGAACCTTTGGTCAGGAGTTTGGGGTTGTCCTTGGCCAGGGGCCAAAAATGATTGGCAAAATTTTTGAGGATCAATTTGGAGAATCCCAGCAATGATGTGAGCGGGGTGCGCAGTTCATGTGACACGGAAGAAACCAGAGTGGATTTGGTCTCATCCAGTTCCCGAAGCCGTTGGCTGACCTGTTCTGCATCGTCTTTGGCCTTGGTGAGTCGCTGCTCCATATCTTTCCGATATGTGATATCTCGAACCAGCCAGACCGTTCCCTGTACCTCAGATTTATCACCAATGCGTGAAATGCGCGCTTCAAACCACGTGTTACCGGTCTGAAGCGGCAGTTCATATTCCAGTGTTTGTACCGTGCCTGTCTCAATACATTCATGGATGATTTCGAGAAATTTATCAGCACTGGGTGTGGGGAGAACCTCATGCATCAACTGCCCTTTGAGTTCGAGAGTGTCCTTGTAAAGAAGGGTTTCCTCCGGTGTATAGATGTCTTCATAGCGGCCATCCATGTCGAGAACGAACATAATGTCGGGCATGGCCTTGATAAACGCCGCAAGTCGCTGTTCCCGTTGACTGATGACCTTGTTGGCTTCTTTCAGTTCCTTGATAGTTCGTTCGATGGCGGTTTGCATGGCGTCAAAGCTTTTGGCCAGGTCACCTATTTCGTCGTCCCGATCTACGGGGAAGGAAAATCCTCGTCCGTCCAGGCGAAGGGCATCGGCCACTTGTTTGAGTTCTCGCAGTGGGCGGGTCACCCTGCGACGGGTATAGTCGATAATGACGGCTGAGGTGAGACAGATGCAGAAAAGGGAACCGAAGATGAAAAGCGCGGCAATGCGCCATTTTTTGGCTTTGGCTTCATGAGTGCTTGCTTTAACGAAAACATGAAAGAAAGGTTTGGCTCCAGGAAAAGCGACAAGGGGAGTTATGGAGATCACGCTCACATTGTTTGGTTTGTATATTTCCTTATCAGTGCGGATCAGAGCGGTCAGATTGTCGGCTTGTTGAGGGTACTCAGTCAGGCTGTTTCCCACCATGGATTGGTCAAAGGCATAATAAATACGTCCGTCCGATCCGATGACCATGGCATCGAGAAATTCGTTGCCAACCAGGTCTTGCATGACGCCGATATCCGAGACGGATTCGTATTTGAGAAGTTGTTTGTTCATCAATTGGCCAGGAAGGCGAACCGACGCTTCGAGATTTCTGTCTATTTCCCAGGAAAAACGTTCGATGTAGAAAAGTCCGAGGGATACCAGCACCAGGAATTCTACCAGGAGAACAACTGTGCCAATATTGAATATCAGGCTTTTCTTGTATACATGCATACCCGTTTCCGTCCCTATCTGATCGTATGAATCTGTTCGTGAATCCGGTCTGCAAGAGCATTGAGAATCGAATTGATGGTCATGGGATTCTTAATGAAATCTGCAAACGCAGCAAGCCCGAGCCTGGCCATTTCCGGTGGTGTTGCCAGATCGTAATTGAACGCCCAATGGGGAGCAACCCGAATGGCGTGGAGCAGTCTCCTTTGCATTGGTGAGTAAAAAGTCAAAGGGATGAGGCGGCTCGGGGAAAGTGCTCCGGCAGATCGACTGAGCGCCATTTGCGGGCCTGGGGCCGCGAAATGTATAAGCGCTTCCAGTGCCTTTTCTCGCCTCGCTTTGCTGGCAACGGCAATGACGTCAAGAGGACCGAAGGGAATTCTTGCGATAGACTCATCCATGATCGGGAATGGGAAAAAATCGAAATCAGTCCCCTGTCGCCAATTAAGTTTTTTTTCGAAGATGGTTATTATTCGGCTTTCTGAGAGAGTCATCGCGGCCTTGCCGTCATGGACCAGTCGAGCTGCTTCCTCCCAGTCGAGAGCATCGGGAGAAGTGTTGAAATACTTGGCGTCGAGAAGTGATTTCCAGATGGTGAAGACTTTTTTTACCTGTGGGTCCCGGTAGGAAGCTCTATTTTCCATTAGGGCTTGTCTGTATTTCGGGCCTGCTGTTCGGAGCAGCAGGGCGTCAAACCAGAACTGGGCAGGCCATCCTGCCTTTGAACCAAGGGCAAAGGGGGGTATTCCGGCGCTTTTGAGTTGGTCGCATGCGGCAATGAATTGTTTCCATGTCGTGGGAGGCATGATGCCATGCTGGGCCAGGATTCGCTTGTTATAGAAAAAAACGACAGGGTGCATAGCCACTGGCAGTGCGTATTTGTGGCCTTTGACTGTGCATGCTTCGGAAATCGATGGCGGAAAGGCCTTATCCAAATCGGTTTTCGCCCAGAGTGTGTCAATCGGAGTGATGGCCGTTTTATTGACAAGACATTGGATTCGCGCTCCTGCCCATGAAGTGAGCAGATCAGGCGGGGAGTGTGACGAGAGGAGGCTCTCCAGGCATGTTCCCGCAGGCAAGCCCGGTGTCTGAATTTTGGCGTTGGGTATAATCGTTCTGATGATCTGGTGCACTTCAGGAGTTTTTCGGCCGGAAGTCTCAGCCCAACAGTGCAGGAATACCAGAGGAGAATCCGTGGCAGGAAAGACGGCAGAAGGCCACAAGCCGGTCAGCAGGAAGGTCGCTAGCCATATAAGACTGAAACCTCTGAGCGTGAGCATCTCTTCCTCCCCCCCTTATGCAATTCGATTGGCGCTCAGGTTGGAACGGGTACCTTATTTCTTATATAGTATAAAATGAGTGTGCAATAAAAGGTATTATAGTCATGGAGGGCTGTGAAGAGAAACGCAAAAAAGCTGCTACCGAGTCAATTCGGCAGCAGCTATGCTCATAGAGCGAAATGCTGGGAGACTTAGGCGCCGGTCTTTGGGGCGGCGACGGGCTTGGTGATAGCTCCGTTACGAATGCAGCGCGTGCAAGCCTTAATGCTCACAACCTGCCCGGACTCCAACTGGTGGCGGACCTTTTGCAGGTTAGGCATGAAACGGCGTTTGGTCTTGATGTGGGAGTGGCTGACATTGTTGCCGCTCTGGGGACCTTTACCACATATATCGCAAACCTGGGACATTGCGACCTCCTCGCGTATTCTTATAGAATCGTTTGTTTTTCGTGTTGAGTCGCTGCATGAGGTTGGTAGCTTCCTCCGTCAGCGGGAGTGATTCATTACCGAGCCTTTTCACAAATGGCAAGGGTTTTTTTCTTGACAACGGAAAAACTTCCCATATAGGAAGCAGCGGTTGCCCGAACACTCGCGGTGCCCTTTGTGGCCAAAAAACCGCTTGTCTGGAAAAGATCGCTGCCTGGTCAAAATGGCTCTTGCAGAGGCTTTTTAGTGTAACGTTTTTGTATGTCGGGTACAAGGGCAACGGAGGAAATTATGCCTGATCAATGGATAGCAATGAGTGATATCTCCGCTGAGGGTCGAGAGATGACTTTCGATGACCAGTCGCTGTGGCACGAGGGATGGAAAGAATTTTCCATTGACGTTCAGCCCTGCGAAGATCTGGTCGCACAGGTCTTTATTCTGCCTCAAGGAGAAAATGCCGCTTTGGTACGGGGTACTCTCAAGGGAAGTGTACGGATGGCATGCGATCGATGCATCGAGTCCTTTACTCTGCCTATTGAGACAACCTTTGATTCCTACGAAGCTCTTCCGGAGGAAGAGGATGACGAGGAGCCGAGGGTTCGTACGGAAAGCGGGCAGCTGCAACTCAACATCGGTGCCATCCTTTGGGAAGAATTCGCGATCATTTTGCCTGTCAAACCGCTGTGTTCCGACGGCTGCAAGGGGATGTGCCCCAAGTGCGGCAAGGACCTGAACAAGGAAGCGTGTGCGTGTGAGCAGGATGAGGGCGACGAAAGGCTTGCGGTTTTCCGCAACTTGAAGATAAAGTAACGCCCCTTGCACGGACATCGGTTCTCCGTTTGTGCGTGTGATGAAATAACAGAAGACATCATAAAACGAGGTATACATCATGGCAGTCCCCAAGAAAAAGACTTCCCGGTCCCGCAAAGGCATGCGCCGTTCTCACGATAACGTGGCAGTTCCAAACGTTGTTTACTGCGAGTGCGGTGAGCCGAATCTTCCCCATCGCGCTTGCGCCGTGTGCGGCACCTACAAGGGTCGTCAGGTAGTCAGCAGCGAAGATGCCTAGCAACGACGCGCAGATGGCTCCACGCATTGCCGTGGATGCCATGGGGGGCGACTTTGGCCCTCATATCGTCGTTCCCGCTGCGGTCGAGGCCGCGCGCGAGGGCATAGCCATAATCCTCGTCGGAGATGAGGACCGTATCAACGCCGAGCTTGCCGATCTCTCTATCGACGGGTTGGATGTCTCTGTGGTTTCGGCAACCCAGGTTGTCGAGATGGATGATAAGCCCGCAGACGCTTTGCGCCGAAAACGGGATTCCTCCATCCAAGTTGCTTGTCGACTTGTCAAATCCGGAGATGCTGACGGCGTGGTCTCTGCTGGGAATTCCGGTGCCACGGTTGCCTGCGGCATGTTTGTGCTCGGGCGAATCAAAGGCGTCTTACGTCCTGCCCTGGCCGGAATCATGCCGACGGAGAAAAAACCTGTCGTCCTTCTGGATGTCGGGGCCAATGTCGATTCCAAACCGCAACATTTGCTTCAGTTCGGCCTTATGGCTGACGTCCTGGCGCGGCATGTGCTTGAGATGGACAACCCGTCTGTGGGGATTCTGTCCATCGGAGAGGAAGAGGGCAAGGGCAATGCCGCTGTTCGTGAGGCATTTGATCTCTTGCGATCTTCCAAGCTGCGCTTTATCGGCAATGTTGAAGGGCGCGATATATTTACCGGTGACGTGGACGTGGTGGTCTGTGATGGTTTTGTGGGTAATGTTGCGCTCAAGCTGTCCGAAGGACTTGCCAAATCCATGGGACGTATCCTGAAGCGCGAACTGACTTCAAGCTGGCTCTCGAAACTTGGAGCAATGCTCTCGCTGGGCGCTTTCAAACGGTTTCAGAAAGTTGTTGATTATGCCGAGTATGGCGGAGCCCCGTTGCTTGGTCTCAAGGGTGATGTCATCGTCGCCCATGGCAAGTCCAATGAACTCGCCATGATCAACTGCATTCGTATGGCAGCCACGAGTGTGCGTAACAAAGCTCACGAGCATCTTGCCAAAGGATTGGCCGCGCATAGCGACCTGGTTGGAAAATCGGAAAAAGCAGGAAAGGACGCTGCCTGATCGGTCAGTGGTGCAAGACTCTGCACTGCTTGACCGAACCAGGGCAATCCCTTACATCACCCCCCATGAACAAGAACTTCGTCCTACGCGGCTTTGGGCGGTACGCTCCCGAGCGAATCCTCACCAATGCCGACCTTGAAAAAATCGTCGATACGTCCGACGAGTGGATCACCACTCGCACAGGCATCAAGCAACGTCATATAGTGGCTGAAGACCAGGCTGCTTCTGACTTGGCTTATGAAGCCGCCAAACACGCCCTTTCCCAGGCTGGCATGGATGCCAGCGAATTGACCCATATAGTCTGCGGCACCTTTACCCCTGATTCCGTGATTCCGTCCTGCTCCTGCCGTATTCAGGAAAAGCTTGGTATTACCGGACAGATGTGTGTTGATATCCAGGCTGCATGTTCAGGGTTCCTCTACGCACTTCAGACTGCACGCGGGTATTTGATGCTCGAACCGGACAGCAAGATTCTGGTGGTGACGGCTGAGGTCGTCTCCCGCAGAGTGAACTGGGAAGACCGTACAACGTGCGTTCTTTTCGGCGATGCTTCCGGTGCAACGATCATGACCGCCAATGACAAGGATGAGGATCTGCCTGAACTCGTGGACGTCATGCTCGGTGCAGACGGCAGTCTTGGCGACTTGCTTGCTGTGGACGGGGGCGGATCAGCTCATTCCTACAAAAAGGGTGATGTGATCGGTGATGAATATTTTGTCAGAATGCAAGGCCGTGATATTTTCAAACACGCTGTGCGAAACATGGTCGGTGTGTCTCAGAAATTACTGGCCAAGCACGGTATTGATAAAAAAGAGATCGATGTCCTGATCCCGCATCAGGCCAATTGGCGTATAATTGATGCCGTGGGCAGGAAGTTCGATATCGCTGAAGAGAAAGTTTTCTGCAACATCGACCGCTACGGGAATACTTCCGCAGCATCGGTGCCATTGGCCCTGTCAGAGGCCGTCGAGAGTGGCTTTATCAAGAAGGGTGACCTTGTGCTCATGCCGGCCTTTGGTGGTGGATTTACCTGGGGTGCCGGTTTGATTCGCTTTTAGGCATTCAAACATGTGTTTCGCTATACTTTCGTAACACAAGTATGATAGACGACTGCACCATGTCGCACCCCTGAAATTTGCAGTCATGAATCAATTGGTATAATGGGTGCAGATCAAAGAGAAATTCACGAGGTATATGATACATGAGTGATCTTCCTAAAGTCGCGCTGGTCACGGGTGGTTCCCGTGGCATAGGTCGAACAATCGCCGAGCGACTCGCTGCCGAGGGCTTTGAGGTCTACCTGACCTACGTAAGCCGCCCGGAAGAGGCAG
Source organism: Pseudodesulfovibrio piezophilus C1TLV30 (assembly GCF_000341895.1). NCBI lineage: Bacteria > Pseudomonadati > Thermodesulfobacteriota > Desulfovibrionia > Desulfovibrionales > Desulfovibrionaceae > Pseudodesulfovibrio > Pseudodesulfovibrio piezophilus. Next base: position 1,678,381 of record NC_020409.1, on the reverse strand, counting down.
ACAAGGTGGTTGCAGCCATTGCGCATAACGGTGGCAAGGCCAAGGCCTTTCAACTGGACTCCGGAGATCGTGACGCTATTGCCGATTTTTTCAAGACTGAGATCAAAGGCAAGGCAAACCTCGAAGTGCTGGTCAATAACGCGGGCATCACTCGCGATGGCCTGATGATGCGTATGAAGGATGATGACTGGGATAAGGTCATTCAGATCAATCTCACCGGTTGTTTCTCCTTTCTCAAGGAAGCGTCCAAGATTATGGGCAAGCAACGTTCCGGGCGTATCATCAACATTACCAGCATCGTCGGCCAGATGGGGAATGCCGGTCAGGCCAATTATTGTTCCGCCAAGGCAGGTCTTATAGGCCTGACCAAGTCCGCAGCTCGTGAGCTGGCAGGGCGTGGGATCACGGTCAATGCCGTGGCTCCCGGCTTCATTGAGACCGATATGACAGCCGAATTGCCTGAAAAGGTCGTCGAAGCCATGTTGGCACAGATCCCGTTAAAATCCCTCGGGCAGTCCGAGGATATCGCAGCCGCAGTCGCCTTTCTGGCCGGTCCCGGAGCAGGGTATATTACCGGACAGGTCTTGGGCGTTAATGGCGGTATGTACATGTAATCAAAGAAAAATCGATACTGGAGGAAAGTATGTCCGACGTTGCAGCAAAAGTTAAAGAAATTATCGTTGACCAGCTTGGTGTGAGTGCAGATGAAGTTGTTGAAGGTGCCGCCTTCGTTGAAGATCTGGGTGCTGATTCCCTGGATCTGACAGAACTGATCATGGCCATGGAAGAAGAGTTCGACCTGGAAATCGATGATGAAGACGCCCAGAAAATCATCAAGGTTCAGGACGCTATCTCCCACATCGAAAAGGCTGTTTAACTGCTTGATTCGATACAGATATTAATGCGAGCGCCTTATCACTTCGTGAGAGGCGCTCCTTTTTCATTTATTACACGTAGACAATACGGATACATATTATGAATAGGGTTGTCGTCACGAGCGTTGCGGCCATCACTCCGATCGGCAATGACGTTGAGACCAGTTGGCAGAATCTTCTGGCAGGCAAGTCCGGTATTGGCCCGATCACTCGGTTCGATCCTGCGGATTTTGCTACCCAGATTGCCGGTGAAATCAAGGATTTCGATCCCACTGTTTTCATCAACAAAAAAGAAGCACGCCGCATGGAGACTTTTACCCAATATGCGGTCTGTGCCACAAAGCAGCTTTTCGAGAACGCTGGGTGGACCATTCCCGAGGAAGAAAAGGATCGCGCCGGAACCATTATCGGCGTGGGCCTGGGTGGTCTCCAGTCCATTGAGGACATGCATGCCAAGCTGTTGAAAAAAGGTCCGGGGCGAATCTCGCCTTTCTTCATTCCCATCCTCATTGCCAACATGGCCGCCGGTCAGGTGTCCATTGAGGCAGGAGCCATGGGGCCGAATATCTGCACGACCACGGCTTGTGCCTCCGGTACTCATGCCGTGGGTGCGGCTTATACTGATATCGCCATTGGGCGGGCAGACGTCATGATCTGTGGTGGAGCTGAATCCACTATTACGCAACTTGGCGTTGCAGGGTTCAACTCCATGAAGGCTTTGTCCGTGCGCAACGACGAGCCGGAGCTTGCATCCCGTCCTTTTGACGCGGACCGGAGTGGTTTCGTCATGGGTGAAGGCGCTGGACTGCTGTTGCTTGAGTCTCTTGATCATGCCAAGGCTCGCGGTGCTGAAATTCTGGCCGAAGTGGTCGGATTTGGCGCTTCGGGCGATGCCTATCACATGACAGCACCGCCCGAAGACGGCGCAGGCATGGCGCTGGCCATGACGGCTGCTGTTCGGGAGGCTAAGATAGATCCCAGTGAGATCGATCATATCAATGCGCACGGAACTTCCACCAAGTTGAATGACCTATGCGAAACCAGGGCCATTAAAAAGGTCTTTGGTGATCATGCCTATAATATTGATATCTGTGCCAACAAATCCCAGATAGGGCATTTGCTGGGCGCAGCCGGTGGTGTTGAATCGGCATTTGCCGTCAAAACCCTGGTCGAGGGTATCATTCCCGGCACCATAAACCGCGACACTCCCGATCCTGATTGCGACCTTGATGTGTGCGCTGACGGACCGCGAGAAAAACAGGTCAATTATGTGCTTTCGAATTCATTCGGATTCGGTGGCACGAATGCTTGTATACTCTTCAAGCGTTTTGCAGACTAAGAACGGGGAGGCCATACGGCCTCCCTTTTTAGTGGAATAGACGAGTGAGTCCGAGTGCTGAAAAGGCAATGCAATGTCAGTCGAGATGCGTTTTTTGCGAGGAATGCGGATGCTGATTTCCCTTGCGTACGAGGTGCGACTTCCACTACAACATAAGGCCCGAAAGGGGTGTCTCCCAGTTGGGCTGATCGGCCCTGCTGTATTGATATAAGGACGGATCTCCACCCCACGCGGGCTGGCGGGAGTCATGGCCGGTACCGGGTGAAAAAACTCGGATTTCGGGCAGGGCGCATGGACCGTCAATGCTGCGCGATTGGCGTGGGAAGCCATTCGCATCCACACTCAACACGAGGTAAAATCGATGGAAGAGCTGTTACTCCAAGACCCGGCAGTGGCCAAAACAATCATCTCCGAAGCTGAACGGCAGGTGACCAAGCTGGAACTCATTGCCAGCGAAAATTTCGTCTCTACTGCTGTTCGTCAGGCCCAGGGAAGCGTCATGACCCACAAGTACGCCGAAGGGTATCCGGGCAAGCGTTGGTATGGAGGGTGTGAATTCGTTGATCAGGTCGAAGAATTGGCTCGTGACCGCGCCAAGGAATTGTTCGAAGCCGCATATGTCAATGTGCAGCCCCACTCCGGTTCACAGGCAAATATGGCTGTCTATTTTGCTGCATGCAAGCCCGGCGACACCGTGCTTGGTATGGATCTTTCACACGGTGGACACCTGACTCATGGGTCCCCGGTCAATTTCTCCGGTAAGCTTTTCAATATGGTTCATTATGGTGTTTCCCGCGAAACCCAGACCATCGATTATGATCAGGTGGAGGCGCTTGCCAAGGAGCACAAGCCCTCACTCATCATAGCAGGTGCCTCAGCCTACCCACGGATAATCGACTTTGCTCGATTCCGTAAGATTGCCGATGAAGTCGGAGCAAAGTTGCTTGTCGACATGGCCCACATAGCCGGTCTTATCGCCGCTGGTGAGCATCCGAGCTGCATTGAGCATGCCCACTACACCACGACCACCACGCACAAAACCTTGCGCGGTCCTCGTGGAGGTATGATTCTTTCCAATGAAGATTTGGAACAGGAACTGAATTCGAACATCTTCCCCGGTATCCAGGGCGGCCCGCTCATGCATGTCATCGCTGCCAAGGCTGTTGCCTTTGGTGAAGCTCTGTCCCCCGGATTTATCGAGTATCAGCAGCAGGTCGTCAAGAATGCCAAGCAGCTTGCCGCATCACTTCAGGAAGCGGGGCACAAGCTCGTCTCCGGTGGTACTGATAACCACATGATGTTGCTTGACCTTTCCGAACTAGATTACACCGGTAAAGATGCTCAGATCGCCCTCGACAAGGCAGGAATCACCGCCAATAAGAACACTATTCCGTTCGAAACAAAGTCTCCGTTCCAGACGTCGGGTATCCGCATCGGAACCCCGGCTCTGACCACTCGTGGCATGATTGAAGAAGATATGATTGTTGTTGCTGAGGCCATTACTGCCGCATTGAACAACATTAATGATGATAAGATTCTCAAGGAAATCAGCGTGGAAGTTGAAGAGTTCGCTCAGGAATTCCCGCTTTTCGCCTGGTAGACAGAAACTGATTCAAAAAAAAAGTCCGTTCCACGGGGGAACGGACTTTTTTTTTGCTTTCTGTAGAGAAAGAGAGAAGCCGAATTGTAAGGTGCAAACAGGGTGGGAATCAAGAAAATGCTTTCGCTTTTAACGAGATGGATATTGGGTCAGATGTGGTACACATTTGGACCTTATTGAGTGGTGTTATGAATCTTTCTCCATACCGCATCCCACACAGTGAGTACATCCTTTGGGTGAACATTTGGGACTGACTTGGGCTTTCTTGGAACGCGACCATTCTTTCCAGAGATGTTCGCGCTTGACGCCGATGTCGATAACTTCCCAAGGAAAGAATTCATCCTTGGTGCGTTCGCGGGATAGAGTTGCGTCAATATCACCATCCCACCGTTTGAGCGCTTTTTTCCATCCGCCATGCTCTGCTGCCAGGAGGATGAAGTCGGCAAGTTCTTCGCCGCCGCGGGCCAAGAGCGCCTGTAGTCGGGCTTGGAATGGGTTGTCGTGGTGGAGTGTAACGCCCTTGTATGGTTTGACCATTTTGGTCAGCATTTTCATTCGTCTGTTCAGTGCCTCTTCGCCTGTCATCGGTGCCCATTGAAATGGTGTAAACGGCTTGGGGACCAAAGAACTGACGCCGATGGTGATGCGCATGAAATGCTTTTTGCGGCCTCCAGGTTCCTCCGAGCGAATCTGGACTATCTTTTCGAGGAAATCACGCAGCTCTTCATAATCCTCATCAGTTTCATCGGGCCACCCGGCAATAAGATACATCTTGAGATGATTGACGCCATAGCGGGCACAGAGACGGACTGCATTGAGGAAGTCCTCGGGATCGAGCTTTTTGCTCATCATGTTACGTAGCCGTTCGCTGGCCCCTTCAAGAGCGAGGGTAATGGTGCGTATGCCACGTTCCCGCAAATAGATAAGCAATTCTTCGGTAATTCCGTCCGCCCGCATGGACGAGAGTGAAAATTTCTTCTTCTGTCCGTGAATCCATTTAAGAAATGGAAGCAGATCGGGCCAATCCGTGAGTGCGGTCCCCACAAGCCCTATCTTCGGTGGATCAGTGAGTTCCACAATGCGTTTGAGTTCATCGATATCGGCATTTCTGGGAGGACGGTAGATAAATCCGGCGGCACAAAAGCGACAGCCGTAAGGGCAGCCCCGGTTGACCTCCAGGAGCAGTGTGTCGCGAAAGGTGGCATGGCCTGAAATGAAACAGGAGAATCCGGGATCGACCAGGGGACCGGGACCGCTGGAAACAACACGGCGGACAGGTGTTTGCGACTTGCCGGGTACATAAACGCCGGGGAGGTCTTTGATGGTGTCGAGAATGGTTTCGCGGTCTGCACCGTCAAAGATGAGTTGTTTCAGCGTGAGGAAGAATGGGATGAAATTATTGTCCGCTTCACCGACCCAGAAAATATCCACAAAGGGTGCGATAGGGGCCGGATTCAGAAAGGCGGGCGGTCCTCCGACCATGACCAGAGGAAGGCGCGAGCGTTCCGCCGAAAGAGGCGGAACGCCCGCAGCCTGGAGCGTCCGAGGGAGGATGAGGAAATCCTCCTCGAAAGTGACACTCCAGGCGATTACAGGGAATGAGGATAGTGGGCTTTGTGATTCACGCGTCGTAGGATCGCCACCGTCTATCAGCCCTCGCTTGTCCGGGAAGACACGTTCTACGGCAAGGCCGGGCTCCTCGCTCAGCATCCGGTATACGGATTGCCAACCGAGGGTCGAGACGGCGTTCTTTTCCCCTCCGGGGACAGCTATCGCTACGGGTAGCCGTCCGCCGAGGTCCGGAGCGCTTGGCTCCGTTACGCCATGGTACAGGGTTCGCTCGTCGATGACGGCAACTCCTTTTTTTACGCGTGAGTGATTTGGGACCTAGTCAACATTCTTGCGAATGAAGGCCGGGACATCGAAGTTCTCTTCTGCATCGTCAAAGATAAACTCCTCCTCACCGGGGGCTGCTCCCACTGCCGCACGCTTGGCGATGGGCTGTTTGGGCAGTTCGGTGGTGTTAAGTTCGCCACCAGCCTTGCGCAGATACGCCGGGATATTGCGGTCAGTATTGATGACGCGCTGGTGCCCGGGGCGTTTGGCCTGCTCGACATTCTTGGCTGTACCGCGGGGTCCGAGGAGCAACATTTTCTGCTGCTCAGCCTTGCTCAGCACAGGCTCCGGTTCTTCCATGGCGGTTTCAATGCCGGTGGCGATGACGGTGATACGCATTTCGTCGCCCGCATCGGGGTCGAAGACGGTACCGAAAAAGATCTCGGCATCGTCATGCGCTTCCTTGTAAATAATATCAGCGGCTTCAGAGACCTCATCAATGAGCATATCCGGGCCACAGGTGATGTTGATGAGGACGCCTTTGGCCCCTTCAATGGAGACGTCTTCCAGCAGAGGGCTGGTAATCGCCTTCATGGCGGCTTCCTTGGCACGGGATTCTCCAGAAGCAATGCCGGTTCCCATCAGTGCCATTCCAGAGGAAGCCATGGCGGCCTTCACATCGGCAAAGTCGAGGTTGATCAGGCCGTGGACGGTGATCAGGTCTGCGATACCTTTGACTGCATAGTAAAGTACTTCATCAGCTTTCTTGAGCATATCCGAGAAAGATGCCTTTTTCGCAGCTAACTGAAGCAGGCGGTCATTGGGGATGGTGATGATGGAGTCAACTACATCCGCCAAAGCACGTGCGCCTTCTTCGGCCTGCTGAAGGCGGCGTTTTCCTTCAAAGTAGAAGGGCTTGGTCACCACACCGACGGTGAGTGCGCCCATTTCGCGCGCGACTTCGGCCACAACCGGTGCAGAGCCGGTTCCGGTCCCGCCCCCCATTCCGGCTGTGATGAAGACCATATCAGAGCCTTCCAGAGCCTCACGGATCAGGTCAACAGATTCCATGGCAGCAGAACGGCCTATTTCGGGGTTCGCACCCGCGCCCAGTCCTTTTGTCAGTTTTTCGCCAATCTGAATCTTGTGCTCAGCCAGAGATTTGTTGATGTCCTGGTGATCAGTATTGGCCACGATGAACTTGACGCCCTTGAGCGCTGACTGGATCATGTTGTTGACAGCATTACCGCCGCCGCCACCGCAGCCTACGACCTTGATCTTGGCATTGGTGTCATGTTCGATTTCAAAGTATTCCATTGTGTCTTCCTCCTCGAAGCGGTGTTTTTCGTTTGGCCGGACGCGCTTCGTGCTGAAGGCTGGTCCGTGTCGACAAAAAACGCCTGGTTTTCACTCGTTCCCTGTTGAGTTTTTGGTTTATTGAGTTCCTCATACCTCTAGGCGATGTCTGTAAACCACTTCTTCATCCGCGACAGGATGCGGTCAAAACCGGAATCATCGCGGATTTTGAAGGGCCGCACTCTTTGCAGGCCTTCTTCTTCTGCTCCATGGAGCAGCAGGCCAACAGCGGTGGCGTATTTGGGGCTTCTGACTTCCTCTGTCAGGCCTCCGATGCCTTCGCCTGGTGTGCCGATGCGGACCGGCAGGTCAAATATTTGCTCGGCTAATTCCTGCATGCCGTCGATCAGGCAGGTTCCGCCGGTAAGAACGACGCCCGCTGCGATCATGTTCTTGAAACCGGACTTGAGCAGTTCCTGGTCTACCAGGGCGAGGATTTCCTCACAGCGCGGCTCGCAAATCTCAGCCAGAACCCGTTTGCTCATCTTGCGGGATTCGCGTCCTCCGACACTCGGCACTTCGATGATTTCATCCGTGGTTACGAGGTCAGCCATGGCGCAGCCGTAATCCATTTTGATCTTCTCAGCGCTCATCATGGGAGTCCGCAGTCCGTAGGCAATGTCATTGGTCAGGTTGTGCCCGCCCAATGCCAGCACCGAGGTGTGCTTGATGGAGTCCTTTGAGAAAATGGCGATGTCCGTGGTTCCGCCGCCTATGTCGACAAGGGCCACACCGATCTCTCGTTCTTCTGGTGAAAGCACAGCCTGGCTTGAGGCCAGGGATTCCAGCACGATATTAGAAACATCAAGGCCTGACCGATTGCAGGAACGGATGATGTTCTGGGCAGAGGTGACGGCTCCGGTGACGATATGAACCTTCACTTCAAGCCGAACTCCGGCCATACCCAGAGGATCGGCGATTCCGCGTTGATCATCCACGATGAATTCCTGGGGCAGGGTGTGGAGAACCTCCCTGTCCATCGGGATGGCGATGGCTTTGGCAGCCTCGATAACCCGGTCCACATCAAGCTGCGTGACTTCACCGCCTTTGACCGCGATGACGCCATGCGAATTGAAGCCTTGAATGTGACTCCCGGCGATACCGGCGTAGACGGAGCGGATATCGCATCCTGCCATCAGCTCGGCGTCTTCGAGGGATTTCTTGATGCACTGGACTGTCTTCTCGATATTCACGACAACGCCGCGTCGCAGTCCGGTGGAGGGGGCAGTGCCGATGCCGATGATGTCGACACCGTTATCACTGGCTTCGCCTACCACTGTGCATATTTTGGTGGTGCCTACGTCAAGGCCCACGATGAGATCGTTTCTGGCCATAATATCTCCTCTTTCCTCTAAAGTTCCCTGTAATATCTTTGCGTTCTAGCCTCGGCTCGGACGCTTTTTGACCCATATTTTATCGCCGCTGGCCGCTATGATGGCCGCGTTCTTGAACTCACCCCGGCGCATCATATCACCCCAGGCAATTTTCAGTCGTTCCAATTGGAGTTCCCACCGATCCATGGATAACCGGACGGTCAATCCCTGGCCTCCGGCGTGACCATCCAGATAAATTTCTATTTCATGGGCACTCGTCAGTTTGATCCATGCGGTCTGATCCTGTGTAAACGGTGTTTGACGATTCTGGATTTTTTTGAGGATGCCGCTCAAGACTTCGGCCCCGTCATCAATGGATTCAGCCACAGAGAGAATAGGAAGAGAGGCCGTTTCACCAGGATGCATGGGGGCGATGACTTTGCCCCTGGCATCCGCGAAGTATAATCCGGCTCCCTGGCGTATCCAGAACATGGGGATTTTTTCGGTTACATTGATACGCAGGGTGGAAGGGAACTGCCGCCGCACGGTCACATTTTTAATCCACGGATTCCTTGAGAGTTTATTTTCTACTTCGCCGACATTCATCTCCAGGCAGTTGAGGCCAAGATTGACATTCCCCTGGCTGAGGACGTCTCCATAGGTCAGTCTGCTGGTGCCTGTCACCTGAATTTCCTTGAGGTTGAAATACGCCGTGGAGGTGATGAAGCGATAGCCGTACAGCAGTCCCACCCCAAGGGTGGCGATCAGGGAAAGGCCGAGGAGCGTCATGATGAAACGCATGAGGATTTGGCCGGTCCCTGTGAGGCTGCGGTTTTGTTTTTTCTTTTTGTGCAGCTTGTTGCCGCTTTTTGAGCCGATTTTCAATCGGTTCTGTTTGCCCATGGTTAAGGTACTCATAAAACGATGACCTCCGTTTCCAGAGTGATACCGAATTGTGTTTTGACTGCGGTCCGTCCTGCTTCGACAAGCTCCAGAGCATCTGACGCATTCCCGGTGCCAAGGTTGATCAGGAAGTTTGCATGCATTTTAGAGAAGGCCATGCCTCCGATGCTGACGCCCTTCATTCCGGCTTCATCGAGGAGCAATCCTGCGGCTTTTTCTTCAGGGTTTTTGAAGACACAGCCCGCACTTCTTGTCGTCACGGGTTGTGTGCTTTTCTTACGGATATAGAAATCTTTCATGGTTGCCCGCACTTCCTTGGGTGAGGATTCCGTCAAGGAGAACTCCACTTCCCAAATCAGGGCCTTGGAAGCTTCGGGACCGCAGGAAAAGTGGCGATATCCGAAAATGCACTCCTTGGCATCAACCCAGTGCAATCCTGCCGAGGGGGTCCAGAGACGGACTCGGGTGATGGCATCACCTATTTCCATCCCATAGGACCCTGCGTTCATGGCGACACTGCCTCCCACTGATCCAGGTATTCCGGTGAGGCCTTCCAGACCGGAGAGTCCGGCCATTTGTGCCCAACCGAGCAGCCCAGGAAGTCTTTGTCCTGCACCGCAATGAACGATGAGTTGTTTTCCTTGCTTCTCGACTCGTTCCGGTCCGGGCATGGTGGCTGTGCGTATCAGGGCCATGTCATGATGACCGTCGGATGCCAGGATATTGCTTCCTTCACCAATGACAAATGGTCGTAACGGGTTTGACATGAGGAACATCCCAAGCCCGTCGAGATCACGCGTATCACGAACGACTATTTCGACCTCGGCTGTGCCGCCGAGTCCCAAAGTCGTGCGTTCCGCGAATGACGGATTCTTGATCAGTTCAAGTTTCATTGTCTAGACCTCGTTTTCTCCGGATTCCTCTTCCAAATCCGGGGTGTCGGCCTGATTCAGCCAGTTTTCACCTATCTGCCAAATGGAGCCTGCGCCTTGGGTGATGAACAGGTCTCCGGGCTTGAGGGTGTCCTTGAGTCGTTTCTCAAGGGCGTCGAAGTCCGGGAAGAAGTGGACCTTGGTTTCGGAAACCTGCTTGATTCCTTGCGCCAGGGACAACCCTGAGACTCCGGGGATGGGGGATTCGCTGGCCGGATATATTTCAGTAAGCATCAGTAGATCGGCCTCGGCAAAAACTTTACAGAAATCGCCGAAGAGCGCCTGGGTTCGAGAGAATCTATGGGGCTGGAAAGCGATAACCAATCGACGATCAGGGAAGCATTCCTTGGCTGTTTTGAGTGTCGCAAGAATTTCCGCCGGATGATGACCGTAGTCATCCACAACCATCACGCCCTTGCGTTCTCCCTTGCGTTCGAACCGGCGTCCGACACCACCGAAATTGGACAGGCCATTGATGATGTCTTTCTTTTCCAATCCGGCTTCCAGGGCCACTCCGATACAGGCAAGGGCATTGAGAACATTGTGCACGCCGGGCTGCGCTACTGTGACTTCTCCCCATTCTTTTCCGTCCAGATAAACCCGAAAAATCGACCGGAGATGGGAACTGATGATTTCGCCACGCAGCTTATTCTTGGGACCAAGTCCGTAAGTCAGGCAGGGGCGTTTGATGTTGGGCAGGAGGCGTTGTACACCCTCGTCATCACCGCATACCACATTCATGCCGTAGAACGGGATCGAGTTCATGAATTTGGTAAAGGAATCATCTATGGCCTGCTGATCCGCGTAAAAATCCATGTGGTCCCTGTCCACGTTCGTAACGACAGTGATAATCGGTGACAAAAGTAGGAACGAACCGTCGGATTCATCGGCCTCAGCGATGAGATAGTCGCCTTCGCCAAGACGGGCATTGGCTCCGAAGGTATTGAGCTTGCCGCCGATAATGACCGTCGGATCAAGCCCTGCTTCAGTGAAGATGGTCGCCAGCAGGGATGTCGTGGTGGTTTTGCCGTGGGTTCCGGCAATGGCGACGCCGGTCCGCAGTCGCATCAGCTCGGCCAGCATTTCGGCGCGGGGGATGATGGGGATACCGCGCTCCTTGGCCGCAATGACTTCAGGATTCTTGTCCGGTATGGCTGTGGACTTGATCAGGACTTCCGCATCTCCGACGTTATCCGCCCCGTGTCCGATGAAAACGGTAGCGCCCAGTTTTTCAAGCCTTCGCACTGCGGCTGATGCCGAGAGGTCCGAGCCTGTGATGGTGAATCCCATATTGATGAGAACTTCGGCAATGCCGTTCATGCCCGAACCGCCAATGCCCACCATGTGGATATTGTTGACTCGTGCCCGCATTGCCGGACACGCTTCTCCGCTCACTGTAAGGTATGGTCCCTGTGCTGCTGCCATGTTTCCTTCTCCCTGCCTTATGCCGCCAGGGCCTCGAGGCCCACTGCTATATCCGCAGCCGCCCGCTCTTTTGCAAAGCGACGTGCTGCTGTTCCCATGTCTTTCACTTGCGCAGGAGCATTCAGAAGCTCCAGTGCCAGAGAGGCCAACACTTCCCCGGTCATTTCCTTTTGGGGGAGGAGTCGGGCCGCGCCTATGTCGGACATGGCTTTGGCATTCATTGTTTGGTGGTCATGTGTGGCGTGGGGGAAAGGCACGAAAATGGCCGGAACCCCTGCCGCCGCTATTTCAAAAACCGTTGTTGCGCCGGATCGGCAGATGATTAGATCCGCCGCGGCATAACAGGCTGCCATGTTGTCGATAAAGGCGTGAACCTGCCCCGAATCTGCCAGGGCTGTCTTGTATGAGTCGTGAACCCGTTGATAATCGGATGCGCCTGCCTGGTGAGTCAATTTGACTCCTGCATTCATGAACATCGGGAGAGCTTGAATCACGCTATCATTGATGGCGCGTGCCCCCTGGCTTCCTCCGAGGACGAGGATATGCCTGCCGATTTTCCGTTGAGCACGGGCCGAGGCTGCATTGATTATTTCGGCTCGAACCGGGTTGCCGGTCAGAACGGTCTTCGCCGGAGGAAAGGCTCCGAGCGTATCCGGAAAACTCAAAAATATTTTCTTGACCATCTTTCCCAACACTTTGTTGGTGACACCGGGCACTGAATTTTGTTCGTGTACCGCAGTTGGGATGCCCAAGAGTGCGGCAGCCAGCACCGGGCAGAACCCCGCGTATCCGCCGAATCCGATAACCGCATCCGGCGCGAATCTTTTGACGGCGTGCATGGCTTTGGGAATGCCGAAACCGAGCCACCCCAATCCGGAAAGAATTCCTTTGATACCGCGCCCCATGATGCCCTTGGCTGGCAATTCGAGAAAATCCAGACCGTGCTTTCGGGCCATATCTCCTTCCGGCCCAGCTCCACCTACAAACAGGATCTTTATACCGGGATTGCGGCGTGTCAGTTCGTCCGCCACAGCCAGAGCCGGGAAAATATGCCCGCCAGTGCCGCCGGTGGTCAGAATGATTTTGCTTAGGCTCATGATTGTGCCGTCCTTGAGAGGTTGAGCAGAATACCGGCACAGATGAAGGAGACGGTCAGGCTGGAGCCTCCATAGCTGATGAAAGGCATGGCAACGCCCTTTGGTGGGACGGTGCCGAGGACAACGGCCAGATTCAGGATCATGCCGAGGGCCAGGATGCAGGTGACACCAAAGGCGGTAAAGCGATCCTGCAGGTCTTCCTGTTTGAAGGAAACACGAAACGCCCGCCACAGGAAGAACCCTATGACGATGAAGAAGAGGGACATGCCCACGAAGCCGAGTTCTTCACCAACCACGGCCATGATGAAATCGTTGTGCGCTTCCGGAAGGAAAAAGAGTTTTTGTTTGCCCGCGCCGATGCCTGTGCCGAAAATACGGCCGGACCCAAAGGCATAGAGCGATTGAACGAGTTGGTAGCCTTCGTTTTGTGCCGAGGCAAAAGGATCGAGAAAAGCAGTCCAGCGTTTGAAGCGATATGGTGAGGAGGAGATCAGCAGCCATCCTGCACCGGTTCCGAAGAGGAAGGAAACAAAGAGATAGATAAAACGGGTTCCGCCTACCAGACACATCAGGAAAAGCAACATTGCCAGGACGACTGCTCCGCCGAAATCCGGCTGGAGCAAAAGCAGGCCACACAGAAAGCCGGTGACGATGAATGGTGGCAGGAAACCGACAGAGAAAGTCCGTACAAGCTCCTGTTTTCTTGCAAAGAAATAGGCGAGGTAAAGGACCAGCGCGATCTTGGAGTATTCCAGAGGTTGCAAGTTCACCGGTCCGAGATTGATCCATCGGCTGGCACCGTTCACATTGACGCCAAGGGGAGTGACGCACAGGGCGAGCAAAATAACAGCCGCTGCGACCCAGACATATGTCAGGCTGTAAAGGAGCTTTCGGGGCATCTGCATGCAGGCGAGCATGATGGCGATGCCGACTCCGGTGAACATGAGCTGACGTTTGAAGAAGAAGTAAGTGTCATTGTAGACACGCTCGGCCATGATTCCACTGCTGGAAAGGACCATGATCAGACCGAAACCGCCCAAGAGCAGGGTGGAAGTCAAAAGCCATGGGTCAATTTTTCCCATGCGGATATTGGGCGTATTGGCGGTGAGTTTATTACTCATTCAGCCCTCCGACTACACGCTTGAAGTCATCGCCGCGCTGGGTATACCCGGTGTACTGGTCAAAACTTGAGGTCGCGGGAGACAGCAGGATCACGTCCCCTTCGATCGCATCCCGAACCTGCCGCAGGGTGGCCTCTTCAAGAGTTTCATCCCAACTGACGGGAAAAACCTTGGAAAGAGGAGCTTCCAGAATATCCCGGCTGCTTCCGAACAGCCCTATTTTCACGACCGTATCCTTGACGCTTTCGGCAAAGGCTTCAACGTCTCCGCCTTTCCAGACACCGCCCATGAGCAAACGGACCGGGCGGTCAAAGGATTTTACCGCAGCCACAACAGCGTCCAGGGTAGTGGCCTTGGAATCATCGACAAAGAGAATTCCGTCTACTTCGGCCACGGGTTCGATCCTGTGGGCAAGGGGTTTGAAATTCAGAATTGCTTCGGCAGCCTGTACCTCGCTGACACCAAAGCGTCTGACAGCCTGCCATGCAGCTTCAACATTGGAACGGTTGTGCTCGCCGAGAAGATACGGGGCTTGGAAGCGGTCCGTGGGACCGAACCATTCAACATGGGCGTTGGTGAATCCTCGGTCTCTGATGACGGGGCGCAGGGATTCGTGGAGTAGAGCCGTGTCTTCTCCCGTCATACGGTTGAACATGACCAGTTTGGCATCGAGATATTCTTCCATGTTTTCATGGTAGTCGAGATGGTTGGCCGCAAAATTCAGGAAGACTCCGACCTTTGGTTTGAAAAGTCGGCAGTTCTGGAGTTGGAAGCTGGATATTTCCAGGACAATGACGTCAACAGGGTCCATATCAAGCAGATATTCGCACAAGGGCGTGCCGATGTTGCCACCGGTAAAAGTCTTTTTACCCGCACTTTCAAGAATTGAGCTGATGAGAGTGGTTGTCGTGGTCTTGCCGTTGGTTCCGGTAATGGCGAGGACCGGAGCTTCGATAAACCATGAGGCGAATTCTATTTCAGAGACAAGGGTGCGTGCAGGGATGCCTTCAAGGGCATGGGCCATTTTTTTGACCGGTACGCCCGGAGAAAGAATAATGACGTCTGCGTCTGAAAAATGTTCTTTTTTGTGCGGTCCAGTTATCAGGTCAGCCTTGCCTGCCATCGGTCCCAGGACTTCCTCAGTGATACCTTCATTCACATCCACGACTCGAACCTTGGCTCCGAGCACATCAAGGAGCCGGGCTGCGGCCAGTCCTGACTTGCCCACGCCTACCACGACTCCTTGTTTGTCGGAGAGGATGGATTGCTCGATGAAGTTGCGAACGATGCGATTCACGTCATTGCTCCGGGTTATCTCAGTTTGAGGGTGGACAGCGCCATAAGCGCCATGAGGATGGAGAGAATCCAGAATCGGACAATGATCTTGGATTCCGGAATACCTTTCAGTTCAAAATGATGGTGAAGCGGTGCCATCTTGAAAATCCGTTTTCCGCCGCTCAATTTGAAATATCCGACTTGGAGGATCACGGAGAGGGTTTCGAAGACAAAGACCCCGCCAACAATAGCGAGCAACAGCTCCTGTTTGGCAAGGACCGCCACGAAACCGAGAGCTCCCCCCAGAGACAGCGAACCGACATCACCCATGAAAACCTGGGCCGGGTGCGCGTTGAACCAGAGAAAACCGAGTCCGGCTCCGACCATAGCTCCGCAAAAGACAGTGACTTCTCCGATGCCCTGCACATTTTGCACGGCAAGATATTCGGCCATTTGAGCATGTCCCGAGACGTAGATGAAGATGGAGAAGCACGCCATGGCAACGACCATGGGACCAATGGCGAGACCATCCAGTCCGTCTGTCAGGTTGACAGCATTGCTCGCTCCAACCATGACGATCATGGCAAAGGGGAGGTAGAACCAGCCAAGGTCGGGGTTGAAATTTTTGAAGAACGGCACGGAAAGTTGGGTAGAGTAAGCCGGTTCCTGGATGAGCAGGGCTATAGCCGTGGCAGCAACGGCGCATTGGCAGAAGAATTTGGTCTTGGCCGACAGTCCGTCGTTGTGGCGTTTGACGACTTTGATATAATCATCGGCAAAGCCCACGGCACCGAATCCGGCAAAAACAAGCAGGGTGAGCCAGACATATGTATTGGTCAGGTCAGCCCATAGCAAGGTGGAAACAGCCACGGAAAAAAGGATCATGATCCCGCCCATGGTCGGAGTGCCTTGCTTGGCCTGATGTTGAGGTCCGTCTTCTTTGATATATTGGCCGCATTTGATGTGCTGGAGCCACCGAATCATGCCGGGACCGAAAAGGATGGAGATGATCAATGCCGTCAGAAGTGCCCACACCGACCGAAAGGTGATGTAGCGAAAGACATTCAGGACGCCGAGGTCCTGACTGAGCGGGACGAGTATATTGTAAATCATCGGGGTGTCTCCTCTGTTCCCGCTATGGTGTTCAGCCTTTTGCACAAGGCTCCGGCGAAAGTTTCCATTTTCAATGAGCGTGATCCCTTGACGAGCACGACAGCCTCGTCCAGCTCCAGATCGTTCCAGGCCTGTATGAATTCTTCTGGCGAGTGAACTTCAGAGAGGTGGATACTCCCGTTCAAGCCTCTCCTGACGTCCTCTTGCAGAGACCCTTTGTAGAAGAATGCCTTGGGAGCCATGTCCCGAACCAGTCGGCCAAGCTCCTCGTGCCGCATGGATGTTTCTTCACCCAGCTCCCGCATGTCACCCAACACCAGCACCAGAGGTCTGGCACCAGCCATTTTCGCAGCGGTTTTCAGAGAATGAGCCATGGAGAGCGGATTGGCATTGTAGCTGTCGTCGATAACCAGCACCGAGTCCGATCCTTTGCAGCAAAAACGCTGGCTGTCGGTCTTGAGCGTGGAAATTCCCTTGATAACATCTTCACGTGTCAGCCCTAATTGGTGGGCAGCCGCAGCCACGCAGGCCAGATTTTCGGCAAAATGGTCGCCACAGAAGGGAGCGGTTATTTCCCCATCCCCATCCGGGGTACGAAGTCTGAAACGCCCCCAACCATTGGCTTCGGCTGCAAGGAATGATGCGACGTAGTCGCATTCGGTCTTTTCGAAAGTGTCATTCCAGGCTGATTCGTGTGTCTGGTCATAGGGTAGGCCGGAAAATCCTACCGGATTGTCTACCAGTTCACGGGCTGCATCCCACAGCAGGGGGTAGTCCTGACTGATGACAGCTGTACCGGACTGGCGAAGGTATTTGAGCAAGGATGTTTTTGCCAGAGCTACACCTGTTTCATTCCCCAGGCCTTCCAGGTGTCCCGGACCGACATTGGTGATGACGGCCATGTCCGGGCTGGCAATGGGCGCGAGTTCTTCCATGTCCCCACGAACTGAAATTCCCAGTTCCATGATCCAGATATCTTGTGTGCAGTCCGCCTTGAGCATGGAGAGAGGGAGCCCTATCTGGTTATTGAAATTGCGGTAATTTTTGGCTGTCGTAAATTTTTCGGAAACCACTACAGAGAGCATTTCCTTGACCGTGGTTTTTCCGGCTGTTCCGGTGACGGCGACCAGTTTGGCACCACAGGTGTCGCGCCAACAGGCAGCAAGCCGTCCCAGTGCCGTGGTCGTGTTGCGGACCATGATCACGGGCACACCAAGATCAGCCAGCATGCGTGAGGCGACGATTCCGGCGGCTCCGCTCTTCGCGGCCTGGGCAGCGAATTCGTGACCATCGAACTTCTCACCATCAATGCAGAAGAAAAGGTCCCCCTTGCCAACGGTCCGACTATCCGTCTGAACCGAAGTAATGGCGATAGTTTCGTGGCCCTCTTCGGCCATGCTGCTCAAGCAGCGTTCCACGTCAGCCAGTGTCAGATTCACGCTGTGCGTTCTCCTATGGCCTTGAGAGCCGCTTCCTTGTCGGAAAAGTGGATGGTTTCGTCTTTGAGGATCTGGTAATCCTCATGCCCTTTGCCTGCGATAAGCAGGGCGTCACCTGGCTGCATCTGGGCCACGGCCATGGTGATGGCTGTTTGCCGGTCAGGGTGTTCGAGAGTCCGGGGCGACTTGGCCAATCCGGGACGGATGTCATCCATGATTGATTCAGGAATTTCACTCCGAGGATTGTCAGAGGTCAGCACGGCCACATCGGCATAGCGGGCCACGGATTGGCCCATGAGCGGGCGTTTTGTCTTGTCGCGATCTCCACCGCACCCAAAAACAGTGATCAACCTGGTGAAATCAAGATTCTTCAAGCTCCGTTGCACATTTTCCAACGCGTCCGGGGTGTGGGCATAATCCACAAAAATATCCAGCCCGGCATCATTGGCAACGCGTTCCAAACGACCGGGGACACCCTGAAAGTCTTTGAGCTTGCGCATGTCCTTGCAGGTCAGCCCGAGTTCCAGCCCCACAGCCTGTGCTGCCAGCAGATTCATGGCATTGAATGCGCCGATGAGGGGAGAGTCTATTTCCCAGCTTTTTCCTTTGTAAGCAGTCTCAATCTTCATGCCCTGTCCGGTGAGGGACAGAATTCGTCCTTGCACCATGGGCTTGTCACCCACTTCATGCCGGACGATACCGGTCTTGCCGATACCATAGCCGATGCCGCGCTCACTGGCGGCAAGGATGCGCCGTCCGTAGGGATCATTGTAGTTGAGGATATTGGTCTTTGACTCACGGGGATAGTGATTGAAAAGTCGTGACTTTGCCGCGAAATAGGTTTCCATGTCACCATGGTAATCAAGATGATCCTGCGTGACGTTGGTCAGAACTCCGGCATCGAAATCCAGTCCGGCCACCCGGTACTGGTCGAGAGCGTGGGAAGAGACTTCCATGACGGCGACGTCTACGTCCGCTTTCTTCATATTGTAGATAAGCTCATGAATCATCCAGCAATCCGGTGTTGTCAGCGGGGCATCCATCTGGAAACCGGGCCAGCGGTAGTTGACCGTGCCGAGAACACCGACTTTCAGTCCGGCAGAGGCCAGAAGATGTTCAATGATATACGTCGTCGTGGTTTTGCCGTTGGTCCCCGTAATACCGACCAGCTTGAGGTCCCGGTCAACCAGTTTGAAGTAGGCGCGGGCAAGTTCGCCCAGGGCCACGGCCGGGTTTTCGTGGTACACGGCCACAGCGCGTTTCTCCACGATGGGGGCGACCAGATCGCGGGCCGCTTCGGGTGCGACAATGTATTTCGCGCCGTTGTTCAGGGCGCTGGGGATGAAATCTATACCGCGCACATGTGTTCCCGGCATGGCGATGAAGCATTCACCTTCCTGAACTTTGCGCGAGTCCGTACGGACGAGCATGCCTTTTTCGGCTTTTTTGAGAAGAGTCTCGAATTCCATAACGCCTGCCTTTTTCTCGCTAGGAGAGCCGGAGAACAAAAACATCATTCGTTCCCTCCGTGTTTGATTCGTCTGGCCATGGCTGTCCTGCAGCCGGAGTTTGCCCTTTGACGGTCATCCCCTCACCCTTGAGCACCGGGACGATTCCCTTTCTGGCGAGCATCTCCAACGCACGGCGGACGGGCATTCCGATGATATCCGGAACCCGTTCGGTCATTGGGTGCGACTGTGGAGTTTCGACAGAGCCGTGGATGGGGTGTTCGACCAACACATCCATGGAAACATCTTCGGCCATGGCTGTGTTGAGAGTCTCGGAAAGCTTGCCGTAATAGGCGAGGGTACGCACGGTCACTTCCCGGCAAACCGGGGCGGCAACCATGGATCCATAGTTGGCTTTCTGAGGTTCATCGACCATGGTGATGACAAGTATTTCCGGGTTTTTGGCCGGAACGAGTGCCACGAACGAGGAAAGATACTGGTCGCCATAGCCGCCCTTGGCAGCTTTTTGGGCTGTGCCTGTCTTGCCTGCCATGGTGATTCCGGGAATACGCGCACTGCGGCCGGTGCCGTCCTCGTGCACCACTTCCTTCATCATGGACAGAACCATGTCAACTGTCTCAGGCTTGAAAATTCTGACTGAGGTATTGGGGCGGTGGGGAGCCGGTTCCTTGACGAGATTCAAGTCCTTGGTAATACCGTTATTTGCGAGGCAGAGATACGCCTTCGCCAATTGCATTGCTGTGGTGCCGATTCCCTGCCCAAAACTGATGGCGGCCAGATCCATGCTTGTCCATCTTTCCGGCGGCATCAGAATTCCGGCGGCTTCACCGGGGAGCCCAATGCCGACCTTTTCGCCAAATCCGAGTTTGGTCAGATAGGAATAATAGACTCCTGCCCCCAGATCCATACCGATCTTTGCGGACCCGATATTGGAAGAATAACGGAGTACCTTGTGGGCCGGAAGCCATTTTTTCGGGTGCGTGTCCCGGATGACCTTGCGGGCAACCTTCCAGCGTCCGTTCTCGCAGTCGATGAGCGTGTCAGGTTCGATAACCCCCTCTTCCAGGGCTGCGGCAAACAGGAACGGTTTCAAGGTCGAACCTGGCTCGTATATATCAGTAATGGGGCGCAATCGGCGGTGGGACGCCTTGGAGTGCGAAACTGCATTGGGATTGAAAAAAGGCTGGTTGGCCATAGCCAGAATGTCCCCGGAATCAACATCCACCACCATGACAATACCAGCGCGGGCATCGTATTTGGCAATTGTTTTGGCCAGCGACTGCTCGGCGGCGTGTTGGATGTGGGTATCAATGGTCAGGCGAACATCAAGTCCGTTGATATTCATTTCGCGCCCCAGATCGTCCAGGTAAAGGCGCTGCCCCTTGGCATCTCGCTGTACCACGAATTCGGCTTTGCCGGGTTTGAGGCGGTCATTGTAGACTCGTTCAATGCCCTCCAGCCCCTTGCCGTCAATGTTGACGAACCCGATGGTCTGTCCCGCCAGATGTCCGTTGGGGTAGATGCGGGAGTATTCGCTTACCAGTCGGACACCTTTGAGATCGGCCTGTTCGATACCGAGAGCTTCCCTGTCCGTGACCTGGCGTTTGATCCAGACAAATTTTTTACGAGATTTGAGGCGCTTGTAAATTTTGGAGCGGGACATGTTCAGAGATCGGGAAAGGGTATCGGCTGCGACGTCCACATTCTCTATCTCAAAAGGACGCACATAGACGGACTTTGCTTCCACGCTGGTGGCAAGCATCTGGCCGTTGCGGTCGAAGATACGGCCCCGCGCACCGTATTCAAATTCGGCGGCGTGGCTTTGCTTCGATGCTTTGCTGAGCAGGATGTCGCCCTCGTGGAGCTGCACCCAGCCTGTTCGGACCCAAAGAGAAGACAGCGCGAGTGTAAAGAGGACCATAACCAGTCCTATCTTCACCCTGCTGTGATCTTTGCGTCCCTGGCTTCCCTTTGCCATTTGGTCCCTGTTATCCCACTTAAGACGCTGATACTATCAGACGCCGTGTTACCGCGTGTCGGCTATGCGTCGTATTTGTCCCGGCGCTGCGACGCCCAGACCGAGTCGGCCTGCGAGTCGCTTGAGCTGGTATGGCGAAATCAGGTTGTTCCTCTCAACCGTGAGTTTTACCGCCAGATCCTCTTTCTGGCCCAGGCTCTTTTCCATCTTGCGCAGATCGTATGCCACGTCCATGCGTTCGATGTTTAACCACACTGCTCCCAATCCAAGGGTGAGAGCCGCACCCAGTAGGGTGAGGATCATCCACAGGAGCGTTTTATCGGCTTGGCTCATACTTCCTCTCCATCGGCGGTGAGCTTTTCGCAGACGCGGAGCTTGGCACTGCGGCTGCGTGAGTTCACTTGCATCTCTTCCTCGGACGGGATCAGCGGTTTTTTCGTCAAGACCTTTACTGCGGGAACTCCATCACATGTGCAGTGAAGTTGATGCGAAGGGCATTTGCACCCTTTTGCCGCGTCCCGAAAGGAGTGTTTCACAGCCCTGTCCTCCAGGGAATGAAATGAAATGATCGCCAATCTTGCGCCTGGATTCAGACGGTCGACTATGGTTTTAAGGTAGTACTCGAGTTCCTCAGTTTCCCTGTTGACTGCTATGCGCAGTCCCTGAAAGGTCCGGGTGGCCGGATGATTGCGCGCCGCATGCCGCATTTTCGGCGGGTAGGCAAGTCGCACTATTTCAGCCAGTTGAAGCGTCCTCGTTATCGCTTCTTTCTCCCGTGCTCTCAGTATTGCAGACGCGATTTTTCCGGCCAGAGGGTCCTCACCCCATGTTCGAATGATCCGCGCCAAATCTCCATGCTTGAGCGTGTTTACCAGGTCAGCGGCTGATTGACCGTGTTCCGGGTTCATACGCATGTCGAGCGGCCCGTCATTGATGAAGCTGAATCCTCGGTCCGCTTCATCGAGCTGCATGGATGAGACGCCGAGGTCCAGGACCGCGCCGTCGATTCCTTCCCAGCCGAGTTCATCCAGGGCTTCCTCAAATCGGGAAAAGGGCAGGTGGAACAGGTGTGTGCGGTCGGCGAATTCCTCAAGTCGCGCAGTCGCGTGTCCCAATGCCGTTTGATCCCTGTCGAGCCCCAAAAGCTCAGCCTTGCCATCTGCCGCCTGCATCAGCGCCAGACTGTGCCCGCCCATTCCCAAGGTTCCGTCCATGTAACGGCCGCCGGGGGTGGGTTTGAGCCACTCAATCACTTCATGTAAAAGAACGGTTGTGTGAATGGACGCCGGGTCCACTTTGCCCATACTCATCAGAAAGGCATGCTGACGTTGTTTTCCGCCAACTCTCCGGACACGTCATAGTCCTCGTCGAGCAAGCGTTCGTAACTATCCGCAGGCCAAATCTCAAAGCGACGACCGGCTCCCAGTATCACCACATCCTTGTCGAGCTTTCCGCTTTTGCGCAGGTGCGCGGGAATGGCTATGCGCCCCTGCTTGCCTACTGGCGTTTCGGTATACCCGGAGTAGAGGATGCGAATGGTATTCTGGAGCGCTCTGCTGGGCGTCTTGACCTTCTCCAATTCACTCTCCAGCAGGGTCCATTGTTCCGGGGTGATGCCGATGACGTGTTTGTCATAGATGGTCAGCACGATGATCGCTTCGGGAACCCCGGAGCGAATCATGTCCCTGAACTCGGGCGGCAAAACTATCCGCCCCTTGTCGTCCAGGCTTCTATGTGCGTGACCTCTGAATTTCATCATTTCCCCAGAGCAAAATCGTGCTCCACTGTTGTGGTCTGTTTGTTCCACTTTATGTCCCATTTCTGGGAATGTATGGCACTTCTTTACACGGGTGCTTGAAATTCGAGAGAAAGTCAACTGCTAATTATGAATTGGAACAGTAAAAAAACGTGAGGATCATTGCTTTTTTCTTCCCAGAAGCCTAAACTTTCGCCAAAATATTGTGAGTCGGGTTTGGGAAGGCCTTGTCATTTCAACATATAAATGTGAAAAATATTCAGAGGTTCAAGGCAGACGCCTTGATACGGGCAAACAGTACAATTCCATTAAAGGGGGAACCCGATGGACAGACACATAAAAATCATAGCGACTCTGGGGCCCGGAACGGAAAGTTACGAGGCTGTCAGGGAACTGGTGGAGTCCGGTGCCAAGATCTTTCGGCTCAATTTCTCACATGGCGGACGCGAATTTTTTGAAAAGATGGTTTCCATCATCCGTCGCCTGGAGGAAGAGACGGGGTTGACGCTCACTGTGTTGCAGGATCTTTCCGGGCCGAAAATCAGAACATGTGATGTCGGGCTTGGTGCCATCGAAGTCAATAAGGGGACAGAAGTCCTCCTCGGCACCACGGAGCAATACAAGGATGACGGAGAACCGTTCATCTGTCTGGACATCCCCGAGTTATTCGAGAGTCTCAAGGAAGGAGACCCGGTAGCTCTGGGAGATGGCGTTATCCGCTTCAAGGTGGTCAAGGTGGAGGAGAAACATCTGATTCGTCTCGTTGCCACCAATTCCGGTATTTGCCCGCCCAGGAAGGGAATCACATTCCCTGGCATGAAAACACCTCTGGCTCCATTGACCGAAAAGGACAAGGCTGATCTCGCCATCGGCATGGAGCTTGGTGTTGATGTGGTCGCCATGAGTTTTGTACAGAAGGGCGAGGATATCGGCAGCCTCCGTGCTGAGATGGTCCAGTACGGCAAGCAGCTTCCGATTATTGCCAAGTTGGAGCGGACGGCCGCTCTGGAATGCCTGGATGAGATTTTGGAGGAAGCGGACGGGATCATGGTTGCCAGGGGGGATCTTGGCCTCGAGTTGGACTTGGCGGAATTGCCGGCCGCACAAAAACGGATCATTCGAGCCTGCAATGCGCTCGGAAAGCCGGTCATTGTGGCGACTCAGATGCTGTTGTCCATGGTTAATTCACCCATGGCCACACGTGCTGAAACTACGGATGTGGCCAACGCCATTCTGGATGGTGCTGATTGCGTGATGCTTTCGGAAGAAACCGCAGTTGGACAGTATCCTTTCGAAGCGGTTCGATTTATGCGTAAGATTGCCTATGAGATAGAACGGTACATGTTTGAAGCCAATGTCGGGAATGTTGCGGTCGAAGGGGTCAGAGAACATCCTTCAACCTTTTTGGCCCATGCAGCCGCCATGTTGGCTGCCAAAACCGATGCCAAGGCCATTGTTTGCCATTCCACATCCGGGGCGACCACGCGGATACTTTCCTCATGTCGCCCGACACAGTCGATTTACGCGTTGAGTTCGGATTCCACTGTACGGCACTTCACAAATCTGTCATTGGGAGTTATCCCTGCCGTACCATTGGACGTTATAGATGATCATCAGGAACGGGCTGAGATCTTTGTGCGCCAGTCCCCGGATTTTGTGGAAGGTGATATTGTCATCCTGACAGCGGGGCAGCCGGAGAAGGGAAAGACCGTGACTCAGACCAATGTGGTCAAGCTGTATGAAAAGTTAGCCAAAGAAGTGAGTTGATGAGTCAGAAGCACGACATACCTGACGGATTGAACGAGGAATACTACCAGATCAGCAAGGATATCCTTGGCAGCTTCAATAAGTACCGTCCTCCGCTGAACATCTTCAGCTTCAAGGAAGACGTTGCCCGCATCATGCCGTATTTCAAGGTGGGCGGACGGCTGACCAATGAACAGGTAGAGGAATTGGCATCCATGACCGATCACGGGCTTATTTTTGTGTCCCGTGACGATCATCCTGTCTATGTCAAGCATATCAGTTATCAGCTTGATCTGGTTCTTGTGGACAGGAATCTCAAGGAAAAGGAGATAGCCGATATCTTTACCCAGGCGTTGACCAGACGGCTTGCCGAATTCTTTGATCAACCGGTTCCCGCTGTTTTTGAGAAGTTGTGGGTGGATTTGATGGTACTCACGGAATATCTCTATGACGACATCAGTCGAGCCAGGGCATTGGTCAGGCGGTTGCATACGGAACATTCTCTGGAGAACCACAGTTTGAATTGCGGTTTTCTCGGCATCGCCTTGTGGGCCAAGATCAAGGAGAAAGGGTTCCAGGATGCAGTCAAGCGCAAGACGTTTGATCGTATGGCAGCAGGATTGTTTCTGCATGATATGGGGATGGCCAAAGTCCCCGCTTTTATTCGTGACAAGGACAAGCCTCTGACCGGAGATGAGCGGACCAAGATCAATGCTCATACCAAAACCGGTTATGAAATGCTGACCAAACTCAATCTCAAATATGCTGAGGTGGAACAGTGCGTGACCGAGCACCATGAACGGGTCAACGGTTCCGGCTATCCTCTCAAGTCATCCAGTCAGGAATTTCCTGGAAGGTTGTGCGCCGTGGTTGATTCCTTTTGTGCCATGATTGCCAAACATCCCTATGCAGAGGCCAAGTCATTCGTGAAGGCTGCCGCCGAGCTTGCCAATGATGTCAGGTATGACAAGGAAATTACTTCCGCATTGCAGAATTTACTCTTGATCGACATGAAAATGAAGGTCTGAGTCTGTCCTTTCCTCTCACAAGCAAAAGCCCCGTTTCATATGAAGCGGGGCTTTTGCTTGTTGAGAGTCCTGAGCCTTAGAAAATCTGCACCATGTCTCTGGTCATTTCGCGATAGACATCGGTGACGTAGACCACGCCCATGACCCTATCCCCTTCGACAACCAGTGCCCAGTCCCGACGTGACTTGAGAAACGTGTCAAGGACCAAAAGTATGGGTTCATTGGGTTTGAGGATCGGGGGATTTTTTATCAGATAGTCGTCAAGCCTGAGTTGCGTGCAAATCAGGCATGCATTCGCGAATTGTTGATCCCAATCGACTTTGCCATCGGACTTGAGATTCTCGTCCTTGAGCACGGATTGCTTGACCGCTTTGAAAAGTTTCCAGAGGTTGATGGCCCCGACCAGCTTGCCGTTTTTATTCTTGACCACAACCACCTGGGAATCCGGGGTGTCAACCATGCTTTGTCGCATGACACGAATGGCTTCGGCCAGACTTGCATCGTCCTGTACGGTGGGGAACTCATCGCGCATCATGTCCCAGGCGCGCTTTCTCAGCATCATAGGCGAATATCTCCTTGGAATAGAGCCGTCTGAAAGTTGTGTTTTTCTTTTCAATTCTTCTTTAACTTCTCCGACTTTATTTGTCCACAGACAAGCGAAGGACGACAGGCTCGCATTTTCTGAACTGAAATTTTGGCGTCTTTGCGAGACGGAAGAATCGAATGATTGTGTACAGCAGCATAGTCTGCTTGTGGAGGAAATACCGAAAAGGAATTCATATGAAGCATGGTCTGTGCCCATTGAAGTGAAGCTTCATTCTTGTATGAACCCATGCCATGGCTTGACTTGCCGGGAAATGCGACTGAATGAGTAGGGTATGACAAAACAAATACTCATGTTGAACTTGATAGGCCTGTTGATATTCGGAGGGACCTCCTACGCCGGGACAGTGCTCCCTTTTAGTCCAGGTGAAAGGTTGACCTATGAAATCCATTGGACCTTCATCCATGCCGGTGATGCTGTTTTGGAAGTGCTCCCAGATACGGAAATGAACGGAGTGCCTGCCCGGCATTTTAAAGCAACTGCATCCACAGTGCCGTGGGTGGATTCCATTTACAAGGTTCGTGACACGATGGAGGCCTGGACGGATAAAGACGTCAACTATGCCCTGCGCTTCAAGAAAGATCAGAACGAGGGGACTTACCATAAAAAGGTGGATTTGATTTTTGACAAGGACAGGAATCAATCTCGGCGATATGTGAAAGGGCTCTTGCAGCATACTCTTGACCAACCGGCGCATGTCTTTGATCCCCTGTCGATTCTCTTCAGCTTTCGCAAGCGGATCCTCTACAAGACCATGCGCTTTGGCATGGATGTTTCAGATGGAAAGAAGACCGTAATGGGAGAAGCTTTTGTTCAGGGTGTTGAAAACGTGAAGACCCCTATGGGCATTATTCAGGCTTTCAAAGTCAATCTCGACGTGAAACATTTATCCGGGGTGTTTAAAAAAAGCCGTGATGCGGAATTGGTCGTCTGGTTTTCTGCTGACAGTCGACGTATTCCCGTCAAAGTTCGGTCTAAGGTCAAAGTCGGACACTTCACACTTGAGCTTGTGGATTATCGTCCTCCTTCAGAGGTGAAATGATTTTTAGGGTGCCCCTGTGGAAAAGGCAATCATCCCTTCTAGTTTACCTGTGAGTAATCTTGCCAGGGATAGATCTGAAATTGGTAAAAAGTTGAGAAACTGAAATTTATAAAAGGTTGTGACTTGTTCAATCTTGTCAGTAGGTTGTTGGCTACTGTATAGTAGACAATATTGTGACGGAAATCAAACCGTTAAGCATAATTGGCGAGGAGAATGTGAGCAAGCTTTTTGGTGACTATATAAGATCGAAGAGGGAGGCTCTGCGTGAAAATGACCCGGAATATTCAATAAGGAAAGTTGCTCAACGCATCGGCATTCACCATTCCTACCTGAGCAAGATCGAGCGCGGCGAACCGGCATCGTTGTCAGAAAAGAAGATGGTGGCTTTGGCAGAAGAATTGGGTGATAACCCGGAACTGTTGATGGCTATGTGTGGAAAAGTTTCTGAATCCGTAAGAAGGGCAGTTTTTCAGGACCCTGAGTGGGTCATTGAAATGCTGAATCAGATCAAGAATGGTCGGGAAGTAGCAGAAGACTGAGATACGGGTTTCTGTCTCCTGTCTTTCATTGCCCGGTCAGGACTTCACGGACACGAATCTTGTTGCTCCGTGGAAATTCCCGCTTCAAAAGTGTTTTGAGCAGTTTACGCAGTCCCTTGATGTCGGTTTCGAACGTGTGGCGTTCGAAACCTTTTTCCGTTATCAAATAACGGTCTTCCTCTGCATGAAAAATGACAACGGATCGGTCCCTCTTGAAGGTGAGCAGGTCAAGACTACTTCCTATGGGAAGTTGTTTGACTCTGGTGACTATGGAAGGAACGGCTCCGGCCTTGTCGATCATATCTTTTTGCGGTTTATATGGTTATCGGCATCACTGTGTCCGAGATCATAAAGCCGGATTTTTGTTGATCTGGGAAATTCCCTTTTCAGAAGGATTCCGAGGAGCTTCTTCATCCTGCCTAGGGAAGTGGAAAAGCGTTCATCGGCAAATCCTTTTTCCACCACTTCATATTCGTCATCCCCGGTGCGGGCGATGACGACGGAACGGTTGCGTTTATATGTGCGCAGGTCTATGGCATGTCCCACAGGAAGTTTTTTGAGCCTGTTTATGAGGGTGGGTATGGCTGTTGCCTTGTCAATCATGTATATAACCATAGACAGCCGCGTGAATCCATGTCAAACAGTCGCCTCATCAAATCCCGGAGAGCATCATGTCCATAGTGAAAGACAGCATCGTAGAGTGTGAGATTGAGTCCCTGGCCTACGGCGGTCGCGGCGTGGCCAAAGTGGACGGTATGGCCGTCTTTGTCGCTGGAGGATTGCCTGGCGACACCGTGTCTGCCCGAATTCTCAAGGCGAAGAAGCGGTTTGCCGAAGCAGTCGCCGAATCCATTGTCGAGCCGTCCAAGCTGAGGGTTGAGCCAGTCTGCCAGCACTTCGGTGTTTGTGGCGGGTGCGCCGTGCAGGATCTCGATTATGCTGAGCAACTGGCACAGAAAGGTGCTCAGGTTGCGAGTGCCTTAAGTCGCATCGGCGGCGTTGAGAATCTGAAAATGGATGCCCCTGTGCCGTCCCCGGATATCTGGCGCTATCGAAACAAGATGGAATTCGCTTTCGAGCACCGTGATGCCGAACTGCATCTGGGCTTGAGAGCCACCCTCCCCAGAGGGGAAAAAGGGCTTGGTCCTGTTATTGATATCGAAGAGTGCCATTTGTGCGCTTCGCGTGATGTGGCGATCATGCACAGTGTGCGGGATTTCTGCCGCGAATCCAATGTCGTTGCGTATCATCCCCAGACCGATACCGGTTTCTGGCGGCATCTTGTCTTGCGTCATACTTCCATCGGCCAGGTTCAGGTTCATCTGATTACGACTGCTGACGAGCGAAAGTACAATCTTCCGGAGGAACTGTCCGAAGTACTCATGGATAGATTCCCCGAGGTCGTCTCCTTTGTTCATTCCATTCGCAGAAAGCGGAGCACCATCGCCTTTGGCGAGGAGATCATCTACCGCTTGGGGCATAAGTTCGTGGAAGAGCATCTGCCCAAGGGAGATGGGAGTGTTCGATATCATCTCGCCCCGAATACTTTTTTTCAAACCAATAGTGGCGGCGCAAGCGAATTGTTTGCCACTATTTCCGAGTTCGGTGGTTTTACCGGACATGAAACCGTCCTTGACCTGTACTGTGGAGCCGGTGCCATCGGTATCTATCTTGCGAACGAGGTCGGTCGGGTCATCGGATACGAAGTCAATGAAGAGGCTATCGGCAAGGCATGGGCCAGCGCCAAGCTCAATCACATCAATAATTGTGAGTTCCATGCCGTGAGCTTGAATGGCGGTATCGAAAATGTCGATGCTCTGCCGACTCCTGACGTGATCGTTGTTGATCCGCCGAGGTCCGGTATGCAGGAGAAAACAGCGTATTCCATTCTGCGCCTGGCTCCGGCCAAGATTGTGGCTGTGGCTTGTGACCCCACAACATTGGCTCGTGATGTGAAACGGCTGTCCTCAAAGTACACCCTGACGCGTGCTCGTGCCGTTGACATGTTTCCACACACGCATCATGTTGAGACTGTCGCGCTTCTGGAACGCAAATAGGCCGCGTTCATACTTTCGGATATTTTCCAGCCCAGTTGCTGGAGGTGAAATCAGGTGGCCGGAAGAGGCCACCTGATTTCCTTTGCCTTTCCGTACCGTTTTCGGCACTCTTCACACCATGTCCATCATAATCAGAAAAAGTCTTCTGGAACTCATCTTTTCCGGTGCGTTCATGAAGCGGTGGAACGACAAGCTTCGGCCCATGGAGCTTGTAGAGGTAGACAAGCAGGCACACAAGATGATCGTGGCCTGGTTGCTTTTCCTGCTCAATTCGCGAGACCTTGATGTGGTACGGAAGCGCGCCCTTGGAGAGTCTCTCATCGAGGGTGGGCTGTTCGACTACCTCTACCGGCTGGTCATCACCGATATCAAGCCGCCGGTGTTCTACAAGATCAAGGAAAACCCTGATGACTACAGTACTCTGACCAATTGGGTTATCAAGCAGTTGCGCCCGCGCATCATGCCGCTGGGCGATGATTTCATGAATCGCATGACAGCGTATCTCATGCAGCCGGAAGATAAGGGGTTGGCTCGCAGGATACTTCATGCTGCCCACCTCTATGCCAGTTATTCGGAATTCAAGCTGCTCAAATCCATCAATCGTATGGATCATGAGTTGATCGAAATCGAAGAGAGTTTCATTGAGCGGCTCAATTCCATGCGAGATCTGGTAGGCGTCTCCGAACTGCTGGATGAGGATTCCAATGTGCTGGGTGGATTTGCCCGCATGTGTGGTCGGTTGCGTTTTCAGAAAAGGTGGTCCCAGACACCGCGTGTGCCGGAGACGTCGGTGCTTGGTCACATGTTCATTGTGGCAACGTATTCCTGGTTTTTCAGCATGGAAGTCGGTGCGTGTCGTGCACGCTGCCAGAATAATTTTTTTTCCGGTCTGTTTCACGATCTGCCGGAGTTGCTCACCCGCGATATCATTTCACCGGTCAAAGGGTCTTCGCAGGAGATAGGCGAACTGATCCATGAATATGAGATTCGAGAGTTGAATCGGGTGGTCCTCGCCCCTCTCAAGGAAGGAGGGTACGAAGATATCGCCAAGCGACTCGAGTATCTGCTGGGGCTGGAAGTAGGGAGCGAGTTCAAGGCCTCGGTGAACATGGATGGAACTATTGTCGAAGCAACGGAAGAGCAGATGGCCGGAGAGTATAATATCGATACCATCGATCCCAAAGATGGCCCTCTTCTGAAAGTGAGTGATTCTTTGGCGGCTTATATCGAGGCGCATACAGCGCTCAAAAACGGGATTTCTTCCGGTCAGTTGCATCACGCATTGTACCGTATCAGTAATCGGTACAATGAGACCCCGGTTATTGCCGGGGTGCAAGTCAGTGCCTTGCTGGCCGATTTCGATTAGATTTTTTTTCTGCCTTATGAGCGGGTGCTTCAACATCGAGTCCAGCCCGTAGAGTAAACCCGCTTCTCCATCGTGGCGGGATGGTTTTGTTTCTTGTGTCAGGCAAGGTATACAAACACATCTTGTTAAAGGTGACTACCGGGTGTATACGGAATTGAGATTAATCACACGAAGCCGTCGATCCGCACTGTTTGAGAAGCGAACCGGTTTGGCTGAGAAGCAGGGTGGATTCATATGCATATTTCCGAAGGGGTTCTGTCAGCGCCTGTTTTGCTGGGTGGTGCGGGATTGACTGTCATAGGCACTGCCATTGGTCTGCGAAAGCTCGACTATGACCATATCATAACGGTGTCGATACTGTCGGCAGCATTTTTTGTCGCTTCTCTCGTTCATGTCCCCATAGGTCCGGCAAATGCTCATCTCATTCTGGGTGGACTGCTCGGTGTTATTTTGGGGTGGGCTGCATTTCCTTCCATTCTGGTCGCGCTGTTATTGCAGGCCGTGCTCTTTCAGTACGGCGGGCTGACTGTCTTGGGGTTGAATACCTTTACCATGGCCGCACCGGCAGTGCTCTGCTCCATTCTCTTTCGTCCATTATTGACGAGAGGAAGCGGGAGTCGTTTTGCTGCGGCTTTTGCCTGTGGTTTCATCGCCATGCTCTTGAGCGCCCTCCTGACAGCCGGAGCTTTGGCTCTTTCGGGTGATGCGTTTGTTGGAGCGGCCAAGGTTCTCCTTGCAGCACATCTGCCGGTCATGTTTGTCGAAGGCGTTATTACTGGCTTTACTTACACATTCATTGCCAAGGTCAAGCCGGAAGCCTTGGCCGTAACATCGGGATTATAATCATGAGACAATTGATAATTGTGGTCTGCATTGCCATGGCGGCGACACTGTGCATGGCTGCTGTTTCGAGTGCGCACAAGGTTAATTTGTTCGCTTATGTGGATGGCGACTCCATTGCCACAGATAGTGGCTATAGTCGGAGCAAGCGGGTGCATAACGGGAGTATTGAAGTGTATGATGCGGCCTCTGGCAAACAGCTTTTGACCGGAAGAACCGATGATAACGGCAAGTTCGATTTCAAGATTCCGGAAGAAGCCAGGGCCAAGCGGATGGATCTTCGACTTGTCCTCAAGGCGGGAAGCGGGCATCAGGCCGAGTGGGTTATTCATTATGCCGAATACGGAGCAGGCCCGGTGCCTTTTATTCCCGAGGAAATCGGTATGGATGCTCAGATACCTGCTTCGGTTACGCCTGTTGCAGGGACTCTCGACACTGCTGCCGTTGAAGCAATCGTTCGCCGAGAGCTGGGACCGGTCAAACAAATGTTGGCTGAAATGCATGACTCCGGGCCGGGCATGACAGAAATTCTTGGCGGTATCGGATATATTATAGGGCTCTTTGGAATCGTCGCTTACATGAAGAGCAAACAATCGAATTAAATTCGACTTTTTTTGTCCATAATACATGAAAAGGGGTCACGCTGTGTTGTCGTGCCCCTTTTTTTATGGTAATTCCCCTCCAAAATAGATCGTTTTATAGTGATAATTTAATGAATTTAATAAAGATGTTGTGAAGGGGAGAGGTTCCCTTGGTGCAAACTTTCTGGATTTATGGGGTGGGTATCAAGCTTGTGATAGTGAGTACAATGCTTGTTCTTTTCCCTATCCTTTCGCTTGGTGCGGGGGGGGGAGTATGTTTTTCTCGGGGTTATTCTCATCAGTTTGGTACACTTGATTTGTATTGGCGTTGCTCTTTGGCGAAGCGCAAATGTGTTTGATGGGCCGAAAATTTGGGGAATTTTGGCCAAGCTGGTGGTGGTTCTCGGGGGCGTGCGCTCTTTTTTGAATTTGTGTGAAGCTGAGATCAACGCTCAATTTATTATAACATTGCGAGGGGAAGCATGCGGTTAACGACACGGAGTCGGTATGGGACACGGATGGCGGTCGATATCGCTCAACATTGCGATAATGGTCTGGTGCGCATTCAGGACATTGCCGAGCGACAGGGAGTCTCCATTAAGTACCTGGAGAAATTGATTCGTAAACTCAAAGATGCGGGATTTATCAAAAGCAAGCGTGGACCGCGGGGGGGGCATGCCCTGGCTCGGCCCGCATCGGAAATTCCCATGGGCGAAGTGGTGCGAGTCCTGGAAGGGGACGATTCTTTGGTAGAGTGCCGGAGCGGTCTTGACGGGTGTGACCGGATTGAGGTCTGCCTGACGCGACGTCTCTGGTGTGAAGCGGCCGAAGCGATGTATGAGCGGTTGAATAGCTTTACCCTCGCAGATATGCTTGCCGATGTGGAGCAATGTGCCCAGAGCGAATCACGCCCCATGCTTATGGATTGATCTTTCGGGGAATCGATTTCAGGCTCGAAAATTGGACAATCCCGTCAGTGTCTTTCGATCCTCATTCAGTGAGTCCGACAGGCATGGCAAGTGCTTGTTCAAGCGAGGGGAAGCGTGTACTCATGGGGTATAGAGACACCATACAGGGAGTTTTCCATGATCCTGAATCTTCGTGATCCGGTCAGCGGATTGACCCATCTTATCGGGGCCTTTCTGGCGGTATTGGCTACCGTGCTGCTTATCGTTCGTTCTGTGAATCCTGTCATGCCGTGGCATATTGTGACTTTTTCCATTTTTGGCGGCGGGATGATCTTGTTGTATACAGCGAGTACGCTGTATCATTGGCTCCCCGTTTCCGAGAAGGGAGTATTGTTTTTGCGACGTGTTGATCACTCCATGATCTTTTTCTACATTGCCGCTACCTATACCCCCATTTGTCTGATCCCCTTGCGTGGACCGTGGGGGTGGTCTCTCTTCGGGATTATCTGGGGGCTGGCGCTGGCTGGAATCATGATGAAAATATTCTGGCTTCAGGCACCGCGCC
Source organism: Pseudodesulfovibrio piezophilus C1TLV30 (assembly GCF_000341895.1). Classification (NCBI taxonomy): domain Bacteria; kingdom Pseudomonadati; phylum Thermodesulfobacteriota; class Desulfovibrionia; order Desulfovibrionales; family Desulfovibrionaceae; genus Pseudodesulfovibrio; species Pseudodesulfovibrio piezophilus. Next base: position 1,644,278 of record NC_020409.1, on the reverse strand, counting down.
GACTGTCGACAGCTGTCTATCTCGCCATGGGATGGCTTGTCATTGTGGGGATTTACCCATTGGTTCAGGCCCTCTCTGCCGGGGCGCTGTTCTGGCTGGTAGCCGGTGGAGTTGTCTACTCGTTGGGGGCCATTATCTATGCGTTTAAGTGGCCAGATCCGATTCCGAGAATTCTTGGGTTTCACGAAATTTTTCATCTTTTTGTTCTTGGTGGCTCATTTTGTCACTTTGTGGTCATGTATTGGTATGTCTAGGGAAGGTTTCCCCGAGTAGCGGAAGGCTCGTTTGATCAGCATTTCGAGATCATGGGGGGCAATGCCTTTTTCGATCAGAACCATTTCCCCGGAATAGATAGTCGGGACTGTGTCTCCACGTCCTTCCTGGTCGAGGCGGATTCCTTCCGCCATGGCGACCCCGTTGTCGTCATTCATGCGCATGATGGTTACATCCAGGTCTCCCTTCATGAGTGCCTTCAACTCTGCGCTGCCTCCTCCCCATCCGTTGATCAGAACTTTGCCGCTTTGATGTCGTTGTTTTATGGCTTTGATTGCACCAAGGGCGATGTCGGTGGAGGTCGCGTAGATGAAGTCCACAGTCTGGTGGGACAGGATCTCCCTGGCTGCTTTGGCTGCATCGGCCACTGTACTGTCTGTATGGGCGGATTTGACCAGTTTTATCGATGTCCTTTCCATCAGGTTGCGGAAGGTGTCGCTGCGCATGGTGTTGACATACCCGGTCGGAAAATACAGCAATCCATATGTCCCTTTTCCGCCGGTTCTCATTGTAAAATAATCAGCAAGAAGACGGGCTCCGATGGTGTGGTCAAAAGCGACGTACATGAACGGTTGAAATCCTTCCCAATCCCTGAGCGGGGTTAGGATGTTTTGCAGGATTATCTTGGGACGTTTTCTTTTCAGAAGTCTCTCAACGAGAGTTTTGTGTCGGAAAATATCAAAGGTCAGAATAAGGTAATCCGGGTCATCTTCAAGGGCATTCTGAACCTGGCCGAATTGCGCCTTGTATTCGTTGGAAGTTTTTGAAGAATATTCAGTCACAGAGTGGTTGATGCCGATTTCATCCAGGCGTTCAATAAATGAGTGCAGGCTCCGTCGCCAATAGTCGGAAACCTGAATATCCGGATAGATGACAGCAATCTTGATTCTTTTCTTGTGGATTTTCCCCTGCTTGACTCCTGGTTGTGCGACAATTTGACTGAATGTCTGCATCAGGGAGTGCTGTTCCGGATGCAGGGCAACGAATTCATCCACGGTGATGAATGGGGGGGATTGGTGGAAAGCAGCAGCTTGTCCTCTCCATGATATCATGGTGCAGAGGAGCAGGAACGGGAAGAGGTGTCGTCGGTGCATCAGGATTCTCCAAGCTTCATGTCTTCTCTCATTCTCAGAAGATAAAAGGAATTTTGGTTCTTGGCAATTCCTGCCTTGAAAAGGATGAATTCGAGTTCTTTTGACGACAAAAGAAATGAGGCAGGCCTGTTCCGCTTATACACGGAACAGGCCTGCCTGTTTTGAGTCTTGACAACTCCGGTCAATCCGGAAGTGAGGAACCGTCGTCGGACCGCTCAGCAAAGGTGTCTGGTCTTAATCGTTTTGTTTGCTGATGGCGAGGCGAATGCAGAATGCTGCGCCTCCCCATGTAACACCCAGACCGACGACCATCATGATGATTGCGGATGTGGACATGGAAGTCTCCTATTTTTTGCCGATGAAGCCGGGTACTGCCTGCTTCCTGTTCAGGGCTAAGGACATGACAAACGCAATGGGCAGGATGGACCAGCCAAGGGCCAGAAGGTCTTTGGTGGCATACCCGCCATACGGAGTGCCGTAGTCGGTCACTATATTCATGATGAACGTGTAGCCGAGAACGGCGACGGTCACCAGTTTGAGGCAGAGCATCCATGCATTGCCCACCGTGAAATCGGAAGATGCATTGACATGGTTACGGATGTCCTCAAGCCCGACAATATAGCTCATCAGGACGATTTCCAACAAGGCCAGGCCCAGAATGCAGAGGTTGTTGATGAAGTGGTCAACAATATCGAGAATGAGCAGGCCGCCGCCAGTCGTGAAAATGACGGTCATGGCAAAGCCGAAGGAACAGACCAGCGTTGTGGTCTTTTTACGGCTCCAGCCGAATTTGTCGATAAAGGAAGAGCAGACGGCTTCCACAATGGAGATGTGGGAGCTGACGCCGGCCATGGTCAGGCAAACGAAGAACAAAGTGCCGAAGAATACGGGTGCGGGCATGGTGTTGATAGCTGCCGGAATGGTAATGAAGGCAAGACCGACACCGGCTCCGGCCACGTCATTGACAGCCTGTCCTGTGGCGTGGGCCATATTGCCGAGCACCGCGAAGATCATGATGCCTGCGAGCATGGAGAAACCACAGTTCATGAAGACGGTAATGGCTGCGTTGTTGTTGATATCCGCTTCCTTGGGCAGATAGCTGGAGTAGGCCAGCATGATGGCGAATCCGACCGACAGGGAGAAGAATATCTGGCCATAGGCATCGGCCCAGACAGAGAAGTCAGCCAGCTTGCTGAAATCGGGGTTGAAAAGATAGTCGAGACCAGTGGCTGCGCCGGGCAGGTTCACGACACGGAATATGAGCACCAGCACGAGGACGAAGAGCAATGGAATGAGCACCTTGCAGGCTCGTTCAATGCCTTTGCGTATACCGGAAGTACATGCAAGCCAGGTGATGGCCCAGGCCATGGTGCATGCCCCGAGGATAGGCCAGCGGATGCCGCCCAATTCCAGCGGAGAACCTGTCAGACCGAGATATTCACCGAAGAAAAATCCCTTGGGATCACTTCCCCATGCCTGGTTGACCGCAAAACCGGTGTAGTTGATGGTCCAGCCGATAACCGCCACATAATATATGGAAATGACCAGAGCCACCAGAACCTGCATCCAACCAAGCCATTCCCACTTGGTGCCGATTCGACTGAAAACTTTGGGCGCGGAGCCACGGAATTTGTGCCCCATGCCGAATTCAAGGATCATGAAGGGAATGCCTGCTGTGAGCAGGGCGAAAATGTAAGGAATGAGAAAAGCGCCTCCGCCATTTTCATAGGCCATGTATGGGAAACGCCAGATGTTTCCTAATCCGATGGCGGAGCCGACCGCTGCCAGCACAAAGCCGGCACGGGAACCCCATTGTTCACGTTGAGCCATTATCTATCACCTGTATGGTTTGAGATTCTCCCCGCCTTTGTCCGCGGGATGAAGAAGAGAGACACACGAGGGACCGCCTCGTTTGTCTGCAAGCGGAAAAGATACTCCTGTCTCGTACTTTGTACGAACTCCCTTTGTCTTTTCCGTTTTTTCTCCCCAAAAAACGGCCAATATCTAAGCAATATTCTGCGAAATGTCCAATTGAGATACCTTTGCACGAAAAGACACATCAATGCGCTTCTTATTCTCTTGTATTGTTGATTTTTTTAGTCAGGATAAAATGGCGTAACATTCATGCTCAGGCGTTCCCACGCATGAAATGGATTGATGCAAAAGCATGGAGGCACCCTGTTTCGATCGAAAAGTGAATGCAACTCAGGGTGATGGCAAGGCCAGAGAGCTGAGAGTCTCCACTCTCTTACCAGGGAAGAGGTGTTTTCGAGGAGGGTTAAAAGGTGATGATTGTGTATCCCTTTTCGGTATAAGCCGCCATGGAGGGGTGCCCTGACATGTCATCAAGCAGGACCAGCCCGGCTTCATTGACTGCATCAAGCACACCGAGTTTTGCCGAACATGCTTTGCAGACTCCGTCAATCAGGCCCGTTGTTTTGGCCTTATTATAGAGAGCATGGAAAGGACAGCTCACTTTTTCCAGTTCAGGGACCAGAGTGACCGCAGCCCCCTCAAGGACGATAGCGACATCCTTCCCCCGTTCCTGCATATCCAGCCCATTGAGCAGAACATGGACAAAGCACATCAAGTCTCCATTGAACGCATAGAGGCAATACATGGTTCTCTCCAATCTGTGTTTTTATTGCAGTCGGCACAATGCCGTATTGCTTTTGGCAAGGATATCCGGTTGACCGCGATGCGCAATATTCAGACTTCCCCGGTGGGGTTTCGTGATTCCTAGTGTAAAGGAACGCCCAGCAGTTTCCACCAGAGCAGATCAAGGGGGAAGATGATCAGAAGAGTGAAGAGGAAAATGCTGAGGGTGACCTTGGCCATGGTTCGGTAGGTGATGCCGCCATAATGCATGGTCACGATGAGGGGAGGGGCTTGGTATGGGAGAAGAAAGGATGAAAAGGCAGGGACGAGTAGCATTAGGAGAGATTTCAAAGGCAGCCCGCTGGCCTGTGCGATACCGTCTGCCAATGGGACGAAGACGGATGGAATGCTTGGCATCAGGGTCATGAGTCCTGTTCCCATGAACATGGTCAGAATCACCGGGACTGATTTGGCCGGTCCTGCTCCGTCAAGCGGGACAATGTGCAGGAGGCTGGTGGAAGCAAAGGCTCCAAGCCCGGAAACCTCAATTATTTCTCCCACGCCGATAGCGCAGGCAACGAAAAGCAGAGTGTCAAACTTGACGCCCGAGAACAGTTCCGTGCCGAACCATTTGGGCAGGAGGAGGAAGATCAATGCCGCACCAAGGCTGATCCAGCCCGGTGAAATACCATGGATAGAGTCGAGCATCCAGAGAATCAGGGCGGCAGCCAGAACAACAAGGGCAATTCGTTCAGCCGGTTGCCACGCTTGGGGGGGGCGTTCCTGCCCCTGCGCTGTCAATGTGGCCGGGAAAGCCTTGAGTATGAACAGCCACAGAAGAAGAGCCTTGCCCGCGCCCAGAATCGGGAAATGTAAAAGGAAATAATCCATGTAGCCGATGGTGATGCCGTAGATGGTTTCGGCAGAGCCGGCCATGATGATATTGGGGAGGTTGGACGGCAGGATGGTGAAGCCCGGATAATAGGTGCCGAGAACACCAGCCAGCATGATCCCGATGAATCCGGTATCCTCTTTTTTGAATCCGTAATTGTGGGCTACAGCTTCAAGCATAGGCAGGAGGATAATGATCCTCCCCAGTGCAGAGGGGACCACGAAGGCGAAGAGGACCGCGGCCATGACCACGCGAGCCAAGACCGAAGCATATGAACCTGTGCCTTTCCCCTGAAATATGTAAGCGAGCCGATCGCTCAAGCCGGAAACCTTGATCGCTTTCCCTATGATCAGACCCGAGAAGATCAACCAGAAAGCAGGGGAGGAAAAGCCCCCGAAGATAGAGCGAGGTTCAATGACATGGCCCACTGCGAGAAACAGGAAGAAGAGCATGGCTGCCGTTCCTTCTGCCGTCAGTCGGAACCCCCAGCAGCAGATCAACAAAGTCACTGCGATGCCCGTCAATTGGACTTGAGACCCGGCTGTTCTGGTCGCGTACCCGGCCAGGATTCCCAGACAAAGTGTCAACAATGCAAAAATCGCGGGCCGGGAGATATTTCGTAACATGGCACATCCTGCTGGAGTCGGGCATAAGTGGTTTTCTTACCATGTTTTGTCCTTTTCAAAGGAAAGAGTCAAACAAAGCCGGACGCAGGTTGGAAAATGATTGGTGCAGGGAAAAGTAGTGCCAGACTCATCGCCCAGTGTCGCCTACGGAGTGAAGTCTCGGTAATTCACTTGGCAAATAAACAGGAAGAGAGACTCAATACATGGAGTCCCTCTTCCCGATTTTTCAAGGAAAGTTGACGCCATTGAAAAAAAGTGACCTCAGGTGATCACCTGAAGTCACTTGATTTTCGTGGTCGGGGCAGAGAGATTTGAACTCCCGGCATCCTGCTCCCAAAGCAGGCGCGCTACCAGACTGCGCCATGCCCCGACTGTTTCGCACCCTTGTTTTCCAGTGAACTGGAGAAGCCCGTATTCTGGTGGGCGGGTGACTCTGACGGTCCCAGCCAAAAGCTGATATTCCGTCGAAGGGAGTGAATACCTACTGAAAAAGAATCCCCTTGGCAAGTCCGAACATCATAAATTTATACCATGGATCTTTTTACCGCACTGAGAGCACGTCCCATGCTCCAGTTCTGTCAGGGCCACACCGAAGCCTGAGCGGGTGATCACCCGATGACCGCAACCGGGGCAGTGCGTGTGCTGCCTGTCGAGACCCGGCATATTGCCGATATAGATATATTTGAGCCCTTTTTGACAACCAATTTCATAGGCCATGTCCAGGCTGTCGCGAGATGTTGCCGGTGTTCGGCCCATCTTATAATCCGGGTGAAACCGTGATATATGCCAGGGTGTTTCCGGTCCCAATTCCGAAACAAGAAAGTCCGTCAGGGCATTGAGTTCGTGGGCTGAATCATTTTTTCCGGGGATAAGCAGTGTGGTGACTTCCAACCACCATTTCAATTCGTTCTTGATATACCGAAGATTTTCAAGAACCGGAGCCAGGGCCGCGCCGGAAAGATCCTGATAAAAATCTTCTGTAAAACATTTGAGGTCCACGTTGATGGCATCTATATCAGGGCCGAGCGCATCAAGACATTTGCGACTCATGTATCCATTTGAAACCATAACGTTTTTTAATTTATTATTTCTAGCAAGCTGGGCAGTATCGTGCATCAATTCGAAAAATACGGTTGGCTCAGTATAGGTGTAGGCAATGGATGATGCATTGAGGCGGAGAGCTTCCCTGACCAGCATCTCGGGACTCCTTGGCTGACCTTCAAGAGTTCCATCAACTCGTGGAGGTTGGGAAATGGACCAGTTCTGGCAGAATGAGCAGCTTAGATTGCACCCCATGGTTGCAAAGGAATAGGTTTGTGTACCCGGCTGGAAATGATAGAGCGGTTTTTTTTCGATCGGGTCAAGATTCACCGCCGCGACTCTTCCATAATTCAAGGTGTAGAGAGTGCCGTCAATGTTTTCCCGAACTCCACATCGACCGCGCATGTCTGGTTTGATGAGACAAAAATGATTGCAGAGTTGACACTGGACAAGGGGCTTTCGAAGTGGTTTCCACAGCCGGGCTTCATGCATGGAGGCATTTCCCTCATTTCCCTGATCAATGGGGTTATTGTGTCGTCGTTGTTGTCTGCGTGTCGGTGGCATTGTCATAGGTGGTCGTTGTGGTGGTGCCGTCCGTGGGCCACTTGGTTTCCGGGTTGACTGTGATAATTATCTTGTCATACCAGTCCACAGGCTCTTTCTTGGGTCGTGCCTTGGTCTTGATGGTGGTGCTACCTGTTTCATCCTTGCCGAATTTGGTTGTGCTGGTATCTTCGGCCTGATCGGTGCCGAAGACATTGTCCTGCCGATTGGCGGCAGTATCTTCATTCTTGAATTTTGATTCGGCAGAGGCAAGGGAGAACGTCAAAATAATAACAGTAACAACCGTAATATATATCTTGTTAAGATGACGCATGCTTACCTCCTGAGTACTCACTTTTTCTCGTGTTTGCCTTAAAATAGGCGGCTCTTGTGAAAATGACAATGCAAATGATGCGCCGTACAAGTCTTCGCTTGAACTTGGTGCGCCAACAATCTATAACCCACCCTGGCTTCATGAGAGGTTTGAGGGGATGACGCCGGGCATATGGTTTGGTAATCTCTTCTTGAGTATGCCGAGGACTCTGGTTCCGGTTTTTCCGCACTGTTCACCATTCGGGCATGACCTGAAAGTAATATTTTTTTGAGGAGAGTGAGATGAGCGACAGCGCCAAACGTTCCAAGGCATATACCGCAGCTGGTGTGGATATCGAAGCTGGCAATCAATTCGTCAGTCGGATCAAGGATATGGTGAAGTCCACCTTCACGCCTGGTGTGGCGACTGATATTGGTGGCTTCGGAGGACTGTTCAAGCCTGATGTGGCTGGAATGGAGGCTCCCATGCTGGTGGCCGGGGCAGATGGTGTGGGGACCAAGCTCAAGTTGGCCTTCATGTTTGACCGGCATGACACTGTGGGGATTGATCTGGTTGCCATGTCCGTGAATGATGTTTTGGTGCAGGGTGCGGCTCCTCTTTTCTTTCTCGATTATTTTGCCACGGGAAAGCTCGAATCCGGTGTTGCCGAGCAGGTTGTCTCCGGTGTCTGTGAAGGGTGTCGCCAGTCTGATTGTGCCTTGTTGGGAGGAGAAACCGCAGAAATGCCAGGTTTTTATCCCGATGGAGAATATGATCTTTCCGGGTTTGCTGTGGGGATGGTCGATTCCCCCAAGCTTGTTTCGGGTAAAGATGTTTCTCCGGGCGATGTCCTTATCGGTCTTGCTTCAACTGGTGCGCATTCAAACGGCTGGTCGCTTATTCGCAAAATTCTGACGCAATCCGGTCTCAAGAATGATGATATTTTCCCCGGAACGGATGCGACCGTGGCTGATGTCCTTATCGAGCCCACGAAAATATACGTCAAACCGGTCCTTGAGCTTATGAAGACCCTGCCCATTAAAGGCATGGTTCATGTGACCGGAGGTGGTTTTTACGACAACGTTCCCCGTATCCTGCCCGAAGACACAGCCGCTTCAGTGGAGTTCGGCTCTTGGCCGATGCTGCCCATTTTTGACTGGCTCAAGAATGAAGGGGATCTCTCCTGGCCGGAAATGCTCCAGATCTTCAACTGCGGTATCGGGTATATTCTGATTTGCGATTGTGACTCCGCCGAATCCGCGCTGGAGATACTTGATGCTCGTGATGATGTGGACGCATATCGCATCGGTGAGATCGTCAAGCGCGAACCTGCGGCTGAGCAGGTGGAAATAGTTTTTCCCTAATTCCCCATTGTTTTTTTCTGTAAAGCTCCGTCTGTCTGGCAGGCGGAGCTTTTTTTGGGGGGAAGCCTGGGTTCAAGAGAATTTCTTGTCTTGAGCTATGATCCCGTTTCAGGTTTAATATCTTTGAGTGCGCGTCTTTGGTTTGAGGCGGGCAGAGTCTGTATACTTTGGAGGGAGAGATGAAAAGAATAACAAGAGGGTTAGCCATTGGAGCAGCCCTTCTTTGTCTTGTGTGGGGGATTTCGGTTTCGGCTGGGCCTGGTTTCGTCGGGGATAGAGTTCCGCGTATGACCGGAACAGAGTTGTTGTCACGCCTGGATTCAGATGAAGTCATTATCATTGATGTTCGCCGTGGAAAGGATTTTGACGGAAGTGAAAAAATGATCAGGAACAGTGTCAGAAAGCCGTATAATGATGTTGATGCATGGGCTACCTCTATGGATCGGGACAAGACGTTTGTTCTGTATTGCGCCTGACCCAATGAGTATACCAGTGCTCGGGTGGCACAGGCACTCATGAAAAAGGGATTCAGCAAGGTCTATGCTCTCAAGGGGGGATGGAACGATTGGTTGGACGCAGGATACCCCACTGATATGAAATGATCGGAAGGTCCGTGAAAGCGGTTTTCCGCCTGCTCCCCTTCGACTCTTTCAGGCCCATTGCATTCGCATGCTTTGGGTCTGTTTTTTTACTTGCTAAGTGGACTCTTCCTGAGTGGATCGGGTGATCCTTGCAAGGTTGGGACTCGGTTTACCGTATAACCGACAAAGAGCGGGCATGATCGTCTGTTCAGGAGCGGGGCCGTGGAGGATGTTCTGGAGCCTTCTCTCTCGCTTCAGTGAACCTTTTCCAAAGAGCGGTTGCGTGTGTAGCGGCAAGCGAAAGCTTCTCGTTCATTTTCAGAGACCTTTCAATGTATATTTTGTGAGCTTATCGGTAGGTGTTTGATTTTAACTGCTTCTGGCTTCTTGTGGCAGCGCGAGGAAAGGTGATGGTGAATCGAGAACCATGGGAGCGTGGGGAGGTGACATGAATGGTCCCACCGTAGTCGGTGACGATACCGTAAGAGATGGAGAGGCCTAGGCCGGTCCCTTGCCCGACTTCTTTTGTGGTAAAGAAAGGTTCGAAAAGACGAGGCAGAAGTTCTTTGGGTATGCCGGTTCCGGAATCGTGGATTTCGGCTATGACAGAACGACGGGTGGATCGGGTACGGATGACGATGAAGCGTTCGGGAGCAGAGCACTCGGCATTGGCGCAGCGTTCTTCAATGGCATCTCGGGCATTGATCAGCATGTTGATAAAGACCTGCTCCAGTCGGTTGGAATCGGCATGAATGATGGGTTGCTCTTCCTCAAGATACCATTCGACGGTGATATTATGGAGCTTGAGCTGTTGGCTGAAAAGGTCGAAAGCCCGGCGGACGACTCTGTTAAGTCGGACCTCTTCCGTCTCAAGGTTTGACTTGCGCCCGAACTCGCGCATGTGGTTGATTATCTTGGTAGCTCGGTTGACGTTGTTGGTAATCTTGTCTGCCATGTTCCCGGCGGTTTCAGCGTCAATGGGTTTGTTGTGCTTTAGTTTGCGCCGAAAAAGATTGGCAATCATCTGAAGGACAGCCAGGGGTTGATTCAATTCATGGGCAACACCTGTTGCCATTTCTCCAAGGGTCGCCATTTTGCTGGCCTGGATCAGTTGTTCTTCTGAGCTGATTCGTTCGGAGATATCGGTAATCACAGTCAGAAGGACATCTTGTGTCTGGAAACGGGTCCGCGAAAGAGTCACAGAGGCCCAGAATTCCTTTTTGTTCGCGTCAATGTGCTTGGTACGGCGCAGCGAAAGTGTTGTGGCAAACGCATCTTTGTGAGCGGCAATTTCGTCAGGAGAAATCAATTTTTCAAAAGGCTTTCTGATTAAATTCCCCTTAGTATAACCATACAGAGATATTGCAGTTTTATTGCAGTCAATAATGTGATGAGTGGCAGCGTCAATAGCGAGAACCGCGCTGGGGATGGTGTTGAAGATGGCATAGTATTTTTGTTCCGAAGCCCTGAGGTCTTCTTCGAGGCGTTTTCGTTGTGTGATGTCGAGGCTCATTTCCATGGCGGCCACGACTGTCCCCTTTTCGTCATAGATGGGAGCCGTGTTGACGATCCAGTGTGCTCGGGTTCCATCCTTGTAGGAGCCTATTTCTTCGGTTGTATGTGACAACCCGTCGGCAAAAGTGCGTTCGACAGGGCATTCGTCACATTTGCGATTCCTTCCTTTGTACGCTTCGTAACAATGATCACCCGGTTGGGCGTTAAATCGATCGGCAAACGCCTGGTTGAAACGAAGGAGTGTATAGTTCCGGTCCTGAACGGTAATCAGGCAGGGAACACCTTCGAAGAGCGATTGGTAGAGTGCTCGCTGCCGGGAGAGTTCCGCATGGTGAGTCTCGACATTGCGAGCCATGCGGTTGATGGTTTCGGCAAGAAGTCCGAACTGGTCATGCTGGTTGACGGTAACAACGGTGGTGTAGTCGCCATGCGCGATTCGACGGATGCCCCGGAGTATTCGCTGCATTGGACGGTGAATCATGTATTTGGTTGTCATGAGAAGAGTCAGCAGCATACCGGTGAGCGAGATCAGTGCGACCAAGAGGGGAAGCGTCTTTCGTATGGTGAAAACTTTTTTATTGCTCTCGACTGGAATGGTCAGTTCCAGCGAGCCAAGGAATGGGGCGTCATTTTGAGCGGTATGACAGAGGGGAGTGGAACATCCCTGTTCATTGGGAATTAGACTGACTCGACGTAGAAAACGCCCTGAATTTCCATTGGGTATGAGAGAATCCTGATGCTGGAGAGATTCCTGTCCCGGTTGAGAAATCTGATTTCGGGAAATGAAAAGTGTGAGTATGTCCTTGAAGTCAAGGAGAGTTGGGCTGCTGTCATTCCCGGAAAAGAGCAGAAGTCCCGAGGCATCGTGGATGGAGACTGAATGAATACACTCAAGATCGGCTATCTGGGTGAGAAATTCGGCTGTTGCCTTGTGAGGAATTTGGTTCATGGTAGACCGAAGACCGATTTGTATGACTTTGGTGAGATCTTCGGCACGCATGGCTGCCCTGCGTAAATTATCGTTTTTTTCTTTATCGGCATAGGCAAAGAAAACGCCTGTCATTGAGAGAGTGGTCAGAAACATGACCAGAATGACAAGTTTCATTGAGAGGGACTTTTGCAGCTTCCCAAAACAGTCGCTGAAGGCGGTGAACATGGTTTTCTCCGGTGGAGGAGCAGACCGACTGACGAGCCTCGGATGTCAGCCGGTCACGCTCTCCATACAGTTCTCACAGCCCGCTTGAGTCATTGGAATGCGGATGTGAAAATGTGTCCCTTTGCCCACGCTGGAGTCCACATCAATGGTCCCGTTGTGCCTGGCGATGACCTGATTTGATATGAACAGTCCTATACCGGTGCCGTTTGCGCCCTTGGAGGAAAAGAACAGGGTAAACATGTTTTCGCGGGTCTCGCGATCCATGCCTATGCCGTTGTCAGTGATTTCGAAGTGGACTGTTTTGGAATCTGCGGAAACGGTGAAGGTGACACAGTGTCGGGTGGTGGAGCGGTCGAAGACGCAGGCATCCATGGCATTCTCCAGGAAATTGACCAATGCGGATGAAAGGGCAGCGACGTCAGCTTCGAATGTGACTGTTGGCTGGGAAAAGCGACGGACAAACGAAATGTCATGGTCTGCGGCTTTGGGCGCGATCAGGTCCGCAAGATCCGTGGCATAGTCTCCCAGTGTCGTCCGGGACAATTCCAATTCGCGCGATTTGGCGTAATAGAGGATATCCATGACCATTTTTTTCATATGGCCTATGCGGTGTTTGACGACCTTCCATCCTTTGTCCACGCGATCCATGTCGTTTTTGCTGAGGCCGGATTCGACTCGATAGATGCCACCGTCTATGGCAGTCAGCAATCCTTTGACGCCGTGAGACATGGAGCCAAGCATCATGCCGAGGCTGGTTAATTGGTTCTGCAAGGCCCGGACTTTGGAAATATTGGTCGAGACTTCGAGGACGTGTTCGATTTCCCCATGCTCATTGCGAAGGGGCGCTGTCCAGACCAGGATATCGATCTGTGTGCCGTTTTTGGATGTCACCACTGTTTCCCGTTGATGGGGGAGACCGTCGGAAAAAGTCTTTTGCACGGGGCATCCGTCGCACACGTCGTTGAGATTCTTGTAAGCATGGTGGCAATTGGGACCGCGGTCAAAACCGAAGTCTTCACGAAAGCGGGCATTGGCTTCGACAATGCGCATATTTTGATCCTGGACTGTTATGTAGCACGGGACCTGATCAAAAAGGCGTTCGTATTTATGCTGGGTAGCGGTCAAAGCCGTTTGGAGGCGATTGACTTCGGAAACATCCACGGCCACCTCCAGGACCAAAGAGACTTTGCCATCATTCCCGGTAATGGGAGCGGTATAAACAACGGCTGGAATTTCCGCGCCATCGAGTCCCATGAGCGTGGCTGTGCTTCGTCCGCCGAGGCGGGTGGCGACAGCTTCATAAGCAGGACAACTGCCCTGACCTGTATGAGAGGTGTATATGGACCGGCTGGATTCGCCTGTTCTGTCGCCAAAGCGTTGTTCATACAAACCATTGGCTGTGATGACTTTGAGGTCCGAGGAGTGGATGGAAATGAAACAGGGAAGCTCATTGAAAACACCGGAGTCATCCACGTCATCGGAAATGATGGACATGGCACTGGATAATCCGTCCACAATCTGTTCGGCCGCGGTCTGACGTTCCAGTTCCACAACGCGCGCGGACTTTTCCTCGACAAGTCGTTCGAGATTTTCTGTATGTTCCTTGATCTGGCGGCGTAGAGAGAGCTTTTCCGTCACTTTGTTCAGGGCAATAGCCAGAATGTCGTCGTCAATAGGTTTGGTGATGAAGTCAGCGGCTTGAAATTTGAGGGATTCGATGGCGAGTTGCATGTCACCATGACCGGAGATCATGATCACTTCGATTTCGGGTGCTTCAGCCTTGATGGTGCGAAGGAGTTCGATGCCGTCCATGCCGGGCATCTTGATATCCGTCAGGATGATATCCGGCCTTTCCGTGGTCTGGACCGTTCGGAAAAGTTCGAGAGCAGCTTGACCATTTTTCGCCGTTTGAACGGTGTAGCCGAGGTCGTTGAGGAGCATGCCAAGCAGTTCGCGGATATCTTCCTCGTCATCAACGAGCAAGACCGAAAACGGGTGTGAGGCAGCATAGAGCGGAGCTTCAGTCATGGCAGAGCCTGGAGTGTGTTTTGAGAACCGCGCGCGGGAGGACGTCCCCCCCCGCGCGCAGACCCTATTCAGGCAGGAAACCTGCCCCTTCCCTGGGAAAAGTCATTAGCCGAGCTGAGTGGTTATGCAGGCCATCAGTGCATCGGTATCAATGGGCTTGGTGATGACGGGGACATCTTTGCCGACAGCCGGAGGACGCGGGCCGACGCCGCTGACGATCACGACCGGGATATCCCTGGTGGCTTCGTCCTTGCGCAGGGTCGCATAGAAGAGGACACCTCCCTTTTCAGGCATATCCATATCCAGGGTGATAAGGTCGGGTGATTCAGAGGTGAGCTTATCCAGCCCTTCGCCGCCGTTGAAGGCTGTGACCGTGGCAAAACCGGCGTCTTGAAGAAGGTCTTCCAGGAACTCCACGATAGCGGGATCATCATCGATAATCAGGATTTTCTTGGTCATATCAAACCTCGTATATTTGGAGCCTCGGCTGAGGGGTCAACTGAGCCTTGAGAACCGGGCCGTGACTCGATTTTCATGGAAAGGAGCTGGGATGAAGTTTGCCCTGGGACTTCCTCGTATCAGTTCTTTTTTGCGATGGTGTCCATACACCGTGAGGGGCCCGTGTCGCCAAGGCCAGCTCCATGCCTTGGGCCTTGCAAGCAAGGGGCGACACGGGCCGTCGCGGAGTCCTGGCAATAGCCAGAACAATTAAGGGCGTATTTTTATATCGTGGGCGATCCTGGAAGGACCGCCCACGTCAGTGATGCTATTTGGCGGCAGCTTTGGCTGCGGCTTTCTGATTGGCCAGAGCGTCCACTTTGGGGACTTCCAGGCCAATTTTTCCGAGGGTCTTGGTCATTTCGAGCATAATGCCCAGGCCACGCTTGGCGTCTTTGGATGCCATGCCGCCGACCATGCCCAGAGGCCCGGTGGGTTTGACCGTGGTCAGATCCAGTTCGGAGAAGGCATTGGCAGCGCCTTCGATCATCATGCGAACTTTGGGATCGCCCAGCTTTTCGAGCATTCCGACCAGGAAGACAAAAGAGTCTCCCATGTTGCGAATGTTTTCCACGCCATAGGTCTCAGCGACTTTGGCACGGATCTCGATCATGGCGCGGTAGGTGTCAAAGACGCCTTTCTGCTCCAGGGTATCCATGTACTCGATGAGCTGGGGCACGGAGTGCTGCAGCAGCGGAGCAATGGTCTTCCACAGGTCGATGATGTCTTCCATCTTGTCGAGCATGTAGGTCATGTTTTTCATGCTGACCATCATCTTCTTGATGAACTCGGTGAGATCTTCAAGCTGGAAGCCATGCTCGATGCTTCCGAATTCGCTCATGAGAACCTTGAAACCGTCATGCATGATCGGCGTCAGGTCATTCTTGAGTTCTTCGGTCGCTTTCGCCCGTTCCGTCAGGAAGGCGATATTTTCCTCGATCTTGTCGAGGCGTTCCATTATTGCTTCATTACTCATGATAGTGCCTCCGCCTGGTTATTTTCCGGCCACGTGGCGCATCTTACCAGCCATGAACATCTGGGATTCCAGCGGCAGCTCGTGACCTTTCAGCATCAGGTTGAAATAGGCCCACTTGAACATCATCTTGCCCCAGTAGTTCTGGTGGTTCTCACCGAGCAGGGCAAAGGGTCCGAGACCGGGGAATGGGTATTTACCCGGCAGCGGCTCGACATCGTAGTTGAAGTCGATGAGGTAGGCTTTTTCGTAACCGGAAACGATGAAACAGGTGGAGTGACCGTCGAATTCGGGACGGGCTTCTTCGCCGTCCATCTCACGAAGCATGTTGTCCACGACGATGTCGGCTTCGTAGTGAGCGACGGAACCGGCTTTGGATGTCGGGCAGTTGGTTGCGTCACCGATGATGTACATGTTTTCGAACTGGGAGGACTTCAGGGTGTGCTTGTCTGTTGCCATGTATCCCATGGGATCAGTGATCTCGGAGTCCATCAGGCACTGGGCGCCGAAGTTCGGCGGAATGGCGACGAGCAGGTCGTAGGGTACTTCTTCTCCCATGACGTCCTCGATGACTTTCTTGCCGACATTGACGTTGTCGATGGTGAAGTTCGGGATGACGTTGATATTCTTTTCTTCACAAACGCGGCCCAGAATCTCGGCGGCCACAGGCTTGGTGAAGGCTCCGGTCAGCGGGGTGACCAGGTCGATCTCGATGTTTTCGCGCACACCGTTGACGGTAAAGAACCAGTCGGCCAGGTAGACAAATTCCAAAGGTGCCACAGGGCACTTGATGGGCATTTCGGCAATGTTCAGAACAATGCGGCCTTCTTTCATGTACTTCCATTTCTTGAACAGGGCCATGGCTCCGTCAGGGGTATAGAAGTCATGGATATCGCCGCGCCAATCATCGAGCATACCGTCGATTTCGTCGGGCATGATGCGACAGCCAGTTGCCACGACAATCCAGTCGTAATCGTACTTGCCGCCCTGGCAGGTGACGAGCTTCTTCTCGGGATCGACATTGACGATGGTGTCCTGGACAAAATCGACGCCGTGCAGGAAATCGGCCTTGGGTTTTTCGCAGTCTTCCAGGCTGTAGATACCGAAGGGAACGAACAGCCAACCTGCCTGGTAGTGATGCTTCCAGTCACGGTCGATGACAGTGATTTTCCATTCCTTCGGATCCAGTTTCTCGCGCATCTTGGTCGCGACCATGGTTCCGCCGGCGCCAGCGCCGAGAATAACCAGTTTTTTCATGCTAGGACTCCTTAAAAGTTATTAAAGATACATTTTCCAACCCCCTGTCTCCGCAGAGGGATAATGACCAGTGCTGAGTGGGTGGAGATTAGATCTCGACCCCGGATTGCTTGATGGCGACCATACCGCCGTCAACATTGACGACATCCTCTATTCCGGCAGCCTTGAGGCACACCTGAGCCTCGTATGAGCGAGCACCGCTGTTGCAGATGAGGATGACTTTTTTATCTCTTGGAACCTCGGCTACACGGCGGGCTATCTCACCCTGCGGAATGGTGTTCCAGTGCAGCGGGTGCCGCTCCAGGAAGGGTTCCGCATTGCCGAATTCGCGGCAGTCCAGAAAAAAATATTCGTTGGATTCTCGGTTTTGCCAAAGAGTGTCGAATTCGAGAGGGTCGATGCCCTCGTTGGAACCGGACAGGATGTTCTCGGCCACGTTGCCTGCGGTATTCAGGATGTCCATGGCTGAAGCGAATGGAGGCGAATATGCGACTTCAAGATTGGCTATATCTTCCACTGTGGGGTGTGAAGCGAGCAGGGCGGAAACAGCGCTGATGCGTCCGGCAAGGGCGTCGCCTGACTGCCCGAGTCCCTGGATGCCGACGACGCGGCGGGTTTGGGCATCAAAAACCAGTTCCAGAGTCATCAGACTCGCTTCGGGCATGAAATGGGCCCGGTCAAACTGAACAACCATGGCAGACATGGGGGTGAACCCGCATTCTTTTGCGCCTTCCATGGAAAGCCCCGCGCCAGCGACGGTCATATCACCCATCGGGATAGAGTAAGCACAGACAGGCGCGTGGAAGGGCTGTGACGTGCCCGCCAAAGATGCTGCCAGGGTGCGGGACTGCCTTGGTTCCGTCGATTTGACAGAGGCTCCGGGAATAGGTTTGGCGCAGGCCGGGCTGATAAAAGAGGCACAGCCGCCACAGGCATAGATGGAATCGGCTGCCTTGAGGTTATCGTCCACCAGAATATGGCCGGTTGTGTCGAGGTCGAGCCCCGCGTCCTTAACCATACAGGTGACAGGAATATTGGATGTCGCATTGATGATTCGTGCGGCTTCAATGGTTCTTTTGTCGGTCAACACACGGTTTGCCCGGTTCGTTCCTTCTATTGCCTTGAGGGTTTCCCCGGTGTGTATGATGACACCTTTTTGGGTCAGATGATGCAGGACCATGGCGGTCATGGCGTCGCCCAAAGGCTTGCAGGCTTGCGGAATGGATGATGGAATGACTTCTATGGTGCCGACCGCATCATCCAATAATCGCGCAATGGCGAGAAGCAGATTCAGGCCATCCCCAATAACCACGTTGGTTCCTTCGGCAGCTGTCAGCCGTGTCGCATCGTTATAGTCTCCCACTCGACGAATCCCGCTGAGAAAACTGCCAGGGACATCAAGGGGAGCCGGGGCGGAACCTGTGGCGAAAATGAGTGTGTCATATTCCAGATGAGATTCCTCGCCAGTGAAGTTGTCTCGGACCATGACGGTTTTGTCTTCAGGGGCTATGGCACAGGCGCGAAGGTTCTCGGGAAAGTCGATTCCGTTCCCCATGAAGCTATCGAGCGTCACGCACGAAAATTCTGCCAGGGGATTGCACTCCGGGTAGAGGACGGTTGCCGTAGCGTCCGGTGTGGTGCGTTTGTAGGAAAGCACTGCGTCAAGCGCGGGCTGGTCCGCTCCTATGAGGATAATCTTGTGGGACATGGAGTTTCCTGTGCAATCGTATGGACGATCTATTGGGAATCACTGCATGTGTGGGTGCAGCAATTGGTTGGAACATCCGGAGAGGGAGCTCTGCCGATGTGACGGGCGTGGAGGGTGCAGCGAGGGGATGCGCACCCTCCACGATTTCCGTCATAAAACCCGATCCCCTGCTTTCGGGGCATGAGAAGTGTCTCGCTGAGGGGCTGGAGAAGACTCTCAAGGGAACCGGTATGGTTGGAGAGGGTGAAAACGGAGAGTCCGCTTTCGACCCTTTGGTGGGCTTTGTGGTCCAGACTGCCGGTCACAGGCTGGAGAAGCTTGGAGCTTGCCATTGGCTACCGCCATGTTGTTTCGGAGCAGTGCGCTCCAGTTCCGCGACGAACTCGGAGGTTCAGCCCTCCGTTCTTCCTATTCAGACTAATTTTGTCTAAATTGAATTAATCTGGATTAACTCAATTCGTATTAAATCAATTCGGATTAGGCGACTCTGGATTAACCCCAAAACAAGGAACGTGTCAAGGAGCCTTTCAAAAAAATATCAATTGGTATATTGGGAGCTTATTAGAAAAGAGAATTGAAGATACAAGAAAGATATGACGCAGTTGTGAGGGCTGCAGCTTCTTTTTAAAACCATAAATAATAAGAAAAAGTCTGTAATTACGATAATTCCATACTTGGCAAGTATGAAATTATCGACTTTCAGGAGAGGGAGGAAAATGTGTGGGGTTTAATCTAGAAGTATACTGTCGTTAGGGTGGGTCATCAGGTCTGCAAGGGAGATGGAGTCTAATTCCTGTTCCAAAACTTCGGATGCCCGTTGCCAGACCTGTCTTGTGCGGCAGGTGGGAGAGCGTTCACAGGCGGTCTCATCTGAAACACAGTCAGTGAGGGTTATTCCTCCCTCCATGATTCGGACGATCTCTCCGACGGTGATTGTTTTGGGATCTTTGTCGAGAATGTGTCCGCCTGTCGCTCCACGTTTTGATTTGATAAGCCCGGCTTTTTTCAGGGGCCGGATAATCTGTTCTATGAATTGGACCGTGATGCCGGTAGATTCGGAAAGGACAGTTGTCCGAAGCGGTGTGTCGTCATTATGCAATGCCAGATCAAGCAGTAATCTGGTTGCATAGCGTGACCGTGCAGATAGTTTCATGATTCTTTGCGCTTAGTTATTGAAGTGGGTTAATTCCCCTTTCGCCCGTCCCTCAATGCATATTGGTTACCTGACTAAATCAATCAGGTAGATACGTCAAGGGGGTATGCTTGTGAACATCCTTTCCCAATGTTACAGACCGGCTTTCGTGACTTGACCGCAGCCCGCTGATGTTTTATCGGTCAATGAGTCGAGAGTGAAGACACTGGTTGCAGGGGCGCGGTCCCTTCCCGAGACACCGCGCAATCTGCATCTTTTTTTTATATTTTTTTACAAATGAGGTATGAAAACATGGATCGTATTCCCATCTCCACGCAAGGGTATGAAAAGATCAAGCAGGAGCTTGAGGACCTCAAAGCGCAGCGTCCGGCAATCATCCAGGCAATCAAGGAAGCTCGCGAAGAAGGGGATCTGAGTGAGAACGCCGGGTATGATGCCGCTCGAGAGCGGCAGGGCATGCTTGAAGCTCGCATTTCCTATATCAATTCGCGGATGCCTTTGTTTGATGTCCTTGATCTCGATACCTTGAACGGTGACCGGGCCATCTTTGGTGCCACAGTCGAAGTCGAAGATATTGATACGGAGGAGAAGCGTCGCTTCCTGCTGCTCGGGCCGGATGATGCCAATCATAAGAATGGCTCGATATCGGTCATGTCCCCCATGGGAATGGCTCTTCTGGGTAAGGAAGAGGGAGAAGAGGTGATTGTCGAGGCTCCTCGCGGGCGTATTGAATATGAGATTCTCTCTGTTGAATTCCTGGGTTCCAAAGGGTTGAAGCTCGATTAATTTCACTTTTTTTCAGAGAAGAAACCATGTACAAAGACCTCGCGGAACATTTCGTGAGGTCTTTTTTTATGCATATGGAACCAATTCAAATTGCAGGGGTGTTTGACACCCGCACTTCGGCAAAGGGGTATTGTGCTCGGTGCGATACGGTCCATAGCACGGTTGTGGGCTATGGAGCGAAATATGCCGGGGAGTTGTTTCGCAGGCTTGAAAAGGAAAAGCGCATTGATTTTTCCGTGCCGGAGAGCGATGCCGATCCTCGCCTGGCGACGGAGACCCTTTATGGTGAGGCGCGTGGCCAGATGTTTGGTGTGCTCGTGTGCCGGGATGCGGACGGGCAGTATGGTTTGCTCAAGGCTTTTTCAGGGCAGTACAATGGTATCTGGAATGTTGAGGGCTGGGTGCCTCCGTTGATTGATGTCTCCAGATTGGCTGCCATGAGTTCCGGGGTGGAGCGATTTATCAAACGGCTCGGCGCGATGATCGAGGCGTTGCCCGCCGGTTCACCGGAAAGAAAGGCTCTCATTGATAAACGTAAAAGCGTATCTCAGGCTTTAATGAAAGATATACATATGCTCTATTCCATTCCGAGCTTTGGCGGCAGAGACCTGCCCTTGTCAGAGGTTGTTGTCGGGGAAGGGGGAATCCCCACTGGCATGGGTGATTGTTGTGCTCCGAAGCTTCTCGGCCACGCCGCCCGTCATTCTCTCAAGCCTCTTGGGTTGGCCGAATTTTATGTGGGCAGGGAAAATCGTTCGAAAAGCCGGATGCACGGCGGCATGTATTCAGCCTGTTCTGAAAAATGCCAGCGGATTCTCGGGCATATGCTCTGCGGGACGAGTGAAACATGACTGTTGTCCCTGAAGGCCTGAATATTCATCACGAAGATCCGTTATTTATTGTTGTCGAAAAACCGAGTGGTCTGCTCTCCGTTCCTGGAAAAGGGGAGGCCAATCAGGACTGCGTGGTCAATCGACTCAAACAGCTGTATCCCGATTGTATTGATCAGCCTTCCGTCCATCGGCTTGATCAGGATACGTCGGGGCTGATCGTCATGGCTCGGACTGAAGCTGTGCACAGGATACTGTCAGGGCAGTTCATGGACCGCCTGGTAGGGAAGCGTTATATAGCTCTTCTCGAAGGCCTTGTCGAAGAACAGGCCGGTCTTATCGAATTGGCTTTCCGCCTGGATCCGGACAATCGCCCATATCAGGTTTATGACCCCGAGAAGGGCAAGCTTGGAACAACCCGGTGGCGCATGCTTGGTGTGGAGAATGGAATGACTCGTGTGGAATTTATGCCCTTGACCGGTCGTACCCATCAGCTCAGGCTCCACGCTGCCCATAAGAAGGGGCTTGGTGTCCCCATCGTAGGAGATCGTCTCTACGGGACCGGCACAGCGCCAGGACAGCTGAAATTACATGCTTCAATTCTCCGTTTTCGGCATCCGAAAACACGACAACCCATGGAATTTGTCTCGCCACCTCCTTTTTAGACGGATTTGTGCTTCATCAGAGCAAAGAGTTCTTCTCTTAGTGATCCTTTTTTAGCGAAAGTGGCATTTCGTCAAGGAAGACTCTGCCTCATGAGAGTGTCAATCGTGGATATCAGGGGGTATTTTCCCTTTTTTGGAGAGATGTGTTCCCATTTATGTTATTATTTAACTTATTTATTTCAACAAGTTAAGGAAATAAAAGTTTTTTTTTGCAAAATTGTTATGCCAAACCATGAAAAAAGGGGGTGGAAACTACAATTTCGTATGATTATCATGCTTCAAAAGGATGTCTGAATCTATAACATGCCTTTATGATTACTTAATTATCATTTGGCACATAACTTGGTTATAGCTTCGGCTAGATAATAAAGGGTCAGGCGCCCTTTGGCCCGGATTGAGCCGGAAAATCCATTTTTACTTGCCTGAAGGAGTATTTACATGAGCGGATACCAGACTCGTCAGACCGCCATTGCTGCGGTGACCAACTACCAACCGACTGTTAAACCACTGAATTTTGCAGAGACATCCCCGACGGACGTCTTTGGTTCCAATGTCTTCAGTGACAAGGTCATGAAGGCAATGCTGCCCAAAGAGATATATAAATCTCTGATGGCCACCAAACAGGCTGGCGAAGAAATGGACCCGACCATCGCCGGTCCCATTGCCGCCGCCATGAAAGAGTGGGCCATCGCAAAAGGTGCAACCCACTACACTCACGTTTTCTATCCTCTGACTGGGCTGACTGCTGAAAAGCATGATGGTTTCCTGTCCCCTGACGGCCAAGGTGGTGCTATTGCAGAATTTGACGGTAAGCTGCTCATCCAGGGCGAACCTGATGCTTCCAGCTTCCCGTCCGGCGGTTTGCGCGCGACTTTCGAGGCTCGTGGATATACTGCCTGGGATTTGACCAATCCGGCTTACATTCTGGAAAATCCCAATGGTACCTTCCTGTGCATTCCCACTGCCTTCATTTCCTGGAAGGGACATGCGCTGGACAAAAAGACTCCGCTGCTGCGCGCAAATCAGGCTATTAATAAAGCCGGACGCCGCTTCCTGTCTCTCTTTGGCAACGATGATGGAAACATGGTTGTTTCCAACGCCGGTCCCGAGCAGGAGTATTTTCTGCTTGACCGTAATTTCTACTTTGCCCGCCCTGACCTGATGGTCTGCGGACGGACTCTGTTTGGCGCCAAACCTGCCAAGGGGCAGGAATTGGATGACCACTACTTTGGTGCCATCCCGCGTCGCGTTCTGTCTTTCATGCTGGAAGTCGAACGGGAACTCTACAAACTCGGCGTGCCTGTCAAAACCCGTCATAACGAGGTTGCTCCTGGCCAGTTCGAAATCGCACCGCTCTATGAGCAATCCAACCTGGCCACTGATCACAATCAGATGATCATGACCACTCTGAAGTCCGTTGCCAAACGTCATGGCATGGCGTGTCTGTTGCATGAAAAACCGTTCGCCGGTATCAATGGTTCCGGGAAGCACCTGAACTATTCCCTGTCCACTCCGACTCAGGGTTCTTTGTACTCTCCGGGCGATACTCCGGCTGAGAACATGCAGTTCCTGGCTATCACCGCCGCCACTATCCGCGCTGTGGAAAAATACAGCAAGTTGCTTCGTTCCGTTGTTGCCAGCGCTGGTAACGATCACCGTCTGGGTGCCAATGAAGCTCCTCCTGCCATTATTTCCATCTTCCTGGGTGGAGAATTGGCAGAGATCTTCAACCAGATCGAGTTGGGTGATCTCAAAGGAACCGAAGCCAAAGGCATGCTCCGTGTCGGTGTCGATACACTGCCTCCGTTGCCAATGGATTCCGGTGACCGTAACCGTACTTCACCGTTCGCCTTCACCGGCAACCGTTTCGAGTTCCGTGCTGTCGGTTCTGATCAGTCCATCGCCGGTGCTCAGGTAGCCCTGAATACCATGATGGCCGAATCTCTCGATTTCGTTGCCGATGAGATTGAAAAAATCACCAAGGGTGATGCTTCCAAACTCAGCGCTGCGTGTCAGAAGGTTATCCAGGGTATCATGAAGAA
The DNA here is from genome assembly GCF_000341895.1 of Pseudodesulfovibrio piezophilus C1TLV30. NCBI lineage: Bacteria > Pseudomonadati > Thermodesulfobacteriota > Desulfovibrionia > Desulfovibrionales > Desulfovibrionaceae > Pseudodesulfovibrio > Pseudodesulfovibrio piezophilus. Next base: position 1,620,342 of record NC_020409.1, on the reverse strand, counting down.
GCACGGACATGTTGTCTTCAATGGCGATGGATATGCTGATGCATGGCAGAAAGAAGCTGCCAAGCGCGGTCTGCCCAACCTGAAGACCACCCCGGATGCGCTGCCCGCCATGATCGAAAAGGACGTCATCGAACTCTTCGAGAAATACAGCGTCCTGTCTGCTGACGAGCTGCACTCCCGTTGTGAAATCTACCATGAGCAGTACAATCAGCATATTCAGACCGAATCCCAGTTGGTCGTCAAGATTGCCAAGACCATCATCCTGCCCGCAGCCATGCGTTACCAGGGCGAGTTGGCTGGCACTGCCGCCAATTTGAAGGCCGCCGGTGTCAAAGCTGAAACTCCTGCCTTGTCCGCCATCACTGATCTGGTCGGCAAGTTGGATAAGTCCATCGTTGCTCTTGAGAAGCTGATGATCAAGGAAGACTTCAAGTCCATAGAGGAAGAAGCTCAATACAAGACCAGCAAGATTCTGCCAGCCATGCTGGATGTTCGCGCTGTAGCCGATACCCTCGAAGGCGAAGTGGCCGATGATCTGTGGCCGCTTCCCAGCTATCAGGAAATCCTTTTCATCAAGTAGCCTTGGTGAGGAAAATATAAATGAAAAAGGCCTGCACAATGTGTGGGCCTTTTTCTTATCCGGACTTGGGGAGCGGCTAGAACTGTATGAAATCCCGAGGTGGGAATGTCCTTCTCTTTATCACCGATCGCTGTGCGACCCAGTGGTGCAAGCTTTTTTTGAAGCAGTGGAGATTGGTGTGACTCCATGAATATGATCAGTCTTCATGGAATGATTCCAGTTAACAAACAACCCATTGGTTGGATTGTGCGCTTGTGAAGAGAGCCTCAAGAGTGTGCATGTTTGCCCAGGCATCGGTGAGGGGAGTCGGGACAGGGGTGTCGTCGAGTATCGATTTGGCAAAAAGGTCTCCCTGGAGGGTGTACTGGTCTGAAACACCAAACGTTATGGTGCGAAGCTTGTCTTCTTCGTCTTCCAACATGTCGCGCTGGAGAATTATCTGCGTGGGAGCATTGGGCGGGGCATTGAACGGGATGAGTATTTCAATGCGACCAGACGTTCCGAGAATGTTTACACGCTGGTACGCGGTGAGTTGGGTGGCGCAGGTAAAAGTGGAAATTCTGCCTGAAAAATCCAGCATGCCGGAGAAGAGACGGTCGGTTCCGAATTTGGCATCGGTGTTCATGAAGCCGCAAACCCTTTTGGGTTCGGCATCAAAAAGAAAGCGGGAAAGTGAAATGTTGTAGCACCCTATGTCCATGAGGCCACCACCGCCGATGTCAGCCTTGTTGCGAATGTTTTCCGGGTCGGTGTTGAAATAGGAGAAAAACGATTGGAGAGTAATGAATTCGCCAATCTCTCCAGCCTTGATCAGTCGTTTGGCTTCGACCCATTGGGGATGGTGGCGATACATGAAGGCTTCCATCACTTTGAGATTGGGATAGCGGCTGGTTGCGTCGATGAGTTGGTTGACCTCGTTGGTGTCCAGGCCGATGGGTTTTTCACAGAGGACATGCTTACCGGCTTTCATGGCCTCGATGGTCCATGGAATATGCAGGTGGTTGGGGAGCGGAATATAAACGGCGTCGATCTCAGGGTCAGCGAGGAGTGCTTCATACGTTTCATGAATTTGAGGAATATGGAGTTCCGATGCGGCCTTTTGGGCATTTTCAATAGATCGGGAAGCAATGGCGGTTACTTCTGTATAACGACCGGACTGCATGGCTGGGATGACCTTGGTGAGCGCGATTTTGGCAGTGCTGAGAATGCCGAGGCGAATTTTTTTCATATGGATATCCTTGTGATTTTCAGACGAACCTACAATAAGTGAGCAACTCCTGGCAATGGTCAGCGAAAAGTTGCGTTGGAAGCGAATTATGCGCGTGTTTGAAAAGGAGAGACCGTGTCAGTCCTTGACGTTTCGGGTCTCTGGCAAGTATTATATTAATACGGATTTGTTGAAAAAGATTCAGATTGGACGATTAGAAAAAGTCGAACCCGGGAGGGATGATGGACGAGTTCGCAGGAGTCACCGTGAATAAATCGGCAAATATCTATTTTGACGGAAATGTCAGTAGTCGGAAGATTACTTTTGCCGATGGTTCGGTGAAAACATTGGGAGTCATGTTGCCCGGAGAATATGAATTCGGCACGGAAAAAGCCGAGATCATGGATATCACCACTGGAGAACTGTCGGTTCTGCTTCCCGAGAGTCACGAGTGGGAGACCTTCAAAGCAGGCGAAAGCTTTAACGTGCCTGCTGATTCTTCTTTTCAAATCAAGGTGGCCGAGGTCACCGATTACTGCTGCTCATACGTAGATTAGGAGGCAAGATGTCCGAAGAAGGTCAGAGAATTGAGTTCGGAGATAAGGGGCCGTATCTTTTTCAGGTGTTGGCTGAACCGCCACAGGCCATGCTGCTTGAGGATCATGACGTCTGCCTGCTTGAGTTCGGGCAACTGTATCTTCCGGTCAGCCTTGATGTGTGTACCTCCATGGCTGAAGGTCTCGCCAATATGAGCCAGGCTGCCATGGGACCGGAGAAAGAAGGCATGATCCCGGTCGAGTTCGATTTGAACGAGACAACTGAATTGCCCTTGATCACTTGGGCTGCGGCTGAAAGTTATCAACATGAAGAAACCATTTACATGGATGTTCGTTTCGGTGAAACCGACGCACGTCTTTGTTTCTCCATCCTCGCAGCGGCGACTGTCGGACAAATTCTGTCACAGGTCCCTGCGGAATAACCCGTCCTTTTGCACCGCTCTCGATGCAACTCGGGAGCGGTTTTACATTTTTGTCCTCTCTTTAGGGCGTGAATGAATCCTTTCATTTTAAGCCTGTTATAGAATTCTCTGAGAGTGATTAGTCCTTGTTTTCAGCCCCGGTTCTTGACAGAAACCCGGCCGTATGATTGTGTTGCGGGTGGGTGTCGCAAACGTTTGCGGTCTTGTCTGCACCCATTGGGCGAGGCTTACGGGGTCGAAATATCGAGGCCGTTCGGGGTGTACGGTTTGTACGGTTTGTATCGCAGGGGAAACATGAAATTTGACGAACAGCCGCATAGGCGTTTGAATCAACTGACCGGAGAATGGGTTCTTGTGTCACCCCATCGGACCAAACGGCCGTGGCAGGGTCAGCAGGAAAAGCCGGACAGAGGAACTTTGCCTGCACACGATCCGACGTGTTACCTGTGCCCCGGTAATGAGCGCGCCAGGGGAAGCGTTAATCCAGAATATCGTGATGTCTTTGTTTTTACGAATGATTTTGCAGCTTTATATCCTGATGATTCCCCTGCTGGGGCATCGTTTTTTGAGCCGGATGGATTGCTGGTGGCTGAGCCGGAGCCAGGTGTCTGTCGTGTAATCTGTTATTCCCCGCGCCATGATCTCAATATGGCCCGCCTTGGTGTTGAAGCAGTATCCGAGGTCGTGGATGTTTGGTGTCGGGAATACAAAGTCTTGGGGAATCGTCCTGAGATCGGTTATGTTCAGATATTCGAGAATCGGGGAGCGGTCATGGGGTGCTCGAATCCGCACCCTCATGGGCAGATATGGGCGACCGGGAGTGTGCCCATGTATCCTGCCATGGAAGAGGAACGCCAAAAGATTCATCTTGAAGACACAGGAGAGTGTCTTCTGTGTCGTTATCTTCGGCAGGAACAGGCACGTGGCGAACGGATCGTCTTCGAGAATGAATCCTTTGCTGTCATTGTTCCTTTTTGGGCAGTGTGGCCTTTTGAGACCATGGTCCTGCCCAAAGTCCATATGGCATTCATTGCCCAGATGAACGAAGCCCAGCGCAAGGATCTTGCAGACGCTCTGGTCCGTATCGGCATCCGGTATGACAATCTTTTTCAGACCTCATTTCCCTATTCCATGGGAATACACCAGCAGCCGGTGGATGGGAAAGACCATCCCCACTGGCATTTTCATCTGCATTTTTATCCGCCGCTACTTCGTTCCCAATCTGTAAAAAAATTCATGGTCGGGTTTGAAATGATGGCCATGCCCCAGCGAGATCTGACAGCTGAATCAGCTGCATTGCGCCTTCGTGAACTGTCAGAGGTTCATTACCGTGATTCTCTGGAGAATGATTAATGGCGACAGTCCAAGAGTACAAGGCGGCCCTGTGCCGTGGCGATTTGGATGATGTCTTGTTGGCCTTGTATGGGGAAGATGCCCTGCTTCAGCAACATGAACGGTGGCAGCATCTGTTGACCCGGATGATGCCGTGGTCGAAGGAGCGCGCCGTCTGTCTGGTCAGTGTTCCGGGCAGGACCGAATTGGGTGGAAACCATACAGACCATAATCATGGTGTTGTACTTGCCGCTGCGGTCAGTTTTGACTGTTTGGCGGTTGCTCTCCCTTCGGACGGGAATAGGGTCCGTATCAAGTCCGAAGGCTTTTCCGAAACCATTGAAGTTGATCTTGGCGACCTCTCCTTTCATCCTTCCGAAGTGGGAGACCCGACAGCCTTGGTCCGGGGCGTGGCTGACGGCTTTGTCCGGGCTGGGCTTGCCGTCGGAGGATTTGACGCGTGTGTCACTGGCAATATCCCCATGGGAACCGGGTTGAGTTCTTCTGCTGCCTTTGAAGTCTGTGTGGGGAGGATTTTCAATCAGCTTTATAACGCCGGTTCAGTGGATGATGTCACGCTTGCCCGTATCGGACGTAGGGCGGAAAATGTTCATTTTGACAAACCATGTGGGCTTATGGACCAACTGTCCTGCGCAGTTGAAGGTGTCCTCAGTATCGATTTTCTCGATCAGGAAAAGCCGGTTGTTACTGATGTCGCGTGTGATTTTCAGCGGACAGCCTATCAGTTGGCTGTCGTTGATACCGGGGGGAGTCATGCGGACCTGACCCCGGAGTATGCCGCAATTCCTCGTGAAATGACACAGGCCGCCCGTGCGCTCGGACAGGAATATGCACGGGGTTTAACCATGGGGCAGATCATGAGTGCCGCGGCGGATATCCGCTGTATGGCCGGGGATCGTGCAATCCTGCGTCTGATTCATTTCGTCGAGGAAAATGAGCGTGCCATAAGTCAGGCTGAAGTCTTGCGACAGGCTGATATGGAAACTTTTCTCGAGCTTGTCAGGGATTCGGGGGACTCTTCCTGGCGGCTGTTGCAGAACTGTAGCAGCACCATCAAGCCCGATGAGCAGGGGGTGCCCCTTGCCCTCACCCTGACGGAACGCTTTCTTGGGGGTGAGGGCGCTTGCCGCATCCAAGGAGGTGGCTTTGCCGGGAGTATTCAAACCTATGTTCCCCTCCATGTCTTTGCAGCATATACCGAGTTCATGGAATCGGTCTTTGGCCCCGGTTCCGTGGTGCCGCTTCGTATTCGCAAGCCCGGACATTCCGTGATCCGGTGTCCAAAGGGGCGAGAGTAAGCCGTGGCGCAATATACCATCAAAGATCTTGCCCGTTATGTCGGAGTTTCTCCCTCCACTGTCTCTCGGGCATTACGGGATCATCCGGATATCAGCGAAAGCATGAAAAAGCGGGTGGAAGAAGCTGCCAGAAAATTCAATTATCAGCCCAATCAGCTGGCTCAGTCCCTCCAGAAAAAAAGGAGCAGTACCATCGGTGTCATTGTTCCTGAAATCCGCCACCATTTTTTTTCCACAGCCATCAGCGGGATTGAAGAAGTCGCCTATGAGCACGGCTATACCATCATGGTCTGTCAGAGTAATGAAACCTTGGCTCGGGAAAGGATCAATACTCAGGCGTTGATTTCCAATCGAGTGGCAGGACTGCTGATCGCCATTTCATCCGAGACAACTTGTTATGACCATCTGGCTGATGTGCTCAGACAGGGAGTTCCTCTCGTCCAGTTCGATCGCGTGGTCGAGGAGTTGCCAACCGGGAAAGTGGTCGTTGATGACTACAAGGCAGCCTACGAGGCCGTGGCTCATCTGGCCTCCTCGGGATACCGTCGTATCGGTCATATGGCGGGGCAGGATGGCATTAGCCTGAATGGCTTGCGCTATAAGGGCTATCGAGACGCCCTACATGCCTATGGATTGGAGTATGTCCCGGCGTATCACCTGCACGGTGGATACAGGGAGGAAGACGGTCGGCAAGGGGCAAAACAGTACCTTGCCATGGAACGTCCGCCCGAAGCCATTTTGGCCATCAACGACCCTGTAGCCGTGGGCCTGTTTTCCGAATTCAGGCGGGCTGGGCTGTGCATACCCGAAGATGTTGCCCTTGTTGGATTTTCCGATACTCCGGTTGCTGCTCTTCTTGAACCCGCCCTGACCACGGTGTATCAGCCCGCTTTCTGCATGGGAAAGACAGCCGCGCAACTTTTAATGAGGCAATTTGACGAAGAAAATGGTACCTTCCTGCCCGAAACCGTGGTTCTTGAGACTAAGCTCTTGATTCGAGGTTCATCCATAGCAAGGGAGAGAAGACAATGATCACCAGAAATTCATGGGGTTCCATGCCGGACGGCAGGACTGTTGACCTGTTCACCTTGACTAACGCGCAGGGGATGACAGCATCCATAACTTCCTATGGAGCCATTCTGGTCGGCCTGACAGCCCCGGACCGAAATGGGACCATGGCTGACGTGGTCCTCGGGTACGATACTGTTGATGAATATATCAACGGCCGAGGGTATTTTGGCGCTGTGGTCGGTCGTGTTGCCAATCGAGTCAGTCACGGACAATTTGAGCTTGATGGTGTTCTCCATAAATTGCCGCGGAACAAGGAAAAATTTCAAATGCACGGTGGTGCAACCGGTTTTCATTCTCGTCTGTGGGAAGCGGAAGCCGAAAAAACCATGGAAGGTCCGGCCGTGACTTTGCGTTACAGAAGCGCAGATGGTGAAGAGGGGTATCCCGGCAATCTTGATGCTGAAGTCGTCTATCTCATGACGGGAGCGGGGCTGCGCATGACGTGCCGTGCCAGGACGGATAAACCGACAGTTGTTACCATGACAAATCACGCTTACTTCAATTTGAGTGGTGATCCGGGAAGTGATATTCTTGACCATGTTCTGACGCTGAACGCCAGCCGTTATCTGCCGACGGACAATGATCAGATTCCTACCGGTGCAGTGCATGACGTGGCTGGCACCCCTTTTGATTTTTCCCGGCCAAAGGCCATCGGGCTGCATATTGATGCAGATCATGAGGCCATTGGTATCGGGCAGGGATATGATCATTATTTCATTCTTGATGGGGATATTGGAGAGATGACTCCGGCGGCACAAATTTTTCACGGCGGGAGCGGGCGTGTGCTGGAAGTCTGCACAACCCAGCCCGGACTGCAATTTTATTCAGGTAATCATATGGCTGACCGTATCAATGGAAAGCTGGGGGTCATGTACGGCTATAGATCCGGTTTCTGCATTGAGACTCAGGCCTATGTCGATGCGCCCAACAGGCCGGAATTCCCGGCTATCACACTGCGCCCTGGTGAGCGGTATGAACAGATAACAGAGTACCGTCTCTCTGGAAAATGAGAGCGGGAGTAACGAGATCAAGGGACGAAAATGGCACATGTCGAGTTGAAGAAAGTCGTCAAGCGATACGGCAATGTGGAGGTTGTTCACGGTATAGACCTGGAGATCAAAGACAATGAGTTCATTGTGCTGGTTGGCCCCTCCGGGTGTGGTAAGTCCACTGTGCTGCGCATGGTGGCCGGACTGGAGGAAATCAGCGGCGGAGAAATCCACATTGGCGATCAGGTGGTCAATCAAATGTCGCCGAAAGATCGCAACGTTGCCATGGTCTTTCAGAACTATGCACTGTATCCGCACATGACTGTTCGTGAAAATATGGGGTTCTCCCTGAAAATGCGCAAGCGGTCCAAGGATGACATTCAAGCCAAGGTCAACGAGGCTGCCCGTATTCTTGAACTGGAAAAATATCTGGATAGAAAGCCTTCAGAACTCTCTGGTGGGCAGCGTCAAAGAGTTGCCATGGGACGTGCCATGGTTCGCAAGCCGGATGTTTTCCTTTTTGACGAGCCGTTGTCCAATCTGGATGCCCAGCTCCGCACCCAGATGCGGATGGAATTGCGGAAGATGCATCTCAGGGTGTCCACGACGACCATCTACGTGACGCATGACCAGATAGAAGCGATGACCCTGGCAGATCGTATCGTGATTCTCAAGGATGGGCATATCCAGCAGGTGGGCACGCCCATTGATGTCTTTGAAAAACCAGCCAATGTCTTTGTTGCCAGTTTTATAGGCAATCCTCCCATGAATATTCTCAAGGGGATTTATGAAGTGATCGATGGTCGACGTTGCGTGGTCGCCGGGAAATCAACTTTTCCTTTGGTGGACGGTAAGGCCGAATCCTTGAAACATGGTGACCCGGTGCTGATCGGTATTCGGCCGGATTCCATCAAAATGGGTGATAATATTGACAAGCTACCCAAGGAATGGCTGTGCCAGGGGGAAGTTGTTGTTTCAGAAATTCTCGGTGGGCAGTCTCATTTGGAAATCGTGGTCGATGGCGACAATGAATTGATTGCCGAAGTGGAGGGAAGGATTGTCGCCCATCCTGGTGAGATAGTTCCCATCGGTTTTGAGTTTAACAGAATGGTTCTCTTTGACCCTGAGACAACCAATGCGCTCACTTGATTTTGTGCCATGGTAAGTGGTTATTTTAATATTGTTTTGATTGGCTGTAGGTGTGTTTCACAATACTTAGGAGGTAGTATGAAAACGACCGTTGCGAAGATTCTCATGGCTCTGGTTGCCGTCCTTGTGTTGGCAGCCCCCCAGGCCGTGCAGGCCAAGGAGTTGACTGGCGATCTGGAGATTTTTTCCTGGTGGGCAGGGGATGAAGGTCCAGCCTTGCAGGCCCTGATCGATATTTACAAGAAACAGAATCCCAAGGTGGATGTGATCAATGCCACCGTGACCGGTGGGTCAGGTGTCAATGCCAAGGCTGTTCTGAAAACTCGGATGCTGGGTGGTGAGCCGCCGGATTCCTTTCAGGTCCACTCCGGTCAGGAACTGATCGGTACCTGGGTCAAGGCTGATCGTATGGAAGACCTGACTCCGTTGTTCAATGAGCAGGGATGGATGGATGTTTTTCCCAAAGGGCTGATCAAGCTTATCGGAACCGATAAGGGCATCTGGTCTGTGCCGGTCAATGTTCACCGTTCCAATGTGCTGTGGTACATTCCCGCCAATCTCAAGAAATGGGGTGTGGAAGTTCCCAAAACATGGGATGAATTTTTCGCCATCGCTCCCAAACTCAAGGCGGCAGGAGTCACCCCGCTGGCTCTGGCCCAGAACTGGACTGCCAATCATCTGTGGGAATCCGTTGCCCTGGCTTCCTTGGGTGCGGACAACTGGGATGCTCTGTGGGCCGGAAAGCTGAAGTTTGATTCTCCTGAGGGAGTCAAAGCTTGGGAATTGTTCGGCAAGGTGCTTGAATATACTAACTCCGACGCGACCTCTCTCTCCTGGCAACAGGCGACCGACATGGTTATTGACGGGCGTGCTGCCTTTAACATCATGGGAGACTGGGCCGCCGGTTACATGACGACCACTAAAAAGTTGGTACCGGGTCAAGGGTACGGTTGGGAAGCCTCTCCCGATACCGAGGGCGAATTCCTGTTCCTGGCGGATTCCTTCGGGTTGCCAAAGGGCTCTCCTCACAGGGACAATGCTCTCACATGGTTGAAATTGCTTGGTTCCAAGGAAGGCAGCGACACATTCAATCCGCTCAAGGGGTCTATCTCTGCTCGTACGGATTCCGATTTGAGCAAGTATAATGACTATCTTCAATCTGCGGCTGCTGATTTTGGCAAGGATCGTGTGGTTGGTTCCTTGGCTCATGGCGTTGCCGCCAATGAGACATTCATGGGCGGTTTCGCCTCTGTCATGGAAATGTTCCTGAAAACTAGGAATCCCATGGCGGCTGGCAAGGCGTGCGCTCAATTGGCCAAGAAGTCCGGCATCTAAAACAACACGTTGTCCGCATCGGGAATCATGCGTTTCCGGTGCGGACAGCATAAACGAATGGAGAGTTGTCGCGACTAGTGCAGCGGCAGCGTTAGGTTAGAGAATGCGCGAAGCATCACGAGATAAATACAAAGCCTTTTTGACATTGTTGCCATCCATGATCCTCATAGCCGTTTTTGTTTACGGCTTCATTGGCGATACCATCTGGACATCCATGACGGATTGGGGTGGCTCCGGGTCACTTGCTTTTCATCCACAGAAAAATTTTGTTGGTTTAGATAATTATATTGAGCTGTTTACAGGCTTTCTGGGAAGCGGTTTTCGGCAGGATCTGGTCAATGCCGTCTATTATTCAGTGATGCTTTTGGTCGGAGCCATAGGTCTTGGAATGTTCATTGCCATTCTCCTTGATCAGAAGCCCAAGGGCGAAGATATCCTGCGCACCATTTTTCTTTACCCCATGGCATTGTCATTCATTGTCTCGGGAACCATTTGGAGATGGCTTCTCGCTCCTCAGGGGGGTGTCAATATCCTTCCCACCTATCTGGGACTGGACCCTCTTTCCTTTGACTGGTTGTCAAGCACTGGGGCCATCCTGGAATTCAATTGGCAGAATCTCTTTGCGATTCTTCTTTTTCTGCTCACATTTGTTCTTATTCTTGTGGGTCTGTACAAGCTCAAGGGAAATACGAGCCGTGCGATCAAACGGTGGCTCGTTCCAGGGATTGCCCTAGGTGCCGCAACGTGGCTTTTGGGCGATTTTTTGCCCGACGCTCTCTTCATGGAAGAGACTCACGGGTTCAATATGGCGACACTTGGTATTATCATGGCGACCATATGGCAGTATTCCGGGTACACCATGGCACTCTACCTAGCTGGGTTCAACGGAATTTCTCAAGATTTACGGGATGCGGCCATGCTCGATGGCGCAAGTGAAGTTGGTTATTACTGCCATGTCGCCATTCCGATGCTCAAACCGATTACTATCAGTGCGGTTATTATTCTGTCACATATCTCGCTGAAAATGTTTGATTTGATCTTTGCCATGACTGGCCCGGATAACGCGGAGACAGGTCATCCCGCGCTCAATATGTATTTGACAACCTTCAGGGCCAACGACTTTGCCGCAGGTGCCGCCATAGCTATCGTTCTTTTTCTGGTGGCAGCCACCTTCATAGTGCCGTACCTGGTCAGCCAATATCGTCATAGAAGGAGAGGCTAACCATGAAACGTGCCATGACTCCCGGTTCCTTTTTACTGTACGGAACTCTCGCTGTTCTCGCCCTTCTTTTTCTCATGCCAGCCTATATGGCCTTGGTGACAGCACTCAAAATGCCGGCAGAGATCAATCTTCCAACGGCCTGGGAGCTTCCGTCTGTGCTCAATTGGGGAAGTTTTTCCCAGGCGATTTCGTTGCTCAAACCGAGTTTTGTCAATTCAGTCATTCTCACTATCTGTGCCACGGCCGGGTCCACTCTACTCGGTTCTCTGAATGGATATGTCTTTTCCAAGTGGAAATTCAAGGGAAGTGAAATCGTTTTTACCCTGTTCCTTTTCGGCATGTTTATTCCATATCAGGTCATCCTGATCCCGTTGTTTCAGACCCTGCGCGCTATGAATCTGTATGGCGGGTTGCCGGGGTTGATTCTGGCACATATCGTGTATGGACTGCCGATCACATCATTGATCTTTCGTAATTTCTATTCGCAGATTCCGACTGCGCTCATCGAATCCGGGCGTCTTGACGGGGCCGGATTCTTTTCCATCTATACACGGATCGTCTTTCCTCTTTCGATTCCCGGTTTTGTCGTCACATCGCTGTGGCAGTTTACACAAATCTGGAATGAATTCCTTTGGGGTATCTGTTTGACCCGTCATGCTGATAATCCGATCACGGTCGGGCTGGCTCAGCTGGCCGGGGGACAGGCTGTGAGTTGGAATCTCCCCATGGCAGGGTCGATTATGGCCGCTGTTCCGGTCCTGTGTATTTACATCTTCCTTGGAAGATATTTTATACGCGGATTGCTTGCAGGATCAGTCAAGGAATAGAAAGGGATTCTCTGCGCAGAGTGGCATTGAGGAGTGTGCGCAGAAGGATTGATGCGCGTCATGTGCTTTGAATTGTGCGTTGGGAAATACCTTTTCAGGAACTGTTGCCGCAGAAAAGTTTAGATACCGCTTGGATCGACAAAGTAGGTTATCTTTGTCCTGGGTGACAGGTAGTCCAGAACTTCCTGTGGAAGGTGCGCGAGCCTGATGGATTTTTCCACTCGCAGGTCGGCTTCATCGGCGAGATCCACGATCAATGCTTCCTTTTTGGGTACTTCTTCATCGTAAAGGACCACGCTGGGGTTGAGCTGATTTTTGGGATTGACCGACATCACCATCCCGATGGATCCGTTTGATAATTCGACAACTGTTCCGGGGGGGTAGACCCCAAGACAGCGAATAAAGAGAGCGAGTATCTCGACATCGAAAAGTTGTTTTTGCTGGCCGAACATATATGACAGGGCGAGATATGGTGTGAGGGAATCATCCGGGATATGAGCGTTGGTATGGTTGTCATAGGCATCTGCTATGGCGACAATGCGGCTCATCCTGTTGATAGCCTCTCCCATCAGTCGGGCAGGTGAACCAGAGCCATCCATGCGCTCATGGTGATGAGCGACAATCAGTGGAACTTCTGAGGGGAAAATATCTATTTCGGTCAACATGGCTGCACCGGCGAGGGCATGTTGCTCAATGAGTTTCTTTTCCGATTTGGTTAATATCCCTTTTTTTCGGAGAAGCTTTTTCGGAATATGCGCCTTGCCAATGTCATGAAAAAGTGCCCCCAAGCCAAGCGCCATCATTTCTTCGGCATCAAAGCCAGCTTCCTTGCCAACCATGAGTGACAGGACTGCCACGTTCATGGGGTGAGAATAAGCTGCCTCGGCATGATCAACCACATTCATGAGGTGGAGTGTGGACTCCCGATCTTCCAGGAAATAGGTAGAGAGTCGTTCAACAAAAGCGATGGCTTCTTTGATGGAATGCACATTGCCACCAAGCACTCCGGTCATGATGTTGTCAAAAGTTTTGATGCAAGTGGTAAAGTGTTCTTCGCACTCGGCTATACGCTGTTTTTTAGCGCGTAAACGCCGGGTCCGCTCTCTCTTGATCTCCCATAAGTGATCAATGATTTCCTGGGGAAGTTGCCGTCTTGCGACAGTCTTATCCTTGTCTCCTTCAGCAGGGCGTAATGGGAGAATGTCACTCTTTTCCGGAATACAAAAGACTTGGGTCATTCCAAGGTTTCGGAGCAGTGCTATCTGATCTTCATCTTTAACCTTGAATTGGTTGAAGAGAAACGGGTGATCAAACCAACTGGTCTTGTCCAAGCGGATGAAGACACCGATTCGCAATTGGTCCACTGAAACCCTATATTCCGGCATATCTGTTTTCACCATATACCGACATCTCCTACAACATTGTTGCATAACACTCAATACAGAGTAAAAACGGGAAGAATCCAGCTGTGAAACTTGCATGATTCGAGAAGAATAAAACACATAGCTGAGGCTTGAATCGCTCTTTGTTTTGTATAGAGAAACACAGGGAATATTGAGGAGAGGTGAGAGAGTCTCTGTAAGTATCAAATTATGATAATGGAGTTGATACTTGTAAAAAAATATAAAGTATTGTATTCTGTAAAATTTTTCTTTGTATTGTGAATGGTTAAAAATGGTGGGCTTAAAATTCGCCCAAAGGTGGCGTTGCCAAGTCGCCACAAATGATTTACCTCTGAATCTCTATAGAGACATCCTTAATTTTTTACTGATATTCTTAGCCCTTCGGGAGATGTGGAAGATGGTTGTTGAAAAAGCTGTTCCCAGGACTGGCTATAAGGTAATAGCCATTGTTGCGCTCTTTTTATGTATGGCAGGACTGGTTGCATTTAAGGCAGGGCTTTGGGGGGCGCGCAGCGCCATGAGTGACACCCTGACAGGGGTGGTTGCGGTTAAGGGCACGATCAAGGTCTCCGAACTTGGACTGACAGAAAATGAAGTCAAGAAGATCAACAGGACTGTCAAATCGCATAGAAATACTTTTACACAAGTTGCCGTCTTCCTCGATAGAAAGTCAGGAAGTGGGCAACTTGATGGGAAGTCGGTCCTTGTCATGGCCATGGTCCTGGAGACGGATGGAAACTGTGAGGTTCGTTCTTGGAGTCGAAAGGTTCCAAGGAGCGATCTGGTGCCGCAAATGGTCCTATATATGGACAAGGCCGCCAAGGAATTTGAGCAGTTCAAAAAGTATCCTGATGTGCAACAAAGTTTTAAATGTCTCTATATATAGTCGGTTGATAAATTGAGTCAGCCAATATAGGGTCTGAGTAAAAGCTCGGACCCTTTTTTTATGAGCAGGTTTGTTCTGGTAGACTGTGATTGTCAGAGTTAGTTGTTTCCTCATTTCTGATGTGAGGATGTGGCATGGGAGCAGAGCACTTTGGCGAAAAAGCAGACAAATAATACGAAGCGGACACTCGTAATCGCAGTCATGTTGCTGATTGCAGTTGCTGCCGTTGTTGCCTTTCAGACCAATCTGGTGGGGCTGACCTTTCCTTCCTCTCAACCAACATATGATACGCAGATCATTGAAAGTGTTTCGGTGAAGGGTGCTGTGAGTGTGAAAGCGCTCAGGCTTTCACCAAAAGAGATGAGAAATATCAATTTCATGGCCATCAAGAATCAGGATATATTCCCGGCCATGGATGTGACCGTGAACATGCAGGATCAGTTCGCACCCGTGGTGGTGGAGCGGGGCACTGGGCTGGAACTGACAATGGTTTTTAAGACTGATGAGACATGCGAAGTGCGTTTCTGGACTCGCAAAGTCACTCGGGCAGGATTGGTGCCACTCATGATTCGATCGATGAAAAAAGCTGCGGCTGAATATCTTCACTATAGAGATTTGCCAGAGAAAGGGGCCAGCTTCAAGCGTCTATATATTTGAGCCTCAAAAGTGATTGCCTTTGAGTTTTCCCGTTGATTGCGAAGCTCTATTCTTCTCGCTCCATATCTTCCAGCAATATTTCGAGTGCGTTGACTGATATCCGTATTTCCATAAAGGAAATACCCAGGGACAGAATGAGAAAGATCAGGCTGATGCCGAATAATATTTCGCCTTCCAATTCCCATGTCTGGAAAAGGCAAACCATGGAAAATATGCAGCTCAGCATGGACATGACACCAAATCCCTGCATTCGGCGTATCATGTGAACGCGGATTCGCAGGTTTTCGATCTGCTTTCGGATGGATTCATCCGGTTCGATCCTGTACTGATCATGCAAGGCTCTGATGCGTCCTCCCAGTGAGAGAAAACGGTTTGTAAAGGCGAGCATGAAAAGTGAGATCGCCGGGAAGAGAAGCGCTGGTGTGGTGACGGAAATTTGCATAGCCTATTCCTTGTATGGGGACTTGCCTGGGTTCATCTCGGTGGGGCGGTGAAAACTTCAATGGTCGGACGAGCGACAGGAACATGGTCGTCAGTGTCCAGATCACTCTTGACCGTGCGTTTGTAGATCTCACGTTGCCCAGCCAAAGAATAGAGTTGAACACTCACTGAGGTCAATCGGCAATTTCTGAAATGTGTCACTATATCAGTCTGAATATCCAGCTGAAAACTTTCTTGTCTGGAGGGTTCGTAAGCAGGTTGTCATGGAGGCTTTGCCTATGGAAGACTGGGTGAAATATTCTTTAGCATTTCTGGTGGATGAGCTTCCGGAGCCTCTTTGCTTAGCCATCAAGAGCGTTCCCAGCAGGTTGCATGCATGCTCTTAACTCTCAATTCGGTGATGCTGACTACCAAAGCCCCTCCCAGTCGGCTAGGTTATATGTTTGACAGCGGTAGGTTCTGATAATGCGATGATTAACTAAATGATCACATATGGGGAGTGGGATGAATAAAATACGTGTGATTTTGGCTCTAGTCTTTGTTTGCCTGCTTCCAGACGTAAGCTTGCCTCAGGCGTGCGAGGTCGATCTCTCTTGTGATAATGCACAAGTAATGCATGTGGGCACGGGGAGAGAACATCTACCAAATGGCAAAGTCTAATCTCATTATAGCATTCTGGTTTTGGTGGACGCGGCAAAGAGTGGCTTGAAGAAGATGTATGCAAATTGGCCACAGAATACTCTTGCGGTCCGTTTTGGGGGCAGTGTCCTTGAAATATTGAAAAACGCCACAACGCCTGCAGGGGATTGGTTTGGAATTGAACGCACCACTTCAGCAGAGGCATTGGATATCGCTGTGGGGATGGCTTCAGATAAGGTAAAACCGCATTTACAATAAAAAACGATTGTCTACAGAGAGATAAAACCGCTCCTGATTATTTCTATTTTCAAGAATACCAGAAGCGGTTTCAGTTCTCAACTTTATTACTTGCTAAAGAACTTTTATTACTCACTTAAAAACTTTATTACTCACCCACAAAAAATGTGGGCGAACAATAAAGTTGTTTACAGCATTGCCCCAAAAACTCTGAATCCGCCCATTAAAAAGAAGATGAATTAGCATCTTAGTTGTTAATACTCCCTCAGGAGGGTGCAAACAAATGATAAAATCGAAATAATAAAGTCGTTAACAGGTTCGTCTTAAGGTTGCCTTAGTAATATCGTCTCGATGCAATAAGTTGTGTATTAGTTCAGGTATTTCTGAGTCCTAGACTTGAATGGGGCGACTTGCTACTTCAAAACAGAACCTTTGTGAACAGTTTGGTGTTACACTCCACTTTTTTTGCTGTAATAGGTTGATATGTGATGACAAATAAGAAAAGCGGAAAATACTATACTCCAGCAAGTCTCGCCAGGTGGATATCGCAAAGGGTGGTGGGCCTGACATTCCCAGGTGATCAAGTTCGAGTGCTTGAGCCTAGTTGCGGCGACGGTGTCTTTTTTCGAGCACTAGCGGGTTTGAAGAGCCGTAATTAATTGGCAGTCGATGGGGTTGAGATTGATTGCGATGCCCTTTCCATTGCGCATCAGAGCATGCCATCTTCTAAGCTTTTTAATGAAGATTTTCTCGCATGGGATGCTCCCCACTCATACGATATCATCCTCGGGAATCCCCCTTACATAAGTAAGACGAATTTGGCGTCGGATCAGGCTGCTGCTTGTAAGAAAATCCATGTAGAAGCAGGGTTGGTCAATAAAGAGATATCAAATATCTGGACAGCTTTTGTTGTGAAAGCTGCCCAGTTGTTGACCCCTCATGGCGTGATGGCCTTCGTGATTCCAACAGAGTTGTTGCAAGTAAAGTACGCTCAAGAAATCAGATCGTATCTGCTTCAGAGTTTTAATCGCGTAGAGATTATCTCATTTAGGAAACTTGCCTTTGAGACTTTAGAACAAGACACAGTTATTCTGATTGCTCATAAGGAGGCAACAGAAGAGGGATTTTATTTTACAGAAGTAGACTCTATTGAGGAGCTTAGTTCAGCTGAAGTTCAATTAACTAAACATGAAGGTGCTGAAACTGCCAAATGGACATCGTTTATCCTTAGTTCTGAAGAACTTGGATTGGTTAAACGATTGACAGAGGCCTGCAGACCAATTTCATCTTACTGCACTTCTGTAGCTGGGATAGTAACTGCGGCGAATAATTTTTTTATTGTATCACAGGGTACTGTTGAGCAGTACGATCTAGGTGGATATGTCAAGCCTGTCATTCAAAAAGGCATGTTTGTGAATGGTTCAGTTAGATATACAGACGTAAATCACGAATAGCTAGTAGCGAACGAGAAGCCTCGTTATTTATTGGACTTAAATGGTGTAGATGCTGATAGTTTTACTGAAGGGCTGTTGGAATATTTAGCGTTTGGAGAGTTGAAGGGGATTCCTGGTCGTTATAAGTGTACACTTCGAGAGAGATGGTATTGGAGTTGCCCTCGCTAAATCGGACACTCGGCGGTTGCCAATGAGCGGATGAATTCGCGGGGAGATTGCATCCGCAGTCCCTTGTGGGGATGCCTTTCGTTGTAATCCTCGAACCAGTCGGCCAATTGAGCGAAGAGCGTCCTCGCATCGGGCCGGTCATGCACGTAGGCATAATCGCGTTTGAAGGTTTTCACAAATGACTCGGCCATGCCGTTGCTCTCCGGGCTGCGTACCGGCGTAAAACAACTTTCCAGCCCCAGCCAGGCGGCGAACTCAACGGTCTCCTTTGCCGTGTAGCAGGAGCCGTTGTCCGACAGCCATTGCACCTTGTGCGGCGCACGGCTCGCGCCGAATCGTTTCTCCACGCATTCGAGCATCAGATCCCGGATCATCTCGCCAGATTTTCTCCCAAATCATCGCCTTTGATGGCGATATTCACCCGGCTGAGGTGTGGAGTAGATAGTGAGGAGCTATATCAAAGAACAAAAAAAGGCCCACTAAAGCAGGCCGTTTTCTGTAATCATGGGGTGACCTGATTAGACTTCATGATTTCTATTTAATACCGAATTTTGATTCAACGATATATCTTCCGTTTAATTCTTCTTTAAGTCTCAAAAATAATTCTTTCCCTTCTAGCTTGAATGCCTCTTGTAATAGCACATTAGCCTCGTTTGAGGAAAAACCAGAATCCGGTGGGTAGTTCTCATTGAAAGTAACATGGTAAACATCGTTCCAAATGGTAATATCTTTTTTTAAAGAATCACTTATATTCATATTCTCAATAGCCACAGTGTCCAAATCTCCATCTTCATCAATTATCCAAATAGGCGAGCAACCATATTCCAATGCAAGTCTTATTCTTTTTATCATATTAATTATTTAAGCCCTTTAGGGTTAGCGCCAACGACAAAACCGTTATTGCCAACAGTTATTGCAACACGCTGTCTTTTACCTTTATAAACAAGTTCGTAAATAGGTCTACCGCTTCCTTGTCCCTGATAGCCAACCACGTTGTTTTTCTCTAGGGCTTGTTGAAGGAAATCTGGAATTTCGTCTTTAGAAATACCTTTTCTCCAAAAGTCCTGCTTGTGTTCTTCAAGTATATGAGCGAGCCCCCCATTTGAGCTTCCTTTCTCAAGGAATGCAATCTTATCATCAGGCATTTTGTGGGTGAAAAGTACATCCTCATGAGTATACTTAACTCCTAAGCTTTTCATTTCTTCAAGATGTTCAGCATGAACCTGTGTTGCAATATCGACAGCCCCACTTGTCGAGCCATCCGGCTTTCCACCAGAAGAATTCCCGTGAGAACCTCCAGAAGAACTCCCACCAGAGGAGCTGCCACCGGAATTCGGAATATCCGTATCGCCCTTTTTCTTGGCGAGAATTTTATTCAGCTCGTCGCTATTTTTAAGGCCATCGAAATTAAAGTTGTCCAGATCAGCTTTCAGGTCCGGGAATTTTGAATGAAGCGTACTTCGAAGCTCGCCGATGGCATCGTCTGAATGTTCGATAATCCACTTGACTGCTTTGTCTGGAAGCAGGTCGATGATCACGTCGAGCTTGCCAGCCTTGATGGCTCCCTTGAGCGCGACATAGCTGCCGGGGAGTATGCTGCCGACAGTGGTTTCGATACCCATGCCGATCAGGAAACCCAGCATGATCTCGTTTTGTTTTTCGACATCCCCTGTAATGACGGCTTCGCCAAATTCCACGGCATCGGCAGCCATGAGGATCTTGTCTGCCACTTCCAAAAGAATTGGTATGGCGATCCAGAAGGCATTGTTCTTAGCAGCATTATCTGCCACATCGGCCGCAGTGTTGACATCGCCGCCAGCAGCGGCCGCAACAAGACCAGCTGCAAGCTTTGAAACGTCGACACCGGCATCCATCCACTGATGAACTTTGGTGGGGTCTATATCCCCTGCTCTCAGAGCATCTTCGATTTCTTTGGAAAGAAATTCACCTGTGATCTCACCCACAGCCCCGCCAATGACACCGGATGCGACATCGCCGCCAGTTCCTGCTGCGATGGCTCCGCCGAGGGCGGCATGGGCGATTTTATGCGTCACATAGTTCAGATCGCCTTTATGGTACGCCTCACCAATCTTCATAGCCGCGTGCTTGCCGAGCACGCCCACTGCGGAACTATGCAGGCTCCCCACCAGATTGTCGCCGAAATCGCCGCCGTTGATGACGGTGTTTACAGTGGCGGAGGTGGTGGAGGTATGTTATGTCAAAGAACGAAAAACGGCCCGCCGAAGCGGGCCGCTACGAACGCACAAATCATTTCAAATTAATCACAATTCTTCTCTTCATAACCACTACCCTTTAAGGCATATTCATATCTTTTTTATCAAGAGCATTCGCTCTATCTCCCATCAATTCATACACTTTGATCAAATCAATATATTTTTTCTTCCCATTTTTTTCTCATTAAGAATCCTTTTCATGGCTTCTAAGCATTCTGTATTATTTTTATATCTTTTCGCGACCTTGCGACTATCCTTTTCCGTCTGACTTTAAATCAGAAAGAGTTCGCATGCAGCTTCTCCGCAGCTCCTCTTCCGTTAAATCTTCTTCTTCTATCAACTCTGGATCAGAGCAGAATGCATCAATATCAAAGAACAATTCTTCTAATGCATTATTATAATTGTTTTTATCATTAAGATCTTGACGCCGTTGTCTGATAAATGACATTTCGAACTCTGAAGCCGTAATTCTATAATGTAAGAAATCATCTATTAAATTAATATATATATTCGTAGTATCCATTTAAAGTTTACCTCTGGTCAAAACATTTTTTAGCTGGTCAGGTTTTAATTTCCACCCACTAATGAACTCCCCATCCGGCTTTTTAATAACATTATTACCTGTTTTGGGGTTAACGTAATGAACCACATCTTGACCTCTATAGGTTCCTTTTATTTCAACAGTTTCTGTATTACGGACATGATCGTCAATAGCTTTTCTAAATCTTTCACCTTTTGAAGGATTGTAATTTTTTCCTTCAATACCAAAATCTCCAGCGTGTTTAAATTTACGCTTTAACTGCTTCTCTGAATAAGTAACTGATCGCTTAGCGATATCAATAACATCATCAGATTTACTTGCAGCTTTTTGGAATATTCTCGCAATTCTAGTTGTTCCTGCTGGCACAAATGGTATGAGCATAGCGGCACTGTCTGCACTAAGATCAATCAACCCTTCATTAACCATCCCATCGTCATCGATGATATAGCCCCAAGTGATCTTCCCTGCATCCGCCAGAACAAAAAGTGCGTCAAAGAAAGTATCGACAGCGTTATTTTGAGCGGCGTTCTCTGCTGTTCCTGCGGCAGTATCAACGTCGGCTCCTGCCACAGCTGCCGCCAATCCAGCCGCCAACTTCGAAAAGTCTACGCCGACAGCTTCAAGCTTATCAATATCTTCCTCGGTCATGCCTGATTGGATACGATCAGTAAGGAATGCCTCGGCGGTGATTTCCCCAATCATCCCACCAATGGCACCTGCAGCAATGTCATCGCCACTAGCTGCCGCAATAGCTCCTCCCAAAGCTAAATGCGCTATTTTATGAGTGACGTAATCAATATCCCCATTGCCGCCGTCATACGCCTCACCAATCTTCATGGCCGCGTGCTTGCCGAGCACGCCCACTGCGGAAGAGTGGAGGCTCCCCACCAGATTGTCGCCAAAATCGCCGCCGTTGATGACGGTGTTTACCGTGGCCGAGGTGGTGGAGGTACGTTATGTCAAAGAACGAAAAACGGCCCGCTGAGGCGGGCCGTGCAAATTACTCATCTGGTATTTGTGTATTAAGTTCTTTCAATAATTAATTCTGTAGAACCTTCTTCAAGGCCAGTATTTACGTCGAGATGTAAATGGTCATGCGCCCGAACATCATCCAAAGAGAACTGCAAGCAAAGTCTCGCAAGGGAAATAAATCCTTTTGCATTAGCTTTGATGACTGCCTCAAAGTCATCTCCAATTTGAACTTCTATTTCGGCCCCAACTTCCCAAAAATTATCATCTGATATGTCAAGGGTATACTTCATGAATTTAATCCTTCAAAAAGATATGAAGATTGTCTTTTTTCTTAATCATCATTTTACCAAGTTTTTTAGGGTTAGGAGTTAATATTTCAAAATTCATATGGTTTCCTCCTGCATGTTGACCTGTAATGTCAGCATCTCCCATTCGTACTTGTCGAGTACCATCTTTAGATAAAAATCGTCCACCACCCATGTCTTTATACCCTGAGCCAAGAAAATCTTGTGCTAAATCAAGAGCATCATCAGTTTTAATGGTTTTGTTATCAAATTGTCTTGCTGCATTCTCATCAAGCCTTTTACCAACATGAGCATATTTGTCACTATGTTTGACACCGCCTGATACATTTTCGCCAATTTTACCAGCATCAGCGACATTATCGACAACTTTCGCAGCATCTCCTGCATTATCAATAGCTTTTGCTGCATCAACAACATCATCTGTTTTACTAGCTGCTTTCTGGAATATACGAGCGACTCTGGTTGATCCTGCGGGAACGCATGGTATAAGAAGGGCTGCACTATCAGCAGTGAGGTCAATGATACCTTCTTGAAGAAGTCCGTCATCGTCCGTATACCAACCCCAAGCGATCTTCCCTGCATCCGCCAGAACAAAGAGTGCGTCAAAGAAAGTATCGACAGCGTTATTTTGAGCGGCGTTCTCTGCTGTTCCTGCGGCAGTATCAACGTCGGCTCCTGCCACAGCTGCCGCCAATCCAGCCGCCAACTTCGAAAAGTCTACGCCGACAGCTTCAAGCTTATCAATATCTTCCTCGGTCATGCCTGATTGGATACGATCAGTAAGGAATGCCTCGGCGGTGATTTCCCCAATCATCCCACCAATGGCACCTGCAGCAATGTCATCGCCACTAGCTGCCGCAATAGCTCCTCCCAAAGCTAAATGCGCTATTTTATGAGTGACGTAATCAATATCTCCATTGCCGCCGTCATACGCCTCACCAATCTTCATAGCCGCGTGCTTGCCGAGCACGCCCACTGCGGAACTATGCAGGCTCCCCACCAGATTGTCGCCGAAATCGCCGCCGTTGATGACGGTGTTTACAGTGGCGGAGGTGGTGGAGGTATGTTATGTCAAAGAACGAAAAACGGCCCGCAGAAGCGGGCCGTGCCAATCATATTATACCTACAAGTCACTACAATTTACTCTTTCCCATAACCCTTTAAACGGAAAGTCAGGCTCTATAAGCCTCCAAACCTCTCCCGAAGAAGGGTCTTGAAACCATCTTCCTCCACAAATCATCCCTTCACAGTAATCTGGATCTACAACTATTTCTACGACACGCCCCAGGACAACTTGATCATGAATGAACTGCAAAAAACGTTTATATTCGCTTGGGCTAATAAACCCATGTATCTCTTCCCACATGTTAGCCTCAGTTACTTTGTGATCCATTTGGGGTTCACAGACTTTATGAACACTTGATTACCACCACCAACTAATCCGCGTTGTGAAGCAGCAAAGCCTTCGTATATAGTCGTCCCTCTTGGAATAACCGCTTTCACAACTCTCGTGGCAGTATTTCCCCAGTTTTGATCAAGAGCTGAATCAACTACAGATTGTAATGGTCCTTTAGGTTTAATACGAGTCCAATACCCTCCAGCAGGATTTCCATTATCACTTATCACTCGATACAAGGTGGTAGGTTTGGTTGTAATTTTCTCAGTATAAGTTGCACTTCTAAATGTTTTTGCTATTTCAGTATTAAGAGGCCCTTTGTCAAGAGGAGTGTATTTTTTCCCCTTCAGTTTCTGCCCTAATTTAACGATTGGCTTAATTGCTTTATTATTTATAAGTTTTGTAACAACCTTACCAGGAATCAAGACTGAAACAACCTTTGCTCCACCCTTGAGCCTCTTTCGAGTTCGCTCAGGAAGCTTATTCCAACGACTACTTACTTCTTTACCGGTTGCTTCATCTACATAAGTGACTATTGCATCAATATTTTCACCAGCTTTCCCCAAAACATCTATAACTGCGTCCGTTTCTTTTGGGAGCTCCTTCCTTGAAAAATTCACAGCTTCCTTAGTGCCAGTTGCAATGGCTTGACTAAGCGGATCAGTTCCATCGCCAATTTCTTCCAAGCCTTCTATAGGATCTCCTTCTCCTGATGCTAACACCCATATAGCTGCAGCAAGTGCAGCTATGCAGAATCCACCACAAAGGGCATTATTTTCGGCGGCATTTGCTCCAGTTTCAGATGCAGTGTTTACATCACCACCGGCAGCTGCCGCAGCCAAACCTGCAACAAGAGCCGACATGTCAACACCTGCATCGCCCCATCGTTGAACCTGATCTGGTTCGACTTCACCCATTCGTATGGCATCTTCCAACTCACTTCTAAATTCTTCAGCAAAAACTTCCCCAACGACACCGCCAATGGCACCAGAGGCGATATCTCCCCCTGTTGCCGCAGCCATGGTCCCGCCAAGAGCGGCATGAGCGATTTTATGAGTGACGTAATCAATATCTCCATTGCCGCCGTCATACGCCTCACCAATCTTCATGGCTGCGTGCTTGCCAAGCACGCCCACTGCGGAAGAGTGGAGGCTCCCCACCAGATTTTCGCCGAGATCGCCGCCGTTGATGACGGTGTTTACAGTGGTGGAGGTCGAGGAGTTGGGGTTATGTCAAAAAACGAAAGACGGCCCGCTGAGGCGGGCCGTCTTTAAGGTGGTAAGAGGGTCGATGAAAAAAATTAAATAGATTGGTAGAAAGCAAGCGGTCTGATGAATCGGTTGCTTTCTAAATCTAAGTACTAGTCATGAAAGATATCTTCTTCCAAAGGCACTGAAAACTGCCAATCAAAAGGAAATACGTCTTTCTCGTTTAATGACAATGCTGCGAAAACGGCAGGGCGTTCAAAAAAGTCCCACCATTTGTTATCAATCTTCCAGTACACGCTGGAAAGCTCTCCTCCAGAATTCGTATCAACAATAAAAACAGAGTCTAGCCGATCACCGTTAGCAAGTATGGTTACTCCAGCGATCCAGTAATCACCGTCATCCTTTGGAACAAGAGGGATTGCTGTTGTTGTTGAACTTTCATTTTCATTACCATGTCTGATTACAAAATCAGGAGACAAATTCAGTAAGTTTAACCATTGGAGTAATGTTGTATCGTTTATCATATGTCCTTTGCCTAGTACTTACTTGGGATTGGCAGATTAGTTGATAATACCCCCTCTCCCTTGAGAAATAACGAGACAGAAGCCACTCTTCACTAATGGTCTTACCATCGTTACACACCAGACAAGATAGGCGATAATTCTTATCACACAAGAAATCATGCCATATATTCAAATATATACTTACCTTTTAACTCTTCTTTAAGCCTCAAAAACAATGCTTTTCCTTCTAGTCTAAATGATTTTTTCAATAAATCATCGGCCTCCTTTGAAGAAAATCCAGAATCTGGAGGATATTCAGCATCAAAAGTGGCCTGATAAAGATTATCCCAAGTAATGATATCTTTCTTAAGAGAATCACTTATATCCATATCTTCAACAGCTATAGTGTCGGAACTCCCATCATCATCAATTATCCAAATGGGTGAGCAATAATATTCCAACGCAAGTCTCATTCTTTCCAACATATTAATCACCTACTACTTCTAAAGTTAGCACCAACTATATAGCCATTACCTCCAATAGTAATCGCAATACGCTATTTTTTACCTTTATAGACAAACTCGTAAATAGGTCTACCTTTTCCTTTGCCCTGAAAACCAATCACATTATTCTTTGCTAAGGCTTGTTGAAGAAAATCAGGAATTTCATTTTTAGAAATACCTTTTCCCAAAAACTCCTTCATATGTCTTTTAACTATATGAGAGAAGTGGGTCTAAGAAACTGGACCACAGTATAAGGTGGACATATGATAGCCGAAGGAGGCTTTTCGATGTCCAAGAAGAGAAGAAGATTTACTGCTGAATTCAAAGCCCGTGTAGCCCTCGACGCTTTGTCTGGCGAGCACACACTTTCCGAGCTGGCCAGCAAGTATGGAGTTCACACCAACCAGATATCCACGTGGAAACGACAAGCCAAAGAAGGTATTGTCGCGTCATTTTCTGGCAAGGCAGAGAAGAGCCAGCAAATGGACGATGCACATATCAAGGATCTGCACGCTAAGATCGGCCAACTTCTGATCGAGAAGGATTTTTTGCAACAAGCCTTCGCCAAAATCTGAGCTGCGAGCGAAGGCGTGAAGTCGTCGACAAAGAGCATCCACAACTCAGCGTCCGGCGACAATGCAGAATCCTCAAACTGCAACGCTCAACATACTATTATCAGCCGATTGGCGAATCATCGTATAACTTGGAGTTGATGAAACGCATCGACGAGTTGTTCATGGAGCTACCATTTTTCGGCTCACGCCAGATGCGCAACATTCTGCGGGATGAAGGGCATCTGGTTGGCCGTGGTCGTGTGAGACGACTTATGCGCAAGATGGGCTTGATGGCGATTTACCAAAAACCGAGGACGAGTGATCCTCATCCACAGCACAAAATATATCCGTATTTGTTGCGGAACATGAAGATCACAAAGCCAAATCAAGTTTGGTGTACCGACATTACTTACATTCCGATGAAACGAGGCTTCTTGTATCTCGTGGCAATCATGGATTGGCATAGCCGGGCAGTATTGTCGTGGCGTTTGTCGAATACGATGGAGGCCGACTTTTGTGTCGTAGCTTTGGAGGATGCGATCAACCGTTATGGAGAACCTGAGATATTCAACACAGACCAGGGGAGCCAGTTCACCAGCTATGAATTCACAAAGACTCTGCGGGATGCTGGCATCCGCATTTCAATGGATGGCCGAGGACGCTGGATGGATAACGTCATGATCGAACGACTCTGGAAGTCTTTGAAATACGAATGTGTCTACTTGCGGGAACTGGAGACAGGAAGTGAGCTGCGGAGTGCCTTGGCCTGGTGGTTTAACTTCTACAATAATCGGCGTCCTCATAAGACCTTTGACGGACGCAAGCCGATGGAGATATATCAAAGCGGTCCCATCCCAGAGGGGGTACCCCCTCTGGGATGGACCCACAAGGCGGCGTAACACGTAAAACTGTCCACCTTAAATTCGCCGCTCAGTGGTCCGATAAAGTGAACCCACTTCTCATAAACTCGCGCGGTCTCCCGAGTTTTTTCCCGTTCGCTACGCGTTTCTTTTCTTTGCCGCCAGAGTGTTTGTAGTCTGGAAGAAGGGCATTGGGCGTTTGCCCCCTTTGCCAATAACGCCTCAGTAATTTGTACAATTGAGGCTTGGACACCTTGCCACTCGAAACAACTTCATTGATGCGAGCAGTTAATTCTTTGCGATCGAAGTACTCAAGTTTATCAAGCGTCTCCTGGACAAATGCGTAATTGGTATCTCGTTTGATTTGTGCCGAACTTCCTGGTTTGGGATTTTTAAATGCAAGCTCGGAGTGAGGGTCTTCAGCCCGGAATAGGGTTTCATCTTCAATTGATTGAATCAGATCATTTCTCAAAATGAGCGCAGGGAAGGGCTTAGGGCTTTCAAGGTCAATCCAGACCAACTGTTCACCAAGCAACGAGAGGACTCGGAACAACCGGCCTTCATACTTAAGCACTTCATTGATTCTGAACATGAAGCATCTCCTCTAAGGTCACGGCTTCAGCTGCGACTAAATCCCTGGGTGCAAGCTTACGAAAAGCAATATTGATATCGAATGAAAAGACTCTTTGAGATAGTAGCTGTCTGATTTCTCGTAAAGATTCTCCGGGAGCAAGGTCGTAGGCTACTTCAAGAGATTTAGCGAGATTGATTAATGTAGACTCTTTGTTTTCGGCAAAGTGGTGACTGTAAAAATCCGCTCGATGCTTCAGATCAGCATCCTCGATTTCGTCACGTTGAGCTGGGTAAAGCCACTTTATGTTTTCAAGTGCGACAGAAGAAATTTCCTTTTCAGTCACCAGATGCCAGTGGACGCCTTTCTGCTCCCAATACCTGCGTTCTAATTCCAGCTTCTCTATCATTCGGGGCTTTTGAAGCTCATCGGAGTACTTAGCCTGTAGCGCCACGCGCATTTTGTCTGACCGTGATGTGTCGACGAGAAAGTCTGAAGTCATGTACTGAAGGACGCCAGAGGCCGAAGGGTGTGTAATGCCGTATTGGTCGGCGATTTCAATCGTGAGTTCTCGTTGAAGCGGAAATTGTTCCCGAATGTCGGTTACGTCTTGCTGCCATTCCAAAGGGAGGAAGACAGCAAGCTCTAGGTCGGAGAAAAGGTGGTGCGTTCGGCGTACTTTGTGTCCGAAGATTCGATGTGAACGCCCTTGGGAAGGCACATCCCACACAGTCAACCAAGGCTTATAGTTGCCATGCCTGCCGGCACCGCGACCTTCCTTGCGCCAACGTTAAAATCTTTCGTCGGATGGGGAATATCGTTTGGACATAAAAGCCGCTCCTAGTTTTCTACATTTTGTAGTTACCAGAAACGGCTTTTGTTAACAACTTTATTGTATCGTTAACAACTATATTGTCACGCTACACAAAAACTACCCCTGTGGTCTGCTGATTCCTACGGTGACGGTCTTGGCTTGATGGCGGATGGTGTCGATGGGGCGGGTCATTTCTTCGATCGCTTTGTTGAGCACGGTAAGGATATCGGCAAGTCTGGCTTCGGTGACGCAGATATCCTGGGATTGGTTGACCAGCCAGAGCATGTAGTTCGCCAAGCCGGAAGCTACGCGGGCTGGCAGCGCCGAGTCTGTTGCGCCGGAGGCAATACGGTCCACGCATTGATTCAGCTGAGTAAGGACGGCTGTGCGGTCCCATTTTGATGGGTCCACAACCATCTCGGCTATCAGGATGCGTGCATTGCGAAATGGCTCGGCATGGGCGTCGATGGCCTTGGCAGCCATGATGCCCCACCAGTGACCTGCGACAGTTTCCAGAACAAAATCCAGCCCTCCCCCAACTCGGGGAACCTTGATAGTCGCTTCAGCCACTGCGTCAAAACGGGTCTCATCCTCGGCGCAGAAGACTATGGGCGATCCGTTGTGTGCCTTGAAGATGGTTGTTTCCTTGACCGTATCCATGACAACCATTTCAGGCAGGTCGGACGCCATGACAAGGGTCAATGGCTCTGTGGACAGGTCGATATGTTTCTTGTCTTCCGTAACATCACAGGGAATGGATTTATAACAAAGTTCGGAGAGCTTGATGCGCACTTCCTGTGCGGCGATGCAGTTGGCGCCGTTTCCGACCAATGCCCAGTATCGATGGACAGGGGCGTATTTTTTGGCCACCTCGCCAATGGCATCCTTGGTTTCCAGTACTTTGTCAATGGCATTGGGAAGTGATTCCAGCGAATCCATATCTGCTGAAATAGTGGCCGTGTCCATGGTGCCGAGTACATCGGCCAACCAGAGAGAAAGGAGTTTGCCCGCAGCGACCTGAGAGTAGAAAGCCTTGGTCGAGGCTACGGCCATCTCCACATCGCGCCCATTACTGGTGTAAATATAGGAATCGGATTTTTGGACCAAAGGAGAATTACGGCGGTTGACAATGCAATTGACCCAGGCTCCACGATCACGGCAGAGATCCACGACACGGTTGGTATCAGTGGTGGTACCGGATTGGGAAACCGGGATCAAAAAGACATTATCCATACTTTCATCACCCATGAATCCGACCAATTCGGAGCCTGTGTAGGCTTCAATGGAAATGTCGCTCCCCTTCAGCGCCCGGCGCAGGAGCGATGCCACGGCCATGGCCGCGACGGCAGCAGTGCCTTGCCCCACACAGATGATGCGTGCAATCGGAGTCTTTCCGTTGCGGAATCGATTGACGAGAGCCGGGCCATTGCCAAAACCTTCGGGCAGGAAAGTGACGTGTCCATTTTGGCGAAGGTATTTACCGTGTAAGGTGTTGCGAACAGAGCTTGATGCTTCGTGCACTTCCTTTTCAATGTAATGATTGTATTTACCGCGAAATATATCGCGTGAAAATATTTCAATTTTTTCTTCCTTGAGTGGAACACATTCCCCGGAGTGAAGGAAACGGGCTTGAGGGACCATGTCCGCAGGGTCGCTGTCACTCAGGATGACGGAGACGCCACCCTGGCGGTGGACAGCCATGGGGAATGAGGAGCGGGCGCGGGCCGCCATTCCGTACGCTTCACTGGCGACAAGCCAGCCGTCCTGCGTTTTCCCGATATAAAAGGATTGTCCAGATCCTTTTTGGGCAAGGAATTGGGAGTCGAAATCATTGAGGTTCTGCATGACAACAGCCAGGGAGCCTTCACATCGTTTGAGGACGTTGCGGAATCGCTCTTCAGCGTTTTCGTCCTTGGGTGCGTCAAGGTGAAAAAGAACGGGCAGAATCTTGGCGTCTGTGGAAATGGCAGGTGGAATATAGGCACCTTTGGAGACCACGGTTTCTTCGACCAGTGTGCGGTAGTTATCCACATCGCCGTTGAGAACAAACATGGTTTTCTCAAGGCCGGTGGAGACATCGCCTTCGACGAGTCCGTCCACCGGGTGGCAGTTGGGGACCGAGATGATGCCATTGGAAGCCCAGCGTGTGTGGGCTATGATATTCAATGTTTCCAGACCTTCAGCCATGGACCACAACAGCTCATCTTTGACAATGAATTCACGAAGAGCTGCTCCGTTATCTCCAAGTTGGCCAACCAACTGGGCCACTTTGTAGAGGAAGCGACACGCTGTGCGGCCATCGGGCAACGTGCGAACCAGCACTTGTCGAGTGTCAGCATTATGGATGGAGCAACGGTCGCAGAACTCGGTTTTCTGGTCGCATGAAAGTGCTGTTTCCGGATTCTTGTTTTCCGGCAGAATAAACGCGACTGCGATTCCTGCGGAGTCCCGCCCCCGAACTTCAAGCTTGTCTATGGATTCGAGAACTTGCTCAATGCCCCAAGCCAGAAAATGGCGATCACGCACTTCGGCATCCGTTGCGAGAGCGTCGGGCATGATGGTCAGGGTGCGGTCCTTGTTTGCCAGTACTTCCTTGTCAATCTGCCAGAGATAGTCATCAAGCTGTTCCCGCAGGCTTTCGAGTGCATCCGTGCGTGGTCCCTGCTCTAGCTTGACGGCTGCGGCATTGCGAAGTTGACGAATGGAATCACGGATGGATTCCAGACGAGAGCCGGTCTCGGGGTTAGCAACCAGACTCATGTGCAAACCGAAAGACATCAGATCATAGAAATGTTCGGCCAAGGTTCCCAAGGGGGTTGCGGCCTGCAGGATATCGTTGCCCGCGACAATTGTTTTGAACTCGGTGTCGAGGGTTTCAAGCCAGCCTGTGTCCGGGGTGGCTGTCCACTGGCGATTGCTGAGAAAACTGGCGATGCCACACATGGTGTGCGTACTCCTGGTGTGTTGTTTTGTTGAAGCTCCGGCTGGCCGGATGCGGTGTACAGAACTACTTCACAAGCAACACATTGGCAAGTCCCGTAGCGAGGCTGGACATTCATATAAGAATGGTCTAGGCCCGAAAGGTATGGCCTCACAAAGCTGTGATGCGGGCAGTGTATAATTATGGGAGCGTATTGGGCGAAGTGAGGTCTCCTGATCGGGAGGGTTCTGAACGCCGGTCAATTTTTACAATGAATCCATTCGTATATCTAGACAATAAATGGCGGTCTCTCTGTATCGTGTGTAAATTCACGGTTGCATTGGGATCTATGCTTGCGCTCATCCTCTTTGTGGCGACCACGGGGTATATCGCCCTGGATATTCTGGAAGGTAAAGCTGCGGAGATCGTCGCCGATTCCATGCGGATGCAGCGGTTGGCATTGGAAATTGATTCTCGTCTGCAACTTGCACATCAGGCTGAGCGCGATTTCGTGTTACGTATCCATGATCTTGGTTTTCAAGGCGCACGCACGGCTTATGCTGGTGAATTTAAAGAACGGGTGGGTGAAGCCGGGCGGAATATTATATGGCTTCAGGACATGATGCAGTTTTCTCAGGGGATGAATGAAAGGAAGGCATCCCGTAGACGGCTGGAGGATTTACACTCTTCTCTTCTGAAGTATAATGAGTACTTTCAGCAGCTTGTTTCATTGGCTACTGTTGGTGGGGCGGGGGGGGATGCCTTTGAGCGCAAAACGGGTGATCTTGATGGGGAATATCTCCACCTGACTTCCCTGGTCCGACAGCTTGCCATTTCTGCTTCAGATGGAGCGCGCAATGCACATGAAGAGATTGCTGAATCCAGTGTTGTCGTCAAATATGTGCTCGGTCTTTTTGTCTTTTTTGCTCTTCTCATGGCGGCGAGCATTGTGTGGGTGCTGAACAGGACAGTCGCCAAGAGCGTGATTCGTCTGAGTGATGCAGCCACGGAACTGAGTCTGGGGAATCTTGAGGCCCGTGCGCATGTTCGGGGGGATGACGAATTCGGCCAGCTTGCGCGGTCGATCAATGCCATGGCTTCGCGGATAACCAATCTGGTCAATGACCTGGAAGGGCAGGCGGCCATGGCCAGTGACCGGTTGTTTGAGGCCATAGATTCCATTTCAGAAGGCTTCCTATTATACGATCAGCGGGAACGTCTGTTGTTGGTCAACAGGCGTATTCATGAGATGGCAGGAAATAATACGGATTGCCTTTATCCCGGCACCCCTCTGGAGGAAGTCCTTCGCTTCTATGCCGAGAGCGGGGTCTTTGTGAATGCCATGGGGCGAGAGAACGAATGGGTTCAGGGACGTTTGAAGGCTCATCGCGGGCAGACTCCACAGATGGAAGAACCTATGAACGATGGCCGGTGGTTTTTGATCAAGACATACCGGACCAATCGAGGTGAATCCGTTGTCATCTTGAGCGATATTACGGAAAGAAAGCGTACGGTCGAGAATCTGGCATCCATAAATTCCGACTTGGAGGAATTGGTCCGCAACCGTACCAGAGTTCTCGTGGAAAAGGCCATGGAACTCAAGCATGCCAATGAGCGTTTACGGGAATT
Organism: Pseudodesulfovibrio piezophilus C1TLV30; assembly: GCF_000341895.1. NCBI lineage: Bacteria > Pseudomonadati > Thermodesulfobacteriota > Desulfovibrionia > Desulfovibrionales > Desulfovibrionaceae > Pseudodesulfovibrio > Pseudodesulfovibrio piezophilus. The sequence goes on along the minus strand of NC_020409.1, from coordinate 1,587,437 downwards.
GGATGAACTCAAATCAGCTTTTCTTTCTTCGGTCTCCCATGAATTGCGAACTCCGTTGACGTCACTGCTTGGCTTTTCAAAAATTATCAAGCGTGATTTCATGCGTACTTTCATGCCGTTGGCCCTGGAAGAGAAAGCATTGAAACTGGGACTGCGCATTCAGGGCAATCTGGATATTATAGGAAGTGAAGGCGAACGTCTGACCAGACTTATCAATGATGTGCTTGATCTGAGCCGTATTGAATCCGGTAAGGAAAGTTGGCGATTCACCGAAGTGGATATGGCGGGGGCACTCAATCGCGCTGTCAGTTCCGCCAGTGGACTTTTTGCTCCCAAGCCCCAGGTCAAGCTGGTTATCAGGCGTTTTGACCCGGTTCCTTTTGTTCACTGTGACCCGGACAGACTGCATCAGGTACTTATCAATCTTCTGAGTAATGCTGCTAAATTTACCGATTATGGTGAAGTTGCCGTGGATCTCTTCGTGGATGGAACCGGAATGATTCGCGTTCAGGTCCAGGACACTGGCAAAGGGATTGAAAAACAGTGTGTTGCGCGTATCTTTGATAAATTTCACCAGGCACATAAAGGGGACACCCTGACTGAAAAACCGGCTGGGACCGGCCTGGGGCTGGCCATCTGTCGCCAGATAGTCGAACGGTATGACGGTCGTATTTGGGCAGAGTCGGCTTTGGGGAAAGGAACGACCATGCATATGGTCCTGCCGCCAGCCGAACCTCCCGATGCGCCGCTTATCCTGGTCGTGGATGACGATGAGTCTCTTTGTGATTCCTTTTCCCTGTTTCTCAAGAAGGAAGGATATGGTGTTCGGACTGCTCGCGATGGGGAGCAAGCCCTGGATATCATCCTTCGACGCAGACCGGCCTTGATCACCATGGATCTTGATATGCCGGGCATGGATGGCTGGACCTTGATCGATCATCTCCGTCAGAGTCGGGATTTTGGAGATATCCCTCTTCTGGTCATATCCGGCATTTCCGGTTGCCACACGTCAGGTGGTGATGCAACCCTATTCAAACCAGTGGACCGCAAGTCTCTCCTGTGCGCTGTCAACGGTCTTCTGGGCAAGACCGGGTATACTCTTCCTGTTTTGGCGCTGACTCCCGAAAATGATGTTGAGTGCTACTTGATGCCCGAATTGTGTGGCACACGTGTGACCCGGTGTTCGGAAGAGGAGTTGTGGCGGTATCTTGAGAGGGGCTTTGAAGGCACTGTCATGGTGCCGGATTCTCTTGCCGGTCTGGTGGATTTGAAACGGTTGTGTGATAGGCAGGGTATACAGGTTCTTTTCTTGCCTGTGGAGAGTGTTCAGGCTCCTGAAATCATGACCTGAACCGTGGTGAACTTTGCTCTTCCTGCCGTTTTTTCTTCTGTGGAATGCTTGTGTCATTCGAAGAGCAATAGGAAAGGGGTAGTTTTAAACTTTGAGATAAGATAAGCAGAGAGGAAGGCTGGAAATATTTGCAGATTTTGCCTTTGCTCGGTATGGGGAGTGTGCAAGGCCGGGAAAAGGATGCTTTGAGGTCTCCCCAGGAAGCGAGTGTTGTCTGTGTCAGATGAGAAAAACTAATATAATCGGGTTGTCACATTTGCAGAGATGCACTATTGTGTGTCATATAACGAATGGCCGCTGTCACCATGTCGGCATTGGCCTGTACGAAACTTTATCTGGTTCCAAGGAGTGACGTGATGCCCAAAAAAATCCTCATTGTCGATGACGAGGTGCATATCAAAATGCTTCTCGAGCAGACCCTTGAAGAGCTTGAGGATGAATATGCTGTCGAGTTGTTCACCGCTTCGGACGGTGAAGAAGGACTGGCATTTATTCGGAGTGAACGTCCTGATCTGGTCTTTCTCGATATCATGATGCCGAAGATGAACGGGTATGAGGTTTGTAGGATCGTTATGGACGATCCGCAGTTCAAAAATGTGAAAATCATACTCCTGACTGCCAAGGGACAGGAAGTTGATCGGAAGCAGGGACTTGAACTCGGGGCCATGATGTATATGACCAAACCTTTCGATCCTGATGAAATTCTGAAAGTTTCCAAGGATCTATTGGAGCTGTAAGCCGGACATTATCCACGCTGAATGACGCCTCTTAAAAAGTATATCCGTCCGGCAGTGCTCCGGAATTTGTTGCGCAAGGCTCTTGCCGTTTCCTGCAAGGAATGTTGTTTTGCCATTACGTTTGAAGGCGAGGTCGTGATAGCCGAGGGATGTGATGGGCTGGGGGGATTCGAGGCAGACCGACCCAACGTCCTGACCGAACGTATCAAATTCGACTCCGTGCACACCGGCCAGGTGCGAATGCGGATACCCATCGAATGTTCCCCCGAAGAAAAAAAGACCCATGAGCGATTATTGGGATTTGCCAAGTATTCTATCCAGGAATGTATCGACATGGAAGGGGCCAGGCGGTCCATCGCTGATGAAGCTCTTTCCAAATATCGTGAGCTTGCCCTGCTCCATCGCTCTGTCCCCACAATCAATACTTCTCTGCGTATGCGCGATGTGGTCGGCTCGCTGATCAATGAATGTCGCCGGGAAAACTATCCCGGAGAGTTCGGGGCCGTCTTCCTGTCAGAACCTGGTAGCAAAAGTTTTCGAATGGCGGTTGAGTTCGGGTTTCCATTTGGTCTGAGTCCTCAGGCCTTAGTGGATAGTGACTTGTTCCGCGAGGTGGTGGATTCGGATCGCGGAGAGATTGTCAACGATTTGGATGCCGATGGCCGATGGCAGGGGGAAATTTCCGGGCTGGGGTCCATTGCCTTGATTCCCATTGTTTCGCCCAATCGCACTGAAGGTGTTCTTGCTTTGGCCTCGGAGAACAAGGGGCTTTTTGAAGCCGCTCATCGTAAAAGCCTCGCCACGCTGGCGTCTGTTGCCGGGATTTCCGTGAGTAATGCCTTCAATTTCGAAGGTATTCAAACGCTCATGAACGCGATTCTTCAGGCGCTGGCAGAAGCCATTGATTCCCGTGATCCTTTTACGGCAGGGCATTCAGAGCGGGTTGCCCAGCTCGCTGTGGCCTTTGCCTACAGCTTGAGTGAGAATATCGGTTTCAGGGATATTTTCTTTGCGGATCTGGAGCTTCGTGAAATATATTATGCGGGCATCCTGCATGATGTCGGGAAGATCGGTATCAAAGAAAATGTTCTGACCAAGAAGACCCGCCTTCCCAAACGCCGTATGGATGTCCTGCGTGCTCGTTTCCATCTTTTGGGGCAGACATCGGATTTTGATTGGCTCGCGGCATATGAGCTTGTGCGTTCCGTTAATCGGGCTATGGCACCGGAGAAGGAAAAATTGGATGCCATCCGCGAGCTTGGTAAATTGAACTGGATGATTGGTGATGAGCGACACCCTCTTTTGTACGAAGATGAGCTTGAAGCCCTTTTGCTCGAATACGGGAACCTCACACCTGATGAGCGCAAGGAAATTCAGCGGCATCCGGCTGAAAGCGAACGCATTCTCCAGCATATTCCCATGCAGGAAGGATATTCCAATATGCTGACGATCATTCGTCAACACCATGAGCGTATGGATGGCTCCGGCTATCCCGATGGTCTCGTGGGCAGCGATATTATGATTCAGAGTCGTCTGATGGCGATTGTTGATATCTATGATGCTGTCACACAGGAGCGCCACTATAAACCTGCCTCCACCAGAAGCGAAGCCATGAAAATACTCAGCTTTGAAGCGGAGCAGGGTAAATTGGACACCCCACTTGTCAATTTTTTCCTCAAGAATATAGAAAAGATAGAAATTTTATCAGAGCGGGTTAAATCCACCCGCGTAACCCACCTCTCAGAAATCGGAATTCTCTCCGGCATGTAGCCAAGCGCTGCCTTGCCTGAAATGTGTTTCAGCTGGTGCTAGCCAAGCATGATTCTTCTGGCAGAGACAAAAGGTATCTGACCATTGGCAAAGAGTTTCTTGCAAAATTCATCCAATGGTAGCCCGGAATCTTTGTACAAGCTCGTCATTTCGTACAGTCCGAGTGTGGATATGACACGGCTGGCTGGCGACAGCCGGATACTCTTGAGCCTTTCAAGGGCTTCCTTGGTGGAATACCCGGTGTCTTTCAGTATCGCCATGCATGCTTCCTGATCCAGTTTGCCGACGGCTAACCCGGCGTCGATCATGGCTGAGGCCGCCCGAGACAAGGCTCTCCGATGGTAGGCGAGTCGGTCTTGCTGTGTTTGCAGGTAGCCTAACTCCTCAAGCATGTTTTCCGCAAAGGCGAGCCAGCCATGTGTGAAAAGCGGGTTGGTTATCTGTGCCAGGGGAGAGTCTCCCATGGTCCGTCGCTGACTGTCCAGGAGATGGCGTCCCGGATAGGATTGGCGAGCGACCATAAACACGAACTCCCTCTTGATTCGTTTGAGTCGAGTGGGGTTGTCTCTGAATCCTCGTCCTGTGAATATCAATGGACTGACATAGCACCGGGAAGGTTCCTCTGCCCAGGCACCCAATGCCGGGGCATAGTGAATGGGCCGAAGGGTGGATGCTTGATGCAACGGTTGCGGCTCGATCCGCAATGAACTGTCGGTAAAAACCGAAGGCAGGGCTGTCTCAAAGACAAAAGCCCTGAGTCGATGAATTTCGCGGACAACAATGTCCTGCGCTTCCATGCCATTCTCAGCAGGACCGTCATACTCGGCGAGCGCAGTTTGCCAATCCACGCCAGTGTCGGATTGTATCTTTTGTAGAATTTCAAGCCGTTTGGAGAATTCCTCTTTGGCGAGTTCATAAATTTGGTGGGGAGTTTTGCCTGTCCCCAGAACCTCTGCTGCCATGATGGCGAAGGAGGGGCCTTCCTGATCCGGGATTTCCTGTTGGGTTGCCAGAAAACGATCAAAATCGCGGAGTGCGACCATGCAATCGGCAAGCATACGAGGTCTTTTCCCTACCTTGCCGAGATCACTTTCTCCAAGGGCAGAGAGAGAGCGGGCGCAGTCCCGGACCATGGTCTGGGCAAGTGCACGCTCACTCGTGGAAACTGATTCGATATTCGCTTGAGCCAGTGCAAGGAAAGATGGGACAGCCTTGAGGCGTTTGGTCAGTCGCTTCTCGCGAAGACGCTCTGTTTTGCTTGGCAGGATTGTGGCTTGTTCAAGGCCTATGAAAGCAACCTGGAGATACAAGGCCGGGGATTTCTCCCATGTTCGAATGATATCTAATTCTGCGAGGACACACGAGACGCTGAGACAGAGGGCTTCGCCCACAGATCGTTCCTGAACGGTGCCCGCTCTTGCTGTAGCTTCAGTGAATTCTTTTTGAAAGCGCCTCAGTTTATCGACATGCTTTGCGATCCCCTTGCTTGAGAGGTCATCGTAGCTATCCAGATATTTTGCCGCATCCGAGACAGGGGGCATGAGCTGGAAGACCCCGGATGTACACATCACGGGGAAATTTTTGGCAAGGTAGGAAAAGTATTTCCCCACTAATTTGGTCTGCATTGTTTGAGGCTCGGTAAACGGCGTTACGCTTCTTGTGGCTGTGGTGTCCGCATCAGGCTGTAGACACGAGAAACCAGTTCATTGAGTTCGGCTTTGGAGACCTGATCATCAGCACCAACGGAAATACCCTTGTGGTGCAATGTTTCTGTGATAATTGAAGAGCACAAGACGACGGGCAGTGCTTTTAAGTACGGGTCTTCCTTGATGTAGCGTGTCAGAGTATGGCCGTCCATCGAAGGCATTTCGATGTCAGAAACGACGATGTCCACCATATTCTGTAGGGGGATATCTTTGTCCAGCGATTTGCGCTTGCAGGACTGAAGATAGTTCCAGGCAAGTTCTCCATTTTCCACAGCATGAACATGAAATTCCGCTTTTTCGAGAATTCCCGTGATCATCTTTCGGGCCATGCTTGAGTCATCTGCGACCAGAGCCTTTATCCTGCGCTGTTTGATCTGTTCCTTCATGGCTTCGGCTGGCTCCTGGACAGGAATTGCGTCAGGATTCAGGTCGGCACATATCTTTTCCATGTCCAGAATGAAGATGATGCGATTGGTGAATTTGACCACCCCGGTGATGGAATTGACCGTCAGGGATGAGACATATCCGGTGGGTGCTTCCACCTCGTTCCAGTTGATACGGTGAATACGGGTGACACCTGAAACGAGGAATGCCGATTTGGTTCTATTGAATTCGGTGACGATGACCTTGGGAGCTTCTTTTTCGACTCGGCTTTTATTGAGCCATCCGGCAAGATCGATCAGAGGAATTATTTCCTCCCTGAGATTGAATGCTCCCAGTACCGAAGGATGAGAGACCTCGGGCATATCTGTTAGAGTTGGCATTTGTAAAATTTCCAGTACCTTGGCGACGTTGATGCCATAGAATCCCCGGTAATCGCCGGTGCTTCTTTTTTCATCAAGGTAGAATTCAACAATCTCGAGTTCATTGGTGCCGGACTCGAGCAGAATATTGGTTTCGGACATGATCAACGTCTCCAATGGGGTTCTCATGAAAATTCGGCAGAGCCGGAATCTTGTTCATATACTAAGGGGTTCTGATCTTGCAAGCGTACCAGTGCCAAAATAATACCTATCTTACATATCAGAAAGAGTCGTTCGGGTTGGAGTATTTTTTTATTATGACTTGGAGAGTGGTGAGAGCTGCGTATGGATGGTGCTTGGTTGTTCCATCTCATCGTTCAAAGCTGACTGGAGGCGTCTATAAAGACGACAGCCGGGAGAGTTTTTTGGCTCCACGGCTGCCGGAATCGTGAGACCTTTTTTATCCACGAATTTCAAATTTTTCGTAAACCCTGTCGTAATCAATACTTTTGCAGGAGACGCTCTTGAGGTCAGGGATCGGTGCTTCTTCCTTCAGTTTTTTCTGGAACTGTTCGAATGCTTCTTGTTCACTTTGAATCAGGACTTCAGCCTGATGGTCTCCTATATTGCGAACCCAACCTTTGAGCCCGAGTTGCCGGGCAACATCAAGAGCCCAGGATTGAAAATTACCGCCTGTGACAGAGCCTTCAACAAGGCAAGTGTAGCTTTTCATGGAAATACCTCCGAATAAGTTATCAACAAGCTCTTGATAAAATCAGATTTTAGTGAAGATGTGTCAACTATAAAATCCGGGAGTCATTCAGGCTTTGCCTTGGTGTGGCGGTCATTTCCTAGAGTTGAAGGGAGTGAGAGCGAGAGGCTTTTTCAGTGATACTCAGCAGAAAGCCCCCCGAAATAATTTTCTTTCGGGGGGCTTTCTGCTGAGGCTGGTCGGCTATTGGGCGGTGCTGCACTCGGGCATGCCGGGGTCCGTTCCGTTCTCAACGAGTTTGGCACGATATTCCTTGACCTCGTCCAGATCATTCCAGTTCGCGTACATATCGACCCATTCGTCAAAGGTCAGTTGTTCTTCGTCGAGATGCTGTTCATGCATCTTGAGCCAGACATTGAATATATATAATTCAACCTTGAAAGTGGAATTGTCGAAAACCTGTGGAAGCACGGTTTTCTCATATTTTTGTCCATCCAGCCGGGCAGCCACATAGGAGCAGACATTATCCTGTGAACGCTGGTAGTCGATTACCGCGTTATTCACCATGTCTGCCAGTCGGTGCATCTCCGGGCGGTGTTCCTTGATCCAGGCCAGTGTGGCATCGGGAATCTCTATCCAGAGTTCTTCCCCTTTTTGGACCACGAAATAAAATCTCAACCATTGGTCGAACTGAAATATTTCCAGGGTGTCCTTGATAGCGCTTTTGATGCTGACACTTCTAATCATTATGGTATCCTCCCGGCGATAATTGGCTTTGGAGTGGGAATATGGTCATCCTACAGCTTTGAGTCAAGGAAAAAACGGTCCTATTGGGGCTGGACAAAGGGTTGTGAGTTGGTTTAAGAAGTGCGGCTTGCAAGAAAGAAAAGTCCGACTTGGGCTATAATATTAAGGAGACCAGCATGGCACGTCACAAGAAGCATGAGCGTAAGAAGGAATTGGATCGTAAGCGTCAGCGCCGTAAGAAGGCCATTAAAGCCGCGATCAAGGAAGCCAAAGCCGCCAAGGCTTAAGGCTCTTTTATAACAATCTTTTCGTTGAATTCGGGGGTGGCCTATGCCCATCTATGAATATCAATGCGCGAACTGCCAGTCCATTTTCGAGGAGTGGCAGTCCGGGTTTGAAGACCGAGAAATGGAGTGCCCTGAATGTGGCGGTCCATCAAATCGGCTTATTTCCCATTCCTCTTTTCACCTGAAAGGCGGCGGATGGTACGCTGACGGGTATGGTGGAAAGAAATCCGGGTCCACACCAGGAGAAGCCGCAGAACCAGTGAAAACCGGTGATACGGCTTCCACGGCAAAATCTGACACTGGCGGGGCTGATTCAGCTCCAGCCAAAGCAACTTCCTCGGATACTTCTTCCGCAGGTTCCGCATCGTAGCTGACGCGGAAAAAGGCAGCCACGGCTGCCTTTTTTTATGCTCCATATCATTCATCTACCATAATCATAGAGAGAGGCGGTTATGCTTGAGAGATATTCCCGACCGGCAATGAGAGAACTTTGGACTCTGGAGAATAAATTCAGGGTCTGGCTGGAAGTAGAACTGGCCGTGACAAAAGGTTGGGCTGACATGGGCGAGGTTCCCATGGATGCCTGCGAAGAAATTCATGCAAAGGCGGATTTCGATCTGGATCGTATCCTTGAGATCGAAGAAACCACCAAGCATGATGTTATCGCCTTTTTGACTTCCGTTGAAGAGAAAGTCGGCCCCAGCTCTCGTTACATCCATCTCGGGTGTACATCATCTGATATCGTGGACACCGCCAATGGGGTGTTGCTGACCCGCGCTGCGGATATCATCGCGGAAGGGATCAGCCGTATCCTTGATGTTCTCAAGTCCATGGCCCATGAGCACAAGGGGCTGCTCTGCATGGGACGGACTCACGGCATTCATGCGGAACCCACGACATATGGTCTCAAATTCACAGGATTTTATGCTGAGTTCAAACGGCATCAGGAACGTTTTGAAGCCGCCCGTGAGAATATTCGCGTGGGAAAACTGTCAGGTGCCGTTGGCACCTTTGCCCATCTCAGCCCAGAGCTGGAAGAGCGAGCATGTGCCATCCTCGGTTTGAAGGCCGACCCGCATTCGACCCAGATCATCCAGCGAGATAGGTATGCGCAATTCTTCACTTCCCTGGCTATGCTTGCCGGGGGAATAGAGCGTCTCGGTCTTGAACTCCGGCATTTGCAACGCACGGAAGTGTTGGAAGTCGAGGAAGGGTTTTCCAAAGGACAGAAAGGCTCTTCGGCCATGCCTCATAAAAAGAACCCCATTTCAGCGGAAAACCTGTGCGGTCTGGCCCGGCTTGTTCGTTCCAATTCCGTGGCGGCCATGGAGAACCAGGCCTTGTGGCATGAGCGCGACATTTCCCATTCCTCGGTGGAGCGTATGATCATGCCTGATACCACGGCATTGATTGATTACATGCTGCATCGTCTGTGTGGTGTGCTGGAACGACTTGTGGTCAAGGAAGACAATATTCAGCGTAACCTTATGGGTTCATTTGGCCTTTTTTACTCACAGCGGGTGCTGAACAAGCTCATTGCAACCGGCCTCAGGCGTCAGGCCGCTTATGAAATGGTGCAGAAAGTAGCCATGCGTTGCTGGGAAGGGCGTGTCCAGTTCGAAGACGAAATTCGCAAGGATGCGGAAGTAAATAAACATCTTGCGGCTAACGACCTTGACGAAGCCTTCGACCCCTCGTATTACAAACGGTACGAGGATGTGGTCTTCAGTCGTGTTTTTGAGGGAGAGTATCATGAATGAATTGAAATCGAAGCTTGCCGAGCTCCTGCTTGAACTTTCATATCGTGAAGGTGACTTCACATTGACCTCAGGAAAGAAAAGCGAGTATTATTTCGACTGCAAGCAGACCGCACTTCATGCTGAAGGAAGTTATCTCATTGGCCGTCTTTTTGTTGAAATGCTCAAGGATTTTGACGCCAAAGGCGTTGGGGGTATGACCCTTGGCGCAGACCCTCTGGTCTCCAGTGTGACCGTGGTGTCGCACCTTGAAGGACGCCCCATGCCCGGCTTCATCATAAGGAAGAAGTCCAAGGGGCATGGTACGGATCAGTATCTTGAGGGGCTGGCCAATTTCAAGAGTGGTGATAAGGTCGTCCTGCTGGAGGACGTGTGTACCACCGGTGGCACGCTCATAACGGCGGCCCAACGCGTGCGGGACGCGGGGCTTGAAATTGTGGGTGTGCTGGCTGTGCTGGATCGTGAGGAAGGTGGACGGGAGAAACTCAAAGAGGCCGGATTGGAGCTTAGCTCCATCTTTACCCGTGCTGAATTGTTGTCTGCCGGAGGCAGGGCGTAGCATACGCTGTTCGGGGTATGGATTCCAGGCGCAAGGAGCTGCTTGATTATCTCATGCGTTTACTGATTGTCATTTTGTCTTTTTTCATGAGTGTTGCTCCGGCCTTGGCCGAGGGGTGGACTCCGCTGTTGTCATCCCACAACTACGGTCCCGAACGGATTCTGGCTGTGGACAAAGGCGCTCAGACGCTGATCATGCTGGAACGCAAGTCGCCCCTGCATGAGGTGCGTCGCTTTCCCTGTACCACGGGACAATCCGTGGGTGATAAATTGGTGGAAGGTGATCTGCGAACCCCTGAAGGCGTGTATTTTGTCGGCTATAGAATAAACCGTTCCCTGAACTGGGATCTCTATGGCAATCTTGCATATTCCTTGAACTATCCCAACCCGATAGACCGTATTAACGGAAAGACCGGGAGCGGAATCTGGATTCATGGGCGTGGAAAGACTTTTCTGCCTCGGGATACCAGAGGATGTGTGGCGCTCAAGGTTCCGGACATGAAAAATGTGGCCCAGGAGATTGCCTATGGGACTCCTGTTGTCATTGCTAGCGATGTCGAATGGACACCTGATTCCGGTCAGGATGAAGGGGAAGCTGAAGCCGTGGTTGGTCAGTTGCAGGCGTGGGCCAATGACTGGCAGAATCAAAGTGAAGCTTTTTTTGATCATTACGACCCCGCCCTCATGGTGCTTTCGGAGAATATCGACTTCAAGGGGTTTGTTGCCCATAAGCGTCATGTGTTTGCGGCAAAACCATGGATTCATGTCATGCTTGGCAATATTCGCGCCATTCCCGGCCCTGATTATTGGGTGACTTGGTTTGACCAATATTACCGTACTCCTGGCATGGCTTCCACAACGGGCAAACGGTTTTATTGGAAGAAAGACGCACAAGGGCAATGGCGGATTGTTGGACGTGAATATGTCCCGGCTCGCGAAGATCTCTCAGACAAATACATGGCTGTCAAAACTCCTGAAGCCGTCGCCTTGGTCGAAGCTTGGAAAACTGCATGGTTGAATATGGATGTAGATGCGTATGGCAAGCTTTATGCCGAGAGGGCTGTCCAGGGGGCACGGCGTGGCGCAACCCGTATAATCAATTACAAAAAGACATTGTGGGCAAAGACAGCTCCTGTTAAGGTCGGGATTGACGGGTTGAAGGTTTCCTCGCACCCCAGAGGGCTTCAGGTCGTCTTCGTTCAGACGTTCGAGGATAGTGGCGGGTATTCGGATATCGGTCGCAAGACAATGATTCTGGTCCCGGACGGCGAATCATGGAAGATTGAAAGTGAGCAGTGGAGACGGGGTAGATGAGCGATTCAAAATACAGCGTGCTCTTCATGAGGGACGATCGAGACGTGACCCGGTACCGTGTCAGTCCCTTTTGGCTCAAGATGTTTGTATTCATACAAATATTTCTTTTTATCTGTGCCGCTGGAGGGTTCTACATGGGCGTCCGCGGCTTTAGGATCAACCGAACTCTCCAAGGTGAGAACAAAGCCTTGGAACAACGGCTTGCCGATGCCGAGGTCCGATTGGAGCGCCTCGGCAATATGGAGAAAATCCTCCAATCCTATGATCCTGCCGAATTGCAATCGCTGCTCTCTGCTGCAACCAGTGAAGTCGAGCGAAAGCAGGTGGAGCGGGTCGAGGTGGATCTTAACAAGGTGTTTGTTCGGGTCGATACGCAACAGGTCGGAGTTGAAAATATTCAGGCCCGCATTGCCAAACGCAAGGTCAGTGTCAGTTTCGAGTTGAATAACCTTCAGTCCTCCAAAGCTGTCATCGGAGAGGGGGATATTGATTTTGTCCGCAAGGATGGTTCTCTCGTCGAGGCCAAAGTCAAAAGAAGTGATCTGGGTTTTCAGATTCAGCGATTCAAGCGTATCCAAACGACTTTTTCCCTCCCTGAAGGGTTGGAGCAGAAAGACCTCTTCGGGTTGAGGCTTGAAATCAAGGGGAAGGACGGTGATGTTATCTTTGCCGAGACATATCCTTTCTATCACATCCTTTCTTGATTCATTGACGGACGGTATCGGCCTTTTGGTCGGAAGAGTCGGGCCAGCCTTCCATACGGAACGATCGTATGGATATCTGGTCTTTTTTTGTGCTGTGCATATCACCCTTTCTCGACAGTTGTACCGCTTGGCTGTATAGGAAAGGTCAGGAGTACTTCTATGAGACGCATCCTTTTCCAAATATTGATTTTTTGCTTGGCTATAATGGGCTTGGCTCCATGTGCGAGCGCCGATTCCTGGGAGCAGTCCTTTTTTAATGGTACACAATATCCCCTGAAGGTCGTCTACTTGGAAGGGGATATACCTGGTCCGACAATTATGGTTCAGGGGGGCATCCAGGGGGATGAAACGTCTGGATTTGTTACGGCTCAGTTGCTCACTCAGGCCAAAGTGACTCGTGGCAACCTGATCATTCTGCCCCGAGCCAATGTTCCCTCCATCAATCTGCATAAACGGCAGATCAATGTGGATATGAACCGGCGTTTTGACAGGAATTACAACCGTTTTTACGAAGACAGGGTCGCTCGGGTCATTCGTTTCCTCCTGGCTCAGAGCAGCGCTTTTATCCATCTGCACGAGGGGAGTGGTTTTTACAATCCGACCTATGTTGACAAGCTGCGCAATCCAAAACGGTATGGGCAGTCGATCATTGTCGATACTCTTGTCTACAAGCAGATCGATCTTGCCCATACGGTCAATTCGGTCTTGAATGAACTCAACAGTTCCATCGGAACATCTGATTACCAATTCAAGCTGTTCAATACACGAACCTTTGATAAGGGAACCAGCTATCCGGAGATGCGAAAATCCCTTACCTGCTATGCCTTGGCTGAACATGGTATCCCGGCTATGGCCGTTGAAGTCAGCAAGGATATTCGGCAAATAGGATGGAAGGTACGGCAGCAGTTGACAGCCACGATCATGCTCCTCAATCGTTTCGGTGTGCAGGTTATTCCTCCGAAGTTCAGCAATAAAGATATTAGAGCGTATGCGCGAAAGGGAATCCAGGTTCGTGTGAACGGTCGACTGTTGCAGTCCGATTCCACCATCGACCTTGCTCCAGGGTCCACTCTCGCTGTGGAGCGTGTCTCTGCCGGGGCCAGGGAATTTGCTCCTGAACTCGCGCTTTTTGCATCAGATCGCCCCGGAGTGAATCTGATGCAGGCCAAGCGCATGGCCTTGGAGCCTTTTTCAGAATTGGAATTGCGAAGCGATGGGAAACGAGTGGCACGGACTCGCGTCCATTGGACAGGGAAAATGCCTGCGTCTACCAAGAGCGACAAACCCGTTTTTGTCTGTTGGCTCAATGGCAATCCAATTTTTGTCCGAGACGGTGAGGTACTGCATACCGTTCTGGGGGACCAACTGATTCTGGAAGGTATTTGGGGCAGTCATCGGCAGGAAGTTGTCAATCTCAAGGGTTTTGTGGCTATCCCATGGGCTAATAATGGGCAGGATATGGGCTGGGAGATCATTCTTGATCCCGGGAATTTCCTGTCGAGATATAGTCTCAAATCAGACAGGAAGGGGTCTGTCCGGTACAGGGTCGTCCGCGAAACGCCCGGTGCTCCCAGTGCTTCTTTTTCGATTGATATAGCTCCAAGAACAGTCTTGGCACTGCGCCTTGCCGATAAGCAGGGACAGTCGCTTCTTGTTCCATGGAGTGCCGGTGGCAACTATCATTTGCCGGTTGGTGAATATATTCTTGAAGACGCATGGAGTAATGGTCCTGGTGACAAGCTCATGGCAACAGCCGGGGATATCCCTTTACAGATAGGCAAACCATTCTCTGTAGAATATGCCAAGCCACTCAAACTGACCGTTCGTCAGGCCACGACATTTGGAGATTTGGGGTCCATGACTTTTACGGCAGGCGGGTTAGCACAACGGGAAGATCTGTCGCTCTACTAGATTGAGCCTCAGGTCACTGTGGCGGCTTCCACATGAAGCGTTGGAGCCATGTGGGGGCCTGGAGGACGGACGTGGCAGGGTTCACTGTGGGAGCTTCGTTCTCTTGTGCATTCTTTCTGAGGCTGTCATGGTCAGGCTTCCATTTTCAACTCATCTTCTGCCAAGCCCGTTGCGTTAAGCAGGCTTTTGTTCAAGGCAGCACACTTCTCTGCTCCTTAAGGAGGAGAGTCGGGCTGTCACAATGAATGATGAAGAATGCATCAGGACTTCGAAATGAAGATGTCCTGGTGCATTTTTCGTGAAACGATTTCTACTGATATCAGGAAGGAATTTGATGTATGCTAGCTGGAAAGGACGCCAATTGCGAGAAGTGCGGCTCCGGTAATGCATGTCACCGTGGCAAAAGCGTCGATATCATTGGAAAGCAGTATGGCCCCGAGTATGAGAAGGAAGCAACCACATACCATAGCTATGCGTGGTGAGAGGATGACCTTTCGGGCTATCTTATCGCTTTGCCGAATAAATCGGATGTGGCATTTTTTGCAATGCGTTGCTGTAGATTTGTTGACCGTTCCACATTTGTTACATTTCATGGCAGGAGTCTTAGCAAAAAAGGGAAGACGAGGGTAGTCTGAGAATGGTTTTTTTGAAAAATGAATAAATTGAAGGAATTATCGATTTTATATGCCCGTAAAGTGGTTTTTTTGGACGAGAAAAAAGCCTTCCATCATGGAGATGGAAGGCTTATTTTCGCTGGTGCGCCCGGCACGATTCGAACGTGCGACCTTTCGGTTCGTAGCCGAATGCTCTATCCAGCTGAGCCACGGGCGCGCGGTGGAAGAACTATTTATGCTCAGGGGCTTTTCCCGTCAAGAAGTTTTTTAGGAATTCTTTAATTTTATTTCAAATTTATCGGAAAATCCGTGCATCAATTGTGCATTTTGTCCCTGGATTCGAATTAATTCAACATTGTCGTCTTCTATAAAATCCTTTAATTCAGGATGTTTAATTGGAATAAGATGTTTTATTGCTTCCGCAGTTTGCTGCTTTTTGATTGGAGAGTACACTCCAGCGATGGTGAGTGAAAGATTGTGTTCCCTTCTATCAATATGGATGGCGACATGAGGATTTCTTTTGATATTTTTGCTCTTTTGCGAATTCTTGTGTGAAAGAAAGTAAAACTTCATGGCTGCATGGTCTGCGAAAAACGTCATGAGTGAGGTCCATGGTTCTATTCCATTAGAGGTGGCCAGTATGCAGAACTCCTCGTTGATCACGAGGTCTTCGATGATTTTCATGTTGTCATTGCTCATGGATGGACGGTAGGTCTTCTTTCTGATCATGGCAATTATAACAAGTGGTGTACTTCAGAATTACGGAAGACGAGGTCTTGATGTCTGATATGACTTTGGAGAAGAAAATAGAGGCAACTGAAGCGATTCTGCTCGAAGTTGCAACCTCTGCCGCACCGGGTGCAGTGCAGGTGGCTTGGACCGGTGGCAAGGATTCAACAGTGGTCCTGTTCATATGGCGGGCTGTCATGGCACATGGCGGCCGGGGATCAGTTCGGGCCATTAATTTGGATACTGGGTGTAAGTTCACAGAAATCATCGCTTTTCGAGATAGACTTGCTGTTGAATGGGACGTTGACTTGACTATAGCTCGGCCAAACATTGTTCTGAAAGACTACCCTCTGGCTGTCGATCCTGTGTCATGTTGCCGTGAACTCAAGGTCGAGCCGCTTCAACAGGCAATTCGAGATCAGGCCGCAACCCATCTGCTGACGGGTATCAGACGTGATGAGCACCCCGATCGGGCAGGTCGTAAGGAATTTGAGGTTCGCACTCGACCTGACCATGTCATGGTCAATCCCATTCTTGAGTGGACAGAGATGGATATTTGGGCTTTTCATTCCAGATTTAATCTCCCTTTTTGTGAATTGTATGAAAGGGGATACCGATCGCTCGGTTGTCAGCCTTGTACCACCAAGCCGGGAGAGGGAGCCGAAGAACGTTCGGGGCGAGATCAGGCCAAGGAACGTGTCATGGAGACCCTCACCAGCCTGGGATATTTCTAATGTGAAGTATCGCCTTTTTCAATTTTACGCATTCGGGAAATAGTCCTGACCCGATTTTTTGCACACAAATTCACAAAATTTCCCACCTTTTTATACGGGAATATAACTACAATATTGTCGCTGTTACCTGTTAGTATATAAATACCAAAGACTTGACCTATTGTGTTGATTGATCAAACAATTTTTTACCCCCCCTTGACCTATCCCCATACTTCACCTATTGACCCTTGTTTACTAGGCTAAGGGTTAGGTGCATTCGCACGCTATTTCCGGAAGGAGGTGATCCGGATTTAGAGTGTTCGTTGTACTCGTCTTCAATCATCTGAAACGAGGTCATCATGTCGAATTTGCTTCTGCTTCTCGTTCTTTTGCCGGCGGTTGCAGCAGCTGTCTGTTATTTCGTTCGGTCTCATGCCGTTCGGACACTGACAGTCGTTGCCACTGGCGCAATCCTTGCGGTCGCTTCGCTTGGGTTGCTCGGCCAGGGAACTTTTGAACCGGTTGCGGTCGGTTCATTCCTGGGCATCAGCAGTGATTTTCTGGTTACGATTCTGGATTTCGCATTGCTGGGTGTCATTTTCTATTATGGATATAAGCACAAAAGTGTTTTGATCCAGGCTTTTACGTTGGCTCAGGCCGCGCTGCTCGTGTGGTTCGAGTGTGTTGTTCTCGAACATGCGGATGTCCCTGCTTTGGTGGGAGATAAGCTCTCCCTGATCATGGTGTTGGTTATTTCCGTTATCGGTTCGCTCATCTGTATTTTTGCTCTCCCTTATATGAAAGAGCATGAGGAGCATTTACAACTGAAGAAGTCTCGCCAGCCGCGGTTCTTCTTCTTTCTGGTCCTTTTTCTTGGAGCGATGAACGGCTTGGTCCTCGCCAATAACATCATGTGGCTCTACTTCTTTTTCGAAGTGACCACCCTGTGTTCATTCATGCTTATCGGGCACGATGCAACGCCGGTTGCCGTCAGAAATTCAGTGCGGGCATTGTGGATGAACTCTTTTGGAGGATTGGCCTTTGTCATAGGCACCATGTTGGTCTATGCGCAGGCCGGGACTCTCGATATATCTGCTCTTCTGGCTGCGGGGCCTCAAGGGGCATTGATGGTTACCGGAGTTGGTTTTCTCTGTCTTGCCGGCTTTACCAAAGCTGCCCAGATTCCGTTTCAGAGCTGGCTGCTCGGTGCCATGGTCGCACCGACCCCGGTTTCGGCTTTGCTCCACTCATCGACCATGGTCAAAGCGGGCGTCTATGTAATACTTCGTTTCGCTCCTGCTTTTGCAGGAACACTGCTCTCCGACGGTGTGGCCGTGTGCGGCGCATTTACTTTCATGGCCTGTGCCGCCCTGTCCATCGGCCAGTCCAACGGGAAGAAGATTCTGGCGTATTCCACTGTCTCCAATCTGGGATTGATCATCTGTTGCGCTGGCATCAATACACCGCTCGCCATCACCGCCGCAGTCATGCTGATCATCTTCCACGCCATATCCAAGTCTCTACTCTTCCTGTGCGTCGGGACCATTGAGCAGGCCATCGGATCACGTGATATCGAAGATATGCGAGGTCTCTATGCCAAGCATCCCAGAACCGCGCTGATCACGATCATCGGCATCCTGACCATGCTTCTGCCGCCGTTTGGTGTGCTGATGGGGAAATGGATGGCCCTTGAAGCTGGTGCGTCGAATATCTATGTGATTGTCATGCTGGCCATGGGATCGGCCCTGACTGTGGTTTACTGGGCACGCTGGGGCGGTTCGCTCATGGCGTCCCGCAATGCGGATGCACCGGCAGAGAAACAGGCGACCTTGATTCGACTGCCGCTGACGATACTGTGTGTCGGAGCCGTGGTGCTCTCGCTTGCTTCTCCGTGGATATACAATTCCATGATAGCGCCAATGTTTGATGTTGCTCCGTTTACCATGAGTTTCGGATCACTTGATGCGGCGACCGGTTCATTTGCGGTCGTGCCTTTGTTCATCATTCTGGGTCTGGGATTGCTCTATGCGGTCAAGGCCGCGTCCGGGTTTCGCACGGTCCGGGTCATGCCTCCGTACACTGGCGGGATCAATGCTGCCGAGGACGGAGCCTATGTTGGTCCCATGAATTCTATCGTGCCGTTTGCCGCCAGTAACATGTACATGGGCGAGCTGTTCGCAGAAGGCAAGCTTACTCCGGTCTTCAACGCTCTGGCGGTCGCTTTGATCGTCCTCATGCTGGGAGGGGCTTTATAATGGATACACTTGTTCTCATCATTCTCGGCCTTGTGGCCGGCCCCCTTCTCGGAGGTTTGATCGCAGGTCTTGATCGTCGTATCACCGCGTGGTTTCAGTCCAGGCAGGGACCGCCGATCATGCAGGCCTTTTACGACGTGGCCAAACTCCTGGGCAAGGAAAAGATGGTTGTCAACCAGTGGCAGATCCTGTGCTCATGGGTTTACATGATCGCGGCAGCTGTCTCTGTGGCGCTTTTCTTCGCTCAAGGCGATCTGTTGCTGATCTTCTTCATTCAGGCCATTGGAGCGGTGTTTTTGGTCATGGGAGCCATGGCCGCAAAATCTCCGTACTCCCAAGTCGGGGCACAACGAGAGTTGATGCAGATTCTCGCCTATGAGCCTGTTCTCATTCTGGTCTTTGTCGGTATTTATTTGGTTACCGGCAGTTTTTCCATTGAAGCGGTCTGGAATCTGAATCAGCCTTTACTGGGCAAGATGCCGTTGCTGTACCTGGCTCTTGGGTATGCCTTGACTATCAAGCTGCGCAAGTCTCCCTTTGATTTCTCTACATCCCATCATGGGCATCAGGAGTTGGTTAAGGGGGTTCTTACTGAATATTCAGGGCCATATCTGGCTCTTATCGAGATAGCACATTGGTACGAGACAGTCCTCGTCCTCGGTGTGTGCTCCCTGTTTTGGTCCACCAACGTGATGTGGATGGCCGTCCTGCTGATCGTCACCTACATGCTCGAAATCCTGGTGGACAACACCATGGCCCGAATGACCTGGCGCTGGATGCTCAAGCGTGTCTGGGTGCTCGGCATGGGCATGTCTGTTGTTAACCTTATCTGGCTGTACGCGGGGTAAATCATGTTCGGTTCATTTATCAAGAAATCTCGCGCCAAGTCCCCGTGGATCATGCACTATGACTGCGGAAGCTGTAACGGCTGCGATATCGAGGTCCTGGCTTGCCTGACTCCGCTTTACGATGTGGAGCGGTTTGGTATTATCAATGTCGGTAACCCCAAACACGCTGATGTGCTTCTGGTTACCGGCACGGTCAACCATCGCAATAAAAAGGTGCTCAAAAACATCTATGACCAAATGCCCGAGCCAAAGGCCGTCATCGCCATAGGCGCTTGTGGTAATACCGGCGGTGTTTTTCGCGAGGCCTACAACGTCGTTGGCGGCGTTGACAAGGTTATTCCCGTGGATGTCTACGTTCCCGGTTGTCCGGCCAAGCCCGAAGCCATTATTGACGGCGTTGTCGTCGGTCTTGGCAAGTTCGCGCAAAAAGTGGAAGAAGCCGGCTAGGCTGCAACACGAGGTGAATCATGAAAGGTAAAGTAATTGACGTGACCATTGACACCATTGTCGGTGAGGTCATGACTATGAAGAATGATGGGCAGCGTCTGATCACGTTCTCGACCTATCAAGAGGACGAGAGCAGGATTGGCATCCTGTATCATTTTGATAAGGATTTGGAAGTGACCCACCTGCGACTCGTTGCGGATATGGATAAACCCATCCCCAGTGTGTCCGGGGTCTACTTCTCCGCTCTGTTGGTGGAAAATGAAATTCGTGACCAGTGGAACGTCTCCTTTGACGGCCTGGTTCTTGACTTTAATCGTACGCTCTATCTTGACCCCGAGGTCACCCAGGTTCCGCTGGTGTCCAACGTCAAGATCGAGCCGAAAAAATAGGGGGCTGAAATGGCAACTACCGTAATTCCCTTCGGTCCTCAGCATCCTGTCCTGCCTGAGCCAGTGCATCTGACGCTCAAGGTTGAGGACGAGATCGTCAAAGAGGCCATTCCGGCTTTGGGCTATGTCCATCGCGGGTTGGAGAAATTGGCTGATATCCGTGATTTCAGACAGATGATTCAGGTCTGTGAGCGCGTGTGCGGGATTTGTTCCATGATCCACGCTGTGTGCTATTCCCAGGCTGTCGAAGAGCTTATGGGGGTCGAGATTCCCAAGCGTGCAGAAATGCTGCGGGTCATTTGGTCCGAGCTGCACAGGACCCATTCCCATTTGCTTTGGTTGGGACTTTTTGCCGATGCATTCGGTTTTGAAGCTCTCTTCATGCAGTTCTGGAAGATTCGTGAACGGATTATGGATATCAATGAAGCGACGACAGGAAGTCGTGTGATCGTGTCCGTCAATGTCATTGGCGGAGTGCGTGCCGACTTGTCGCCCGACCAGATCCGATGGATTCTATCCGAAGTCGATATAGTGGAAAAGGAAGTCCGCGCTCTTCAGGATACCATCATGAATGATTATTCGGTCAAGGCCCGGACCGTTGGCGTGGGCGTTCTGACCAAGGAGCAGGCCTGGGAACTGGGTGCAGCCGGTCCTATGCTGCGTGGTTCCGGGGTTGCGCAGGATATGCGCATGCTCGGTTATGGCGGCTATTCCGAGATCGATTTCGAACCCATGGTGGAAATGGCTGGCGATTGTTGGGCACGTTCCACTGTGCGTTTTCGTGAATGCCTGCAATCCATGGACCTGGTTCGTCAAGCTATCAGCAAGCTCCCCGAGGGCGAGTTGAACGTCAAGGTGAAAGGGAACCCGCCCGAAGGAGAAGCGTTCATGCGTGTTGAACAGCCTCGTGGCGAGTGCATGTACTATATCAAAGGTAACGGTACCAAGCATCTGGATCGACTGCGTATTCGAACCCCCACATTTGCCAATATCCCGCCGCTTCTGGCAACGCTGCCCGGCTGCGAATTGGCTGATGTGCCGGTTATCGTCCTTGCCATCGACCCGTGCATCAGTTGCACCGAACGCTAAGGAGATCGCCATGCTGTTTACACCCACTGTCCTTAAGAACCTGATCAGGAAACCGGCGACTAGGAACTATCCCTCCGAGGTCCGGGAGCCTTTTTCCAAATATCGGGGTGAATTGATCATAGACATTGATTCATGCATCTTTTGCGGGACCTGTTCTCGCAAATGCCCGAGTCAGTGCATAACGGTCACCAAGCCGGAAGCCACATGGGAGTGCAACCCGCACGCATGTGTTTACTGTGGTGTTTGCGTGGATAATTGCCCGACCAAGTGCCTTTCCATGAAAAATGTTCATCGTAAACCGATGACGGAACGCATTACATGGATTGAGAAAGGAACGCTTCCAAAACCGAAGAAAAAGGCATCGGCTCCGAAAGTAAAGGATGCTGCGGCCAAGGATACGGCTTATCCCGAGAAGAAAGCCGATGCACAGACAACGGGAAATGACGTCAAACCCGTGACCAAAAAAGGCGGTATGAAAGCCGCTCAGAAAAAGAGTTGATTCAAAGAATTGAGAGTGAACTCATCCCTCCAGCCCCGGACAGGAAACTGTCCGGGGTTTTCTTATGCAGAGAAATTGGCTCTGGTTCATTGGGAAAAAACGTCGCAAGAAAGGTATGAAATACAGGTTGAGACTCTTGAGTGGACAATCTCCCGTGTCACAATTGTCATCAGGGATGTCACGAAAGTGTCTTCATGGGGACACCTTTTCATCTTAGCGTGAGGGCAATCGTGGTAGGAGTATTCATGCGTGGTGATTCAATCTGTCGGGACGCACCCTGTCTTTGCTGCAAAGACTCCTGCTTTACTTCCCTGTTTGGCATCAGCAGAAGGGGACTTGCATGAAAATGAGTGAAAAAAGTGGGCAGGTCGTTGCAACAGAACCTCAGTCGAGACGGTCGCGGCGGTGGGCATTTCGCGAAAAAGGGATTCTCATCGCTTTGTGTGGCGTGCTGGTGTGCCGTTCATTCGGATTGGGGTTAGGCAGCACGCTGTGTCACGGTCTATTGGTAGCAGCTCTGGGGGTGCCATCGCATAAAGTGGATTTCGGTTCCAGTCAGGCGCAGTAAGGCTCGATGAATGTCCTGGTCAGGTGGAGCTTTTTTCACACATTCTACGAGTCGTTCACAAATGGTGGGGGGGGACTCCATATGCAGCAGTGACACCGTATCGGCCCCCTTTGAAGGGGGCGCAAGGCCTGCTGTTTGTGAATGGGGTATCTGTGTGCGTCAGGCTTTTTTGCTTGAGTCGTTGGTTCGCCCCGTGCAGAGAGCTTTCAGTGTCTTCTTGATACCGTTCTTGTCGATTCCAAGCAGGGCACGGAGTTCTTTCTGTGTGCCGTGTTCTATGAATTCATCAGGGATGCCGAGTCGTTTGATGGTCTTGCCGTCAGAGGCTCCCGCTGCATTGAGAAATTCCATCACGGCAGAGCCGAATCCCCCGGCAAGAGCATTTTCTTCCACCATCAAGATGATATTGAATCGTCCTGCAAGCTCCAGAATGTGTTCTTCAGGCAGGGGTTTGACAAAGCGGGTATTGAAAACAGCTATATCCAGGCCGACTTCTTCCAACTCCATGGCCGCTTCCACGGCAGGGTAAACACGTGAACCGATGGTAATGACTACGGCGTCAGAACCATCTCGCATCAGTTCCCCTTCGCTGAGTGCAATTTTCTGCGGTGTTTTCGATACCTCGGCTCCGACGCCGGTTCCTCGGGGATACCGGATGGCACATGGTCCGTCATATTCAAAAGCGGTTGCCATCATGCGAGCCAATTCAGCTTCATCTTTGGGGGCCATAACTACAAGATTGGGAATATGGCGCAGGTAGCTGAGATCAAAGGCCCCATGATGAGTCGCACCGTCTTCCCCGACCAACCCTCCTCGATCAAGGAAAAGATTCACATTGAGATTTTGCAGGCAAACATCATGCACGATCTGATCATAGGCGCGTTGCAGAAAAGTGGAGTAGATGGCAACAGCCGGTTTGTATCCCTGGGTGGCGAGGCCCGCCGCAAAGGTCACGGCGTGCTGTTCGCAAATACCCACATCCACAAACCTCTCCGGGTAGTTCTGGCGAAAACATTCTGTTCCTGTGCCCTCTGGCATTGCAGCGGTGATGGCCAGTATCTTGTCGTCGCGTTCAGCCAGGTTGCAGAGGGTCGCGCCAAATATCTCCGTATAGGAAGGGAGCCCACTCGCGGAAAACTTGCTGGCCAAACCTGTTTCCGGGATAAATGTCCCAACACCGTGAAAATGAGTCGGGTCTGACTCAGCTGGTTCGTATCCCTTCCCTTTTTTTGTCATGACATGGACCAAGACCGGTTTGTCGAGTTTTTTTATCTCGTTGAAAACCTTGATCATCAATGGCGTATTGTGTCCATCCAGCGGCCCGACGTAAGTGAAGTGGAACGCTTCGAAAAGAATACCGGGCGTAAAAAACGATTTGACGGAATCCCCATATCGTTTGGCATAGCCAGCCAGGTCATCACCAATTTTCGGGATGCCGCCGAGCAATCCTTCCACATCGCTTTTAAGACGCTGGAGGAACGGGGTGGTCATTTTCCGGCTCAGGAATTGTGACAGCGCTCCCACATTTTTGGAGATGGACATTTCGTTGTCATTGAGGACAACCACCATTTTTCGGCCGAGATCGCCAGCCTGGTTCAAGCCTTCGAAGGCAAGACCGGCAGTCAGCGACCCATCCCCGATAACAGCGATGACATCATTGTCTTCGCCTTTGAGGTCACGGGCCATGGCCATACCCAGAGCCGCAGAAATGGATGTGGAGGAGTGGCCCACTCCGAAATGGTCGAAAGGAGATTCTTCCGGTCTGGGGAATCCACTCAGCCCACCTTTTTGACGCAAGGTGTGGAATTGATCTACCCGGCCGGTGAGCAGCTTGTGGGCATAGGCCTGGTGGCCGACATCCCAGACCAGTTTGTCCGTACCGATATCATAGGCACTGAAGAGAGCGAGTGTCAGTTCGACCACGCCGAGAGAAGGCGCCAGATGACCTCCGTGTCCCGAGACCTGGGTAATAATGGTGGCACGGATCTCTCCGGCCAGTGTTTCCAGTTGCTCAACCGAGAGTCTCTTGACGTCGGCTGGCTCCTTGATCTGCGAGAGGAGTGTTTTGTTCATGGGGGCATGACTCATAGGGCGAAGACTCTAAGCCAATCAGTAGACTCTGTCTACAATGTACCGGGCCAAATCCGCCAGGAATTGATGTTCGGCTCCGGCATACGTTGTCAACCGTTCGAGCGCACTGTCCACATGTCTTCGGGCCAATGCTTTGCTTTTGTCCAGTCCGATGAGCGCCGGGTAGGTTGATTTTCCCATAGCCTCATCACTTCCGGCAGGTTTTCCAAGGGTTTCCGTATCACTGACAACATCAAGGATATCATCAACGATTTGAAAGGCGACGCCTATTGCCTGGCCATATTCGCGCGCATTTTCGATATCCGCTTCAGTCGATCCGGAGAGAATCGCGCCACACTCGCAGGCCGCAGTAATCAGCGCTCCTGTTTTCATGGCATGCATGATGCGGAGTTGCTCAAGGGCGACACTCGTGCCGCCGGTCAGTTCCATATCCACAGCCTGGCCACCGACCATACCGCTTGCACCGGCTGCATGGGCCAGTACGGCTATGGCTCGCAGCACCCGATCAGCAGGCAACCCTTTGACAATGGATGCGGTGGACATCAATCCGAACGCTTCGGTCAGGAGGCCATCTCCGGCCAGGATGGCTGTGGCTTCATCAAATTTTTTGTGGTTGGATGGTTTTCCCCGGCGCAGGTCGTCGTCATCCATGGCAGGCAGGTCATCGTGAATAAGCGAGTAGGTGTGAATACATTCCAGACTGGCTGCGAAAGGCATAACCGCGTCCGTGATGGTGGCCTCGCCAAGCATTTGAGCCCATGAGAGGGTCAGGACAGGGCGTAGTCTCTTGCCTCCTGCCAACAGGGAGTACTCCATGGATGCATGCAGTCGAGCAGGAATACCACGGTCTTTCATGGCTGCTTTGAGATAGGATTCCACGACTGCGGCGCGTGAGCCTAACTGCTCCTTAATCATCATCAGCTTCTGTCTCCATGGTTTCAAGCGCCTCGAATTCCTTGACGAGTCCTTCGGATACCAATTTGACTTCATGGCGGGCATTTTCCAGTTGTTTGCCGCAGGCCTTGGTCAATTTCAGTCCTTCCTTATACAGGGCCACACCTTCCTCTAGAGGGAGATCGCCGCGCTCCAGCCGTTCCACTACCGATTTGAGTTTGTCTAATCTGTTCTCAAAGGTTTCTTGTGCCATATATCATTCTCCTGCGGGAGATTTGTTCTCTGTTCACAGAGGGATTGTAACTAAATTCATTTTCGATACAGGGGACTGAACGCTGTCAAATCGTGTTCAGTGCCATTGGGAGACCAGACACTTTATTAAAGGCTGGAGAGCGGGCCTGGGGTGTTGAGATTCCCCTCTTTCATGGATGCGCTTGCCTTTATCTGGTAGGAGCGGACCATTTTGAAAAACGCATCGCAGTCGGACTGTTTCTTCCGTTGATGATGCTCATGGCTTGTCTCCTACTGCAAAAGGGTATCAACGCTGTTCGTGAACAATGGGGCCGGGTCGACCAATTGGCCGAGGACGGAAACGGAAAGGTGCAGGTGGGGACCAGTGGCACGGCCCGACATGCCGGACAGCGCTATGGCTTGCCCTCGTTTCACCTGATCACCTTCCTTGACCATGGGTTTGGACAGGTGAAAATACATGGAAACGACCCCGTTCCCATGATCAATGTAGATTGAATTCCCGGCATAATAGTGGTCACCAACAAGAATAACCACGCCATCGGCCACTGATTTGACCGGATTCCCTATGGGAGACCGGAAATCAAGCCCCCGGTGCGGATTCTTGGGTTTGCCGTTGAGAATGCGCTGGACTCCATAGAGGCTGGTAACCTTGCCCTGAACCGGCCGTTCAAGTGGCAATTGCCATGTGCGTTGTGGCGAGACTGTTTCCTTAGCCTTGGAGGTGGCAACCCTATCAGCCTTGATACGTTCATAGACTGACTCGGGTGGTGTCACCATTTTTTCCGGCAGTGTCAGAATCTGCTTTGGATAATCCACAGGAATAATCTGGACAGTGCGGCGAAAAGTGTTTTCCTTGCCGTTGATGGACGCTATGACGGAGAGTTCCTCCTGTCCGGGTTTGGCAGTCAAAACATCGGTACCGAGCAGGGTCATCGCCACATGGTGATCGTTCCAGACGGAGATGGATGGGACAACTTGCTTCCCTTGCCAGTTGATGGAGACGGAATCCAGCGGTTGGTCAGACGTCAGTCGAACTATAAAGGCTTTACCCAGACCGATGCGACTTGGGGCAGCAAGGACGATGGCGGAGTCGGCAGAAGTCTTTTCCTGAGTTTCCATCTGGGCGGCCTGGGCATCCTTGGGCAGGATGAAACCGATGTCATCTCCGTCTTCCAGGCCGAAATCCTGAGCCGGAACCGTGGCTGGTACAAGAGGTAATGTCAGTGCGGTGACGAGAAATATGAGCAAGATAAGCCGTTTCATCTGTTCTCCTGAGAGTCTGTATTTTCGTTGGTGACAACTGCGCTAATGTGTCCTTCTTTCACTCTGATATCAAGAGCGTCGCCCGACGTCACCTCTTTCGGGTCACGTAAAAAATCGCCTGTCTTTTTTACCCGGATCAGGGAATAGCCGCGTTGCAGAGGTGCCTCCGGATCAAGTCCGCCAAGGGTTGCGGTCGAGATCTCACATCGTCGTTCTGCTGTGTCCAAAAAATGTGTCATGGCCTGATGCATCTGTTTGGCAAGCAGAGCTGTTTCACGACGTTTTTCTTGAATGACAGAGGGGCCGAAGGCACGCATCAGGCGGGTGCTTTGCTCTACAATCCCCATTTTTTTTCGTTCAAGGTGATCCGGGCCATAGATTCGGTTTAATCGCCATGCAAGGTCTTTGGTGTCCGAGTTCTTGTCATGGATAAGGTCGTGCCCCGCATCCTCAAGGCGCGCCAGCAAAGTGGTGAATCGGTCTTCCATCCTTTCCAGTTTACGCTCGGGAGACAGCCAGCCCAACGCCTTGCGTAGATGTCTGAAATTCGTAGTTTTGGTCAGGAACCACTGAGTATACAGTCGTGTCAGGTTCATGTCGAGGTCATCCAGGCGCTGAGCAAGCGTTTCCCTGCGCGGCCAGAGTTCCTGCGCCACATGACTTGGGGTGGCAGCACGTTTGTCAGCCACGAAATCAGCAATGGAAACATCGGGTTCGTGCCCGACTCCTGTTATCACGGGCAGGCGCATGCGAAAAAGGGCATCTGCCACCGGTTCCGTATTAAAGGCCCAGAGGTCTTCCAGTGATCCGCCCCCACGAATGAGGACAACGACATCTGCCCAGTCCTCGGCATCGACCAGGTCAAGTGCCGCTGCTATTTGTGATGGAGCATTCTCTCCTTGGACCAGTGTGGGGTAGATTCTGATTTCACTGCCGGTGCCACGAGTATTGGCAATGCGCAGGAAATCCCGGATGGCGGCCCCGGATGGCGAGGTGACGACGGCAACCCGAGCCGGGTTACTCGGAAGTTCAAGTTTCCTTTCGTCGTCGAAATATCCTTTGGCAGAAAGGGCTTTCTTGAGAGCTTCGAAGGCGAGAGCCAGATCGCCCCGACCCTGGTCCTGCACCAGTTCGGCGACCAGCTGGTACTGACCTCTTGGTTCGTAGACATTCAGCCGTCCGGCACAAAGCACTTCCATGCCGTCGTCAATGGTGGTTCCGGTCAGACTGGTGGCACGCGCTTCTTCTTCCACTTCCCCGGTCAGAGGATTGATAGTCTCATTCCCCAGTGTCACGGGCGTCGCAGACTTTTGGGAAGATTTGAACCAGACCACGGACACGGCCGCATCGCCATCGGTCAAGGTGAAATAGAGGTGCCCGCTTGCAGGGCGGGACAGGTTTGTCACATCGCCGCGTACCCAGACAAACGGAAATTCCGCCTCCAACAGGTTCTTGACTGAGCGGGTCAGCTCACTGACAGTGAATATGGCGGACAAAAAAACCTCCTGAAAACGCGCTTCTCCTTGGTACGAAGCTCACGGTAGCACTCACCCCCCTATGGCACAACCGCAAACAGTGCTGGTCGGACACCAAAGAAAAACCCCGGCAGAGTGGACCTGCCGGGGCTGTTTAGACCATTGAAAACCGGATTACTTGAGGTAGCTATCCAGGATTTTCTGGTAGGTTCCATTGGCCTTGACAGTGTCGAGAGCCTTCTGGAACTCGGCGATCAACGCATCCGGGGTATCCTTGTGGAAGGCGTAGTAGAGACCTCCGTTTTTCAAGACGTATGCGACATCAAAGTCTGCGGTATTCATACCAGTCTGTTTGATTTGGAACATGGTGGAAGTCTGCTCGTATGCAATGGCGTCTATGCGGCCCTTGTCGAGTTTCTTCAGGTTGGAATCCATCTTGGCGGTGATGTCCATGTTCCCTTCGCCCACACCGTTGGCTGCGAGCATTTCCATACCGATATCATCGCGGATGACACCATAGGTATATTTACCCAGGTCGGCTGCGGAGTCGATCTTCACGCCGGAGCCTTTCTTGGTAATGACAGAGATATTGGTTTCAATATAAGGGCCGACCCATTTGAAAAGGGGTTTGCGGGCATCAGTCAGCGTCATGGAGAACAGGCAGGTGGCTGGCTGACTCTGAACGCGCTTGTATCCCTGGGCCCAGGGCAGAACAGAGAAGTCCTTGGTGGTTTTGGAAGATCCCATTTCCTTGAGCATTGCGGAAAGAATTTCCACGGATATACCGGTCACCTTGCTGCCGTCATCGTAGTTGAACGGCGGATATTGTTCAGTCATGAATGTTATATCATCAGCACCGGAGGCCATAGCCGTGCAGGCAATGCCAAGCGTCAGGACCAAAGCGCCAATGAGTGTCAAAACTTTCTTCATGTGTCTGTCTCTCCTATCTCTCTGTTATTATGACAAATGCCGGACATCCGGCCTTACCTCTTCAGTTGGTCGATCAAACCTTCCAGGTCGGCAACCAGATTTTTGAGATCCTCCACACCGTCTGAGGCCACGTGCATGTCGCGGCTTGTCTCGTCCGTGATGGAGTTGATTTCATCAACGCTCCGCGTAATTTGTTCACTGGTAGCGGATTGTTCTTCGGCGGCAGTGGCAATGGATGCTATGCGGGTGGAAGTTCCTTCCACCAATCCGAGAATTTTATCCAATGCGGTGCCCGACATGCTTGCCAATTCAGTTGCCTTCTTGACAACCTCGTCAGCTTCCTTGGTCGTTTCTCCACTCTTTTTCGCGCCCGAGCGAATACCGTTAATGGATTCCTCAACCTGTTTGGTCGCATCCATGGTCTTTTCTGCCAGCTTGCGGACCTCATCCGCAACAACGGCGAAGCCGCGTCCGGCTTCTCCGGCTCGGGCTGCTTCAATGGCCGCGTTCAAGGCAAGCAGGTTGGTCTGATCGGCTATATCTGAAATGACTCCGAGAATCTGTCCCGTATTTTGAGCCTGACTGTTGAGGACGGTCATGTTCTCCATCAATTCATCAGTTTTGCTGTCCACTTTGCCAATGGCTTCCACGGCTTGCCGGACGATGTCAGCCCCTTCTTTGGCCTTGTTCATGGCCTCTTCTGCTTGAATCGATGTTTCGCCAGCATTCTTGGCCACTTCCATGACTGTTGCATTCATTTCTTCCATGGCGGTGGCGGTCTCTGCAGAACGGGCAGATTGACGCTCTGCCCCTTCGCTGGTCTCAATGATTTTTTCGCTGATATGGTGTGATGTCGAGTTGATTTTTGAAACGATCCCCTCAAGCGTCCTTGCCGCTTCCATCATGCCTTCCTGACGGGCTGATTCAGCCTGAAGTCTGGCGGCATCGGCCTGTTGCGCGGCATCTTTGGCCAGTCGAGTCTGTTCTTCCGCTTCTGCCTGGCGTTCCTGAACTTCATCCATCTTGTCGCTCAGGGAGCAGACCATGCTTTCCATGGCATCCTTGAGCACAAGGAGTTCATCAGTATAGTGACCAGTTACCAACGTGCAGGTCAGGTCTCCTCCCCCGACGCGAGCGGCAAATGCCTGTATGCGTCCAAGAGGTTTCATCACAAAACGCCGTATGAAAAAGGCCAGGACGAGCACAATGGCGAGATCAATGGCAATGGTCTTGACAGCAATCCCGTAAATGGATTGCATGAGTGCTTCGTCCATGAATTTTTCAGTGATCAGGACGGTGACGTGTCCAACCACTTTCCCCCTGCGGAGAATGTCCGCTTCGGTTGTGACGAATTTTCCTTTGATGGCTGTTTTTGTTTCTACAGGCTTCCATTCTTTGTCACGAGTCATGGCCGCGAAGATGTTTTTACCACCTTCTTCGTGCACGAGGATTCCGTAGACTTCGTGTTCCTTCATCTCACTTTTCAATGAAGTAATGGCGCTGTCGGAGTCATAGTCCCACAAGGCGGAGATCAGGTGCTGCTCCAGGCGTTTCCTTATGTTTTCGCCTTTGCGCTCCAACTGTGCGGTCATGGCCGTTTTGCTGGTGATATATTCATACACACCGAATCCAGTGAGGATCGTGGTGACGGCAAAAACAATGACCAACAAAATCTTGAGCTCCAACCCTCCCCTCATCTGGGAGGGGGCTTTTTTCTCAGGAGTTTCAAGGGCTGTTGCTGTGGGTTCAAATGTATTCATGGGATCAATACCGATTTTTATATGTTTTATTCCATATTTACTTTATTATATTCTGATGAGCAGAACCTTTGGGGCAATTTGTCCGTTTTTAGCCAACTTTGTCAATGAGAGATTGTCGTTTTTTGTAGCTATTCGGTGTGTTTACAATATTGAAAAGCGTCTTGTTGTTTTTGACAAAAAAGGGCAGGGAGGTCATGCAGAGGTTCTGAGCTATTCTTTAGCTTGAAAGGAGAATACATAATTCAATAAAACTGATAGCATGGCACACTCAGAAAAAGGCCCAAGCGATACTTGGGCCTGAGTCGGAAGAATCTTCTGGTGAGCCTTTCAGACTTTTCAAGTATGAAAAGTACAAAAGTGTCGCTAAAGATCCAATCCCCATTGGGACCAAATCTTTTTGCGCCAAGCGACAAAAGCTTCGGCAAAGCCTTCAAGAGGCAGTTCCGATTTTTCTCCGGTCTTGCGATCCTTGGCTTCAATGATGCCATTCTTGAGTCCCTTGCCGCCCAGAACCAGTTGCATCGGATACCCCACGAGGTCGGCATCGGCGAATTTGACGCCCGGACGCTCCTTGCGATCATCGTAGCAGGCATCAATACCCATTTTCATGATTTCGGTATAAAGTTCTTCTGCCTTGTCTGCCACATCCTGGTCCTTGCCGCCGAGTGATATCA
Source organism: Pseudodesulfovibrio piezophilus C1TLV30 (assembly GCF_000341895.1). NCBI lineage: Bacteria > Pseudomonadati > Thermodesulfobacteriota > Desulfovibrionia > Desulfovibrionales > Desulfovibrionaceae > Pseudodesulfovibrio > Pseudodesulfovibrio piezophilus. The sequence continues at coordinate 1,555,650 of NC_020409.1, read as the reverse complement.
ATGCCACTTCAAAGGGGGCGATGGACGGAGGAAAACAACAGCCGTTCTCATCGTGATTTTGTTCAATGGCAGATGCCACTATCCGGGAAACACCTATGCCGTAGCAGCCCATAATCATGTGCTTTGATTTGCCATTCTCATCAAGGAACGTTGCTTCCATCTTTTCCGAATATTTCAGGCCCAGCTTGAAGACATGGCCGACTTCGATGCCCTTGGTAAATTCGACTTCACCGCCGCATTCCGGACAGGGGTCGGTTTCTTCAATGACACGAAGGTCGGCAAATTGCTCAATGGTGCAATCCCGCTCAAGGGATACGTGAAGCAGGTGGGTATCAGCCTTGTTGGCTCCGACAACCCAATCTGTCCCGGTACATAATTCCTGATCTGCAAAAATTCTCAGACCTTCAGGCAGCCCCACTGGCCCGGCAAAACCAACAGGCGCGCCTGTTTTCTCTTGAACTGTTGCTTCATCGGCCATTTCTATCTCATTGCCACCAACCAGGTTGCGTAACTTGATATCGTTGAGTTCTCTGTCTCCTCGGACAAGGGCGAGGACCGTCTCTTCTCCATCAATGGTCAGCAATAACGATTTGATCAGTTTTTGGGGCTCGACTGAAAGGAAAGTACAGACTTCCTCAATGGTTTTAGCTCCGGGAGTGGCTCTCGCTTCAATCTCCGGACAGGGCGTCCCGCTTGCATTAGGTGTCCCTTCAGGGAGAACAACACGTGCTTTTTCCAGGTTTGCGCCGAATTCGCAGGACTTGCAGGATGCGATAGTATCTTCGCCGGTGTCTGCCAGGACCATGAACTCATGGGAAAAGTCACCACCGATGGCACCGGAATCGGCCTGGACCGGTTTGAATCGAAGTCCGATACGGGCGAAAGCAGCCTTGTAGGCTTCAAACATGGCCCAGTAGGATGCTTCTGCTCCAGCCTCGTCCTTATCGAAGGAATAGGCATCTTTCATGATGAATTCCCGGCCGCGCATGAGGCCAAAGCGGGGGCGAATCTCATCGCGGAATTTTGTCTGTATCTGGTAGAGATTAATGGGTAATTGCTTGTATGATTTGATCTCGCCGCGCACAAGGTCAGTGATGACCTCCTCGTGCGTGGGGCCGAGGCAGTAATCGCGGCCGTTGCGGTCATTGAGCCGCAGGAGTTCCTTGCCGTAGTAATCCCAGCGTCCGGTCTCGCGCCAGAGGTCGGCGGGCTGGACCATCGGCAGGAGTACTTCCATGGCTCCGGCTCGGTCCATCTCTTCACGGATAATCCGGGCGACCTTGTTGATGGATCGCAGCCCCAGGGGCAGGTAGTTGTAGATGCCGCTGGTGAGCTTGCGGATCATGCCCGCGCGCATCAACAGTTTGTGTGAAACGACTTCGGCATCAGCCGGGTCTTCCTTGAGAGTCGGGGCATAATAACGGGAAAGACGCATGGTGTTTATGAACTCCTTTCTTTGAGAAAAATCTCTATTTCTTTCATGAATTCGGGAAGGAGATTCTCGTCGCCCTTGACTTTGCGGACGACCTCTCCCTTGCGGAAAATGATGCCAAGACCTCGGCCCCCGGCTATGCCTATATCAGCTTCTCTGGCTTCGCCTGGGCCGTTTACTACGCACCCCATGACTGCCACGGTAAAGACTTCCTCCACGTTGAGAAGGGCTTCCTCGACTTTTTCAGCCAGTTCTATGAGCCGGATTTCAGTCCGGCCACAGGTCGGACAGGATATGATTTCCGGGCCACGCTCCCGTCGTCCCAGGGAGCGGAGAATTTCATACGCCACACCTATTTCGGCAACCGGGTCATGGGTCAGGGAAACCCGAAGAGTATCACCGATCCCTTCGTACAGAAGAATACCGAGACCCACAGCGGATTTGACAGCGCCGCGAACAAGTGTCCCCGCTTCGGTAATCCCGATATGCAGTGGATAGTCCACCTTTTCGGCCATGAGTTGGTACGCGGCAATGGTGTTGAGCACAGAGGATGTCTTCAGTGAAATTTTGATATCATGGAAACCTCGTTTCTCAAGCATGGAAATATGGCGCAGCCCCGATTCCACCATCGCTTCCGGCGTGGGGCCGCCATACTGCCGCAGGAGGTCCTTTTCCAGTGACCCTCCATTGACACCGATGCGAATGGGAGCCCCATGCGCCATGGCTGCTCGGACCACTGCGTCGACCCGATGTTCATTCCCTATATTACCGGGGTTGATCCTCAGTCCGTCAACACCGGCATCCAGTGCTGTCAGCGCCAGCCTGTGGTCAAAGTGGATGTCGGCAATGAGTGGGAGCGGTGATTGGTCGCAAAGGGCAGAAAGAGCCGCAGCCGCTTCATCGTCAGGAACTGCCACCCGGACGATCTCGCATCCGGCATCCGCCAGTTGCCGAATCTGTGTCATGGTGGAAAGGATATCTCGGGTGTCCGTGTTGCACATGGACTGGACGCGCACCGGGTTTTTCCCGCCGATGCCCACGTTCCCGACATTCAAGGTGCGTGTTCGGTTTCGTTTCATAGGGTGTGGGACAATACGTTATTTCGTGAGCCAAGCCAAGAGGCGCGGTAGCAGGTTTCGTATTGGGCAGGGCGTGTGGGGAACCGTTTCTGCCGAGGAGCATGGGGCACGAGAGGGAAGTGCCGTGCAGGAAGCTGCTCTTTGGGCCAAGTGACATTGGGATTGTCCGAAAAAAGAGCATTGGGGCGGTGAACGGCACAGAACTCAGAGCGTGGACATCCGGCAAAAGATGTCCACGAAGCTGTCTCAATTCTTATTTGGCGCAACATTTTTTGTATTTCTTCCCGGAACCACATGGGCACGGCTCATTACGGCCGATTTTCCGTTCCTTTCTGACCGGCGGGCCTGAAACCATGGTGCCATCCACGTAGCGCCAGTGCTCCCCGATCCGTTTGAATTCACCACGTTCTCGATGAATCAGCGCTTCATCATCTATGGCGTACTGGGCAGAAAATTCGACGATGCCTGATTCATCACCTTCGCCTCCGGCCCAGGTTTCATGGACCTCCAGTCCGAGCCAGTTGGCGCGTTCGGCCCATTCCTTGACTGATGAATCATCATGGCCTTCCAGAGCCTCGGGAGCCAGAGATTCCTTAAGGTAGTCCATATCCTTGAGAACATAGGCCGTGTAACGCGAGCGCATCAAAGCTTCGGCTGTAGGAGCGGGCTTTTCCCCTTTGATAAGGGGGGAGCAACAGTCGGCGTATTCCTTTTCGGAACCGCATGGGCATGCATTGGTCATAATGGTATCCTTATGGGCTGATGTCCGGGGTATCCTTGGACCGGCAGAAATCTTTGCCGGAACAGGACTGCCATGGGCGCGTCACCTTCAAAACAGCCTCGGTTGAGTTCAATGAGATGAGTGGAATATAAAGAAAGCCGCCAAGGTGTCAATTCAGATGTGGGGTGTTGCGAAGTTCTCCTGCTCATGGCACCGTGCGGTCATGATTCGCATTAATGACAACCTCACTCTTCCTGACGATGAAATTCGGTTTATAAATTCACGCAGCTCCGGACCGGGTGGGCAGCATGTCAACACCACGGACACGCGTGTGACCCTGCTTTTCAATATAGAAAAAAGTCGGAGCCTGACCCCGTTACAGAAGGTCGCAATAAAGGGAAAACTGCGTCGTCGGATCGACAAAAGAGGAGTTTTTCGCGTGACTTCCCAAAAATTCCGTAGTCAAAAGACCAACAAGGACTCTGCCATTGAGCGCTTTGTGGAGTTGATGCAATGGGCGTTGACGCCGGTCATGCCTCGAAAGGATACGGCTGTGCCAAAATCGGCAAAACGACGGCGGCTTGACCGAAAGCGTCGTACCAGTGAACGCAAGCAGCAGAGGAAAACCCCCAATGTGCGTGGGGAATATTGAGTTTTTGAGAGAGGGACGAACAATTACGGAATAAGTTCGAGTTCCTGAAGAGCCAGAAAAAGTTCCCGGCTGACCCAGGCATCCGTGGCCGCGTAGGATATCTGCTGCTGGGTCAATTTTTCCTTGGCCCAATTCGAGCATTGGGCTGATTTTGAGATGCGGAATCCAAGAAGATTGGCAGCCATATTTCGTAGGCCATGTGTCTGCATGCTCGCCTTGGCGCTGATGTCGGAAAGGTCGATGAACCCGGCGGGATCAAAATCGGCCAGTCGTTGCAGACCGAGGATGTCATCACGGACAGCAACACCTGTTTTGGTGATGCTCTCATCGGCAAGCAGGTCGCACAATCCGTCGCACAGCCTCAGGATATTTATTTGAAAAACATAGACCTGTTCAGCTGTCGCCAATTGGATTAATGATGGTGGGCCTGGTTTTTTGCCCTTTTTGAAGACTGGCCTAGTCTCGGTATCAAAACCGAGAATAGTCTCTTTTGCCATTTCCTTGAGGGCCTGGATTCGTTGTTTTTCGGTACGGACGACCGTGACCGGTCCCTCGTATCGACGCAGGGGCATTTCATTGATATCGGCCTTGGAAAAGACCTTGAGGTGGTGTGCGGGTATTGTTGCGGACTTGGTCATGCTTAAGAATCTTTTCGGGGTTGCCCCGTGGAAGTGGATGAATGTTTCTATATTTTTCCCCTGTTCGTCAAGCCCGGCGTTGAAAAAGTCTCTTTTTAGGGATGGATTTCCCGTTTCAGAGGCTTTTTTCAGGTCAATTGTCCACAAATTGCTTCTGATAGCAGGGAGTCCGATTCTGTCTCCACCAATAATTTCCATTGCAGAGGTCCATGGGAGCTTCGCTGCCGCGTCCGATGGATTTCAGGTTGTTTCTGATCTGTAAACGATAGGCTTGTTCGAGTTTGGCGACTGTTGTCCTGAGAGAGAGTGGGGTGCTGTCCAGGCTTTCAAGTTGGCGGGAGACTTCGTCGGACAGGATGGGCTGGCCCGGACTTGTCGCCATATATTTTTCAAGGAGTGTTTGAGTGGCGCTTGCGGCTTTTTTTCGGGCATGAGCCATGGCGGAAAAGAGCGGGGCTTCCCAAAGGCGGTCGTCTTTTTTGAATGCCATATCCATGGTCGAGATGCATAAGTCGTTCTTTCCTGCGTAATAGAAAGAAATTCCCGCCTGGGCCAGGTTCGAAGCAAACAGCGCCGTCCGGCTGGGGGGCGTTTGTGCCAACGCCTCTTCAAAGGCGTGTGCAGCTGCGCGGTAATAGGTGTTTGCTTTGTCTTCCTTGAGGAAAAAAGAGGCGGACCATGCGCGTTCAAAATTTTTCCGCCCCGAACGGAGCGCATTCCCTGCAAGGGCGCTGGTGGCTGCCAATATTACCAGGAGACAGACTGTCGTGATGAGGGAGAATCGTTTTTTCATGAAAAGTGGTTCCTTTTTATGGCAGGTACGCTCGTGCAATTCTAAAAACATCTTCGTAGGCCAGTTTATTTCTGATGGCCAGGGACATCTCCATTGCCATGTCCATCTTGCGTCCTGTTTCGGTGACGGCATTGTCTCGGATACTTTTGAGGTGGTATGCCAGAAAGTCTGCTTCGAAGTTGTCTATGGCCAACGCCACGGCTTCGGAAAAGAATCGGGAACCGAGGTGGGGCAGGAAACGTTCGAGACTTTGCTTTCCCTCGCGTCTTGAGTACATGACGAAAAAGAGCAATTTGACAAGCAGTCGGTCCGCCATGAGCTTGTGGTTGACCGAAAGCAGGATATTCATGTTGACGCCCTTGGGTTTGATTGCATCGAACATGGCGGTTGCCATGTCGAGTGCCCTGTCTTCGGAAATTAGCGGTGCCGCGAATTTCGAATCCATACGGACGAGCGTGATACGTGGATTTTCTCCAGAAGCAATGGCAAAGGCTGCGATACGCATGAGATCAATCTTTCGCCCATAGTCTTCGAGCTGGGTTTCTTTCTTGACCTGAGCGAGTCGGCGTATCATATCCGAAGACAGTGAAGAGAAAACCGTCTCCAGCAGGTGAAGAATATATGGCTCCTCAGTATGCGATCTCTCTTCATCAATGATTGTCCGGCCTTTTTTGGTATCCATGATTTTCTTGATGGAAAGCCAATAGGCGGCGAGTCCTTCGAAGGGCATCTCAAGTATATCAAGCTTCAGTGGTTTTTGCGTGTCCATATCTGACCCGGGCTTGACGTTGAAATCAAAAAGGCACACCTTGTGCCGCAAGCGCAGTATACCAGAATCTCACAAGAAAACAAAGACGGTCTCAACCGCAATCTTATATGCTCAGTTATCCGTATTTCGACCCGATCATGATTTCCGTCGGTCCCCTGCATTTGCGTTGGTATGGTATGATGTACGTTTTCGGCGTAGTGACCGGTTGGCTCTTGGGGCGCTACAGGGCGCGAAAACCGTGGAATAAAATGACTCCGGTGAAAATGGATGATTTTATCACCTGGGCCGTTGTCGGTGTGGTGTTGGGTGGTCGTCTCGGCTATTGTCTGCTCTATAACCTTCCTTATTATTCGCAGCACCCATTGAAAATATTGTATGTGTGGGAAGGGGGCATGTCCTTTCATGGTGGACTGCTTGGTGTACTCGTGGCCTGCTGGTTTTTCGGGCGAGCCAATGACATGCTTTTCAGGGAAATCGGTGACTTTGTTGCGCCGCTGGTTCCGCCCGGCCTTTTTTTCGGACGTCTTGGCAATTTTATCAACGCCGAATTGTGGGGACGTCCCACTGATGGCTGGTGGGGAATGGTCTTTCCCGGTGCCGGAGGATTCCCCCGGCACCCGTCACAGCTCTATGAAGCAGGGCTTGAAGGCGTGTTGCTTTTCATTGTTCTGTGGTGCTACTCAGCCAAGCCGAGGCCGCGAGGGTGTGTGGGGGCGATGTTTGTGCTTTGCTATGGAATTTTCCGATTCATCGTCGAGTTTGCTCGAGAGCCTGATGCCCAACTCGGTTTTGTCGCGCTCGACTGGATGTCCATGGGGCAGGTACTCTGCCTTCCCATGATTGTTTTTGGCGCGGGGTATTTGGTATGGGCCTCCAGAAAAGAGTCGGCTCATCCAACTCTCGAATCCTCCAGCAGGTAACCTGAGAGGCAAAGGAATCTGTCCCTCTAGCATCATTTTTGCTTCTTGTTGATATGATGCCATAAAAGAGATGCTCTCATTCGACAGGATGTTTTTTGCAAACGGTGAAAAGACAGAAGAGGAAATCGCCTGCGGCGGCATTGTTCGGTGATTTTGTCTCCGATGGCTCACGAGCTGTACCTGTGAGCATTCCATTCTCATCTTCGGCGAACGAAAACCATAGAGACTATGGGAAGTGTTTTTTTCCAGTAAAAAAACTAGAAGCCATTTTCCCTTGGGGATTTTGTCCATTTGTCAGGAGTTATGGGGAACGCCTTGCTTCTTCAAGGGGACCTTTTTTGATGGCATTGTCGAATTGGTTCCGTGTCTGTTTGATTTATTCCGGTTGGTTCACCGGTCTGCGCCACAGCATTTCATCGATGACAATTTCAAAGAGTTTGTCCCAATGCTTCCCGGTTACGTACAGGGTGCCTGTTTTTTTGTCATAGGCAATACCGTTGGCCACTCCGGCATTGCTGGAGAGGCGGGTGCGCAGGGGAGTGAGGTCTATCCATCCCTGGACGATACCCGTTTTCGGGGCGATAATAGCTATGGTGTCGGATTTCCAGACGTTGGCGAGAATCATACCACCGACATACTCCAATTCGTTGAGCATTCGTATCTGGCGGTTGCCATCCTTGACTGTCACGGAGCCGACGAGGGCAAAATCGTCAGGTCGATGAAAGTGCAATGTTGCCTTGCCTGAACTGAGGATGAAATTCGTCTCGTCATAAGTCAGTCCCCAGCCTTCGGTGGAGTCGCCTCGTTGCCGATAGGCAAAGCTGGCCATTAGTTCCAATGTATCCATGGAATGGATGAACCCGGTGCCGGAAAGCCAGGTGAGCATAAAAATTTTGCCATTATATTGTGTAATGCCTTCGGCGAAATATTTTCTCGGCGTGGATTGGCTGTGGATGACCGTGCCTGTTTGAGGGTCGAGAATGGAGAGAAAAGATTCCCCGAACCCCCCTGATGATTCGTAGAGGTGTCCGTTGGCAAAAAAAAGTCCCTGAGTATATACCTTTTTATCATGTGGGTGTTCGGACTTGATTCGTGCGATGTACATGGGAGCCTGGGCATGGCACACGGAAAGGGATGCGAAGATGGTGAGAATTGCCAGGATGCATGGTGAAAGAAACCGCTTCCCGCCTTTGTGCTCAGGAGGGTGCCCTGTGAAAGGCGAAATGGTTATGGAAGAATATGGGAAAAGGCGCATTGAGTTGTTTCCGTGTTGGGGCAGAATGAGTTCTCTTTGATGCCGGACAGAAGCTGCCAATTGTATCCAAACTCCGTCAGAATAGGAAAGAGGAAATTTGATGTCAAAGGATCAAGGGAACGAGGATGTCTGGTTCCGTGTCTGATTCCTTTTCAAGGGCATGGACTGCACAGAATGGTTTTTGGAAAAGAGTGCAACGGGAATGGGGGAGCGCTTGTTCTTTCAGTTCTGTCCTTTGACAGCGTTGAGTCCGCCAAGGGCAAAACGGACAAGATGCTGGACAAAGCTATTTCTATTCCCTTTCACGGCCGGACGTTTGAGACTCAAACGATCCAGAATGGGCTGGGTCAGGACGTGATCAAGCATCATGGCCCATATATTCGAACTGGAAAAGGCGAGCACCTGATCCGGTGTGTCCGGGCCGAGAATAGCAGCGACAATTTCGCGGAGTTCATTGGCGCGAGGCTCTACCTGTCGGTGAACGATAAAGTCGAGGTTGGGGCTTGGTTTTGCCATTTCCCGGAGGAAGATGGCCCACCGTTCATTAACCATCCCATTGCCGCGTTCATATATCTCATCCACCATCATTGTCAGATAGACCCGTAACCGCTCTTCCGGTTCCAGCGAAGTGTCGGTGCTGATGTCCGTGTGTTCTTCCATGGGAAAAACCTGCTCCAGGGCAGCGACATACAGGGCATCCTTACCTCCGTAGTGATAATTGACAGCGGCGACATTGGCGTTTGCCTTACCACATATATCACGGACGGTGGCCGCGTCGAATCCCTTGTCCGCAAAGACTTCAATTGCCGCGGCGAGGAGGGCATCTTTTGTGTTGACGTCAGTCTTGTCGTTCATAATGATTGTTTGCGGACTGTGTCCATCATGAAAAGATTAAACAATTAATTGAATTTAATATTCATTTTGCCACTATAAGTCAAGGTGCATGTTCGGAAACCCTCGGTGTGACTTTCCGTTCTGTGGCGTTCTTGAGTTTACCAGGAGATAATGCATGGAAGTGATACTTGCCGAAACTGCCGGATTTTGCATGGGAGTTGATCTCGCCTTGACCAAGCTTGATTCGCTTGTAGCAAGAGCCAACGGGCGGCCCATCTATATTCTTGGCCCCATCATTCACAATCCTCAAGTCCTGAAAAAGTATGCTGAACTGGGTGTCATAATTGCCGAAAAGCCCGAAGAGGTTCCGGACGGAACATATCTTGTGATTCGGGCTCATGGTATAACCCGGCAGGTGGAAGCCGAGCTTGCGGAGCGGGATATCATTATCAAGGATGCAACGTGTCCGCGAGTCAAGAAGGCCCAATTACTCATAGCGAGACATACTCGGAAAGGAGAGGAACTGCTGCTTTATGGTGAAGCGGATCATCCTGAAGTCAAGGGGTTGGTGAGTTATGCCGAAGATGGTCATTTTCTCTTTGAATCCGCCGAAGAATTGGCGAGCTACCCGCTCGTAAAGGACAAATCATATGTCCTTGCTGCCCAGACGACTCAGGACAGGGCGCTTTTTGATGCTATGACTCAAGAGCTTGCAGGTGATCCGACTCTCGATATAGTGGTGCTCAATACCATTTGTGATGCAACCAAACTCCGCCAGAGGGAGGCCAAAAGTCTTTCCAGCGAGGTTGATTTCATGGTAGTGGTCGGTGGCTTTAATAGTGGGAATACCCGGCGGTTGGCTCAGGTTGCCATGGATAATGGGACACCGTGCAAACATGTTGAGACGGTGGCAGATCTTGATCTTGACGAATTGACTTTCTATGAGCGGGTTGGTGTTACGGCCGGGGCTTCAACTCCCCGTCATCTCATTGATGAAGTGCTGTCTGCTTTGGAAAAAATGTAGCATATTCCACTTGTCGTGCTGGAAGTTGGCACGAACAAGGGGCCAGGCGGTTTGCGGAATGGATGGGATTCCACAAAGCTGACCCTGGCCCCGAGTCGTATGCCCATCGCGTTGTTTCCGACGTCGTCTGTGCGGTCCATGCATCCAAGGCAGTGGAGGGCGTTGGAGTGCGCGGCAGTCGATTTTACCTGGTCCAGGGGTGACGGAACCGGCGATAGGCTCACCCAGGAGAGGAGTACCAGTACGATGACAATGTCATCATTGTCAGCCTTACCTTAACAGACGTTGGGGAGTGTGGTATTATTATAATGCAGCGCGGGGATAGCTTTTGTAGTGCCGGACCGGGGGGAAAAACTCGACACTTGCCCAGGGGGCACTGACGGCATATCGAACAGTTCAATGGAAGACTAAAAGACAGGGAGATTCGCGTGGATATCAATAAAGCAATAGCAGATTTGAAGAAAGAGCCGGGATTTACCGAAAATGTTGGTATGATGCTGGTGCATAATGGCGTTGTCCGTGGTTGGTCGCGCAAGGACCGGACGGAAGTGACTGCCATCGAAGTGACACAGGATTATGAGAAGATCGAGGAAATCAGAAAAGAGATTGAAGCGTACGACGGCATCTTCAGGGCGGTCGCACATGCCAAGTCAGGAACCATGCTTCCCGGTGATGATGTCCTGTTCCTCATTGTGGCTGGTGATATCAGGGAAAATGTCAAAGCTGCGCTTGCCGATTTTCTTGATCGTGTCAAATCCGAGGCTGTGAGCAAAAAGGAAATATTTGCCTGATTTTCAACGATGAAAGATGCGATAGTCGCGGCTCGCATCTTTCAATGACTCGTCTCCGTTATGCCGGGGTTGATCGGCATGATGGAACCATTTATTGAATTGATTGGGCCTGACATTGATGTCTTTTATCTCTATGGCTCATATCCTGACTCAATGGTAGGGACCCCATGCACAAGCTCCTTGAAGATAAGCATGGTCGCAAGGCCAGCTATATGCGCGTCAGCGTCACAGACCGTTGTAACCTGCGCTGTACCTACTGTGCCGGTGAAGGACGTGAATTCATTCCTCACCCTGATATCCTGCGTTATGAAGAAATTCTTGAACTGATGGAACTTGCTGTGGGTTTGGGGGTGGAAAAGGTTCGTTTTACGGGGGGAGAACCTTTTGTTCGCAAAGGATTTGGCGATTTCATGATTCGGGCGGCAGCCCGGTTTCCCCAACTGGACTTGTGCGTCACTTCCAACGCCACCTTGATCGGGGAATATGTCACCCCTCTGGCCAAGGCCGGAATAAAACGGATCAATATTTCTCTTGATACGCTTGATCCCGCCATGTTCGAGAAGATTACCGGGCGTGATCTGTTTCAGGATGTTCGGGCGAATATTGATCGGTGTATTGAGGCGGGGATGACCGTCAAGGTCAATGCCGTCGCCATGCGTGGGGTCAATGATGGCGAACTGCCTGCATTTGTCGACTTCGCCCGTGAAAATGTCCTGGATATGCGTTTTATCGAGTTCATGCCTGTCGGTCTGGAGACTGGATGGGATGACAGCCGGGTTTGGAAATCCGAAGAAATATTGGCCGAGGCCATGGCCCTGGCTGAGATGGAGCCTGTTGTCGAGGCCGGGTGCGGACAAAGCGGACCTGCCCGAATGTTTTCCATTGTAGGCGGGAAAGGGCGTATTGGCTTGATCTCCCCCTATACCAATCATTTCTGCGCGACCTGCAACAGATTGCGGCTGACATCGAACGGGAATTTGCGCACCTGCCTTTTTTCCGACAAAGTGTACAAGTTGCGGGCAGTGCTGCGGAATCCAAAGCTTGGTCTGTCAGCAGTAGAGCGCATTTTGCGACGAGCCAGCAGGCACAAGCCCATGGGGTATGAATTGCTGGAACGGATGCCGGCTGGGCAGGGTGTGTGTCGGACTCGGATGGCATCCATTGGTGGTTGATGTCTCGGAGTGAATCCTTCGGAATCAGAGCCTGCCGGTTTTTTTTGCTATAATCATCTTTTCAAAAGCGGTGTGAGTCTATACTGTTTAAATCTACGCCTTTGTTCTTTACGTGGGTGATCGGATTCGAGCCAGTAACAGGTAGTTCGCTTTGAAATTATTGAAACAAGATATCAGTATAAAATACCACCTTATTGCGTGGTTTTCTCTCGTTTTTCTCCTTATTACCGTTGTCACATCGGGTATAATCTTTTCAGGGGTTAGAGAAACTCTCAAAGAAAATATCATTTCCGAGTTGAGTTCTTCCACAGATGCCATCCGAAATATGGTCCAAACTGCCGGTCGTGTTTCCGTACGGAACAGGCTCCGGGCCATTGCTGAAAAGAACGTCGAGATTCTTGCAGGGCTGGAGGCAGAGGTGCAGGCCGGGAATCTGGATCGTGAAACTGCTCAGCTTTACGCGCGGAAGATCTTGAGCAGCCAGACTATTGGCAAAACCGGGTACATATACAGTATAACACCCCAAGGTCAGGTTACGCTGCATCCCAGCCCATCTCTGATGGGTAAAGATATCTCGGAGCAGTGGCTGGCCAAGGCTCAGGCGTCCATGCTCAGTGGATACATTGAATATGATTGGGCCAATCCAGGAGAGACCATCGCGAGACCCAAGGCGCTTTATATGGACTATTTCGAGCCTTGGAATTGGATTGTTTCCGTTTCCTCCTACCGAGAAGAATTCACTTCCCTTATTGATATCAACGATTTCAGGGCCGGCTTTGACCGATTTGGGATAGGTCCTTCCGGGTACGCATTTATTCTGGACGGACGGGGGGAAGTGATTATTCACCCCTGGCTTGCCGGGAATGTTTCCAATGGGTTGGATGCGCAGGGAAAGGAGCTTTTCAAGTCGCTGTTGGGGCGCAGGGATGGGCAGTTACAGTATCTCTGGAAAGATCCACAGCATGGAGAGCCTCGTAAGAAAATTATGGTTTATCGGTATATACCGGAGCTTGATTGGACTGTCGCGTCGGCCAGTTATCTGGATGAAGTATATGCCCCGCTGACAAAACTTCGGAATGTTCTGATCCTGGCTTCCATAGCTGCTTTGTTGCTTCTTTTTCCGATTGCGTATTACCTGGGGCTTTCGTTTTCCCGGCCCATATCCAAACTGGCAGCCAATATGTCAGCTGCGGAAAAAGGGGATATTTCGGTTCGGGCTGATATTGTCGGTGTGGGGGAAGTTGCCGAGCTGGCCAGGCATTTCAACCAATACATGGAGCAGCTTGATGAGGTCAGGCGTGGACTCCTCTCGGAGATAGAGGAACGGATCAAGGCAGAACAGCAACTCAAGCTTTTCGGCATGGTTTTCGAGCACGCTCTGGAAGGTATTTCCATTACAGACCGCCATGGAGCCATTATTGCGGTGAATCCTTCCTTCTCAACCATAACCGGTTTTGAGCCGGAAGAAGTGCTTGGGAAAAACCCGCGAGTCTTGAAATCCGACAGACATGATGCCGGTTTTTACAAGGATATGTGGAAGGTTCTGAAGGAGCGGGGAGCCTGGCATGGTGAAATATGGAATCGGCGTAAGAATGGAGAATCGTACCCGGAAATTCTGAGTATCAGTTCAATTCGAGATGAAAACGGCGATGTGAGTCACTATGTGGCTGTGTTCCATGATATCTCCGATATGAAGCTGAAGGATCAGCAGATCGAACATCAGGCATACCATGATGCGTTGACAGGTTTGCCCAACCGCGCCCTTGCTCAGGACCGACTTGGGGTGGCTCTTGCGCATGCCGGGCGGGATAAGACAAAGGTGGCGGTACTGTACCTTGATCTGGATAATTTCAAGAATGTCAATGACTCATTCGGTCATGCCAAGGGAGATGTCCTGATTCAGGAAGTTGCCAAGCAGCTGCAAATTCACTTCAAGAACGCTGATACGGTCGCACGATTGGGCGGCGATGAGTTTCTTTTGATTTTCGAGGAAGTTGGGAGTGAACACGAGGTTGCGGAGATTGCGGAAAAGGTACTGAGAGCCTTTGATGCTCCGTTCTTCATTTATGATCAGGAAGTGGAAATATCGCCCAGCATCGGTGTGACAATGTTTCCGGATGATGGAGAAACTCCCGGAGAATTGATCAAGAACGCAGACATGGCCATGTATCAGTCGAAAGCGAATGGAAAAAATTCCTATTTTCTCTTTACCAAGGAGATGAATGCGCGTGTTTTCAAGCGTATTCAGCTTGAAAGCGATATGCGGCAGGCATTGAAGGACCAGGAATTTACGGTTTTCTTCCAGCCCAAGGTCCAGTTGGGAAGCGGCGCGGTGGAAGGGGTGGAGGCTCTCGTTCGCTGGCAGAAGCCTGACGGGTCTTTGATGAGCCCTGCAGATTTCATCCCACTGGCTGAAGAAACCGGGATGATAGTCCCTCTGGGCGAATTTGTCCTTGAGACATCTTGTAAGGCCATGCAGGTTTTTGATGGCATCGGATGCTCTGACATCCGGGTTTCGGTGAATCTCTCACCGATTCAGTTCCAGCAGGATGATTTGGTTGAGATGGTAGTTTCCAGCCTTGAACGAAATGGACTGTCACCATCCAAGTTGGAACTGGAGATTACAGAGTCCACGCTCATGACCGATGTTCAGTCTTCCATTGCCAAGCTCAACCTTCTGGTGGAGCATGGGATATCCATCTCCATTGATGATTTTGGAACAGGGCACTCCTCACTGTACTATCTCAAGAATTTTCCTATTGATGTGCTCAAGGTCGATCGCTCTTTTATTCGGGATATCACGACCGACGCTTCAGACGCTCAAATTGTTGAAACGATCATTCTTATGGCCAGAAACCTGGGTATAGGGGTGGTGGCTGAAGGCGTGGAAACCAAGGAGCAGATAGAAATGCTCCGAGAATTCGGATGTGAATTGATTCAAGGATTCTATTACAGTAAACCCTTGCCCTTGGAAGAGGTTATTACATATGTCCGGTCCATCGGGACTGCGTGCATGATCGAGAGTTAGTCTTTACTCTCATCACCATAGGTTGCTCTGAGCTCAAGAATTTCATCCAGGTTTTCCATGAAAAGATCAATGATTGTCGGGTCAAAATCGGTCCCGCGATTCTGTTTCATATAATCGATGGAGTCTTCCAGGGGCCATGGTTCCTTGTGGGGGCGGTGACTGTCCAAAGCGTCGAAGACATCGGCGACGCGGGTGATTCTGCCAACAAGCGAGATCTCTTCTCCGGCAAGACCCATGGGGTATCCTTCGCCATTCCATTGTTCGTGATGTTCCAGCGCAATAATGGCTGCGAGATGCATCAACGGTCTTTCCGACCCTTTCAGAATATTATAGCCAATTGTCGGGTGTCCCTTGATGATGTCAAATTCTCTGGCATCCAGCTTGGATGGTTTCAAGAGTATGGAATCGGAGATGCCTATCTTGCCGATGTCATGCATGGGAGAGGCCAGTTTGAACTGGTTTGCTGATTCTGTATCCATACCGGAACGCAGGGCGAGAAGGTGTGAGTATTCTGCGACTCGTCGTGCATGATTTGACATTCCCATTGTGCGGCTTTCCACAACATCGCCAAGGATGAAGAGAAGATCTTTTTGCGTTTCATTGAGAACCCGATGGAGGTCAAGGTTGTCATAAGCTGCTGAAATATTGTTTGAAAAAACTTCTATGAGGTCTCTGTCAATTTCACTGATGGGACCGGAACTGCGGAGGTAAATGACACTTTCAGAATCACTGGCAGTTCTGTAGAACCCTACGAAAGTGTTATCCTTGAAGAATGTCTGTTTGTTTTTTGTTGCGAACTGTATGCTTTGAAGAGCTTCCTTGTCCCCCAAGCGTTCCAGTGGCATATCTCTGGTCAGGCTGTACTTGCCGGTGGAAGCGATAACCTTGAAACTACCGTCTTCCTTGGCTGCGGCCAGGCCGGATGCTCGAGCCATGACAGTGTCATCGTCCAGACTGAGGGTTGCTACGAGTTGTGTCAGGACACCGGAAGCGAATTCTCCTAGGGATTGAGATCTGAAAATGGTTGGAGAAGCCGCGACTATTTGTGACAGTCCAGCCCTATTTCGCTCTATGGTGCGGAGATCTCGATAGGATCTGATGGCGGTCGTCACTGTTGTGGCGAGTTTTTGTGAAGTCAGTTCCGCCTTTTCCTTGTAGTCGTTGATGTCATATTTGAAGATGACCTCCTGTTCGGGGGCCTCGCCCGGCTGGCCGGTCCGCAGGATGATACGAATGAGATTATTGTCCAATTCGTCCCTGATCCATGCGGCGAGATCCAGGCCTGCCTGGTGTGTTTCCATGACCACATCCAGGAGAATGACTGCTATATCCTGATGTTCCTTGAGCAGGCTTTTCCCTTCTTCAGCAGAAAAAGCAGAGAGGATTTCCAGGCCGTTGCCCTCGAATGTGTAATCTTCCAGGACCAGTCTGGTGACCTTGTGCACAAAGCTGTCGTCGTCTACTACCAACAGTTTCCAGAGTCGTTGTTCAATAGGGAGTGCTGTCTCTGTGGTTTCTGCTGCAAAAATTAATTCGTCATCAGTCATGCTGGATTTTCCTGTTCTTCGGAGCCATGACTCCGGTTGAGTGGCATGGTAATTACGTACTTGATGCCTTCACCTGGCGAACTTTCGAATTGAATGGAACCGCCCAGCGTCTGGGTAACGGTATTGAAAACGATATGCAGGCCAAGACCGGTGCCGCCTTCACCCCGTTTCGTAGTATAAAACGGTTCGAAAATTTTGTCTTCAGCCTCTTTCTCAAGGCCGATTCCATCATCACTGTATGTGAAAAGGAGCATATCCTTTTTGACCTCACCTCCCATGATCATTCTTCCTGACGAGCCATCCGGGTAGGCGTGTGTCAGGGAATTGACCAAGAGATTGGTGATGATCTGCATAATGGCACCAGGATAACTGAAGAGTTCGATATCCGGGCAATGGTTTTCGATGCTGTGGGTTGTTCGCTTGTATTTGGGCCTCAGACTTAAAAGGACTTCATCAACATATTCCCTGAGATTGAATTTTCTGGGTTGTTCAGAGGATTGGTCTGCCGCGACCTGTTTGAAGCTCTTGATGAGTTCTGCGGCCCTGCCGAGGTTTGTCAGAATACTCGTGGAGGATTCTTTGCCTATGTCGATAAAGCGTTTCAGGTCCGACTTTTTAAGATCGCCCGTATCGAATTTCTGGGCCAGTTCCATGATTCGTTCCTGGAGAAAGGAACTGGCGGTGACTCCGATGCCAAGAGGCGTATTGATTTCGTGTGCGACTCCGGCCACCAGGCCTCCCAGAGCGGCAAGCTTTTCGGAGAGCACCAGTTCTTCCTGGGTTTGATGCAATTGTTCCAATGAAGTCTCAAGTTCATGTTTTGCTTCTTCAAGATTGCGTGTGCGCTCGGCAACCCGAAGTTCCAATTGTTCATTGAGGTGTCGCAGTTTCTCCTCAGTATTTTTCAAGGAAGTGATATCCCGTCCTTCGGCAATGAGAAAGAGAATCTCACCTTCTTCATTGGTGGCAGGCTTGAGGGTGAATTCCACGACCATATGACTGCCAGAAGCAAGTTCATGAGTCGCTATCTTTCTGACCACTTCCCCTGTCGCTGCACTTTTTATGGCCTGTTTCAGCCAGGTCTGCATGGACTCATTTCTTCCCCACCAGGGTGTTTCCCAATAGGGTTTGTTGAGGATGTGTTCAGAAGTGACCTCAAAGGCATCAAGGATCGCTTCGTTGACCTGAATAAGGGTTCCATCCAGGCTGAGAATGGCAGAGAATTGGTATGTCTGGTTAAATATGGCGCTGAAACGTTCCGCACTGCTTTTGAGTGCGGCTTCAGATTCGCGTCGTTTGGTGATGTCCACGGATAGGATCAGGACAGCCGGTTCATCGGAGTCCGCCGGTATATACGGGAGCCGTGTTGTCTGAAGCCAATGCAGCGTTCCGTCGGCATGAAGATACGGCTCTTCCATGACCACCTTGGGAAAATTCGTTTGAAGAACCATGTTCTCATCAGCCTGCATTTGAATGATCTGTGTCGTGTCCGGGTGGACATGGGCATGAATGCTGCCAGTCAGAGCTTCGATGGATTGCCCGAGACTTTCTGCCATGGTTCTGTTCAGGAGGATGAATCGGCCTTCTCTATTTTTTGCATAGATCATGTTCGGGACCAGGTCGATAACCTGTCGCAAGCTCTCGCGATTCCTGTTCAACTCCTTGGTTCGCTTGTCGATGCCCCGTTTGAGGCGACGGTTGAAGAGCAGCAGAGACAGGGCTGCCGCGACTATCAATCCGGCCGCGATGACCATATACGGCATCCACCTGGCAAAAGTTTCCGCCCGTCTGCGATCTTTGGATATATAAATAAAATCATCGAGAGGGTGTGTGTCCTGTATTATCCCAATGGTTTTATAGGCCTCACCAATAAGTTCCCATCGCTTTCGATTCATGGACCCTACGGATATGAGCTTGGGGAAAATCAGCCTCTGCATTGTTTCGGCTTCATAGCGGAGTTCCCCGAGACTTCGTTGGGAATTATATTTCAGACGGATAAGCTCAATGATTTCCTCTGTGTGAGTCATTGCGTATACCCATCCCTTGTACGTTGCTTTGGCGAATTGTTCGACAAGCTCGGGATTTTTGCGAGCGAAGGGAAAGGAAGTGAAAAGACAGTCTCCATAAAAATCAATGCCATATGTCAATGGATTGATGATATTGATTTCATGTTCCATCAATTGCAGGCGGTAGGGCTGGTCCGTGATATAAGCAGGGATGGCGTCGGTCTCACCGTTGATGAGATCATCCAGTGACCTGGAGAGAGTTTGCAGGACCATTTCATCGCGGGTGATTCCCTGCTGGGCGAGCATGGCCCACAGAGGGGCCACAGTGCTTCCCTTGAGCATTACGCGTTTTCCGCGAAGATCGCGTGGCACCTTGATACCGGATGATGCCATGGTGACGATGACATTGGGAGAATGCTGGAAAATTGCGCCGATGACGACAACAGGTTTTCCTTGATTGTAGTCGAGCAGGAGTCTCGAGTCTCCGATGCCGAAGTCTGCTCTGCCAGCTAGAACTTCTTCAGTTACATCGGTGCCAGGGAGGCTCTCCCTCAGGATGACATCAATTCCCCTTTCCTCATAATACCCTTTGGCCTTGGCTGCATAGTACCCGGCAAACTGGAATTGATGTGTCCATTTGAGTTGGACAAGAAGGGGCCGTGTTCGGGATGGCGGAGCTGCATTTCCTCCAGCAGCAAACAGCATCAGTCCGAAAAAGATCGCTGTTGCAGTGAGAGTTGGAATGAGTCTTGTCTCTGAAGCTCTTCTACCCATGTTTCATGACTCCGCGCGAGATTCCATTATGGACTAATATGTCTTAAATTTCAGCTGGAGGCAGTTATAAATATGTGCGGCTCATCGTATGCCGAGATCGGCTCTGTATTGGGGCACTCCTGCTTTTTTTGTTGTTTCACTATGCTTGTCGAGAAGGTACACTCGCTCGGCCAGAGACGGGTTTTGAGTGAGGATATAAGTCTTTACGGCAGCAGCTCGTTGCATGGCCAGTTCATCCAGAAGATTTTTTGTGATTATGATGTGGTCCTGGATGAATTTTTCCATGATCGGGACGGGTTGGATGTCAACCATGAACAAGGTTGTTGGCCTTATATCATCAGGATCAGGCTCTTCCTTGTATGCTTCAAAGAGGAATTCTTCATATTCATCCGGGGCTATGGTCAGCTCTTCGACCGTGGTAGCCGCACGTTCCTTGCGTGAGAGAGAGTCATATTTCTGTTGTTTGAGTTTGTTGTCGAATATGACGTCCTGTAATCCTTGAGAATCGGCGATTGGGTCAATACCACCGTCGATTTCGAGTTTGAGAGCCGACCGTTGACTAAGGGCTTTGATGGTCGCCTCCAGTTTCCGTTTGCCTGCTGCATCCAGGGAATGCTTACCCGGTTCGAAAACGACGAAATCCATATTTTCGCCCCCTCCACCGAAGATAGATCCGATAAGTGAGAAGGGTGAAGCCAAAGCCTTGACAAACAGGGAGGTAATGGCACGGAAAACGATTCCGCCAATGCGGAAATCCGGGTCATCCAGACGGCCGCGAATGGGGAGATTCAGCTCCATGTCTCCATTGCTGTCCTGAAGTAGGGCCAGACCGAATTTGACAGGGACACTGGGAGCATTCGGTCGTTTGTCTTTGGCACCCAGAATCAGTTGTTCGATGAAAAATGTGTTATCTGCCGAAAGTACCCAGTTCTCAGTCTTGAATTTGACATCGGCAGACAGGCGTCCCTTTTCTATGGGATAGGCCAAACTCCTGACTGTATAGGGAGACAGGGGGACCAGTTCCAGGCCTTTCATGGAGATGTTGAGGTCCGAATAGATTGGAGTGATGATCGGATTGAGTACTCCCGTGACAGCAACCGGTGTAGGACCAACTGCCGCACTGAGTGTCATGCGCGGACGTGTTTCCCTGGCTTGTGTAATCTCTGTGAGATTGAGTTTGATGTCGTTTATTTCTGTTGTGTAGGTCGGTGAAACAGAGGCGTCACGCAAGGATATCTTTCCGTTTTGCATGGTGACTTTTCCTATCTTCAACGTCTCGAGAAAAGTTTTGGGGGAGGTTGGTGTCCCATTCTCGGCGTCAGCACGAGGGGACACCGATGTTCCGGTATCCTTTTCAGCTTCTTTGGTAGGGGCTGTCTCAGCCTCTGTTTCAGAAGACGGTTCCGGTATATGAAAAGCTCGTCGAATATTCAGTTGTCCTTTTTCGTTGAACTCCACGCTCGCTCGTGGTCCATTCAGTCCGATGGATGCAATGGTCAGGCGATATGGTTCGTTGGTGAAATTGATATCTGCGAAGTCCAAAGATTCGATTCCGGTTAGTTCTCCATGCCCTGTTTTGTCCTTGAGGCTGACTTTTTTGACTCCCGCATTCCCCTGTACGGAAAAATGCAGAGTGCCCTGTCCATTATGGGAATACTGAAGATCGGCATAGGCGGTCCCACCGGCAAAGAGTAATTCCGTGTATTCTCCGAGGATCGGGTCCAAAGCATCCAGGTTGGCATTTTTGACCCGCAGTGTGCCTTTCCCTTTCAGAGAGTTCAATGCCACTCGGCCCAGAGCGGTGATATGTCCATTCTTTCCCCATCCGGATGCGATTTCATAGGTCACAGGCTTTGGGGAATAGGTTGACATTCCGTTGATGTCAGCTTTGATGGCATTCAAATCCATGGTGGTCGTGCGGCTGAGAGTTTGGTCCTTGAAAAGAATTTTTCCCTCTTGCATATGGAATGCGGTGATGTCTGCTTTCCATTCGACTTCTTTCTCGGTGGTTGCTTTCGAGTCCTTGCCGGTTTGGGAGGGTTCCATTTTTTTATTAAATATATCAATGAGATCAAGGGTTCCTGATTTGTCCCGTTCAATCCTGATGGTTGGTTTGACCAGGGAAATGTCAGCGATGGTCAGAGCCTGGCTTGCCAGGGAGAGTGTTGTTCCTGCAAAGGTTAGGGTCTTGAAATCCAGGCTTGGGGTGGGGTTTTCAGGTATACGGAGTGCGAAGTCGGAGAAGGTCAAGGTGCCGTTACCCACGTCGAGCTCAAGAGGAGTCTCTGAAACCTTGAGCCGGAAGGAGGCCTGGGCAGTCAGGGAGCCGGAGTCCGCGATAATGGGGAATTCCCGTCCAATATATGGATTGAGGGTGGGAATATCTAGACCGTTCAGGTGGAGATTTGACTGAGCCTCAATGGGGTCAAGAGTGAGAGAGCCGTCCGCCACGATGCGCTCCGTGTTCCCGACGGAAAGGGAAAATGTGCCGGGTGTGTCCTTGCGAGTGGAGATGTCCCTTCCAGTGAGCGTTATTTCATTGAAGCTTCGTTTGAATTCTTCAGGCAGGGACCGATCCACCCAATCCACGACCCCTGTTTTCACCGCGAGGGAGTGCAGGTCCAGAAGCAGCCGGGAGTCGTCCTTGTCATTTTTACTGGAAGTCGGTTCTGTTTTTTGCTCCGCAAGGGCATACTGCTGCCAATTGAGGGAGTTGTCCTTGTTCTTTATGATCTTGCAGTATGGGTGATCAACAGTCAGATCGGTCATACTCAGCTCGTGACTCCCCAGTGAAAAATTCTCCATATCAAAAGAGATTTTCTTGAAAGAAAGGACAGTTCCTTCCCCGGGAGCTGTCAGGGAAAAGTCGTCGATAGAACCGCCGCCGCCAAGGAAAAGATGTATCTGCTTCGTATCCGGTCGGTCAAAGAAGAGAGAAATATCTGATGTAAAACGTCCCGTTGCGAGCTTCAGAGGAGTCTCGAAAGGAAGATATCCCCAATACTGACCAAGGTCGATATCCATAGCTCCGAGTTGGAATTCCGTACGCAGGGAATTATCAAAGGGCAGGATTTTTCCTTTCAATTCAAAAGGGTCACCATTGACCACCGCAGTGAATTTCGGCTGCATGAATTGTTTCCGGTCATCGAGAAAGCTCGATGTAAAAGGGATCATCATGGTCAGTTGGGAGATGACATGACGTTTGTTATGGGGTTTGTCGTCAAAGATGATGGTGGCGTTGTCCATTTCAAAACCATGAAGCGCGAAGGGGACCATCTCGTTATCTGATTTTGTCTCTGGCGTGGTCGGGGGAGTGGGTTGAGCTGGAGGAATCAGGTCCGATATGGAGTACTTCCCATCGCCGAAGAACGTAACATCCACGGTCATATTGCGGAGCGAGAGGTCCGCAATGATTGGGGCGAATCGCCACAATGAAGCGAGACTGGGCCGCAGAGACATGAATCCCAGTGAAAGCAGGTGCCCCTCATCTTCACTTTTTTTGATTTCAAGGTTCTGTATTTCCAATCGAAGGGTCAGGGGATTGAAAGTCACTTTTTCGACGGAAGTATTCCGGTGAAGCTGAATGCTGCCTTGCTCTTGAATCGCAGATTCGATGATTGGGGGGAGGACGAAGAATCCAGCCAGGACGTAGCAAAGAAAAATGACGATGAGCCAAAAGCAGACGCGGCGGCTCCGGGGAGTGGCATAAGGGATTTTGTCAAGAAAAGTCAGCATGAGGCTCTCTGTTTGAGAAGGTTTTTTAAAGCTCCCGTCAACGGTAGCAAAAAATGGCCTTTTTTGCCACTGTTCCGGCAGGTTTTGTTGTCTGTTTTTTGGAGATGAATTTGTGCGTTGTCAATGGTTTTCGGCCTGTTTTATCATGGCTTTCCCCTGGGGGGTCTGATAGTGAATTCTGCGAAAGGCGGAGGGGATCGGCCCACTCTTCAAGACTCTTTCCGAAGGCAGGGTATGATGCGTGTTTATTCAGAGACCGAAGGGACGGTCAAAAGCCTTGAAGCAGTGGTTGATAAGGCGCTTGCCGATGGAAAGGCAAAGTGTTTGATGATCATGGCATGCGATGACAACGGGTATACGAAGGAATCGATTGATGACTTCCTTCTCAGGCTTCCGGTGTCTGTCTTCGGGGGGGTGTTCCCTTTGGTTTTTCATGGCAGGGTTCCTTTGTCGAAAGGAAGTGTGGTCATCTCCATGGAAGAGGAAGCCCGAGTGGATTTTATCCCTGGCATGAGTCGCAGCGATATGGATTTCGAAGAGGTTCTCGACGAGATGGTTCAGGATGACGACCAGTTGCAGACCTTGATGATTCTGGTGGATGGCCTTTCCAGTCGAATTGGCGCGTTCATTGATGCGCTCTATGCTGTTTTCGGCCTCGAAATCAACTATATCGGCGGTGGAGCAGGATCGCTTTCCCTTCAACAAAAGCCCTGCATCATCACCAATGAAGGGCTCAAGCAGGATGGAGCCGTGGTCGCAGCATTGACCGCACGGAGCGGGATTGGTGTTAGTCATGGGTGGACTACTGTGAGTGGGCCGTACAAGGTGACGGAATCCAGAGGCAATGTCATTGAGACATTGGATTGGCGGCCTGCTTTCGAGGTGTATAGAGAGGTTGTGGAAGCTCATTCCGGGACAAAATTCATTTCGCGCCCGTTTTTTGATATCGCCCAATCCTATCCTTTCGGTATCGCCAAGATGGGGACGGAACGGGTTGTCCGCGACCCCATCACTCTCGACGGAGACAGAAACCTCATCTGCGTGGGTGAAGTTCCGGTGGGAGACTATGTGGACATATTGCACGGACAGCCAAAGACTCTCATAGAGGCCGCAGGGTTGGCTCTGACCAAGGCCAGACGAGACCTGCCGGAATCGGTTAGGCCCGGCCTGGGGCTGATTATGGACTGTGCTTCCCGCATGCTGTTTTTGGACGATGCCTTTGAAGATGAACTTGTTGCGATGGTTCCCGAGGAGACGCTGTTTGCCGGTGCATGCAGCCTTGGTGAGATAGCCAACAGCGGGAAGGATTACCTCGAATTTTACAATAAAACCGCGGTGGTCGGCTTTCTGGAGGATGCGTGAGCTCGTTTCTTCGCGAACGTATCTTTTACGAAATAGCCATGGGTATCGGCAATAGCCTGGATTTAGAGGTTATGCTGAGGGAAGCGTTGTCAACGTATCTCAGGAAGCTCAATTGTCTGGCGGGAATCGTGCTCGAAAATCGAGAAGGAGGTGATGAAACCACTTCCTTTGAATCGGTCTTTTCCATTCCCAAGCGACTGAAGCGAAAGAGCGTGGTCAGGGAAAGCCTCGAAAGTATTCCTTGCGGGCTTTCGACGGGAGCGAAGTCCGATTTCTTGCTCTCTTTGCCAATGCAGGAATGCCGGGATGGACTCAGGCATTATCTCATGGAGTTACCCGGATACGGTTTGCTCCTGCTGGTGAAAAGCGATCCGGGATTTTCCCTCCCCGAACTCAAGGCTTTAGCTCCCATAAACAGAAAACTCGCCGGAGCTTGTCTGGCCTGCACTGCCAATCAGCGTTTGCAGCGAGAGATTCTGGTGCGGGAAGCTGCCGAGGAAAAATACCGCTCCATTTTCAATAATGCCGTGGAAGGGTTGTATCAATCTTCCATGGACGGGGTGCTGCTGGAGGTCAATCCCGCTTTTGCCCGTCTTCTCGGGTTTTCTTCTCCCCGTGAGGCTGTGGAGGGCTATACGGACCTCGGAAATGAGCTGTATGTACACCAGGGGGATCGGGATCGATTTCTCGGCAGGCTTGCGGCTCGGGGCCAGGTCTCGGCCTTTGAAATCGAATATCGCCGGAAGGATGGTTCCACTGGCTGGCTTTCCCTGTCTTCCCGATTGGTTCGTGATGAGCTTGGTGTGCCTTCCTCCATAGAGGGCATGGCCGAAGATATTACATCGAGACGGCAGGCGCTTGCAGCCTTGCGGGAGGCCAAATTGGAAGCCGAACGCCTCAGCCAGCTTAAGTCGAGTATTATTTCAATGGTTTCTCATGAACTCAGGACACCCTTAACGTCTATTCTGGGATTTTCCAAGATTACGCGGAAGAGAATTCTCGACATCTTCGAACATGCTACTGGGTGTTCTGATGAGATTGCGTCGCATCTGAAACGGATTGATACGAATACCCAGGTGGTTATTTCCGAAGGGGAGCGCCTGACGGAACTGATCAACAATGTATTGGACCTTGCCAAGCTTGAAGCGGGCGGCTTCGAATGGAATATGGTTCAAATATCGATGAATGCGATACTGGAACATTCCATTGCTGCCACTGAGGTCCTTTTTCAGGAAAGCGGTGTCGAGCTGGAATGTACTATTGAGGCCGACCTCCCGCCTGTGCTGGGTGACAGGGATCGAATGATTCAGGTTGTCATCAATCTGTTATCCAATGCCGCCAAATTCACTGAAGCGGGAATCGTCAAACTTGGTGCTCGGGTGGAAGATGAGACCCTTGTTGTCGAAGTCGCGGATACCGGTGTCGGCGTTCCGCCGGATGAAGTCGTTTTGATCTTTGATAAATTCCGCCAACTGGGGAATACCTTGACAGATAAGCCCAAGGGAACTGGATTGGGATTGCCCATATGTAAAGAAATAGTGGAACATCACAACGGGAGAATCTGGGTTGAGTCTGTTGTGGGTGAGGGGAGTGTTTTTGCGTTTAGTCTACCGATATCCTCTCTGCCGGACTGATTCCTTTCATTGCCCGCAGCTCTTGGCGTGGAGTTCCCGCTGTATGGGGTGGGAGTGTGTGCTCAATGCCCAATCAGTTGGCGGCTGATGCTGGCGATGAGATCATGTTTGAGTATGGGCTTCATGATGAAGTCGCCAATACCTATGTCTCGGAGACGGTCATATGAGACAGCATCGGAAAATCCAGTACAGAGAATAATCGGCATATCAGGACGGATTTTCAATATCTCCCGTGCCAACTCCATGCCGTTCATGTTGGGCATGGTCTGGTCCGTTATGACCAGATCGTACTCTCCGGCCCGGTGCCTGAAAGCTTCGAGCGCCTCAATGGATGAGGTGCGGGTGACCACTTCAAAGCCACAGGCGACGAGCATTTCCCTCCCGATATCGGTAAGTGGCTTTTCATCGTCCACGAAAAGTATCCTGCCTTCACGGAAGACCAGTTCGCTGGTCGCTTCGGCGACGGGGCGTTCGTCCATGGCTGTTTTGGGCAGGAAGACATGGAAAGTCGCTCCCTGTCCCAGATGATTTTCAAGTTCAAGATAGCCGTCATGCCTTTTCACGATACCATGGACCATGGCCAACCCCATACCAGTCCCCTCGCCTTGTTTTTTTGTCGTGAAAAATGGATCGAAAATTCGTTCGACAACATCGGTCGGGATGCCGTTTCCCGTGTCTGAAACCGAGAGACGTACGAATCGCTCAGGACTTCCCAATCCTTCTGAAGGGAAAATTTCATCACCATGGGAAGCATCGGTGAGCGTTACGGTGAGCGTGCCTCCCCTGGCCTTCATGGCATAGGATGCGTTGGCGCACAGGTTGAGCATGATCTGATGCATTTGGGTGGGGTCGGCCAGGACGCTGTCCTGGTCCGTTTCCATGCGAGAGATGATTTCCACGTTGGTCGGCATGCTTGAGCGCAGGAGCTTGAGGGCTTCCTTGATCAGGGGGGTCAGGGTCATGGGGTGGCGTTCCTGTGGTCCCTGTCGTGAAAAATTGAGAATCTGGTTCACGAGATCGCGGGCACGTTTTCCGGCTCGAGCAATCTCCCTGACCCGGCGCTCAAGCCCGGATTCCGGTTCGGCCGAACTCTCGATGATCTCGGCATAGCCCAGAATGACGCCGAGGATGTTGTTGAAATCATGGGCAATACCCCCTGCCAGGGTCCCCAGAGCTTCCATCTTTTGCGATTGCCGGAGCTGTTCCTCAAGCCGTTTCGGTTCGGACATGTCGAAGATGTATCCGCGAAGCTCTTCGAGCTTTCCTTCTTCGCTGAAAACGGTATCGAAGTTGGCCAGCAGGTGTTGGTTGATGCCCCCGCGCCTGAGCACGATTTCGTGGTTTGTCACGCGATGGTGCCCTGCGATGATTTCATGCAGTGGCTCGGACGCTCCCATGATATCCCACAGCGTGAAAATGTCTTGCCCATGCGCATCCTGTGGGGAATCAAAGTTGAAGAGAGTGGTAAAGGCTCCATTGCAATCAAGGATGAGTCCGTCACCGTCTGCGGCAAAATTGCCGGTAATGTCCTTTTCGAAAAGCATGCGGTATCGACGCTCACTGGCCTGGAGTTCG
Organism: Pseudodesulfovibrio piezophilus C1TLV30; assembly: GCF_000341895.1. Classification (NCBI taxonomy): domain Bacteria; kingdom Pseudomonadati; phylum Thermodesulfobacteriota; class Desulfovibrionia; order Desulfovibrionales; family Desulfovibrionaceae; genus Pseudodesulfovibrio; species Pseudodesulfovibrio piezophilus. The sequence goes on along the minus strand of NC_020409.1, from coordinate 1,527,909 downwards.
CGAAGAACAGAGGCGCGTTTGGCAATGTCGAGCCTGAGGCGACGGTTGACGGCGTTCAGTTCGGCTGTTCGGGCTTCGACTTTGGAGGTCAGCGTCTCATTGAGTTCATAGAGACGATTTTCCAAGTCCCGTTTGGAGCAGAGCGATGCGGCTATCTGTTTGAGTTCGGCCGAGCGAAAAGGCTTTTGGACATAGAGCAGCTTTTCGGGCGGACACACCCGTTTATTTATTTCCTTGAGCGGTACACTGGCTTCGGAAGAGAGAAGCACGATTTCGATATGGTGATCCAGGGCGCGAATCTTTTCAGCCAGATCAATTCCGGCCATGGTGGGCCTGCCGCCGAGATGAACTTCCACCAGGGCTATGGCAAAGGGGTTTTTCTTCGCCAGGGAGTTTGCCATGGTGGAGAGGGCCTGCTCGGGTGAGAGACATGGAATAACCTCGAAGATCGGGTTGTTCGCTTCCGCCCTGATTTCTTCCTGTGAAGGAAGTTGCAGGTCATCATTGAAGAGAGCCTCCAGCTCCGCAGGCTCTTCACCCTCGAAACAAAGGACATCCCGGTATCGGGTCAGCATTTCCTCGTCGTGATCCACGGCGAGAACGCGAAAACGGCGGGTCTCTTCGGCCAAAGGGTGTTCCTCCTGATGGGCCGAGTTTCGGTTCGTGGCCCAGTTGGTCGCCCAAACATATTGAATTCCGGGTGAAAAGGGAAGGTCACACAAGGCTTGTGACGGTCCCGGCCGGGCAGCGGAGGGGTGCCCGGCCGGAATTTCAAGGGACAGTACGCATTCTTCTGATTTCAAGGAGTCCCTTTTTTAGAGATGGGTGTCCTTCTGTGAAGGGATGATGCGTTCGTATACTGTGGCTCTGTCGAGTTTGAGGGCGGTCAGGACGTCAGACCGGGCGGCCTGCGCCGACTCGATTGAGTCGTAATCGCCGACGAGGACCCGATACCAGAGCCCCTTGGGGCCGAGGTCCACCTGGTTGATCCAGGGGATGAACCCTTGCTTTTTCAGTTCGGCGCAGTGGTTGAACGCCCACTCGTGATCTCGCCATGAGCTGACATGGAGCCCATAGCTCTTCTTCTCTATAGTATCCCCGTCCTCCGGTATCCTCGAGACAGTCTGAATGGAGGATGGCGGCGGACTTGCGACTGCGGGAGATGCCGCAAGCCCGCCGGTGTTCTGCTCCGAGTCGGGGAATGACTCAGGGAGCAGAGGGTTCGGGGTGGAACCGCTTTGTGAAGTGGTCTTGGCAACGAGCCTGAACCGAGTGGCCATACGGGCGCGTTTCAGATTCTCGGCAGCTTTGACGTAGAAATTGGGCGAGAGTTCTATGGCCCGTTTGAAATAGGGAATAGCTTTGTCCGGGTGGTTGTCAGCAAGAAGGACATAGCCGAGATTGTTGTTCGCTCTGGATTCTCCCCCTGCGTACTTGAATGATTCCAATGCTTCATCCAGTCGATTCATCCGAGCCAGAGCCAAGCCGAGATTGTTGTATGTGCGGGAAGAGACATCGCCGTTCTTCAGGGCCGATCTGAACGCGTTCACAGCTTGCTCGTATTGGTCCTGTGCTATGTGTACGACACCAAGATTGTTGTAGATTTCAGTGGAACTTCCGGTGTGGTTGAGATCGAGGGCCGCTGTGAAATTTTCTACGGCACTGCCATAGTTCCCGTCCCGGTCATCAAGGATGCCAAGATAATTATGCGCTTTCCAGAGCAGCGGGTTGAGGCGGATAGCCTTTTCAAGATGGACTCTGGCTTCCTTGTATAATCCAGCACGGAAATACACTGCACCGGCACTGGCATTGGCGATGGCATGATCCGGGTCTTTTCCAAGAACCTTCATGAATTCACTCAAGGCTTGTTCGTCCAATCCTTTGAGAACAAGAAGATTTCCCTTCTTGACCCTGATATCGAGATTGTCGGGGCTGATGGCCAAGGCGGTATTGTAATGCACGAAAGCCATCTCATAGTTTTTGCGGCGTATCAGGCCGTCGGCTATCTTCTCATGTTGTTCGGCAGTCAGATTGACCTGTTTTTTCTTTCCATACGCAAACTCCTTGAATGAAGGATCACTTTTCGCCTTCCCCGCACAGCCGGTGAGGGTTATCAGGGCTATAATGGCAAGAATGATGTGGATTGACTTTCTCATGTCTTTGTCTCCTTGTTCCAGTCGCGTCAGCCGTTGAGCTGCGAAAAAACATCTATGAGCACAATCACGGCAGGCCCCATGATAGCGATGAACAGCGCGGGAAGAATAAAAGTGATCAGGGGTAAAAGGAGCAGGACCGGGAGCTTTGCCGCCTTTTCCTCCGCCCGTTGAGAGCGTTTGGTCCGCATGGCATCGGAATAGACACGCAAGGTGCGGCCGACGCTGATACCGAAAATATCAGCTTGTACGAGTAATGAGGTCAGGCTGCTCAGATCCTCCTGCCCCACTCTTTCGGAGAGGGAACGAAGGGCATCTGCCCGGCCTTTACCGGCTCGTAATTCAAGGGTTAGAATCTTGAGTTCGAGACTGATGATCGGACCTGAATTCCTGAGTTCCCGTTGGACGCGTTCAATGGCTTGGTCAAGGCCCATACCCGATTCCACGCAAACCACCAGAAGGTCGAGGGCATCAGGAAGTTCATTTGCAACGGCCAGTTGGCGGTTCGCAATGCGTTTCTTCAACCAGAATTCCGGACCATAGATACCTGCCGCTGCAAATCCGAGGGTCCCGAAGCTCGTGTAGGTTAAATCCATATCCGGGGAGAAGAGGAATCGGAAGGCCAGGAATCCTCCACCGAGAACAAAAGCCATGACCGCTTTGGCTCCCTGAAATCGGGTGGCCATACCGTGTGCCCGTAATCCTGCCTGGATCAGGGCGATACGAGTCTTGCCGGTCTCTTCGGATTCTTTGGGACTGATCCTGGCACCCATTCGTTCGAAAAGGGAGCTGAATTTCGACCACAGGTCACTGAAGGCGGCGGATGACGTGGTGGCGGCCGGAACTCCGGATACGCGTTCTCGCAGGCGGGCGGAATCGCTTGCACTGCCGAAGTAGCTCGCAATACCGTACCCGGCCAGGAGGACCGAGGTAAAGCCAACGGCAGCGGCGAAATAAGGGATGAGATTTGTCATGTTTCTCCCTCTTTACACTTTGATCTTGACCATTTTTCGCATCACTACGATGCCGACGCTCATGGCGATGATTGCACCCCAGGTCATGGTCCGGCCCAGTTCAGTGGTCCAGAGTCGAGACATATATTCCGGGTTGAGCATATAGAGCGCGCCGGAAATGAAAAAGGGGAGTGAGGCAAGCAATATGGCTGAGATGCGACCTTCGGCGGACAGCACCTTGATCTTGCCGAACAAGACGAACCGTTCGCGGACGAGGCTGGCGATGTTGGAAATGATCTCCGCCAGGTTGCCACCGGTTTCGCGCTGGATGTTGATTGAGACGATAAAGAATTTGAGGTCTGTCACATCCACGCGATTTTGCAGGTTTGCCATGGCGCGGTCCACGTCCATGCCGAAATTGATTTCATCAATGGTGGTGCGGAATTCGCTCCCTATGGGGTCTTCGAATTCATCCGCGACCATTCGCATGGCTCCGCCAAAAGTATGGCCGGCCTTGAGCGCCCGGCTCATGAGATCGAGAGCTTCGGGGAGCTGTGTCTGAAAACGATCCATGCGGCTTGTTCTGAGCTTTTGAAGATACAGGATGGGCATGATACCGCAGACGCCTGCAAGAGCCACGGCAACCATTAGATTTTGGGCAAAGATGATGCCGATATATATCCCGATCAGCCCGAGCAGGGCACATACCAGGAGATAAACTCCGGCTGATCCTTTGGCATTGGCCTGCTTGATCGTCTCTTCCAGATTGGCGGCAAAGCGGAGTTTTTTGAGTGCCCGATTGAACCACGGCATGGTGCTCATGGCGGTCTGTTTGAGAATCAGGTCAATGGAATCCGATTCCACTTCGGTCAGGGCAAATTGGCGAAGGCGCTGCTTGACCCGTCCTTCTGCTTCGTCTCGACGGGAGCGCAGGAGCGCCCCGATGCCCATGAAGAGCAGGAAAAGGACCGCCGCACTTCCCAGGGCGATGAGGATTGTTATGGTCATGACAGCTCTCCCACTTGTGGTCTTGGTGAGGCTTTGAACATGTCCCCCGGAAAGGTAAAGCCCATCCGTTCGAGTTTTTCGGCAAATTTAGGGCGAATACCGCGAGCTGTGAAATATCCTTCCACCTTACCTTGTTTGCTGACGTTGGTCTGTTCGAATGAAAAGATTTCCTGCATGGTGATCATCTCTCCCTCCATACCACTGACTTCCTGAATGGAGATAACTTTTCTTGTCCCGTCCACCATGCGGGTGGCCTGGATAATGACATCAATTGCCGAGGAGATGTATCGTTTCATGGACATGGGAGAGAGGTTCAATCCGGCCATGGAGACCATGGTTTCCAGTCGCATCAAGGCATCACGCGGTGTGTTGGCATGAATCGTGGTCAGAGATCCATCGTGGCCCGTATTCATGGCCTGGAGCATATCCAGTGCTTCTGAAGCGCGGCACTCTCCGACGATGATCCGGTCAGGGCGCATGCGCAGGCAGTTCTTGACCAGCTCGCGTTGATCTATCTCCCCTTTGCCTTCGATATTGGCCGGACGTGTTTCCAGTCGAACAACGTGGTCCTGCTTGAGTTGCAGTTCGGCCGCGTCCTCAATGGTGACGATACGTTCGTCTTCGGGGATATTGCGCGACAGGCAGTTGAGCAGCGTTGTCTTCCCTGAGCCGGTTCCGCCCGATATGAGGACGTTCAAGCGAGCCTTGACAATGCCGTCCATGAGTCTGGCCATGGGTTCGGTCAGCGAATTGAAACTGATAAGATGGCTTATTTCGAGGGGGTCTTTGGAAAATTTGCGTATGGAGAGCGAAGGACCATCGATGGCCAGAGGCGGAATCACGGCGTTGACACGGGAACCGTCCATGAGTCGGGCATCGCACAGGGGTTGGGATTCATCGATACGGCGGCCGACCTGAGAGACGATACGGTCGATGATTTTGCGCAGATGATCGTCATCCTTGAATCTGGCTGGGGTCGGCTCCAATTTGCCTGCGCGCTCCACATATATCTGCTTGTATCCATTGACCAGTATGTCGTTGACTGTCGGGTCCTTGATGTACGGCTCCAGCGGTCCCAAACCAATGACTTCATCCTGGATTTCCGAGAGCATACGTTTTCGTTCTGCCAGATTGAGAGGCGCGCTCTGGAATTCCTCCCAGAGCAAGCCTTCCGTGACCTTGGCTATTTCTCCACGCATCTCGGCTTCACTGAGGCTATCGAGGAGAGACAAGTCGATGATGTCGATCAACCGATCATGGATACGAGTCTTGATGTCAAAGTAGTGGTCCGCAAGTTCGGTGCTTCTGGACGAGGACGTTTTCCTTGAAGCTGTGGGCTTGCCTGCCTTGGGTGTCTTCTTATTCAATCGTGCTGCAAGATTCATGAGACAGCCCCCGCTAATTTGGCATCAATCATGTCCTTTTTGCGTGAAAAGAGAGAGGCGAACGGAAAGGAAAAGGAGCGGGACTTGGGTTGCTTGCGGTGGTCCAGCCCCCTGGCCATGGCGATGATGGTCTTGGCAGCGGGTGATTTTGGGTAGGACTTGACCAGGGGAGTGCCCTGATTCAAGGCGGATTGGACTGATGAGGTATCTTCCGGGATAACCCAGGGAATCCGACGGGAGAGTACATCCGCCGCTTCAGCCACGCCAATGGTGGTATCCTTGGTGACTCTGTTCGCTATCAGGGTCATGCGTCTTTCGGCATCCGGGTCCTGACTGCGTATGGACTCTATCAGTCGGGAAGTCCGAGCCAGACTCGGGAGTGTCAGATGCAGGGGGAGCAGGATGGAGTCGGCCATTTCCACTTCCTTGGTCAATTTGCCGCTCTCCGGGAAATTCGTGTCGATGATGACAAAGTCGTAACTTTGGCGGAGTTGTTCGAGAATGAGGTAGAGAGTCTGTGCATCGGGCCGGTCTCCTTCGGCGGGACCGGGCATAATATGCAGGCCGGAGGGGTGCTCTGTCACGAGTGAATGCAGGTAGGTCGCGTCCAGGCGCGAGACGTCCTGCATCAAGTCACCCCATGTGTATTCGGGCTTGAGGTCGAGGAAGTACTGGACCTCCCCGTTCGGGCGACGCAGATCGAGCAGAAGCGTGCGTCCAGGCGCTCGCCTGTTCAATTCCCAGGCAAGGTTCACGGCTACGGTCGTGTTGCCGAGTCCGGCCTTGCCACTCATCAGGCTGATAATCCGTCCTTTCTCTCCAGTATCACTGTCCAGACTGGAGCGCATGGCCGTGCGCATGATTGCCGCGCGAAAATCATTTTCCTCTATGGGGAAGTGCAAAAATTCACGGATACCGTTTCTCATGCCTCGGATAAGGATGTCCGAATCAGCATGACTGCCAGCAAGATAGACATCTTCGGCCTGACCGGACTCCAGGGCGTGAATGATATGCGGAAGGTCCTCGTTCACGGAGTCGCCAGGTTCGTATATCAACACCCCCATCTCGTCATTTTCTTCATCAGCCAGACGCACCATGTAGTTTGATGCGATTATCCGCTCCAGCTTCTTTCGTTCTTCGCTGTCAATAAGCGCCAGTGTGACAGGTATTATTCTGTTGTTCATCGGTTCCCCCTTTATCGCGGATCATGCCTAATGGATGATCCTTACAGCCTTGGCGGTTCCGGCCCCCTCATCTCCAAAAGGGGACAGAACGTCAAAAAGTGTCAGGTCAAGCAGCAGAATCGTTATCATGAACGCCATGAACAACAATTCTCGCCAGTAATATGAATATCTGGACCACATGTTACTTGGTCCCGATAATCGTTTCGGACACGGATGGCCCGCTTGCGGCTTCTGTCTTTGGTCCCGCATCATATTTTTTTGCAACGGAAGCGGCATAGCGCCCATTCAGCCCGACAACAGGAGCATCGCCACCTGCCTCGGGATTGAATATTTGTTGTTTGACCGCCATGCGGACGGAACTGCCAAAAGGAATGGTTGATTCCTTGTGCTCTACCTGTGTCAGGCTGCATCCGGCCTGAAGCAGGATGCCGATAGCCACTATCGAAACAAGTCTCTTTTTCATGAGTCGTTCCTCGTTCTCTTCCCTATTGGGACCAAGAATGGCCGAATTGACCGTCAAAACCGTTTTCGGGGCGGACCACGGTTGCAGTTCCGGATGATTTGCCTTCCGCTTTGGCCGAAGTCGCTTCTTCCGTGGGTGTGTTTTCCCCCTCCAGGAGGCCGAGCATGTAGAACTCATAGTCGCTTGGTTCTTTGAATCCATCTGTGGGCAAAGTCTGGCTGGCCATGTCGATGGGCTTGACCAAATGCGCGGTGACGATGATCACAAGTTCCGTCTTGTCCTTGGAAAAGTCAGTGCTGCGGAAGAGAGTTCCAAGTATCGGAACGTCTCCCAGTACCGGAAAGCGGGTATTGTTTTCCTTGAGGGACTCGCTGATCAGACCGGCGATGGCAAAGGATTGGCCATCTGCAAGGTCAATGACAGTGGATGCGCGACGAGTCTTGATGGCCGGGATTTCATAGCCGTCATAGGGCAGAGCCTGGGTGTAATCGAGTTCGGAGACCTCCGGGCTGACTTGAAGGTTGATGGCCCCGGAGCTGAGAACCGTGGGGGTGAACCCGAGCCCCACTCCGAATGGCTTGAATTCGACCGAAACCGTGCCAAGCGAACCTGGCATTGGGATGGGGATTTCACCGCCCACGAGGAAATTTGCCGACTCACCGGAAACGCATGTCAGGTTTGGTTCGGCCAGCAATTTGGCCAATCCCTGAGTTTTGAGGGCGTCAATGAATCCGGTGATGGATGTGTTGCCGCTGGTGTAACTGGCCACGCCAGTGATGTGGTCTGTCAGATTGATCACCCCGTCCCCATCCGAAGAAAGACTCGTGAGGTTGTTCAGGAATGAGTATAACGTAAAATTGCTGAATGTCGCTGCGAGGTTGACGCCCATACGTTTGAGGACGGTCCGGCTCATTTCCGCGACCCTGACTTCAAGCATGACTTGTTGAACTCCGTCCACACGCAGAAGGTTGACGACTTTTTCCGGGGCTTCGGCTTCGGCCAGGGCAAGAACGCTGGTGAGGTTGCCGGTGCTGGTCACGTAGCCGGACAGGGTGATGGATTCCCCGGATGAGAGGACTTGGATCCCCTTCTCCTCCGGCAGAATTTCATGAATCATGCGCTTGAGTCGCGTTACATCCGGAGTAATGACCAGATCGTACACAGCGGAGACCGTCGAGCCTTCCCATAGGGTCAGAGTCGTGGTTCCCAGTGTTTGCCCGGTAATGTATATCTGTGTGGGAGAAAGCACCACGATGGATGCTGATCCAGGTTGGGCTATGGAGACTCGACTGACTGGTTTGTCCGTGTTCAGTATGGTGGATTTGTCGAGCACTATGCGGATCACGCCTGGTGCTTCCGTGTTCATGATCTGCACGTCAGCCATGGCTGTTCCGGGGAGTATCACTGCCAGAAGCAGGAAAAGATATATGGTATTGGGTGTCTTCATGGCTGCTCCTAGAACTTCAGGGTCCGGGAATCGCCGCCGGTGATGACTTCGACCTTGACCCGAGAACGGCTGGTTCGCCTCTGACGGGGCTTTGGCTTGGGGCGCAATGCCGCGAGCGCCTTGCGGGCCGTGACTCCGGTTGTCAGAACCTTTGCGGTATCCTGTTCGTTGCGCAGGGCGAAATTCAAGGTCCCCTGGGTCGCGGCCAGGGCCAACCGTTCACTTTCCGCTGGTGAAAGTTCCAGGGTATAGACATCCACGGATGCGGTCTTGCCTTCGGCGTTGGGCGGGGAAAGTTCTGTTCCAGTGGCGATGATTTTGATTCGTTCGAGAACCAGCTTGGTGACAGGCTTCTCGTCATACCCTTCGGGCAGGGTGACAATCACATCCACACGATCACCAGGCCGGACGAATCCGGCCAGTCCCATGACTGAGTTTCCCTTGACCGACATGGCGCGTTTCCCCGGTTCAATGAGGGCGGAGACACCGCCTCCCATGATGGAGGGGTCTGCCAATTTGGACTTGGTGACCGCTTCATTGCCGGAAATATTCGTATTCAGCACACGGCCTTCTATCTCCTTGATCGAAGCGAAGGACCCGGTCGGTTTGGAGTCTGGGGTGAACTGTTTGACCGTGAGCATGTCGGAGACGAGCTTGCTCCCGCGATGGATGTCCTCTCGTGCCACAACCACGCCCACAGTGGAAGCTTCCGTTCTGGGGGCGGGTTGTTTGGTCAGTTTGACCGACCACATGAAAATGAGGCCGCCAGCGGCAATGGCCAGCATCAGGGCTATACCTATCTGGAGGAGTGCTCGTGTTGATTTGCTCATGGTGTTTCCCCTGCCTTACAGAGCCAGCACTGTGCCGGTCTGTGTATAGTTGAAAATCATGGCTCCCAGAGTACCTATGGTAATGGCGACGCCGTAGCACAGGCGGGGGAGAGTCTTCTTCGCCTCAATGGGGGAATAGTCGAAGGTTCTGGTGGACAGGGTTCGCAGAAAGGTGCCCCAGATGTTCATGAAAATGGCCTTCATGTACTCTCTGTGCCGTATCATGACCAGCAGGGCATATATGCCGCCGATAATGCTGGTTAACAAAAATGCGGTGAAGGTGGTGTTGACGCCGAGCCATGCGCCGATTCCGGCCATGAGTTTAACATCTCCTGCCCCCATCATGCCGAGGAGGAACGGGATGAACATGACGAATAGTCCCAGTGCAAAGCCGGAACTGCTGAGGATTAGTCCGTCCCACCCTGCGTGGATGGTATGTGCGCCCAATCCGGTGGTGATGAGAGGAAAAGTGAGCCAGTTGTATATGCGCTGGCGTTTCAGGTCGGTGACAGTGGCGATGGCAAGTGCCGCTGCAAGGACGCTGCTGATGATGATATCCATGGTTCCCCCGATATGAGCCAAGGTTCCGTGCGTCATCCGTTTTCCCCTCGGACGACAGGACCGGGACGAGCGGGCTGCTTTCCCGCAAGCCCCGGTCCGGCTGCTCTGGCTGCTTCCGTTAAACGGTAAAATTATGCTCCATGCTCCGGCTTATGATGCCGTTGCAGTCTCCATCTCGGTAGCGATGGTGCTGAAAGTCTTGGTAACAGCGTCGCCAAGCTGGGTCACGGCGGTGATGATGCCCAGGGCGATGAGTGCAGCGAGAAGGCCGTATTCCAGGGCAGTTGCGCCTTCTTCGTTCATGATCAGATTTTTGATGATAGACATTGTGTTTCTCCTTGTTTGACTTGGCTCATGGATGAGCCGAAAATTTTGTTTATGTGATGTTTCACTAGCCACGAACCCAATTAAGCAACGGCCGTGCCAAAGGTGTCTGTTTGTGGTATTTATAATATAATATACTTGTATTGTTGATTTTTTTTTAAAAAACTGGGATTGAGAATGGAGTCTCCAATTGTCTTTTTGAAAAGGGGAATCCATCATTTGTGTATTCTTTAAAAGAGCTTCTTGAAGAAATCAAAGTGCAAAAATCTTTTAAAAACAAAAGGTTAAGGCAGTCTATAAAAAATAGATTCATGAAATATTAAATGGAAACGTGTGGGGAGGACTTCTCGAAGGTGCAACGGTACTTGAGGTGCAACGGTACTTGAGGCGCATTGGTTGCGAGTCTCAAGCAAGGGGACGCCACGTTGGTAGAGGGGGGAAATCGAAGGGAGATGAAGACTTGATGGGAAGCGTGTCCAGAAAGTCCCCCTTATCTGGATGGTAAGAGGGACTTTCTCAATGAGAGGTGCTTTTCTTCTTCGTCAGTTTTTTACCACGACAGGGATTTTCTGGTGAGAACTTTGCCTGAGAGATGCCAGATGAGAGTTGTCAGCATGATGGAAACATACCCATCCACTGCATAATGCCAACCAAGATGGACTGAACCGATCAGAATAACTCCGCAGTAGAGGGAAAATACCCATCCGGCGAATGGGTTGATGCGCCATCCAAGCAGCACCATGAGCCATGCAATGGAAACATGCATGCTGGGCATGGCGGTTATGCCGGAAGCCATGGTGGTTGATTTGAGGTCGTAGCTCTTCAGCAGGATGTCCTGCATGTCAAGCGCCCATATTGGGTATATGGCATCGGCGTGGTGTAGATAGGTCATGAGGGGAGCATAGACATTGGGGACGTCCCCGAAGCGGTGGTAATAGCATGGTCCGGCAGAGGAGAGGAATGTCGCAGCAAGGGTTCCGATGAGTATCCAGCAGAGGAAAAACGCCAGCAGATACTGTTTTCTGAGCTCCTTGTTCGTGACGGAAAACGCCTGCCAGTAGAAGACCACAATGATCAGAAAGAGCCAGAGATTGTACATGATGTTGATGGCAAAGGTCATGATCGGGAAGCCGATGAAAGGCTGCAACCATTGCCATGGATCAGTGCCGAGATGCAGCCAGCGGTCCAACTCGCTCAAATTCGTATCAAGATGGAAGGGGATGACGGCGGGAATCATTCGTTTGAAGTTGGCAAAGGTTATGAGCATGAGAATGAAAAGAGCAATGGCCAGAGTCGCTCCGAAGAGGCGATCAAGAGTGAAGAATTCGTCTTTTAATTTTCGCATGACATGGGGAAACAGTTTCTCCGGCATGTCATGGATTTCGGCTTTGAAACAATAGATAATAAAAAAGAATCCTAGGGTCAGGGCAAACAGAAAAGCTGCTGTCCCGTTGTACAGGGCGAAATGGGCAAGTGATTCCAGGTGGAATATCTCTATATATATGAAGAGGGCCAGGGTATACAGGCTAACAACAGCTATGGGGATGATGTGAGCATGAATGTTTGCAAGAAGAATGGAGAAGGCGCGCCCACCAAATTTCAGCGTAGAGACTGCCGATCGGTGAGTTGTTGCCTGCAAGGTTTGGAGCATGGGAAACCTGCCAGATGGGTTCAGGGAACATGGGCGCGCACGAACTTCTCATGCGTCAAGAAAGACTCCAAAAAAAATGGATTCTTCCTGGCTATGGGCCATTATGCCTTGAATTGTGCAGGATCCATGCCGTGTTTCTTGAGTTTGTTCCAGAGATTTTTTGCTGAAATGCCGAGCGATTCGGCTGCGTCAGTCTGTGTCCCCCCGGTGAGACGCAGGGCGTTCTCGATGAGAGATCTTTCATATTGAATAAGTGCCTGTTTGAGTGGGAGGGAGGTTTCAGGCAGTGAGAGTCCGGCATCCTTCTGCGGTTGTTTGTTGGAAAAAGCCTGGTCCACTTCAGATGGAGTAATGACGGATGAAGTGCAGAAGATGGCGGCGCGTTCCACTGCGTTGGCAAATTGTCGGATATTGCCAGGCCAGTCGTAGTTGAAGAAAATTTCCATGGCATCGGCAGATATCGCGCTTATATCAGTGCCAAGGCGGCGGTTAGCTCGATCCAGAAAAAAATCTGCCAATTCGGGCAGATCAGTCTTGCGTTCCCGCAGCGGGGGCAGGATCAGGGTCGCGACATTCAGTCGATAGTAAAGATCGCTTCGGAAGTGGCCTTGAGCGATGCGCTCTTCAAGATCAAGGTTGGTGGCTGCAATGATGCGAACATCGTATTTGACCGGTTTGGCTCCTCCCAATCTTTCAGCCTGTTTCTGTTCAACGGCACGGAGGATTTTAGGCTGAAGGTGCATGGGCATTTCGCCGAGCTCATCCAGCAGAATGCTGCCTCCTTTGGCCATCTCGAATTTACCGTGCTTGACAGATGTCGCGCCGGTGAAGGCTCCTTTCTCGTGTCCAAACAATTCACTTTCAATGAGATTTTCCGGGATGGCGGCACAGTTGAGCTTGACAAATGGTCCCTTCCCCCGGGTGCTCATGGCGTGAATGGTATCTGAAACCAGTTCCTTGCCGGTTCCGGTTTCTCCCATGATCAGAACATCGGCATTGAGTTCCGCGACACGGGCAATCCTTTTCTTGATGGCCTGCATGGGAGCTGATTGGCCGATGATATCATGAAGGGGGCTGGTTGAACCGCGCTTTTTCAATTCTGCCAGCTCCAACTGCATACGGCGTTTTTCCATGGCGCGGCGGACAACAACCTCCATTTCACTCAGAGAGAATGGTTTGGTGAAGTAGTCATAGGCTCCATGTTGCATGGCTTGAACGCCGGAATCCTTGGAGGCATAGCCGGTCATGACAATGACATCCACTCCGGGGGCGGCGTCGGCGAGGTGGGGCAGCGCCTCCAGCCCGGACATGCCTGGGAGTTTGATGTCATGCAGTATGAGGTCGTAGTCTCCAGCTCCAGCCTTGGTAATGCCGTCTTCGGCAGTCGGTGCCGTGTCGATCTCATATCCCTTGTCTGTCAATGCTTCGACCAGCATTCCTTGAAAAGCGCGATCGTCATCAACAATCAGTATTTTTTCAGCCATACCCTCTCCTCCTTTGTCCCCTGCCCTGTATAATACAGAGTTTATTCCATTAAATCCACAAAAAATAGATGGGCAGGCCAGGTGTGGTGGCAATTCCAATGTTTCATTTTTTTTGTTTCTTGCAAAAAAATGTTTTATATCAGGTAATTGCCTATTTAAATAAAGATATTTATCGTCAATGGCATATCCATTGCTAATGCCGAATACACAGCTCGTTTCGGGCTGGAAGAATCGCTGACAAGGAGATTGGGCAATGAGAAAGAGAAACTTTTCACGCCAGGGGCTGGCTGCGGTGGAATTCGCCTTGCTGCTTCCGGGCTTTGCCTTGCTGCTCTTCCTGATTATTGAAGGTGCCAATGCCATGCATACATATTCAAGTTTGGTCGAAGCGAGCCGCGAGGGGGCACGTTTGGCACTGATGGATGGTGAAACATCTGAAATTGAAACACTGGTTCGGGCAATCACAGATGACCTGAACTCCGAGGCTCTGCGGACGTCCGTGACGACCGATACGGCCTCCAACACCGTGACTGTCGAGGTTTCCTATGATTACCAACCGTTTGGCGAGTATGCCATCGAAATGCTCACTGGCGAGGACTCGCTCACTCTTGCAGCGCAAACAACCATGCCGCTTCCCTGATAATTCCCGTTGTGGTGCCACGAGCATCCTGCTGGCTCTGCTGGTTCCCGTCATTCTCGGAATGGTGGGGTTGGCTGTGGACATGGGGAATATGTATGTTACGCATACGCGCCTTCAGGCCGCTGTTGATGCAGGTGCTTTGGCAGGAAGTCTGGAATTGCCATATGATCCTGACATAGACAAAGGGCTGGTCAAGCAGGCTGTTACTGACATGATCCATACCAACATGCCTGCTGCCGTAGTCCAGCAGGTTTCTCCCGGCACGGAAGTTCGCAGTGTCGTGGTCAAGGCCAAGGCTGAGGTCAAGCTTCTGATCATGGGCTTTACCGGTATCGCCGATCATTGGGTCTCGGCGTCAGCCGCCGCAGGTTTCAATAAGCTCGAAGTAGTTTTTGTGGTCGATAATTCCGGCTCCATGAAAGGCACGCCCATCAATTTGGTCAAGGAGGCGTCCATTGAGTTAACAGAGTTGCTCATGCCGGATGGGGCAGACCCGGACACCAAGGTCGGTCTGGTTCCCTTTCGCGGCAAGGTGAAAGTGGGAGATGATGTCGATGGTCTGGATGGTGGCTGCCGCAATGCGGACGGAAGCGTTAATAACGGCATCAATGATGAGTTCATGGATGACTATTACGCGCTTTCCTCTCGATACCGTCGTTCCATTGATTTGGATACGTGTTCGGATATTCCCGAAATCATGCCTCTCTCCCAGGACAAGGACGAGATCATTTCGGCCATCAATCAACAGACTGCCACCGGAAATGCCTCTGGCACGCTTATCTCCGAAGGAATCAAATGGGGGCGAAATGTCCTGACGCCGGAGGAACCGTACACCCAGGGTGGTGACAAGGAAGATATGCGCAAGATCATGATTGTCCTGACTGATGGGGATACGGAAGATGGCGAATGCGGAGGCTCCTACAGGGCCTCGTATCGACCGAATAATTATTGGACCAACGCCTACTTTGGTATGGGCGTCGATACGGCCCATTGTGAAAATGGCGGTGTCCTGAATGAGGAAATGCTCGCTGAGGCCGAATTGGCTAAGGATGCGGGAGTTGAGATTTTTTCCATCCGCTTTGGGTCTTCAGATAATACCGATGTCAGTTTGATGAAGGAAATTGCCTCCAGCAAAACAGGAACGGATGACCATTACTTTGATGCACCATCAGTCTACGATATCCCGGATGTCTTCAAGGAAATCGGGAAGCAGTTGGGCTGGCGGCTCTTGAACTAGGGAGAACAAGTATGAAACAGCGTAGCAATATTGCCCGTCGCAGAGGCGTCACCACCATTGAGTTCGCCCTTATCATTCCATTCATTTTTGTTTTGGTTCTCGGCATGGTCGAATTCGGATCGATCTTTTATTCGTGGCTGAGTATTCAGAAAGCCGCCCAGGTCGGAGCACGCTTTGCCGCGACCGGAGTGGGAGATGAAGAGGGAAATCGCTTGTCGCAAATCGTTGCCGAGACCGAGAAATGGCTGACGGCACTGGATAACGGAGCAAAGGAAATCACTGTCTCTTCCTGGCCCACAGCCAGTGCCACTGGTGATGGTGTGGAGAATGATCCCGGTGGGCCGTGCGAATTGGTCCAGGTCTCCGTTATATATCATTATCATCCCTTTACTCCTTTGGTTGGGGATGTCTTCCCGGAGGTGATCAATCTGGAAGGCCATGAACGAAAGCTTAATGAGCCGTGGAAGCCTTGTGGCGAATAGTGTCCTTTTCCCAATTTATTTGGCAGATTCCCATCGGTCTTTTTTCGAACGGATAAATATTTCCTTATAAATTTATTTTAATAAAAGGCCCGGCTCGGTATACTCTTTACGTGTACCGGGTCGGGCCTTTTATTTTTATTCGCAACAGCTTGTGGTTATGATAAGAATTATTGATTTTACTAAGGCTGTGCTGTACATCCTTGACTGTGAGTATTGATATATCCACGGCACGTACAATCATAATGGACATGACGGAATGGAGACTCGACTTTGAGTGATTATCCACAAATACTCGGTGTCTATTCGCTTCAATTGGAAGCGGAAATAGGAACCGGCGGCACGGCAGAGAAGCGTTCGAATATAACATATTGGTATGCTCGGCAGATCTCACAAAAGGAATTTGAGGTGCAACCGCTCAATGCGCATCATGTCCCTTCCGGCGTCCGAACCGTTCTTGGCGAGCTTGATTTTCTCAAGCAATACACCCCGGAACCTTCTTATTATCAGATTCATACTGTCCCTGCTCTTGAGACTTTGGCTCGAAAGATCGAACAGGGCGAGCAGGCCTTTTCCGCTGGAAATATGGATGAAGCCGAAGGGCAGTTCATCAAGGCGTTGATGATTGATGAGAAGAGTATTGATGCCAACTACGGATTGGGCGAGGTCTACTCACACACCAAGGAATTCAACAAGCTCAAGCGGGTCTTGAATACTCTGCTCGGCATCTCCGAGGCATTCACCTACGAGCATCGTCAGAAATTCAATAAGTTCGGCATCAGTTTGCGAAAGAACGGCCACTATGATGAATCGATTCGGTACTACAAGAAATCCCTGGAAATCGTGAATGACGACGAGAATGTCCATTTCAATCTTGCGCGAGTCTATTTTGAAAAAGGAATGAACGAGCCGTGCATGGCGAGTCTGAAAGACGCTTTGAATATCAATCCTCAGTTCATGGAAGCGCAAAAGTTTTTGAGATATTGCGAAAAAAACATGTGATAAACTGGGGACAATTTTTCAGCGGTCATCATCCCGAGCGATATCGACCATATCGTAGAAGATGATACTCAAGATGGCAGACCATCCCACGACATGAAAGAGTATGTTGCCTGTTGTGCTCAATGAAGATTCGATAGAATTCAAGACGGCACTGATGAGGAAGACGGAACAGGTTAATAAAAGGACACCCATCATATGGCATGCCCAATACATCACTCGATTTTTTTGCTCTCGATAACTGATAGCGGTCCACATCTGCATCATGGTTGCCCATACTATCGGAATCGCAACAAAAAATAAAAGTAAATTGCTTTCGTTCGGCAATTTGAAGTCGAGATAAAACTCGAAGTACAACACTCCTGTTATGAATATGAGAAGATCTCTCATAAGGACGAATAGAATCATCCGGTAAAACTAGATGAATTTGCGTGTACAAGCAATGTCCTTGGCACAGACAGAGAGTGCCTATGCTGACCACGTGGGTATTTTATTCCTCTACCGCACAGGATATTCTCAGTGAATAAGCATAAAAAAGCCCGGAAAACCGGGCTTTTTTATGCTTTCATGTTTGATTCAAGTCCAGGGAGCCATGAACTCCTGACTCGATTTGCCGCTTTCTATGTGGCTGATAAGCGCTGAACCGAAAACCGCCGCGTCCAGAAGCCCTTCAAATTGGGAGAGTTGATCAGGGTGTTTGATCCCAAAACCCAAGGCAATGGGGACCGTGAATATTTCGCGGGCTTCGGTCAGTTTTTCCTTAATACGGGCAGGCAGGGATTCCCGTTGACCAGTGGTGCCGAGGACCGAGACAAAATAGCAAAATCCAGTAGCACCCTTGGCATAGAGTTTCATGCGTTCCCGGCTTGTATTCAATCCGATAAGCGGGACCAGAGCCACTCCGTGGGATTCGATGGCTTGCTTGACAAAATCGGCTTCTTCGTAGGGTAAGTCAGCGATAATCAGTCCTGATACCCCAGCGGCCTCACAGTCCGCGCCGAATTGCTCCACTCCGTATTGGTAGACCGGGTTGAGATACCCCATGAGCAGCAATGCCGCATTGAATGAGCCTTTGCGCTTCTTGAGGCCTTCGAATATCCAAGTTAGGTCGATGCCGTCCTCCAGGCATTGGAGGGATGCTTTTTCCACCACTGGGCCATCGGCTACCGGGTCGGAAAAGGGCATGCCTATTTCAATGATGGATGCGCCTGCTGCGTCCAATTCTTCAAGTTCCTTCCAGAACTGTTCCCTGTTGGGGAAACCAGCCGGAAGAAATGGGATGAGGCCCACGGACCCTTTGGTCACAGCCTCGTCTATTTTTATTTGCATGGGATTCATATTTTACCCCTTCTTTACCACTGGCGTCTTCGAGTGCGCCAATGTGTTGTGGTGATGTGTCGAGTTCCCTCACGGGGATGGAGTGCACAGATGCCTGTTGGGGCTGTCTGAGTTCTCCGGCTCTACAGAATCTCGTCCAGTATCCCGAGATCCTTGTCTCCGCGACCGGACAGGCACACAAGCACGGACTTGCCTTGAAGCATCTTCTTGTTTTCAATGGCGTAGGCCACGGCGTGAGAAGATTCCAAAGCCGGGATGATGCCTTCACGCTGGGAAAGTACTTTGAAGGCATTGATGGCCTGTGCGTCATTGATGGTGACATATTCACCACGGCCGGAATCGTGCAAGTGCGCGTGTTCCGGTCCGACTCCAGGATAATCCAGACCTGGCGCGATGGAGTGGGACGGCAAAATCTGTCCTGTTTCTGTCTGTAGCAGCTTGGTCTTCATTCCATGCAGGATACCGTCCGAGCCAATGCTCAAGGGAGCGGAATTGTCACACCCCGGTTCTCCTGTTCCTGCTGCCTCCACACCTATGATTCGGACGGATGCATCGGGGATGAAGTGGTGGAACATGCCGATGGCATTGGAGCCACCTCCGACACACGCGACCACGGCATCGGGCAGAGAACCATTGTTGCGATCCATGAATTGCTGGCGGGCTTCTTGGGAAATGATCTGCTGGAATTGGCGAACCAGTGTCGGAAAGGGGTGTGGTCCGGCAGCGGTGCCAAAGCAGTAGTGCGTGGTTTCCTGATCGGACAACCAACGGCGCAACGCCTCATTGATGGCGTCCTTGAGGGTCTTGGTGCCGGATTCGACAGCCACTATCTCCGCACCCATGAGTCGCATCCGGTTGACATTGGGGGCTTGACGGACCACATCCGTGGCCCCCATGTAAATAATGGCCTTCATATCGAGCATGGCGGCCGCGACAGCCGTGGCCACGCCATGCATGCCTGCACCGGTCTCGGCCAGCAGTACATTTTTTCCCATCATCTTGGCTAGAAGGCCTTGTCCGAGGGTGTTGTTAATCTTATGTGCGCCGGAATGATTGAGGTCTTCCCGTTTGAGCCAGAGGTCAAGCCCGAGATCTTTGGAAAGATTAGCGCAATGGGTCATAGCCGAAGGACGGCCTACATTTTCCTTGAGCATATCGATAAAGCGTGTCTGGAACTCCTCGGAAGGGAGGATGGTTTCCATGGCTTTTTCCAGTTCGATAAGCGGGGGCATGAGCAGTTCCGGGATGAACTGGCCGCCGAAATCGCCGAAGTAACCTTTCTTCATGGTCAATATCCTTAATCCAGTTGTGCGAGGCGATCGAAAATGGCCCGCAGTCTGGTTTCGTCTTTGATGCCTGGTCCCGACTCCACTCCGGAATTGATGTCCAGTCCAGGAGGGTTGAGAGCAAGAGCTGAATCCAGATTTTGGGGATTCAGACCTCCTGCAAGGAACCAAGGTGTCTGTATTTCAATATGTTGGAGAACGCTAAAATCAATGGTTTGCCCTGTTCCTCCCTGTCCGGTCGACCCTGCGTCGAGCAGGAAGTGTCCGCAGACCTCGGCATAATTGTCCAGGTCACGTATCAGTGCGTGAGTCGAGGTGTACGTACTCGGCCAGAAGACCCGGATAACTCGATCCGGGCCGATGCTTTCGCAGAAGTCCACATCCTGTCCGCCGTGCAATTGGGCGGCATGGAGTCCGCACCGTTCCATGATCTCGTTGATCTCGGTGGCGGATTGGTTCACGAAGACACCCACTTTAGTGACACCGGTTTTGACCGAGGCCACAAAGTCCGGGTCGACGTTGCGTGGACTTTTGGGGTGGAAGATGAAGCCGAGCAGATCCGCGCCGAGTTCGACACAGAGTTCGACATCCTGCATGCGGGTCATGCCGCACACCTTGACCACAGGGCGTGCCATGTTATTTCGCTCCCGTCAGTTCAGCCAATTTTGCGGCCGGATCATCTGTTTCCATCAGGCAGGTGCCGATAAGCACGGCATCGTATCCGAGCTGAGCCATTTCGGTGACCTGTTTCCGTTCGGAAATTCCGCTGGCGCAGATCCAAAGTTCGTCTTCCCGCTTTTGGGCGATGAAGTTGCGAGCCTGGTCCAATGATATCTCAAGGGTGTCGAGATTTCTGTTGTTGACCTGGATGATGTCGGCTCCAGCTTCTCTGGCCATGTCGAGGTCTGCCTGGTCAAATATTTCGACGACCGGAGCGAGACCGGGCATCCGGGCGATCTCGATGAGTTGGCTGAGGTGGGTCGCATTATCACACATGCGTGCAATGAGGAGTACGGCCGAAGCCGGGCTGGATGCCGTCATGGCGACCTGGAGCGGGTCGAAAATGAAGTCCTTGCGTAACAGGGGGATACCGGGCTGGTTCATCATGAACAGAAAATCCGGGGTTCCCTTGAAGTATTTGTGCTCAGTAAGCACCGAGATGGCGGCTGCGCCGTTATCGGCATACATATCTGCATAATCGAGAGGATTGAGGTTCTCCCGCAGGATGCCCTTGCTCGGGCTGGCGGGCTTGAATTCGGCAATGACCGCTCCCGGCCCTTTTGCCCTGATGGCCTCGACAAATGATGGGCGTTCACCCTGATAGGCGGCAGGAACGCGACCCTCCATGAAGTCTTTTCGGAGAGAGTCGATTTCCAGTTGCTTTGCTTCCCTGAATTTATCCAACATACGGAATTCCTTTTTGCAGTCCTTGATTGACGACATCACGGGCGATATCGGCGCATTCAGCCATAGTGCCCTTGTCCAGAAGATGCAGGCACCCTGCCAGATTCAGGGCCACCATGTCCATCATGGCCTGGGGGCCTTTGCCTTCCAGAATAGTACGCAGTCGTGCGACTGCATCGGCTTTTCCTTCTACCCGGACATCCTTTGGATCGTACGCGGCAAAGCCGAGTTTGGCAGGGTCAAGGACAGTTTTTTCCATGACACCGTCGTTGACGATATAGCCTCGGTTCATGCCCCAGGTCGTGAGTTCGTCAAAGCCGCCTGCGCCGGAGAATATCAGCGCGCGTCTTACTCCTGTCAGGAGTAAGGTTTCACCCATGAGGTGAAGTTTGTCCGGGTCGCCTACCCCGAGCAACTGATGGGATGGTCTGGCTGGGTTGAGCAGCGGCCCCATGAAGTTGAAAAGGGTGCGGATGCCGAGTTGCTGACGCACGGGCATGACGTACTTGAAAGAGGGGTGATACGCTGGGGCGAAGAGGAAGGCGAAGTGGTGCTTCTCAAGTCCTTTGGCTGCCTGCTCGGGAGACAGGTCCAGTGGGATGCCGAGAGCTTCCAGAGCATCGGCAGATCCGCAGGAAGAGGACAAGGCCCGGTTACCATGTTTGGCGACGGTAAAGCCCATGTCAGCGAGAAACAGGGAGACGGCAGTGGAGTTGTTGAAACTGCATTGTCCGTCACCGCCTGTGCCACAGGTATCTACAACCGGTTCCTTACGGGAGCCATCGAAGCCCGGAATCTTGTTGGCATGGGCGACGCCTGCGCGCACTCCTGCGGCCAGGTCTGTGGAGTCCTCTCCCTTGGCCCGCAGCCCCATAAGGAAAGCGCCTGTCTGTGCTTCGGTCATGTTGCCGTCCATAAGCTCGGTGAACATGAAGTCAGCCTGTTCGTCGGTCAGGGAATGTCGCGTGGCAAGAATTTCAAGTATTTCAGGAATTGTCATGATCATATCCTTTCATGTTCAAGAAGTTGCGAAGCAGGGCAGGGCCTTGGGGCGTCAGAATGGATTCCGGGTGGAACTGCACGCCGTGCCAGGGGCGGTCTTTATATTGAATACCCATGATTTCGCCCCGCTCAGTGGTGGCTGTCACTTCAAGCATCTCCGCTGCATCCTCTGCCGGAACGACCAGTGAATGGTAGCGGCAGACGGTGAACGGGGATTCCACTCCGGCAAAGACACTTTTCCCTTCATGAAATACGCGGGATGTCTTTCCATGCATGATCCTTTCTGCCCTTTTGACCGGTGCTCCCGCAAAATGTCCCAGGGTTTGGTGCCCGAGGCAGACGCCGAGGACAGGGGTTTCCTTGGGCAATCGAGCCAGAAATTCCAGGCAGAAGCCTGCATTCGCTGGGTTGCTCGGCCCAGGGGAGAGACAGACCCGTTCGAGTGTGCCCGAGGTTGCCAGAGCCAGCAGCTCTTCCCTGTCATTGCGAACGACAGTCGGATCAGACCCGAGTTGTTGGAATGCCTGCACCAGATTGAAAGTGAAGGAATCGAAATTATCGATCAGCAAAAACATCAGTGCCTCCCTTGCCGGAAATGACTTCCAAAAGCACGCGCGCCTTGTTTTGGCACTCGTTCCACTCTGATTCGGCGTTGGAATCATACACGATTCCGGCTCCAGCCTGCCAATGGCACAGACCATCACGAATCCACATGGAGCGGATAGTGATACCTGTATCCAAACTGACCTCTCCGTCATCCAGCCCCATCCATCCGATGCAGCCTCCGTAAGGACCGCGTTCCTGCGGTTCCAGTTCGGCGATAATCTCCATGGCGCGGATTTTGGGAGCGCCTGACAGGGTTCCGGCCGGGAAGGTTGCCTGAAGAACGTCAATTCCGTTGAGTTCCTCCTTGAGCGTGCCCTCCACATAGGAGGTCAGGTGCATCACGTGTGAGAAACGTTCGACGTTCATGAACTGCTCAACCGAGACCGTTCCCGGCTTGGAGATGCGGCCAAGATCGTTGCGTCCCAGATCGACGAGCATGACGTGCTCGGCGCATTCCTTGGGATCGGCGAGCAGTTCTTCTGCCAGACGGCGGTCCTCTTCTTCGGTCTCCCCCCTCCAGCGAGTTCCTGCAATGGGGCGGACTTCCAGTTCGCCTGCCACACTGCGGACCATCATTTCAGGGGATGAACCGAGGAGGGTGGTTCCGCAACTTGTGCCTTTGGACGCACAGTCCGGGAATTTCATGTAGAACATGAATGGCGAGGGGTTGGCCTGCCTGAGGCGGCGGTATATCTTGAATGGTTCGTCCGGCACAGGCACGGTGAAGCGGGTGGAAAGGACCACCTGAATGCATTCGCCTTCAGCGATGAGTTCCTTGCATCGTTCCACGCCCGCCATGTATTCTTCCTTGCCGGGATGGATAGTGGGTGCCCCGACCTCGGGTGCAGTCAGGTCCGCACCCCACTGGACCGGTGCAGGAGTCGGTGTGGCCCCTTCATCAAGGCTCAGATAGCAGCAGGAGTGGCGCAGGTGATCAAAAAGAACCAGTTGGCCGGGGAGAACGAGGCATGCCTCGGCATCGGCCGGTTTGCAGAATTTCGTGAGTTTGCGTTCGAACATTCCTGCCACGCCGTAGCCGAAATAACCGTATAGCCCTCGGGTGAGTCCCGGAAGACGATCCCGGTTATTGCCCCCTTCGGCGGTTTGCTCCATGGAGATGGTCTCGATAGCTTTTTTGACGCCGGAGAGGTATTCCATTCCTTCCAGTTTCTTGAGAGGAGCCAGGCGGTCGTCAGTGGTTTCAACGACAAGTTTGCCATCCACGGGGTGAAGCACCAGCCGATAATCCCAGGCAATAAGACTGTACCGTCCCAGGCGCCCGTCAACTTCTGCTGATTCGAGCAGTATCCCAGGCTGATCGCCAACCAATCCCATATAGAGACTGATGGTGGTTTGCACATCAGCAGGGAGCCATTTCCCATGCTGTTTCAGTGAAATCTTTTCCATTGAATGTATCCTTGCAAAAATATGTTTGATGCTTTTTTAATGGTAGGGGCGAGGTATGACCTGCCACCCTTTTACTTTTTTCCGATTTTCCGCTTTCTTTCACGTTCCGTTCATGACTGTTCTCCCTAAAAAAATGAAGCCACACCCTTTGGATGGGTGCGGCTTCGGTTACGTCGTAATCAATGCGTCCGGCTTTTGACCGCACCCCTAATATGTTTGTTCGTGACGCCACCACCACTGTGCGCGGTTGGCCAAAAGGTCGAGATCTCCACCAGCGGCAAGGCTGAGGTAAGACATGAATGAGCGGTTCACTTCCTGCAAAAACGGATTTGCCTCAGAAATGATCTCAAAAAGCTCGGTGTCCTGGGTCAGCATCTTCCGGGCTGAGTCAAGCCTGCGGTTGAAGGATGGCGTGATGAAATTTTCTATGCCGTTCACATCTCGGGCCGCAGCAAGAAAAGCGACAGTGGACGTGTAATTCAGCCCCTGGATAAATGCCATGGCGCGGTCGTGATCTTCAGCCGTGGAATCGAAACAGGAGTAACCGCATGATTCCATCAGGGCCGAGACCCTTGTGGCTGCATCGGTGTCACTCTTTCTTCCCGGAACAACGGCGATTCTGGGAGTGAACCCCTGGGGAATCACCGGGCCGAAGAGCGGGTGTGTCCCGACTATGGGGCCATCGTATGCATCGAGCATGGACTTGATGGGCAGGATCTTGACCGATCCGACATCACAGAGAATGGTGGGAGGGGTCAGGTACGGTTTGACCTGTTTCAGCACTCCTGCCATGGCAGTGACTGGAACACTCAGGATAAGCAGGTCGCATCCATCCAGTGCCGTGCGGATTTCCGCATCCGAAAACGGGCGGTTCAACGGAACGACATCGCAGCCCAATCGGGTGAAGGCGCTCCTGAAAACGCTTCCCATCTGGCCGCTTTCGCCCACTATGGCGATTTTTTTGCAATCCACGATATTCATTGATGTGTCCAGTGCCTTCTCATTGGAATGTGCATTATCCGATGATCTTGTTCCATTCATCGAAGAATCCGGGAAATGATTTGCCGACACAGGTCGGATTGTCAAGTGATACATCAATTCCCGCCAGTTGGAAGATGGACATGGACATAGCCATGCGGTGGTCTCCGTATGTGGTAAAGTCGATGGTGTGCCCCTTGGGCAGTCTTCCAGGGCGAATAATCAGAGAATCTTCACGTATTTCAGTGGAGGTTCCGGTACGAGCCACTTCCTTGGCGCAGGCTGCGAGACGATCGGTTTCCTTGATCCGCAGGTGGGCCACGTTTTCTATGGTCGTTGGTGAAGAAGCGTATGCGGCTGCCACAGCCACAGTCGGGACCAGATCCGGGCAACGTCCCATATCGACCTGAATGCCGCGCAAGGAACTCGGCTCTATCAGGATACCATCAAAATTGACTTTGATGGATGCTCCCATCTGGCTGAGGATATCCAGAATCGCACGATCTCCCTGCAACGAATCCGCAGCCAGTCCTTTGATCAATACTGGACGTTTCCCCACAGCTCCTGCGGCGAGAAAATAGCTGGCATTGGACCAATCGCCTTCGACCCGATAATCAGAGCAGTCATATCCTGTGGGCTTAACCACGAATCGAATGGTGCCAGGAGTGATTCCCTTGACGCAGCGCCAAGGGGTTTCCTGCCATGTCCCTTCACGTTTTTGTTCAACGGTGAAGCTGACCTTGAAATCTTCCATGATTCGCAGGGTCAGGGCCACATAAGGCCAAGAGACGGCTTTGTTTCCGGTTATGGTGATAGTCACGTCGTGGTCTGCCATGGGAGCACCCATGAGGAGGCCCGAGAGGTACTGGCTACTTTCCTCAAGTGTTATATCGACATTTTTTTTCGTGTACCCTTTGCATTTCATGACGAAGGGGAGGAATCCTTCCTGCTCTTCATAGTCAAATTTGGTCCCCAACCGCACAAGGGCTGTGGTCAGCTCTCCCATGGGACGTTCATGCATGCGGGGTGCTCCGTGGACATGGAAAGTCCCATGCCCGGCGGCGGCCACGGCGGTCATCAGACGGCAGGTAGTACCGGATTCGTGCATGAAAAGTTCATGGGGCTTTTCCCCTTTGTGCTTGCCGTCGGCATTGCCTCCTTTGGGCCCGTCTTCCATGCCGGTCACAATGAGGTTGCCGTTTTTTTCCTCGATGGCAGCCCCGCAGGCAGTGAGACAATTGCGCGTGCGTGTAATATCATCGGAGACGAGGATTGATGATATTTCGGAAGTGCCCTTGGCCAGGGCCGCCGCAATGAGGGTGCGGTGTGACAGAGACTTGCTGGGCGGCGCATTGATGACGATCGGTTCCTGGGTCATTGTCTTTCCTCCTGGGTGGGGTAGGTTCCAAGCACACGAAGTGTGTGGCACTGTTGTCGGATATCTTCGAGAACGTCTTCGTATCGTTCTGCGCCAAGGTCACATTCGAGATCAGCGAAGAAAACATATTTCCATTTTTCTCCACGAAACGGGCGTGATTCCAGTTTGGTGATATTGATGCTCTGGTGTGCCATGGTTGTCAGAACGCGTGCCAGGGCACCTGCCTTGTCCGGCAGGGTGAACAGGATGGTCGTTTTGTCCCGTTTGTCTTCCTGGGAAGGCGACGATCCGATAATAAGGAACCGGGTCCAGTTGTCCGGCAGGTCTTCAATGGACTGCGCCAGGATATTCATGCCGTGCATGTCGGCGAGCTTGGCATGGCCCACCACGGCTGCGGCTTTTTTGCCCGCGACCACCTCTGCGGCTTCTGCCGAGGATTCCATGGGAATAGTCGGCACATCACGCAGGTGCGTGCGGAGCCAGTCCCTGCATTGACCCAGAGGTTGCGGATGGGAGTAAACCACTTCCACATCCTCTATGCGGTCGGCATTGGACATCAGGCAGTGGCTGATGCGACTGAAAACCTCGGCCTGGATAGAGACTTTGTATTTCATGAACAGGTCGACGACTTGTCCGACAGTGCCTTCAATGGAATTTTCCAGCGGGATGACGCCAAGTTCGGCTCCCTCCTCCGCAACAGCACGAAATATTTCTTCGAAGTCCCCTTTGGGGGTCAGGGCTGCGGAACTGCCCATGTGCTCAATGGCGGCAAAATAGGAAAAGGTTCCTTCGGGGCCGAGGTAAACGACTCGTTCCGGGCGTTGCAAATGACGGGATGAAGACATGATTTCCCGATAAATGGTACGGAGGTGCTTATCGGGAAGCGGGCCAGGGCTTGAGTCTGCAATTTTGTCCATGACCTCCTGTTCCCGAAACGGCTTGTAGATAGGCTCATTGTGGGCGGCTTTGTAACGGCCCACGCCGAGGCTTACCCTGGCTCGTTGGTTGAGAAGGTCCACGATCTGTTTATCCAGGCTGTCAATTTTGACTCTGAGGTCTGTCAAATCCGGGATATCGCTCTTATCCATGTCGCCCATGAGTTTCTCCAGTCCGCTTTCCTGTTCTGATTTCAGCGTCAGATTTTTTGATGAAAGCACTGCAAAAAAGTGTTTGTGAGAGTTTCCCGGTCCCTGGGGTTCAGGGACCGGGACCATGAGAGATTTATCCCTCGACGATTTCTTCCTTGATCCGCATACCGAAGTGACGACCGGCTTCGTCAGTCTTGACCATGATTTTGTCACCAACGGAAAGAGTGACTACAGAGACAGGGGCACCCTTGTCGCTGACAACCCGAATTGTTTCGGCGTTTTGCAAAAAGACCTGGCCTTCCTTGATACCGTTTTCGGTTTTGACTTCCGCCTTGATCAGCAGCATGGGGCGAACTTCGACCTTGACACGGCCAACTGTAGCCAATGAGGTGGCTCCATCTGCGCCGACAATGAGAACATCAGTCCCTGCCGCGAGTTCTTCGAGATATGTGGTCTTGTCACCCGGCATCTGCGCGTAAGCGTGGACTGCCCCGGCGTTGACCCGAAACGGGCGTGCCGCCACATAGGGGTTGGATTCGGTTTCGGCATGAACCAAAAAAGAAAAGGCCGAGGAGTTGCCGATGAGCATTCCCTGGCCTTTTTTCAGCATGGAAATAGTATCCACACAGACTCTATGCCCGAGTCCTGTTGATTCAATGGCTGTAACTGTGGCGACTTGAAGCTCCATTGTTCCCTGCGACAGTTTGAGTTCCGCGACAATTTGCTTGAGATCGGCAGCACCTTCAGGCAGGACGACGACAGTATCACACCCTCGTTCCAGGATGCCTGCTGCCAGTATGGCTCGGTCATAATTTTCGCATTCCAGAGCCAGAGTGTCCACCTGCGCGAGGATGTTTTCCACCGGGATGATTTCCCACCCCTTTTTCAGGACAATGTCCTTACCATCCAGAATGCCCTTGATTGCAATGTCCTCGTCTGATTTTTGGGTCAGTTCGACAACGGGCATGGCCTCAGGAGTGATGACGGTGACACGGCCGAGAGCTTCCACATCCTTGACGTGGGCCTCGTCCACCATGACAGCGTCCACCCCGGATTCCAGGGCCAGAGTAATCAGGTTCTTGTCAAAGGGAACGGATTTGAAGATGACTTTTTTCATGGAGAAGTTCCGTTGGTTAGCCGTTGAGGTAATTGAGGGCGACATCCACGGATTCATCAGCGTGGACGATCATGTTCAGTGCTTCGACCAGACGGGTGGGATCCTCATGCTGGAAGACGTTGCGCCCGACGGAGAGCCCTGCGCCTCCGGCCTCCAGAGAATCATGCACCATTTGGAGAAAGGACTCGGTGCTGTCGAGTTTTGGCCCGCCAGCGATGACGACAGGGACACAACAGGCGTCGCATACTTTGGCGAAGGTGTCGATATCTCCAGTGTAGGGAACCTTGACAATATCTGCCCCGAGTTCCGTGCCGACGCGGGCACAGTGAGCGACGACGGCAGGGTCGTATTCATCGGAAATCTTAGGTCCGCGGGCATACACCATCGCCAGGAGCGGAATGCCCCAATTGGATGCTTTCGAAGCCACCATTCCAAAATCGGCCAACATGGCGGATTCGGTTTCGTCACCGAGGTTGCAGTGAATGGAGACGGCGTCTGCGCCGAGTCGGATGGCATCCTCAACCGAGGCGACCAGGGATTTTGCATTGGGGTAAGGAGAAAGGCTGGTTGATGCTGACAAGTGGACGATGAGGCCAATGTCCTTGCCGGAAGCACGATGTCCACATCGGACAAGCCCTTTGTGCTCAATGACTGCATTGGCTCCACCGGCGACAACTTTGCCGACAGCTTCGCGCATATCCACCAGTCCATCAATGGGGCCGACAGTGACTCCATGATCCATGGGGACGACTATGGTTCTGCCTGTGTTACGATTAACGATTCTTTCAAGCCTGATAGCTTTGCCTATGTGCATTTTCTCTCTCCAGTGGTTGTCTCTCTCGGACCATGGTTCTCATGAAACCGGCGGGAGATAAAAAAACAAGGGCCGCCGGCTTTCGCCCGCGGCCCTTGAAGAGGTTCTTTGTTCTGCTTGTATCCACCAGTTGGTTACAGTGCACCTCTCCCAAGACCGCGAGCGCGGCAATACCAATATCCAAAATAAAAGAAGGAAAAGTATGTTGGGGAGGCAATGGTGGAATTCATGCAAAATTCATATCCCCTCCGATAATGTTCTGTCAATATAAAAATAATTGCGATTTCGAATAGATGTCTTCTATTACCTTATATACAAGTAAGCCCTGTTTGTTTTTCTTCTGAATACTGAGTTGACAATTTTTGTATATTTTAGAGACTTCAAAAATGTAATAAATTACAAATTTGCAAAAATAGTAAGGTTTCATACGTCTTTGAATTGGCTGTTTTACATGAATAGCAATGAAAATGCAGTTTGGCACGGGTCTTGATAGAAGGGAGCCAGGTTAGAAACGCATTCCACTTCAAGGAGGAGTATCGTAATGTTTTTGAGAAAGTCCCCGACCCCTACGTTTAGCAAGGCCGTTGTCGCGATGGCAGCCATAGTGGTTGCCCTTGCCCCGACCCTTGCTCATGCAGAAGAGGTAGAGTACCTCACCCAGTCCAATGGTAACATCCTTTGGACACTTGTTGCCGCCATCCTGGTCATGTTCATGCAGGCCGGGTTCGGTTGTGTCGAAGCCGGGTTCACCCGTGCAAAATCGGCCGGTAATATCATGATGAAGAACTTTCTGGATTTCGCAGTTGGTTCTGTCGTCTTTTTCCTGTTCGGTTTTGCCGTTATGTTCGGCCTGGATGCAGGCGGATTTATCGGCACCTCCGGCTACGCCCTGAGTGGTGTGTCTGCTGCCGACCTGCCCTGGTCTTACACTTTCTGGTTCTTCCAGTCCGTGTTTGCTGCGACTGCCGCGACCATCGTCTCCGGTGGTATGGCCGAACGGACCAAATTTTCCAGTTACATTCTTGTTTCCATTGTCATTACCGCTATCATTTACCCAATGTCCGGTCACTGGGCCTGGGGTTCACTGTGGCTTGGAGATGACGGTGCCGGTTGGTTGGAAGGCCTTGGATTCTGTGACTTTGCCGGTTCCTCGGTCGTTCACTCTCTCGGTGGTTGGATTGCCCTGGCCGGAGCATTGGTGCTTGGTCCTCGTATCGGCAAGTACACCGAAGACGGAAAAGCCAATGCCATTCCTGGTCACAACATCCCCTTGGCTGGTCTGGGTGTTTTCATCCTTTGGTTCGGTTGGTTCGGATTCAATCCCGGTTCCACCACCACTGCTGATGACACCATTGGTCTGATCGCCATGAATACTTCCCTGGCTGCTGCTGGCGGTGTCCTTGGTGCCATGTTCATCTCCTGGTTCCGGTACGGCAAGCCTGACATCTCCATGACCATGAACGGAGCATTGGCTGGTCTGGTGGGTATCACTGCCGGTTGTGCCACTGTTTCGCCCAGCGGTGCTATCGCCATCGGCCTGGTCGCCGGTTGCCTGGTTGTCCTTTCCATTGAATTCATCGACAAGGTTCTCAAGATCGATGACCCCGTCGGAGCCTCTTCGGTTCATGGTGTGTGCGGTGCATGGGGAACGCTTGCCTGCGGTTTATTCAATCTTGATGGTGGGTTGTTCTATGGCGGCGGTTTCGCTCAGCTCGGTGTTCAGCTCATAGGTGTCGGTGTCTTCTTCGTCTGGGGATTTGGTACTGGCTACATCTTGATGTCTGTCGTCAAGGGGTTGTTTGGCCTGCGTGTCACAAAGGAAGAAGAACTTAAGGGTCTGGATATTGCTGAGCACGGCTCCGAGTCCTACAACGGATTCCAGCTCTTCAGCAACGAATAGGCGCGAAGTTCGATCACCAGACACTATAAGGAGAAGAAAAAATGAAGCTCATCATAGCATACATCAGACCTGAAAAACTCAATGACGTGAAGCAAGCCTTGTTCGCCAAGGAAATATACTCCATGTCCGTGACAAATATCCTGGGATCAGGTCGTCAGAAAGGGTTTACCGAAACCTACCGTGGCGTCCAGATGGAAGTGAACCTGCTCAAGAAAGTTCGTCTTGAAATCGGCGTCAATAACGACTTCGAGGCGAAAGCCATAGAGGCCATTCAGACCGCAGGACAGACCGGAAGCGAAGGCGATGGTGTCATCTTTGTCACCGAGCTTGCCAAGGCGCTGCGTATCAGAACCGCCGAAGACGGTATCCTTTAAAACTGAGTGTCAAGAGACCGATATGGCCGGGGCGGCGAGTCCGTCCCGGCCTTTTCAAAACTCCAACCGAACGCGAAGCAGCCTGTCACAGACGACTCTCCGTCAGTCATATGTAATTTCAATGGCGACCACAGCACCCAGCCTTCATGACATAATTGAGAATGAACGGATTCTCACCTATTTTCAACCGCAGGTCTCGCTCAAGCGCAAGGCTGTCATCGGGTTGGAAGCCTTGAGTCGGGGATTTGACCCAGAGAGTGGCGAGCTTATACCTCCTACGTCTTTATTTGATCAGGCTCGGGACGGGGTGTCCCGTCTTGCTCTTGATCGGGTCTGCCGGACAAAGGCTGTGGAATCATTTGCAACGCTTCATCGTCGTGACAAAAGTGTCATGCTTTCCATGAATATCGATGCGTCCTGCATCAACAGCATGACTCGCGGGTCCAATCATCTGCTTGAACTCGTCAAGCGTTGTGGGATCAGCCCGAACAATGTCATTATAGAAATCATTGAATCGCGATGCGAAGATGAAAATGCGCTTATGGAGTTCGTTCGATTCTATCGTAAAAAGAACTTTCTCATCGGGCTGGATGATGTCGGCGCGGGCTACTCTAATCTGGATCGGATCCCATTGCTCAAGCCGGACATCATCAAGCTTGACCGATCTCTTGTTTCCGGAGTGGATAAACAGTTCCACAAGCTGGAGGTTGTGCGCAGTTTTGTGCAGATGTCGAGCCGCCTTGGCTGTCTGGTACTTGCCGAGGGAGTGGAAACAAGCAATGAAGCCATGTGTCTGCTTGGCAATGGTATTGATATCTTTCAGGGATTCTTTTTTGCCCGGCCAGCACCGGGCCTGTCAGCAGTTCCGTGTATGGCCAACAAGATTGATGCTCTTGCAGAAAAATACAGGGATAATCAGACCCGCCGTATTGCAGAGGAAAAACAGCTTTTTTCCGGATTCTACCATATTGTACTCACGATGTGTCAAAGCCTGGCAAACCGTCCATCCCGTGAAATTGACCATCGCTTGTCTGAATTTATAGCGAATTATCCAAATGTTGAGTGCCTCTATGTGCTTGATATGCAGGGCAGGCAGGTTTCAAATACCATATGCAATCCTGACAAGCTTCGTAAAAGCAAGCGGTTCCTCTATGAACCGGCCCGAATTGGCGCAGATCACTCACTCAAGGAGTACTTTCTGCCAATCCAGGCCGGGCTTGAGAAGTTTACAACTCCTCCTTATATATCGATGGCTTCGGGTAATCTTTGCACCACCATCGCTCAGGTTTTTTACCATAAAGGCAGTCGGGATCACCGTATCCTTTGCGTGGATATGGGGCGACAAAACTCAGACTCCTGCGGGGCATCATCAGCTGAGTCAGGTTGAGGACTTTCGAGCGATCAGTAGGAGGCTCTGTCCGTCAACGCCAGTGAATGTGTGTTCCATCTGTCCGAACCCAGTCTTGAGCAAGGCGTCTTCCAATTCCGCACGAGCGATGAAGTGGGTGTCGTAGCCGAGCAGTCTTGTCAGCAGTTCCACATTGGTCTTGTACAATTCAGATGCGCCGCCTTCAGGGGCGAAATGTTGGCTGACGAGGCATCCTCCAGTTTTCAGGGCATTCTTGGCCATTGTGAAAATCGAGTGCAAATCGTCCTTGCAGCCGTACAGTATATGGGAGAAGAAAATCAGGTCATAGGAGTCCCGGGGTAACGCGTCTGCGCGAAGATCAAACTCGGTGCACGTCAGCCTGTCGGCAAAACCCCTGTCTTTGCAGCGTTGGGAGGCGGCTGAAACAACTGCCGGAAAGTCGTAGAGAGTGCTTTTCAAGTCAGGGTTTCGTTCCAAAAGTTCCATGGAATACTGCCCATGGTTGCCGCCGACGTCTGCCATGCTGCGAAAAGAAGGGAATTCCGGGAGTGCTGCCAGGTATGCTGTTGTTCCTTGTATCTGACCGTTCAGTGCATGTTGATAGGTTCCCAGCATTGTTTCGTACTCCCCCCAATTTTCATCCACCTCATTCCGTTTGAGCGATCCCTCCTTCAGGATGTTTCTAAAACCTTGTCGCATTGTCTCGTTGAATCGGGCTTGCATGGTCATGGCCGCTCCCTGAAAAAGAGGGGAGGAGCTTACCATGTATTCTTGAGCCATGAGGCTATTGGCGTACTCAGTACCGGGGTGTTCAAGAAGTTTCTTGGTGACCAGTACGTCAAGCAGTGCTTCAAGAGGCTTTTCTTTCAACCCCAGTTTTTCGGCAAGACCATGAGCCGTGAGAGGAGCCTCGTTCAAATGGTCGAAAATGCCTAACTCGATGGAATCGAGAATTGCGTGGGCACTGACAGCTTCCATCAGGGTGTTTTCGATCGGGGCCAGGGATGCTTTTGGATTGGGAAAAGACATAAAAACCTCCTTTAAGGGGTTAGTAGCTATACTCTTCAAGTAAAAAAAATTACAGGGAATACGTACTCATCCAGGCGTCCATTTTGTGACAGAGTTCTTTGAAAAATGCGTATTTTTCCGGGTCAAGATTTGCGATGTAATCAAAAAAATCTTTGTCGTGTTCCATATGAAACCGCATATGACCCTCGTGGGCTTTTAGGCCGAGTTCTGTGGGGATGATTTGGTGCTTTGATAGATTGTCAGGATCTGTCTCACGATAGGCGAGGCCTTTTTTAATAAGTTTGCTGACCAATTGCGACATGGCACCTTTTGTTACTCCCGAGGATTCGGCCAACTCGGTGATGCTCATCGGTCCTCGCTCACACAGTCGCTCAACAGTATGTATCTCAGCGGGGAAAATATTGATCCCAACGCCGAAATCCATAGGGCGCTTGCTGATCTGAGTAAATCGCATGAACGTTTTTGTCAGTAAGTTCATTTCCGGGGTCATGTCTTTTATGGTGCGCATAGGTTATGTGTATAGTAGCTAAACTCTTTGGTCAATAAAAAAGGTGGACGCAGAGCGCCCACCTTGGAGTGGTAGAGAGTTTTTAGATTTTGCAGGCTGTGCGTAGGTCGTCGACAGCATCGGTTTTTTCCCAGGTGAATTCAGGCAGTTCACGGCCAAAGTGACCATAGTTGGTGGATGCCTGAAAAATTGGCCGACGCAGATTCAGGCGCTCTAGGATGTAATAGGGGCGCATGTCAAATACTTCGGTGACAGCTTTGGTCAGCTGTTCATCTGTGACTTTTCCTGTTCCGCGAGAGCAAACAACCACGGAAACCGGGTTTGCCACACCAATGGCGTAGGCAATCTGCACTTCGCATTGGTCAGCCAGGCCTGCGGCCACGACGTTTTTGGCAACGTAGCGGGCCATGTATGCGCCGGAGCGGTCAACCTTGGATGGATCTTTACCGGAAAATGCTCCGCCGCCATGTGCACCAGCGCCACCATAGGTGTCATTGATGATCTTGCGTCCGGTCAGCCCGCAGTCTCCCACAGGGCCACCGATAACAAACCGTCCGGTCGGGTTGATGTAGGTCTTGAGTTTGTCGTCGATCAGGTCTTCAGGCAGGGTCTTGAGGATGACTTCCTTGAAAATATCCTCTTGCAGATCCTTCAGTTCAATGCCTTCGGCATGCTGGGACGAGACAACGACGTTGTCGATACGCACGGGTTTCCCGTTATCGAATTCAACGCAGACCTGTGTTTTGCCATCAGGGCGCAGGTAGTCAAGAATTCCTTCCTTGCGGACCTGAGTCAGACGTTTGGAAAGCTGGTGGGCGTAGTAGATAGGAGTCGGCATCAATGTTGGCGTTTCGTTGGTGGCAAATCCGAACATCATGCCCTGATCGCCAGCACCCTGTTCTTCCGGCTTGGTACGATCGACACCTTGAGCAATATCCGGGGACTGTTTGTCTATGGATGAGATGACTGCGCAGGTTTGCCAGTCAAAGCCCATGGTATCGGCACTGTTATAGCCGATATCCTTGATAGTGTTACGAACAATGTCAGGAAAATCGGCATAGGCCGTAGTGGATATTTCCCCGGCGATGAACGCCATACCGGTCGTGACCAATGTTTCGCATGCCACACGAGCCATAGGATCTTGGCCGATGATGGCATCCAGTATTGCATCGGAAATCTGGTCGGCAACTTTATCGGGGTGACCTTCGGTCACGGATTCGGAAGTAAACAGGTATTTGCCTTCGATCTGCATTGAATCCTCCTAACAGATTCTTTCCGGCCGGTGTCGCCTGTCCCTCTTGGGAGTGATGTCCTCCACGCTCGGGAGGGACAGTGCAGCCAGAACTTTGAAGTGTCCGTTGTAACTATTTTGTCATACCAATTAGAAATCGAGAGTAATGTCGCACTCCAGAAATTCGTCGACAGTGTTGTCCTTGCCCGCAATCACGACCTTGGGCTTGTAGCTCAGGGCTTCTTCTTCGCTGAACCATGCATAGCTTGCGATGATGACC
This sequence comes from Pseudodesulfovibrio piezophilus C1TLV30, assembly GCF_000341895.1. Classification (NCBI taxonomy): domain Bacteria; kingdom Pseudomonadati; phylum Thermodesulfobacteriota; class Desulfovibrionia; order Desulfovibrionales; family Desulfovibrionaceae; genus Pseudodesulfovibrio; species Pseudodesulfovibrio piezophilus. Next base: position 1,492,002 of record NC_020409.1, on the reverse strand, counting down.
CGCTGTCCGACCTGCCCTTTGTGAGCTGCTGCGCCATTGAGACAAATCTCGCCAGGCTCACCAGGAATGGCGTACGTTGTCAGTCGCTCCCCGTTGTCCAGGTTGTAGACATCTATTTTTTCGTAGGGGATCAGGCCGACAGCCTTCATCAGGCTGCTGTCGATAGATAAACTCCCTCGGTATTCAAGCTTTGCACAGGTAATGGTTGCGCCATGGATTTTGGCACTGAGAAAACATCGTTGAGCCACAGTCTTCAAACCTCTATCAAAATGTTGTCGATGAGCCGGGCCTTTCCGAGTCTGATGGCTACAGCAACCAGAGTCGACGAACTGATGGTTTCCACCGGTTCGATGTCGGCAGGGTCCACGGCCTCTATGTAGTCGACCTTGCCCGTGGGCAGGGTGGCCGCATATTCCTCTTGCAGAAAATGTTTGATCAATGCCGCGTTGCGTTCTCCGTCCCGGACCTTTGAAATGACTTTGAGCAGCCCCTGTCGGATCGCCGGAGCGACATCTCTCTCATCTTTCGTGAGATACGCGTTCCGGGAACTCATGGCAAGGCCATCTGGTTCCCGCACTATCTCATGCCCGATAATTTCGACCGGTATATTCAAATCCCGCACCATCCGGCGGATTATGGCTAGCTGTTGCCAATCTTTTTGGCCGAAAACCGCGATTTCCGGTTGGGTGAGCATGAAAAGTTTGGTCACAACAGTGCAAACCCCACGGAAATGTCCTTGGCGGGAAGCCCCGCAGAGATTGCTCCCCAGAGCAGGGACATCTATCCATGTGGCATGGTTTTCGTGGTACATTGATTGAGGAGCCGGGGCGAAAAGGACATCAACCCCCTGTGCTTCTGCTTTGGAGCAATCCCCGTCAAAATCGTGGGGATATTTATCCAGATCTTCGTTCTCCCCGAACTGAGTCGGATTGAGAAAAAGACTGACCACCAGCTTGTCGCATAGTCCACGAGCCTGCCGCATCAGGGCTTGGTGTCCGTCATGGAAGAATCCCATGGTTGGGACAAGGCCTACTTTCAGACCTTGGTTCCGCCAGGCGAAGCATTGTTCTTGGAGTGAGTTCAGGTTTTTTATAATTTTCATGATCCCTCTATGTTCTCTGTGGAACTGACAGGCTTGCTGTCATTAGTCAAGAAAAATTTCTATATCTGGATACATTGATATAGTCCTGAAAAAGAATTGATATCCTTTTCAGGGGAACACGTATTTATGCCGAAAGTCGGAACTTTTGTTTGAGTTAAATTCGACCCCGATGTATTCTCCGGCATTATGAGGACGATAAAAGACATCTTTTCTAACGGTTCCCTTTCTTTCACTCCGCAGGAGCTGATTGATTTCGAGCATACGATCAAAGATTGTATAGCTGAATTCCTGCCTTTCACCTCCTACAGCCTGTTTTTTCCAAGAGATCATCCGGGCACGCCGATTCCTGAACCCGAGTTCAGGGTGGCGGACAGGGAATTGATTCTTCCGCTTGTTTTTCAAGGGCGGATGCTCTGCTATTTTATAGCTAAGGGAGTGAAGCTCAAGGCTCCGGGGACAGCCCCCAAATATATCATGGCCCTTGCCAGTTCCGTCCTGGAAAAGATCGCCTTGTATAAAAAAAGTGTCACCGATCCTCTGACCGGATTGTTTTCGCGTGATTATTTTATGGATGAATTGGAGAAATCCATTGATCAGGTACAGGGATGCATAGAGACCGGCAGTTGCCCTACGGACATGGAAGCAGCAGAAGTGGACGTCGCCTTTTCCGGCACACTGGGGGTTCTGTTTCTTGATCTTGATGGTTTTCAATGGATCAACGAGCATTATGGGTATCTCAAGGGAGATGACATTCTTTCGGAAGTTGGTCGTCTGCTTGATCTGGTCTGCCCGAAATATACAACTGTTGCCCGCTTTTCCAACGACAAATTTGCCATCCTGGTGCCGGATGCCAAGCCCAGAGCAAGTTTTCAGCTTTCCGAAGTTATTCGGTCGGGTATCGGTAAGTTGTCTTTTACCGATGATATAACCAACGACACCATTAGTATTTCCGGTTCTGTTGGGTTTGTTAATTATCCGCAGGGTTTGGAAGGCGCTCAGTTTCGAAGAACTGCCTCGGAGCAGGCCCGCATGTTGGTCCGTAAGGCGCGTAAGGGTGTGGCTGTGGCCAAAGATCAAGGGCGCAACCGGGTCTTTGGGTATGCGGATATTCTCTCCAAGGGAGGCCGTGTTCTCGAAGTGCTTCCAATGAACCGGATGCTCGTCTCTCTCGGCGAAACGACCGGGGCCAAGGTCGGGCAGCGATTTCTTGTCCGTTCCCCCAAGTCCGGAACGGCAACGTCCGCATCACTGACTGAGGATGAGCGCATAGTCGGGCGCTATCCCGCCATGTACAAAGGGGAGATCGTCCTTGTGGAAGTACAGGATGAAATCGCTTTTGCTGAAGTCTTGCATCTGGGTGATGCCACAACGACCCTGGTGGCAGGGGACCGCTTGAAATTGGTTTCAGGCGACGATTCGCTTTTTATCGATCTTGGAGCCAAGGATGAAGAAACACATCGGGATGTCGCGACCAGGCTCTATAGCTACAGTGATTTTATAGCCAATTTTGCTTCGGCTCGCCTTGCTCCGGAAACCTTCGGGCTTTCCCTTCTCCGGGTGCTCGACCAACCTTCGGACACCGGGGAGCGGTATCAGGAAGCAATGGAACAGATGGTGTCCGATATTGCGACCCTGGCTCGAGGCGCATTCAACGAGAGCGCGCTTGGCGGGCGTTATGGCCTGAACGGCATGGTTTTCTTTCAGGAGGGTGTGGATGCCGAAATCATACGCCGACAATCTTTGGAAATTGAGCGGTTGGCAAAGGATACATTCGGACTTCGTGTCGCAGTGGGAGCAGCAGTGTATCCTTTCCTCAAATTCAGTCGTTCGGATATTTTGGAGAATTGTCGGAAGGCATTAGAGCATGCTCTACTACTCCCTGAACCGCGTGTGGCTGTCTTTGACTCCATTTCCTTGAATCTTTCAGCGGATCGACGCTTCATGGATGGTGATGTCTACGGCGCGATTGAAGAATTCAAGTTGGCTCTGCTTGACGATGAAAACAACTTGTTGGCTCGTAATTCACTTGGAATATGTTTTGCCCAATTGGGACGATTCGAGGATGCCCGCAAACATTTCGAAGGGGTTTTGCAGTTTGAAGAAAAAGATATGCTTGCTCTCTACAACCTTGGCTGGGCCAATCATCGGCTTGGAGATTTGGAAAAAGCCGAACAAGCGTATCGCGAATGCCTCAAAATAGAGCCGAACCATGTGTATTCATTGATGAGGCTGGGGACTATCGAGGAGAATGGAGGCTTTTTCGACAAGGCCAGTTCCTTGTATAAAAGGGCCGCGGATTTACCCGGAGGTGAACGCATGGTGCTTCGCCCCCTTGCCCGTGTGTCCTATCGCCTTGGTGATATTGAAGCGACACGGGAGTATTTGCATCTGGCTCTCAATGCTGATCACAACGATCATCAGGCTATGCATATGCTTGCCAAGCTTTATTTGGATAAAGGTGAAGATCCACAGATTGCTGAAGTCCTGGCTCGTCAGTCCGCTGCTTTGTCTCCCGGCAAGGATGCCTATTGGGATGTCCTGGTCGAAGCGTTGGAGGCTCAAGGGAAAGGAGAGGAGGCGATAAAAGTGGCTGCTCGGGCTGCCGGATAATCTTTGTATATCACCTGGTTTGCACTCCGCATATGGTGATGCGGATCGTGATGGTGGGAAAAATGAAACCGGAGGCACTGATCAGTGCCTCCGGTTTTTCGTTGACCTGAGGAAGGCGGGTTAAAATCGTTCGTATTCGTCCATGCTATCGGCAAAGGCACTCATGGGAGGGGCTGGTATAGCCAGAGTGCCTGGGGGCGCAGACTGGGAGTTATAAGGACGTTGTGAAGGCTGGTCTTTGACCTTGAAGTAGCCGATGACACCTCGCAAATGATCGGCCTGCGCCGCCAGTTCTTCGGCAGTGGAAGAAAGCTCTTCCGATGCGCTGGCATTTTGTTGGACCACTGTGTCCATCTGTGCAACGGCATGGATAATCATATCGCTGCCGTGCTGCTGTTCATCACTTGATGCGGAAATTTCTTCGAGATGTTCGGCTGTTGCGGAGATATCGGGAACCATATGGTGCAGTATCTGTCCGGCCTGGGATGCCACATGTTGGCTTGCGGCAGAGACTTCACCAATTTCGGCAGCGGCTTCCCCGGACTTTTCAGCCAGTTTTCGAACTTCGGCGGCAACGACGGCAAACCCCTTGCCGTGTTCTCCAGCTCGGGCGGCTTCGATAGCCGCGTTTAACGCCAGGAGGTTTGTTTGCCGAGCAATCTCTTCGATTATGGTAATCTTGCCAGCTATTTGATTCATTGCTTCCACTGTTTCCGTGACGGATTTGCCTCCGCGCGCAGCTTCTTGCGCGGCTGCTGTCGCTGTTTGAGAAGTGGCCCTGGCGTTTTCGGCATTCTGGGTGATGTTGCTTGCCATCTGTTCCATCGCAGCCATGGTTTCTTCAACGCTGGCAGCCTGTTCGGTTGCTCCCTGGCTCAGGGTCAATGATGAGGATGAAAGAGCGGCACTACCATCTGCTACGTGACTTGCGCTGTTCTGGATTTCTCCGACAATTTCACGCAGCTTGTCACCCATGGTGTTGAGTACGGAACCCAACTCTTCAAATTCATCATGCACGGCATGTTTATATATTTTGCAGGCTCGACAATCGAGTCCTTTAAGTGCTTTCGGGCAATGAGGGTCGGCATTGAATGATCCTGCCTCAACCCAACAGTAGGCGTCTTTGCCATATGAGCGGCAGTCTTGCTGGCCGCAGCCAACTTTTTCGCCACAGTTGACTGCTTTGCCCATGGGAATATAGTTGACGTCCAGATTGCCAAGGTTCAGTTCCTTCAGAACATTGGCAACTCGTTTGACTGCACCTGTTACGTATGAGCCAAGCCAGATGCCGAGGACGGCAGCGAGAGCCAGGGAAAAGACGCCGATACCCCATGCCCATGTGCGAAGCGATTGAAAAATCTGAAGGTTTTTTGTGGACGCTGAGTCCATTACTGCGCCTGTTTTCCAGTAGATAAGCCCAATGAAACAGCCGGTGGTGACGAGAGCTAAAAAGCCACTCAATGCACCTACTTTGTATCCAACTCTCATTGTATTGTTCCCTCTCTATTGCATGTGTTGTCATGACTGCCTACCGCCATAGAGCCACAAAGCACTGTGCAGTTGACCTTCCTACAAGCATTTTCTACCATGTAGGTAGGAATACCACGTAACGTTCTCTGATTATTATTACAAGCATATTTTATCCCGATACTCGGAGTTCTCTAAGCTCCAAGAGTGATAATAGTATTCACTTGTATGAGAAGAACCGAGGCGTGTATTGTGTAAAAGTTGTGTTGAACTGGATATGAAAAGTGCTGTTTTGGGTGGAATGCAGGCATCTATAGAGTGAGCCTGTGAAGCAGCAAATTCATTACTGCATCAATAAAAGAGGGGATGGGGAAGTACGAGGTCGTTACAACAGCTCTTCAGGGGGATGGGACCTGTTGAAGGAATGTTATGGAGCGCGGTTTGAAGCCATATTTGGCATAAAACGAGTGTGCTTTTTCATTGCCATAGATGACATTGACTGATTTAGAATGAGCGCCGTTGGATTCCATCCAGGCAAGAGCCGCTTGCATAAGCCCTTCACCCAGCCGTAAGCCTCTGTATGCCTCAAGTATGAATATGGACTCGATTTCACCATGACTTTCACATATCGAGACTGCACAATATCCTACTCGGCGTTCATTGACATAGCCGAGGAAGATACGAACGACCCCTTGCTCCGCCTTATGGTGTAAAGCCTTTCTGCGTTGGGCAAAGCTTGTGGATTCGAAAAGATGGCTGAAGTGAGGAGAAATCGTGGCATGGTGCTGGTTCAACTCTTCCCAGAGAGGCTGGATATCTTCCACTCTTTCGATTCCGATTTCCGATATGGAGAATTGAGGCATCCTAGAATTCCATTAACCCCAGTGGGTCCAGTTCGTTTTCTTCTTCCCGTCTGAAACAGGCAATATCGAAGAAAAGGTCCTTGCGAATCTCGATAAGTCGCCACAGTCCGCCTGTGCCAAAGGAATTCCATAGTTCGGTTTCAATGCCCTGTCGGATCTTGAATTCGAGTGCGTCTACATGGGGTTCCGAGCCTTCCAAGTGAGTCTGCATGAGTGGAACAAGCCCACAAGTCACATGTTGGACATCAATAATTTCCGGAGTATTTTTCTTTTCATTCACAACTATTTTCCTATGCAGAACGAGTCAAAGATCGCATTAAGTACTTCATTTGAGGTGATCTCTCCTGTCATGCCAGACAGAAGATCACATGCGGATTCCAACCGAACGCTGAGCAGATCGTAAGGGATACCGAGTGCCGTGTCTTGCTCAAGCCCTTCAAGTTCTTCAAGAGCGTGTCTCAGGAGAGCGGCCTGCCGGGCGTTGGGAGCAAGCTCATCTGGATCAGGCTGCCCGGCTCCCTGAAGGATTCGTTCTCGGATACGCTCACAGAGTCTATCGATATCTGTTCCCTGCTTTGCCGAAACTGTGACGGATTCTATGTTGGATGCCAAGAGTGGCACTGCATTCCCTGAATTGAAGAGGGGAAGGTCCGCTTTGTTGAGAACGACCAATGTTTTTTCCGGGTCCAAAGATTCGGCAGTTTCAAGCGCATCTGCGGGGAGAGGGATTGTTCCGTCGATCATGAAAAGGACAAGGTCGGCTTTATCCATAAGTTCTCGGCCGATTTTGAGTCCTGCTGCTTCGATGGCATCATCAGTCTTTCTCAGACCCGCTGTGTCGGTCAGTCGAATATTCAGTCCGTTGAGATTGATGGTTTCTTCCAGATAGTCACGCGTGGTCCCTGGCTGGTCTGTCACGATGGCTCTATTGCGGCCAAGCAACGCATTCATCATACTGGATTTGCCTGCATTGACACGGCCGACAAGAACCACCAGAGCGCCTTCGCGCCAGGCTTTGGTTCTGTCCACGGCGGAAAGGAGCAGGGTTATTTCATTTCTGACCTGCGCAGATGTCTGCTGCAGTTCTTCAGGAGAAAGACATTCCACTTCATCATCAGGGAAATCCACTGCCACGACGAGTTGTGCACGGAGAAATTCCAAGCGAGTTCTCAGTTCACGTATTTTTTTGCCCAAAACTCCTGAAAGTTTCACTTGGGCAAGGTGCATGGCAGCTTTTGTCGGGGCATGGATCATTTCGGCAACAGCTTCTGCTTGCGTCAGATCCATACGACCATTCATGAAGGCTCGGTAAGTAAATTCTCCGCGTTCAGCCAGCCTTGCCCCCTGATGAAGTATCTCATGAAGTACGGCTGCCAAAATAGCTCGCCCGCCGTGGCAGTTGATTTCCACGACATCTTCACCGGTGTATGAGTTGGGGCCAGGCATGAAGGCAGTCAGGACATCGTCGATCTCATGTCCATGTCCATCCAGAATATGTCCATAATGTAAATGGTATGGGATGAAATCCACAAAGGTATGGCTTCCAGGGCGAAAGACTGTGGCTGCAAAAGCACGGGCGTCTTTGCCACTTATACGGATAATTCCGACACCGCCGTCTCCGGGCGGTGTCGCAATGGCGGCAATAGTGTCGCCTACAAATTTAGGGTCAAGCATGTGGGTCTTTTACAGTAAGCTTATTGGAAAGGCAAAAGGTGAAAGATAAATAAAAGAGCGAAGCAGGGTGCATTTATACCGTAATTGCATCAGGATGCTTGTCAAAAATAAAATGGCCGATTGAATGTTCAACCGGCCATTTTTTCTAGTCAAAATGGATCTATCGCCAGATTTATCTATCTTCTGGGGCGATTTTCATTCTTGCGGCTTTTAGGGACAATCAGCACGCGCTTCATGGGACCGTCGCCCTTGGAGCGTGTAAAGACCTCCTCGTTCTCCTGGAGCGCCAAGTGAATGACCCGGCGATGATAGGAGGAGAGAGGCTTGGTCGATTGGGTGCGGCCAAGATCACTGGCCTTTTCTGCTAAATGCTGCGCAATCTGGCGTAGTTTATCGTCCTGGCGTTCACGGTAATCCCCAGTATCAACCTGGATGCGAACAGAGGCTTCCATTTTGCGGGATACAAGACGGTTGACCAAATATTGCAGGGAAGACAGTGTCTGCCCCTCACGGCCGATAAGAAGTCCACTATTCTCTTCATCATCTATAAAGACTTTGACACGGTCCGACTCGATAGTGACTTTGAGGGGAGTTTCACCGACTATGGGACGGAGTAGTTCGGACATGATTTCAGTCGTGGCACTTTCCAGGACTGCCGGATCAAAATCTTCCATGTTGGCGCGTGGTCTTTCTTCGACCTGTGCACCCTCACGGGGTTGACGCTCACGAGGTTTGCGTTCTCGACGCGGGCGTTCTTCCCGAGCTTGAGGCTCACGAGATTGCCTGTCGTTGCGGGCACGTGGCTCACGTGGTTTCTTTTCACGCGGCTTGCGCTCACGCGGCTTGCGTGATTGCTTTGGTGAGGATTTTTGCGGGTCAACATTGCCATTGACTGCGTTGTCGAGGGCTTCCAGGTCGACTTCCGGTTCCATCACATTGCCGTTGATCTTGTTATCAAGTTCGTCAAGATCAACTTCCGGGGCCAGAGCATTACCTGGGTCAACTTTCTGTTTTTTGGGTTGAGGCTGAGCTTTGGGTGCCTGCTTCGCTTTTGGCGCAGCTTGCGGCTTTGGGCTTGCCTTTGGTTGTGTCCGCTCTTCCCCATTGAGGATGTCGGTGGTGTTGACCTGAGCACGGGGGCGGGCCTGAACTTTGGCCTTTTTCACTCCCATGATGCCGAAGATGCCTGACGAGCCGCCTGCGAGGATTTCTATTTCCAGGCGGTCACGCTTGAGATTGAAGTAATCGCAGGCACTTTCGATGGCTTCGTCCAGATCTTTTCCCTGGAATTCTTTGAAGTCACTCATAGTACATTCCTTTTCATGCCGGGGTGAAATGGCCCCCCGGAGGCGTTAATCGTTTTGTGCTGCTGCTTTGGTTTTGTTTGCCCGAGCGATCATGAGTTGCTGACCAATGGACAGGAGGTTGTTGAGCAACCAGTAGATGACCAAGCCTGACGGGAACTGCAGGAACATGAAGGTGAAAACCAGAGGCATGATGAGCATGATTTTCTGCTGGGTCGGGTCGCCGGCACTCGGGGTCATTCGCTGTTGCAGGAACATGGAAGCGCCCATGATGATTGGCGAGATGTAATACGGGTCCTTTGCAGACAAGTCGGCAAGCCAGGGCAGGTCGGTAAACGGCAGGTGAGCTATAAAAGGCGCATGCCTGAGTTCAACTGCTCCGAGCAGAGCCTTGTAGAGGCCGAAGAAGACCGGGATCTGTACGACCATGGGCAGACAGCCTCCCATGGGGTTGACCTTGTAGGTCTTATACAGGGCCATGGTCTCCTGGTTGAGACGTTGTTTGTCATCACCATATTTCTCGCGCAGTTTGGCGACCATGGGTTGCAGTTTTTTCATCTGCTCCATGGAACCGTAGCTTTTCTGGGAAAGTGGCCAGAAGATGAGTTTGATGACGAGGGTGAGAAGGATAATGGCGACGCCATAGTTGCCGACATAGTCATAGAAGAAGTTCAGACCTATGAGCATGGGCTTGGCAAGAAAATCGAACCAGCCGAAATTGATGGCATCGCCGAGTTGATGAGGCATCTTGGCGAGCATCTGACGGTTTGTGGGCCCGAGAAAGTAAGAAGCCTTGAATGATTTGGCAACATTGGGGACAAAAGTTGCCTTCTGATTGACCGCCATGCGGAAAACATCGTCCTGGTATCCTGCGGACAGGGAAGTGTCGTTGTTTTCCGGGACAATGGCAAACATGAAATAGTTAGATTCGATAACACCCCATTTTAGGCCGTCAGTTGCGGTCAAGCCTTCTTTCTGGAGATCCTCACGATCACTTTCTTCCTTCCGGGTCTCACTGTTCTCGTACGCTATCTTGGTCGGATTGTAGCGGTTGCCGTCAGCAGACATGGATTTGGCCGCTGCTGTGAAGGAGACAGAGCCATCAACACCAGTGGTATTCAGGTTGGTGACAGTGGTATTTTCTTCGATGAGATAGGTGTCTGCATGGAATGTCAGAACTCTCTGAATGCGGTAGCCATGGACATCGCCGGTGAAAGTCAGGGTTTTTGTGCCATCAGTTTCGGATAAAGCGATATCGTTTCCATCAAAGGCCCACTGGCCGTATTTCCATGTATGAACCTGATCATCTCCACCACGGGAAAGAAACAAGCCCAGCGGTCCTTTGGCATACGCATTGTTACCGATGAGATCCACGTTGAATGAATCCGGCTTAATGGTATCTTTGTACTGCTTGAGAATAAATTTTTCGAGGATACCGCCCTGGGAATTGAATATTGCGGTATAAAGAGGAGTATCCACCGTGACGGAAACGCCTTCGGTGGGGATGAAGTCAGGAGTTGGAATGGCTGCCTGGGCTGCCTGCGGAGCGACGCTTTCCTGAGTGAGCGCGGCGGTCTGTTTTTCGGCTTCGGCGGCTCTTCTGGCCGTTTCAGCTTGTTCTTGGGCAGATGGAGCCATGAAGTACTGCCATCCGAAGATGACGATGGCGCTTAATGCCATTGCAACTACAAGGCGGATTTTCTCCTGCTTGTCCATGAAATGATTCTCGCTTTTAATTGGGGATCTGGCCAAACGGCCGGTACGGGGTCGTAGCCCCCGTTACAAAAAGGCTGGCAACGAAGGAGACGCCAAGACGCGAGAAGGGTTCCCTTGAAGGCTCCATGGAGGATAACAGCTTCCTTCGCGTACTCCGAGCACGACGGAACGAACCTGCATGCTCTGGGCAGCAAGGGAGAGATGAGTTTTTGGTAAAACCAAATGAGCGCTAATACTGGTCTGCGCATCATTTCCTCTCTAAGAGGCCGCCGCTTCCGCACAGATGCGGGTAAAAAGCGGGGTGAACTCTTCTTTGGTGAGGGCGAGTGTCAGCTGCCTGGCCTCAAGGTTCCGTTTGGGAACAACGACAATGTCCAGAGGCAGTTCAAAGTCAAATTGATGCAGCCGGAAGTACTCGCGCACTACCCTTTTTATCCGGTTGCGCGCCACTGCATTTCCCATCTTCTTGCTCACGGTGAGACCAAGGCGTAGTCCGCCTTGGTCTTCATTGCGTCGATGAATGAACAGGATGAAATTTCGGGTGAAATATTTCCTGCCCCGTTCGTAACATTCCGTGAAAGCGGGACTTTTGAGCAGTCGGCGCTCCTTGTTCCAAGCTAGACGGCTAATCTCTTGCGACCTTTTGCGCGACGGCGGCGAAGCACTGCCCGTCCGTTTTTGGTGCGAGAGCGCACCAGGAAACCGTGGGTTCTTTTGCGACGGCATTTGCTGGGCTGGTAAGTACGTTTCATATCACTATCTCCTGAGAGTAAAATTTCGCTGTAAAAGCTCCGTAGAACGGAAGCATATAACCGGGTCGATGTCGCTCGTCAAGTTCTAATTGGTGACAATCCCGTGGGAAGTGCTTCTCGGAGCCCTTTCTCGCGGCAGGGAATTCTGCTACAAGTTTTTGCGATGAATGGCGAGGATTTTTATCGCGATTCCGGTGAAATGTTTTTCGAACCAAGGCCATAATCATTATAAAAGCGAATGGAGATACCATGGACAAGCCAATCGAAACTTTCTGGGATATTCATCTTCGTGATCTGAAGATCAAACTCGAAAAAAATGGATTTGATACCTATCTTGTCGAGTCTGCGGAAGACGCAAAGACAGTGGTTCTGGAAGAAATATTGCCTGCAAGCAAGGCCAGAACCGTTTCCTGGGGTGGGTCTGAAACATTCGTGGCGACAGGGCTTTACGAAATCCTGCGCGATTCAGAAGAATTTGAATCCCTGGATGCGTGGGATGACAGTCTGTCAAATGACGAAAGATATGAGTTGCGTCGGCAGGCTCTTCTTGTAGACTGTTATTTTTCAGGGACCAATGCAGTTACCGAGGAAGGCCATCTCGTCAATCTTGACATGATAGGCAATCGGACAGGGGCGCTCGTTTTTGGTCCCAGAAATGTGGTCGTCTTTATTTCGAGAAACAAGGTCGTGCCTGATCTCTCCAGGGCCATGGACCGGATCAAAGAATTTGCAGCCCCTACCAATGCCATGCGGTTGGATATGAAGACTCCGTGTGTAAAGACAGGATACTGTATGGACTGCAACTCTCCCCAGCGCATTTGTAATGTGTGGACCGTGACGGAAAAATCTTTTCCCAAAGGGCGCATTAAAGTTGTTTTGATCAATGAAGACCTTGGTCTGTAACCTGTGGAAAACGTGTTCCTAAACATGTTCTTAAGCTGTTACTTCTTAATCATAACTCTCAGGAGTCATTGTCATTGAAGGAAAAATATCTTTCCACAAGGCGAACATATCGAGAGAGTGTGCGTCCGCATGATGGGGAGGTTCGATTTCAGGTCGCAGTGGAGCAGACGGATCTGCTCATTGTGGCGCAGGAAGATTTACGTCATGAAATCGCTTCTTTCGTCTTTCAGGTTCGCGGTGAGATCAAGAATTGGATTCTGTTTCACCCCGAGTTTGCGGAAAGTCTTTCGCCTGTGATTGTCGATGATGGTGCTCCTGAGATCATTCGGGCCATGGCCCAGGCTGCGGCTTTGTGCGACGTTGGGCCAATGGCTGCCGTCGCCGGAGCTGTTGCTCAGGCTGTGGGGGATTTCTTTTCCCCTCGGACCCCTAATATTTTGGTCGAAAATGGTGGAGATACTTATCTTCATTCCACCCGCGAGCGTGTCGTTGCCCTGCTTGCCGAGCCAGATTCCGGGGCGGTGGTCGGTCTTGGTATCGAGGCTGAAGCATTCCCTGTTGCGGTGTGTGCTTCCAGTGCCACGATCGGACATTCTCTTAGTCTTGGTGCTGGTGATCTCGTGGCTGTTCGGGCACAGGATGCGCGGCTTGCAGATGCCGCTGCCACGGCGCTTTGCAATATGCTTCGCAGTGAGGCTGATATTGCTTCAGTCCTTGAGAGGGCTCAGATATTGGCTGAGTTCGGCGTGGAAGGGGTCTTTGCCCAATATAACAAAAAAATAGCTGCCTGGGGCAATGTGGAACTTGTGGCATTGAATTAAACGGGTCAACGTGAAATTGTGACCGAAAAATCGGCTTATCTGCTGCTTCGCTTTTCCTACTTTTCATGTTTGTTGGACAGACTTTTGTTTCTTTCTCTTTTCTGAAAAAGGGGGAGTTTTCAGATGGCCTATCCCGTGAATCTTTTACCGATCATGTGCGGGAAGGGGGGGCGCTCCTTCATTGAGGGAAGAGGGGTGACCGGTCAACAGGAAGCAGCTTCCAAGTGAGCTTGTTCTGCTCAATTCTTGCGGGTCAGGACTTCCCGGAGCAGGTTGCGTTCCCTGAGTCGAATAATGCGGGTATCGTTTCGGTCCCGGCCAACGACGAGGAGTTTTTGATCAGCGAGGCCGTGGATATAGCTTTCGATATTCTCCGGTGTGGTGACAAAGGTATCCGCCAATGATTTGACTGTGGTGTCATATTTGATTTTCATCACCCCGTTTATGGCAAAGAGGTCAAGGGTACGGACAACACCCATGCCGATAGACGGAACTTTCATGGCTTTTTTGGTGGTTGATTTGAGTCGGCTGACTAGAACGGTTATGATAGCAGAGATAACCTTTGGGGATTCGTTCATGAACTGAAGCAGGTCGTTCTTGGTGACGACGATGACTTTGGAATCCTCCAGAGCAATGGCAGTGGCCGTGCGGATTCCCTCGTCCAGCACAAGCGCCATTTCTCCAAAAATTGAAATGGGGGTGAGTACTGCAAACACTTTTTTGTGCCCTTCCATGATTCCTGAAATTTCTATTTTCCCCTCCGTGAGTATATAGGCCGCATCACCACTTGTCCCCTCATTGAAGATAACGTTGTGTTTGAGAACACTGCGCATCAGGTAGTTCCCTCGGGAGACCTGTTTCATCTGAATGGACTGTTGGGCCATGATTCCCTCTTTGGGGGGTGGGTGGAAATCTTCCTCCCGACTTCGGGCAGGTTGAATATTCGTCTATCGGGAGTCAGTCGCCTTGGAAAGGACACTCTCAACCTTAGCGATCATTCCTTTGGTCCTGTTGCGCCTGCTGTCTGCTTTGATCGTCAGGTAGATGCGGTCGCAATCCTGTTCCAGTTCCCGGTAGCAGCGGTCGACAACCTGCATGACCTTTGACCATTCGCCCTCAATGCATGTCCCCATGGGGCCAAGCTGGTATGAAAGGCCGGACGATTTGATGATGGATATGACGCGAGCTACATACGGGCTCAGACTGAGTCCTTCCTTATCCATGGGGAATATGGAGAGTTCGACAATGACGCTCATGAGTGTGCTCCGATTATTGGATTGTAATGAGATTGGATGTGGTCAAGGTGGTATTACGGCGTGTGCCGGGACCATTGATCAGGCACCAGACTGCCGCTTGTTCCGTGTATAACGATGCACCAGAAAGACAGTCTACCGGGATGATGACGGACAGTCCGCGCATGGCAGCTCCTGTTGCCGTATGCAAAACCGCTCCATGGGCTGCTGTTCCGGTGATGATGACAGTGTTTATTTTCTTTATTTTCAGGATGGCCTCAAGGTCCGTGTGGTAAAATTTATTCACTCCTGAGCTGACTATCGGATCTCCGGGAGCAGGAAGAACTTCAGGCAGGATTGGTGTTGGTCTGGCTATTTGACTATAGATCACCGGCATGGCCTGGGCTCGTGCCGATTTCATGAGTGCGGCGATATGTGGAACAGTCTCCAGGCACCGTGGACGTTGTTCTATGTCACAAGTGCGTTCCTCAATATCAAGAATCAGCAAGGCGGTGTGGTGTGCATCTACCGTCACCGGGAAGACTTTGGGCACGGGTGGAGGGGGTGCCTTGGTCCAGAGTTCAATGATTGTCGAGCCGGCTTGGGCTTTTGACCATGCTAACAGCGTGATGGCTGTCATGAAGAAAATGACTTTTCTCAGCATCGTTGTTTCCTCCGGTAAAGAAGTCACAGGGACATGTTTGAGTCTCTACCGTGCTATGATGTCAGCGGTCTGTCAATGATGTCCTTGCTCCTTGCAGAATCAATTTGATCTGGAGAAACCGATGGCGAGCAGGTCGAGGAAACGATTCATCATGCGGTGTGCGTGGAGGGTCGGTGGTGATTGGGAGAGAAGGCCGCGCTCGGCGAGCAAAGAGAAAATCAAAGGAAGGGCGCGGGAATGGGCTAATCCTTCTCCGGAAAAAGAGGCCAGGGCACCGCCAACGTCTGCTGGGTGAATGACAACCTCGTGCCTTGCATCGGATGAATAGAGGGCGGCACATTGGTGTGGCGCAGAAGTCACAAGGTACTGTCGACAGGCGACAGGGCGATGTGGATGGATCGAACAGGAGTTCTCTTCGAGAAAAGGGCAGGGAATGGCGAGACGCCAATAGTGTTTTTTCAAGTCCAGGAGCTTGTGCTGGTCATGCACATCGCGGGTGTATGCCTGGGCGAGTTTCGAGACAAGTCCCGCTTTGTCCAATCGGGCAATCCCCTGATTAAAGCGGTTTATGACGCGGGAGCGTCTCCCTTTGGGCATATTTCTGACGACCGTTGCAATATGGACGGCTTCGTACTCGCTGATCGGGACAAGCTGGTTGCAGCAAATGCCACAGCCTGGACCACATTGAACGGTGTTTCCAGACAGGGCAAGAGCCTTGCATGTCTGTGTGATCATGGCATCGGTTATCTGATAAATATGGGGCACCAGCTCAAAGGGGGAGAGGGTCTTGTCAGGGAGGTCCAACTCTAACCGAACGGGAGCACCAATTCCGAAATCGAGTATGTATGGCGTTGCCGAATGACGTTTCATGGGGAGTTTCTTGGGTGTCCTGAATGTCCTGAGGAGAGTCCTCTTTTTGCCAGTATTCATTGATTGCTCAATCAGTGGGAACTCGTTTCCCGTTGGAGGGTTCAATGCATCTAGCGTGCCGATACGTTTGAAAGTTTTTTATAGTTGCCTATTGATTTTGTCAGTGATCCGAGATACGAATTTCTTAATTAATTTTTCCGGGGGGTTATAGCACGAACTCGGGAAAAGAATGTCAAAAATGGCACGTTTATCGTATTCGTGCTATTTGATGTTGGTTAGGTCCGAGTTCGGGCAGGTGTCCGACGGTCGCGGGTGGGGATAACGGTGTTCACCACTCGTGACAGACTCATTTTATTACGGAGGTGTTCTATGAAATTTTCCGTAGGTCATGGCAGGGACGGAGCCGTGGAACGGCTGGAAAAGCGCGGCGTCACTCGTCGTGATTTCATGAAGTTCTGCGGAACCGTGGCCGCAGTGATGGGCATGGGACCGGCTTTCGCTCCGAAAGTCGCCGAAGCCCTCACCGCAGATACCAGGCCTGATGTCGTTTGGTTGCACAATGCAGAATGTACTGGGTGTTCCGAATCTATTTTGAGAACCGTGGAACCCTACATTGATGCTCTCATCCTGGATTATATCTCGCTGAATTACCATGAGACCATCATGGCTGCCGCCGGTCACGCTGCCGAGGAAGCCCTGTGGGAAACTGTGGAGAAAGGCGCGTACGTTGCTGTCATCGAAGGTGGTGTTCCCACTGCCGTGGCCGGAACGGCCAACGAGCCTGGCGCTCATGGTAAAGTCGGTGGCCATACCATGTATGAAAACACCACCAAGGTTGTTGAAAA
Organism: Pseudodesulfovibrio piezophilus C1TLV30; assembly: GCF_000341895.1. Classification (NCBI taxonomy): domain Bacteria; kingdom Pseudomonadati; phylum Thermodesulfobacteriota; class Desulfovibrionia; order Desulfovibrionales; family Desulfovibrionaceae; genus Pseudodesulfovibrio; species Pseudodesulfovibrio piezophilus. The sequence continues at coordinate 1,475,179 of NC_020409.1, read as the reverse complement.
AGCATTGGCCACAATCACTTACGGTACCTGTGCTTCCTATGGCGGCGTTCAGAAGGCCGCACCGAATCCGACCGGAACCAAAGGCGTCGGCGAGCTGTACCCCGGCAAGCCTATTGTCAATGTTCCCGGTTGTCCCCCGAATCCATTCTCCCTGGTCGGTACCATCGTGTACTATGTGACCAAGGGTATCCCCGAACTCGACGATGTTGGTCGTCCGGTCGCTTTCTATGGCGAGACCGTTCACGACAACTGTCCTCGTCAGGAATTCTTCGATATGGACCAGTTCGCTCCGTCCTTCGGTTCAGAAGAAGCCCGCAAGGGGTGGTGTCTGCGCAAGCTCGGTTGCCGTGGTCCCGAGACCTTCAACAACTGCCCGACAGTGAAGTTCAATCAGTACAATTGGCCCGTCCAGGCCGGTCATCCCTGCATCGGCTGTTCTCAGCCTGATTTCTGGGATGGTGCCGATTGGGATGGCGAAGCTCACATGTACGCCGATCTGACCGACTTCTAGTCTCTGGTCCGATACGCTTCACTTAAGCAGACGCAAATCAGAATTCATTCCAAGGAGGATATATTATGTCCGGTTGCGCAAAATCCGGCCCCGCGATGGTTCAAGGGAGACACGACGTCGTCGTTGATCCAGTGACCAGAATTGAGGGTCATCTTCGCGTGGAAGCAGTGGTCGAAGACGGCAAGATCGTCGATGTCCGCTCCAGCTCTCAGCTGTTTCGTGGTCTCGAGATCATCCTGAAGGGCCGTGATCCCCGCGATGCTCAGCATTTCACCCAGCGCTCCTGCGGTGTCTGCACATACGTGCACGCACTCGCTTCCATCCGCTGTGTCGATAACGCCGTTGGCGTTGACAAAGAACTGCCTCACAATGCTACCATTATTCGTAACCTTGTGCTGGCTTCCCAGTTTATGCACGATCACATCGTGCATTTCTATCACCTGCATGCACTTGACTTTGTTGATGTTTCAGCTTGTTTGAACGCCGATGTCTCCAAAGCCGCAGAATTGGCCGCAGGTGTTGCCCAGACTGTTCGCAAGGACCCGAAGATCGTTTCCAGCAGGGAAGAACTTCAGAAGACCAAGGACACCGTCAAAGGAATTGTCGAATCTGGTCGTTTGGGTATCTTCACCAATGCGTACTTCCTCGGCGGTCACCCGGCTTACGTTCTGCCGCCCGAAGTCAACCTGTTGGCGACAGATCACTACTTGAAGGCTCTGCACATGCAGGTCAAAGCTGCTCGTGCCATGGCTGTCTGGGGTGCCAAGAATCCGCATACCCAGTTCACCGTCATGGGTGGAGTGACCTGCTACGAAGGGCTCACCGACAAGTACATCAATGATTATCTGGCTCTGTATTCCGAAATCAAGGACTTCGTCCTCGACTGTTACATCCCGGACCTCATTGCCGTGGCTGGTTTCTACAAAGATTGGGCTTCCATCGGTGGCACAACCAACTTCATGAGCTTTGGCGAATTCCCGGCTCCGGGAACCGAAGCGGACCTGAGTGGTCGTTACGTGAAGCCCGGCGTCATATACAATCGTGATCTCGGCAATGTCATGGACTTCAATCCTGACAATATCGAGGAGCACGTCAAGCACTCCTGGTACAAGGATGACTCTCCGAAACACCCATACTCAGGTGTGACTGATCCCATGTATACCAGCCTGGATGACAAGACCAAATACTCTTGGATGAAGGCTCCCCGCTACGAAGGGAAATCCGTCGAAGTCGGTCCTCTCGCAACGTGTCTGGTCAACTACGGTCTCGGACATCCTGAATACAAGACTTATGTCGACTTCGTTCTCAATGCGTTGAGTGTCGGTCCCGAGGCTCTTTTCTCCACTCTGGGGCGGACAGGCGCACGCGGTATCGAGTGCCTGATCACCACGCTCAAGACAGAAGAATGGGTCAATGATCTGAAAGAAAACGTGGCCAAGGGTGACATGGACATCTGCAAAGATTGGGACATGCCTTCCGAAGCGCAGGGTGTCGGTTTTGTCAACGCTCCCCGCGGTGGTCTGAGCCACTGGATTGATATCAAAGACTCCAAGATCGACAATTTCCAGCTTGTAGTTCCCTCCACCTGGAATATCGGTCCCCGTTGCGACAATGACCTCCCCGGTCCGCTGGAAGAGGCATTGCTCGATAATACACCGATCGCTGATCCTGAGCGTCCGGTGGAAATCCTGCGTACCGTTCATTCCTATGATCCCTGCATCGCCTGTGGCGTGCACGTCATTGATAACAAGACCGGTAACGTCAAGAAGTTCAAGATCCTGTAAACGAGGTATCCTCGAACGATCATTAAGGAGCTGGGCTTATGTCCGGCTCCTTTTTTGTTTGAATTGTATGGTGGATTTGACCTTCACAATGTCCTTGGCTATCAGGGCTTCATGATGGGTGAACGAATTATGGCCGGGTTTCGATTTGCCAAAGCCGCACCCTGGCCCTACGTGACGGGGGTGGGTGCCCTGTTTACAGCCCTTCTCTTTAAAGGGATGGGAGTTTCCTTGTGGATACAGGGAAACCCCTTTCAGGCATCCTTGTTTGCCCTTTGGGGATTTGGTTGGTTGGGCATTGCCGGTTTTGCCTTTGCCGATGGAATTTCCCGTCATCGTGAATATAGACGCATCAAGGCTATGCTTTTGAAATTCGGCTATAGCGAACGCATCTTTGAACCGCTTGCTTCTTCCCGTTGTCAACGCGATGCCGCTCTTTTTGCGGCTGATGAAACTGGGCATGGCGTCTCCGCGCGCGCTTATTTTCATCTGTTGGGTTATCGTTGGTATCATGTTTTACCAGACAAGGTGGTGAGGAACCCGTTCGTCTTTCTTTGTCCGGATTTTTTGCGGTCTTCTTTTTTGCCAGGCAAAAAAAAAGGCTCTTGAGAAATGTTTTTTGTTCATCAATGCACACGGCCCGAAACCATATGGTTCCGGGCCGTGTGCATTGATGAAGCGCCGACTGATTTACAGCATTTCGTGTTGGTATTCGTCTCCGCCGACCAACTCAAGCATATCTCGTAGGATTTTGAGTGTTTCTTCTGCTTCTTTGGGGTCGAGTTTACGCAAAGCAAATCCGGCGTGAATGATGATGTAATCACCCAGGGTTACTTCTTCGTCCAGCAACATAATCGATGCCTGAACCGTGGTTTCGCCTTCGCCTACTTTACAGGTGGCGACTCCGTCATTAATTTCCAGAATTTCTGCTGGTATCGCGAGGCACATACACTTTCTCCGTAGCGGGGTTCGTCTCTGTCCGAAGGGTGTAAGTTCCACCCGCCTTTTCAACTTCCTTGAGCACTGTCTCCATAACCTCGGGAATCCTGGCTTCTAGTTCAGGAGTCAAGGCCGCGGACATATCCTTGTAATTGACCGGTTCAATGCCATAGAGGATGACATCGTCCGGGACCTTCCCCATCAGACTACACTGGGCCAAGGTATCAAGCAAGTCGGTTTGGTGCATGGAATTTTTGAAAGCACAGGCCTTTTGCAGGTCATTACCAAGCAATCGGAACATGTCACCTGGAGCACCTTCATTGAGCACAATGTCAATAATGATCAGATAGTCCGCATCCATGATGGGGCCCATCAGCCTCAGTCCCAGTGTGCCACCATCAAGAATCTCGACATTGGGGGAGAATTGATACTTCTGATCCAATTCCTCAGCAACACGGACTCCAAAGCCTTCGTCCGTATAGAGGATGTTTCCGACGCCAAGAATCAGTATTTTTTTCTCATTTTCAGACATTCATCCCGTTTAGTGGACAGGGCAAATTTAGGCAAGCCAAATAAGACCTTGTTGGGTTATTTCCTCATTTTTTCCTCTCTTGGTAGGAGGGAGAACAAGAAAAGATACGTGTTCTCAATCGCGAAGAGTGTGATTGGCAATGGAGGTATGAAAAAGGCCGGTCCTTGTGAAAAGACCGGCCAGGATATGAATCTTTTTGGGGACTCTAGAGTTGTGACAGCAGGATATCACCGAACTCCTGACATCCGATCTGAGTGGACCCAGGGATCTGGACGGCGAGATCAACAGTGACCTTTTTGGCTGCGAGCGCCTTTTCCACGGAGGCATGGATCAGGGCTGCGGCTTCATGCCAGCCGATGTGCTCCAGCATCATGGCACCGGAAAGGATCAGGGAACCAGGGTTGGCCATATCCTTGCCTGCGATGGTCGGAGCAGTACCGTGAGTCGGTTCGAAGAAGGCGAGCGTGTCGCCCATGTTGACACCGGGGGCAAGACCAAGCCCACCGACCTGGGCAGCGAGGGCATCAGAGATGTAATCGCCGTTGAGGTTGGTGGTGGCGAGCACAGAGTATTGTTCCGGATACATCAGAACATTCTGGAACATGGCATCAGCAATGCGGTCCTTGATGATGACACCTTCACCTTCTTCGCCTTCACGAACAACCTGGCCCTTGTAGTCTTCATCTGCCAATTCGTATCCCCATGCCCGGAAACCACCTTCCGTGGTTTTCATGATATTGCCTTTGTGGACAAGGGTGACTGACGGCTTGTTGTGTTCAATGGCAAAATCAAGGGCTTTCTTGACCAGCCGTTTGGAACCTGCGGGTGTGATTGGCTTGATGCCGACACCGGCTGTCATATCAATCTTGGCTCCTAATTCGTCCACAAGAAATTCGATTAATTTCTTGGCTTCCGGGCTGCCTGACTGATATTCAATTCCTGCGTAAACATCCTCGGTGTTTTCTCGAAACACGGTCATGTCCACGAGGTCCGGACGCTTGACAGGGGATTCGATTCCCTTGAAATATTTGATGGGACGAATACAGGCGTACAGATCAAAGACCTGGCGCATGGTGACGTTGAGACTGCGGAAACCTTTGCCAACCGGAGTGTTGAGTGGTCCTTTCATGGCCAGTTCGGCCCCGGCAAGGGCATCCATGGTCGCTTTGGGCAGATGCTCGCCTGTTTCAGCAAAGCCTTTTTCACCGGCCAGCAGTTCAACCCAGTTGAGTTTTTTTTCTGTGCCGTATGCCTTGCTGACTGCGGCATCGAGAGCCGGGCGGCCGGCCTTCCATACTTCCGGGCCGATACCGTCACCTTCGATGTAGTATACTGTCTTCTCTGCCAAGGGGTCCTCCTTATAGTGGAAAATAAGCGGGTGTTTTTGGTCGGGGGTCTTTTGAATGTGGAAGCGGACTATGCCGCGTATTCGGCTGGATTGCAAGTTGTCCTGCGGAATTCTCCCTGATAGGGCTGTGTTTGATGTGTTGTTGAATACGATAAAATATATGGGTAAATATTTATGTTGGGTGAGTTGGAAATGGTCAAGGCGGTCCTTTCGGGGAGCAGAAGAACGGTTGTCCTGACCGGGGCGGGGATTTCTGTTGAAAGCGGTGTGCCGACCTTCAGGGGGCGTGATGGTTCATGGAAGAATTATCGCCCGGAGGATCTGGCGAGGCCAGATGCCTTTGAAGCAAGACCTGAGTTGGTATGGGAATTCTACAATTGGCGTCGTGAATCTCTTCGGGAGAGCGAGCCGAATGCAGCCCATCTGGCCCTTGCGGAAATGGAGAGGAAAAAAAACAATTTCCTTTTGATAACGCAGAATGTCGATGGGTTGCACTGTCGGGCCGGGTCTCGGAAGATCATGGAAATGCACGGGAGTCTTTGGCAGATTAAATGCACGAAATGTACTCATGCACGGGAGGATTTCTCCCCATTGCCTCCTATGCCGGAATGCCCCGTGTGTGGGCATCTCTTGCGTCCTGGCGTGGTCTGGTTTGGTGAACCTTTGATTCCCGGAGTGCTCAGGGTTGCCATCGACGAGATCAATAAATCCGATGTGTTTCTGGCAGTGGAGACATCCAGTCTGGCGCAACCCGCTGCGTCATTTTATCAGCTGGCCAAGGACCATGGCGCGGTGACAGTGGAGATTAACCGTGAGCCGACCCCCATTTCCGGATTTATGGATTTTGCCCTCCACGGCAAGGCCAGTGATATCCTTCCCGAATTGATGGCTGGACTTTCCGAGTGATTTCGAGGCGCGATGCCGTCGTTCTGGCAGTGACGCCAAGGCGTCCTCACTTCTTCATTGCGGGCCGGGGTTTTCATTGTTCCTTGCCAATTGCTCGAAAGACCTGTTATTTCTGACGCTGTACATATATTTTAAGGAGTTTTTCAATGTTGAATTGTCGCCCTCGTTGCGTCCTTGTTTTTATATTATCGCTTGTGATCGTGACTATGGCCGGGTGTGGCTCCGGTAAAACGATCCCGACCGATCCCGGAGCCGTCAGAAATGCCCTTGTAGGGACAATCTGGAATTGTGAGTCCTTGTTCAGACGAGAGGTGCGGGGGAACGTCCCATTGACCCTGGAGTTCTTGGCTGATGGAACAGTTCGGGGCAATGGAGGGTGTAACGATTTTTCAGGACCCTATTCCCTGAACGGGGAAAATCTCACATTTGGGCAGTTGACGAGCACCAAGAAGACATGTGGCCCAGCCGCCGATGAGCAGGAATATACCTATCTGAGCTTTTTGCCGACCATCACCAAGGTGAAGGTAGATGGGGACGAGATGGAGTTGTTCAAGGACACAGACCCTGAACCCATGGTCTTTGGCTCTCAAAAGGGTGGCGGGTTGTTCTGGTAAAATTGAATGCGAATCGGAATGTTACTCCTCCGGAGTGACTTTGTCTTGAAATCCTTTGAGTTTCATTATTCTGGCGTAGGACTCCGCTATCCTATCCCTTGATATAACTCCATCAGAGACCAGCTTCATGATGGTGCGGTGCGCGTGAGTGACGATCATCGGGTCAAATGTCAGATTGTTACCAAAGAGCAGAATATCAGCGCCTGCCTGAATGGCAAGACGAACTGATTCTTCAAGTCCGTAGTGAGCGGTGATGGCACCCATGTTCATGTCATCGGTGACAACGACTCCATCAAATCCGAGCTGTTCGCGCAGCAGGCCAGTGATGACTTTGTGTGAGAGTGTGGCTGGGAATTTCGGGTCCAGCCGCGAATTGAAGATATGAGCGGTCATGATCACTTTGGCGGTGCCGTCCGCGATCAGGCGGCGATAGGGAATCAATTCTTTTTCCGACCAGGAACCAGTCACATCGGTCAGCCCTTGATGGCTGTCGGTTCCGGCACTGCCATGGCCCGGAAAGTGTTTGAGACATCCCAGAATGTCATGGTGAGCAAGCCCCTTGATGAAAAGTCTGTCACAAACTGCGACTCGTTCCGGATCAGCGGAGAAGCTGCGTCCGATCTTGCCGATAGCGGGACTGTCCGGGCGGATATTGACATCGGCAACCGGCGCAAAGTCGAGCGTGAAGCCAACTTTTTTCAGCTCCTTGCCAACTTTTTCTCCTGCTTCCAGTACAGCTTGATCATCCTTTTTCCCGAGAATCTGGGCTGATGGCGTCTCGCTAAAGCCGTATTGTTTTTTGAGGCGCTGCACTGCGCCGCCTTCCTGGTCGACCGCGACAATCAGGGGGATGGTAGCCGCTGCATTCAGGTCTGCCGTCAGTCGTGAAACCTGCGCCTGATTTTTTATGTTTCTGCTGTACCAGCCGCGCATGACATCATAGTCGAAGAGGATGACGCCTCCCAGATGGCGTTCTCGTATATCCTGCATGATTTGACTTGATTTCGTGACGGTCTGACCACGAAATCCTGCCATGATCATTTGCCCGACCATGACGTCGAGTTGCTGAGCCATGGCAGAATGGCATGAGAGGGAGAACAGGGCGATGAGAAGAGTAAGGCAGCGTATCAACATGATGACTCCGTGAACGATTTTTCCCTGTATAGGCTGGCCTTCCTGTTTTCGCAAGATATCCCTCCTATGCCTAGAGACCATTTTCCCTTAAAGTGATGCCTGATGCCCAATACTCTCTTCCACGACTTTCTGTCTCATTACCTCAGATCTGCATGGGTGAATATCGTTCCTCGTGTGTTTGAAGATGAGGAAAATGTGGGATCTCTTGCTCTGTCCACTGCTCAGCTCTGGGCATTAGTCCTTGCCTCTCGCCATATCCCCTGTCGCATCAGTCGTCTGACACGGACAGGGGAGCAGATATATGTGGTTCAGGTCAGCCCATGGTTCGCTGATCAGGCAATTGATGAAATTCTCCTTTATATGGAAGAGAATGCTCCTGATGAGGGGGCTGGCCCTCCTTCTGTGTTGAGTCCGATCAGTGGTCCCTGGGCCACAATCACGGCAATGCTTGGAATGGTGCTGTTTTTTTGGGTTTATGGTCGGACATATCCTGCTTTGGCTCTACATCCGGGGTGGTGGCTCTCTTCGGGGAGCGCGGATGCGGGGCGTATTTTGGGGGGAGAGTGGTGGCGTGTTCTTACTGCATTGACCCTTCATGCAGATGGCGCTCATGTTATGGGGAATGCGCTCATAGGCGGTGTTTTTGTCTGGTTGGTGGCGTGTCGTCTCGGTTCGGGGCTTGCCTGGATAATGACGATTCTGGGTGGAGGGTTGGGAAATATTCTAAATTCCCTGGCTCTTGCGGCACCTCATGATGCCATTGGATTCTCCACTGCTGTATTTGCCGCAGCCGGGTTGCTGGCAGGTATTTCCCCTTTTGGTATTGGCGGGGGAATTCATGGATTCGGGACTGGAGCCTGCTTGCGGCGATTTTCACGATTTATCGGATCGGCGGTAATCCCTGTGGCGGCTGGTTTGGGGTTGCTTGCCATGTTGGGAGCAGGTGAGAATACTGACTTGGGTGGGCACTTTTTCGGATTTGTCTCCGGCCTTGGTCTTGGTTTTATTGTCGGTTTGACCGGAACTCGCAGGGGAGTGCCTTCCAGGCGAATTGATGGGATTTTATTTGCTTGCGCCATGACACTTCCTCTTTTGGCGTGGGTTTTTGCATGGTTGGCATGATCGGGGCGCTGTGTTAATTTGACGCAGGTTACATGAACATGAATTTGAGGAGCCTCCATTGGTTGTACTTGGCATGAAGCCTGTTATCAAAATAGACAATGTATCCCTGTCCATAGGGAACGTCTCAATACTGGAAAATATTTCCTTAGTTGTTGAACGTGGTGATTTTATGGCTGTCCTTGGTCCGAATGGCGGGGGAAAGTCGACGCTACTCAAACTTATGCTCGGTCTGCTCAGGCCAGACAGTGGGACAATCAGGGTTTTGGGTGAGGAGCCTGGTTCCACTGGAGGGCGTATCGGGTATTTGCCACAGCACACTCATGTCTCAAAATCCTTTCCTGTGACGGTCCTTGATGCGGTAATCATGGGAACGGTGAGGCCTGGGCTGCGTGGCATCGCTGGCCGGTCCCGTTCCTCGGATGAAGTCGTTCGCGCTCGTAAGGCCCTTGAAAAAGTTGGATTGTTGGCGCAGGAAAGTCGTCGTCTGGCAGGTTTGTCTGGCGGGCAGAAGCAACGGGCCTTTATCGCTCGCGCTCTTGTCAGTTCGCCTGAGTTGCTGCTGTTGGACGAGCCGACGGCCAGTGTTGACCCCGAGAGCAGGAACTCTCTGTTTGCCCTTTTGAGTGAACTGAATAAGGACATGACGGTCATTATGGTCAGTCATGATATTTCTTCCCTCACTTCTGGCGTGAAATCAGTGGCATGTGTTAATCGAGATCTGCATTTTCATAAAGCACCAGAGATAACCGGCGAGATGTTCAAGATGAGCTATGGGAGCGGTGATACCTGCTGTCCAGTGGAGTTGGTGACGCATGGAGATGTGCCGCACAGAGTGCTTGGCCCACACGAGAAGACGGACAGTGGAAATACTGGGGAGGAGGGACAATGATGGAACTTCTCCATTTTGATTTCATGCAGAACGCGCTGCTGGCTGGACTGCTGGCGAGCGTTATCTGCGGGATTATCGGAACCTTGGTGGTCGTCAATCGTATTGTCTTCATTTCCGGTGGCATTGCCCATGCCTCCTATGGCGGCGTCGGGCTCGCTTTTTTTCTTGGGCTGCCTGTCCTGCCTGTTACTACGGCCTTCACGGTGCTGGCAGGACTTGTCATGGCCCTGGTGACCCTCAGAGCGCGAGAACGGGCCGATACTGTCATTGGAGTCATATGGGCGGCAGGAATGGCTTTTGGTATTATTTTGCTCGATATGACACCGGGCTATAATGTTGATCTCATGAGTTATCTCTTCGGCTCGATCCTCGCGGTGCCTTCTTCGGATATCTGGATAATGGGAGGGTTGGCCTGTCTTGTCCTCATAATGACGATGGCTTTTTACCGCGGTTTTCTGGTTATGAGTTTTGATGAAGAATTTGCCCGTAGCCGTGGTGTGCCTGTAGATTTTCTCTATTTTTTGCTGATTACCATGGTTGGCTTGAGCGTTGTCATGATCATTCGTGTGGTTGGATTGATCCTGGTCATCGCTTTACTGACAATTCCCCCGTTTATTGCAGAGCGCCGGGCACGATCTCTGGGATCGATGATGCTGGTTTCGACTCTGTTGAGTTGTTTTTTTACCGTTGCCGGGCTGGTCCTATCCTATATGGCGGATATCACTTCAGGAGCTTCGATTATCGCGGTAGCTTCGGTGTGTTTCTTTCTTTCATTTGCGCTTCCGGGCAGAACCGTATAGACCGTCGCTCCGGCTACCGGAGAAGATTGCGAAGCCAGATTTGGAATGGGGGTTCCATTTCACCCTGTATACGAGCCAGGTCAGGCCTTGATTTGGCGTAGAGAACCTGCAACAGACTGCCAGGACGAAATCTTTTCCAAGTTGCTTCAGGTAAGCGGGCTGAGCCCCATCGCGCCAATCCGTCGTTATCCACGTATTTGTATTCAATGAAATTGAGTCGCTCGCCGGATGTGGCTTGTTCACTTCGGATTTCAGTTACCACTCCTGTGGTCATTGATTCGCCGAAGAGCCTGAATCGTTCTTCCCGGAGAATATTATAGGGGATGTTCCAGAGCGCGACGATAATCAGGGTGATGGCTGCGAGGCCGAAGAGTTTGCGACCAAAGCGCTCAAGGGGAGTGCGGTGTGGGATATTGCCGGACATGTAGACCATGTCCTTTGATACACTGGGAAATTTGTCCGCGCAAGGAGACTGTGCGGATGGGGATGTTCTCATCGGCCTTGCCAAGGGGTGGGTGAGAAGATTAAAATAATATCTTCTGCAATTGAGCGGAGCTATAGTCCTTTCAGTAAAGGGATGACAGGATAATCATGATCATACAGGATATAGAGGACAGTATTCGGCGGTTGACTGCTGTTGTCCGCCAGGACCTAGCCTTTGAGGTGCACCGGAGTTTCGGGGAAGACCCGAACGCCGAGATCAAACCTCTTGGATGGTGGGTCCTGGCATGTGGGGAGAAGTTGAAGGCGAATACTGTGATGGGCAGGGATGTTTCCAGGAACCAATTGCTTGAGGACGTTCGCATGGCGGGGTTGGTTTTGCCGGAGAATATATGGATTTGGGATGAATCCGATCAGGCACAACTCGTCATCAGTACGGTTCCGACACTGAAGCGTGCCGAGTACCTTGCCAAACATTTGCGGCGAAAGGGATTGGAGATCAGGATTCGACGCGAAAAACTGTGAGCTGGATGATCAAGAGCGCAAGAAAAGACCTCTGCAATAATGGAGAGGTCTTTTCTTTTTCCGTTTCAAACGAGTTAGCCTTCCTGCGGCAGAAAAGGCGTCAGTTCGGAGACAGCCTCAAAAAGGAAATGGTCAACGAGGTGGCACATCATGTGCGCGGCAGAAATGTGGATTTCCTGAATGATCGGAGTGTCACTGGATGGGACTGTGACAAGAAAGTCCGACACCGAACTCATTTCGCCACCAGTTTGCCCGGACATCCCAATAGTGACTATTCCAATTCGTTTTGCTTCACGCATGGCGCGAATGACATTGGAGCTGGTGCCGGATGTGGACAACCCCATGAGTATATCGCCAGGGCGTCCCAGAGCCTGAAGTTGTTTTGAAAAAACTTCATCAAAGCTGTAATCGTTTCCGATGGCTGTCAGCGCTGAAGTGTCTGTGGTCAGAGCCAGGCCCGGAAGAGGGGGGCGTTCCAGCTTGAAGCGGTTAGTGAATTCCGCAGCCAGATGTTGGCTGTCGGCGGCACTGCCGCCGTTGCCACAGAACATGATTTTGCCTCCACTGGCCAGACAAACGGCCATGGCGCGGGCGATCTCGACAATGAGTTCTCCCTTGGAATCAAAAAAAGTCTTGCGGGCGGTGAGTCCGGCTTCTGCGTGATCCATCACTTTCTTCAAAGCGGCTTCAGACATCGCTGTTCATCCTTGAAAGGTTACGGTTCAGAGGAGGGCAACACTATCGCAAATCCTGTGGCCGTGCAATCGACGTACGCCTTTTGACGCCGGAAGTACGGGGAAAAAGACTTTTATTCAGACCTGATTTGCGTTAAAGCCCACCATTGGCTTGAGCCGCATTACCGGATAGAGCCAAAAAGACCAAGTAAAAAAAGAGTGATTATCCCATGACCGAATCAAAGGAAAGTACTGTCCGGCTGCTGATCACCTGCCCGGACCAGCCCGGTATTGTTGCCGCAGTCAGCCGATTCCTGCACAGTAAGGGCGCGAATATTATTCATTCAGACCAGCATTCGACCGATCCTGAAGGTGGTCGTTTTTTCATGCGCAACGAGTTTTATCTTCCTGGCCTCGACCTGGAAGGGTTGGTTCAGTTGCGAGCTGATTTTGAAGCCGAAGTGACCGATGGGTTCATTATGGACTGGAGCCTCAATCCGGTTTGGGAACCCAAAAGAATGGTCATCCTTTGCTCCAAGGTGGACCATGCTCTCATGGAATTACTCTGGCGCTGGAAACGGGGCGACCTGGAGACGGAAATCGCCATGGTCATCAGTAATCATCCCGATTTGCAGTCTTCAGTAGAACATTTTGGTGTTCCCTTTCATCATATTCCGGTCGGTCCGACCCTGCGCGACAAAGTCGCCGCAGAGGATAGGATTATCGAGCTGATGGAGGGGCAGGTTGATCTTATCGTTCTTGCCCGGTACATGCAGATTCTGACATCGGATTTTGTGGCGCGCTACGGGAATAGTATCATCAACATTCATCATTCCTTTCTGCCTGCGTTCGTGGGCGCTGATCCATACCGAAGGGCACATGAACGCGGAGTCAAACTCATCGGCGCAACAGCTCACTATGTGACGGCCGAGTTGGATGAAGGGCCGATTATTGAGCAGGATGTGATCCGAGTCACCCATTCTCACGATGTTGATGATCTCAAGCGGCTCGGCGGGGATATCGAGCGGCATGTCTTGGCTCGGGCTGTCAAATGGCACCTTGAGGATCGCGTGATTGTCGATGGGAACAAGACAATCGTCTTTCGTCGTTAATTTTTCTGAACTTAAAAAAAGAACGCTTTCGCAGTATTACTGCGAAAGCGTTCTTTTTTTATTTTTTTAATGGCTGACGTTATTCTGTCTTGGGTGATTGCTCCTGGGCGTCAGTCAATTCTTCGTCCTGCGGGAGTATTTCTGATGGAACTGGTTCCTGCTTTTCAGGCGTTTTCTCGATTCGTGTCACGGATGTCTGAATTTCTTCGACTTCTTCAATTTCGTCCTCGTCTGTTTTGGGGGAAGTCTTTTTGGAAACACCGTATTTTTCGAGTATCTCTGCGAGTTTGACCGTGATATTGGTGGTTGTCCTGGCAATTTGTTCAAGATTGAGCAAAACCATGATGTCCACGCGAAAGATGGCTTTTTGCCACAGTTCGGTCAGTGCTTTTTGCAAATCAGGTTCCAGGCTGAGCATGGTCATGGCCCCGGCCATCTGCTTAGCGGTTTTGGGCTTGAAGAGGAGGGTCCCTTTTCGGGTCACGTCATTTCCGAAGAGCTGCTTTTTCCTGATCTTGGTCATGGCAGGCAATGCGTCCACCACTGCTTCGCCCACACGCCGTGCCCGTCCACTGCGGACTTGGATTTTGCTCCCCTCGGAACGTCCCATTTCCTGGAGAATATGGATCGTATGATTTTCCAGAAGGAAGTAGAGGATTCGTTCCAGAGTGGGAATACCGAAATCTTTTGCCAAGGGGCGGATCCCGTCAATTTGTTCAGGGACAAACCCTTCTAGAGCTTTATAAAAATGGTCGCTGGTCCGGCCTATGGCGATCGCTGCACCGACACCCATGGCAACAATTTGATCCATGAGAAACTTGAATTCGAGATTCTCGGCCTTGATCGCCTCAGGGTCCCGTTCGTCAGGCGTGTCAGGAGAGTTTTTTCTGGCTCGGTTCTGAAGAACCCTATGCTGATATTGGGTCTCGAATTCTTCAGCAATGGTATCAACACAAGTGATTCTGGCAGCTTGGAGATATTCGTTGTTGGAAATTTCTTTTGCCTGACTAAGGGAACTCAACCCTTTGATCAGAATGGATTGGATGAATTTGGCCCGTTTTCTTCCATCGAATTCCGTGCGGCTTGTGACGTAGCTTTTTTGGATGCGGGTTTTTTCGATAGTCTGGTCAGTCGGGTTGAGCTTGGCCAGAATGTCATCGAAGAGAAAGCGGATGACCAGAAAATGCCGTTCTTTGGAAATATCGTATTTTTCGCCTTCCAGTATCTCTTTATGGGCCTCTTCCACGCGACTTGCCACGAATTGTTCGACAAAAGCTTTCCAGAACTGGTCATCCAGTTCATACTTTTCGATCAGATCGCTATACTCGCGCAGAGCGTGTTGGCCAAAGTAGCGAAGGACGATTTCCTCAAAGTTATCAGTGATCAAGGCCATGGCAAAAACAATACCCTGAATGCACTTAATGAGCATTGCTTCAGTGTTGACAATGCCGGCCTGAAGTTCCTCGGCTTGGGGTGTGTCTTTTGCCTTGACCGCTTTTCCATGGTGGGCAAGGAGGATGATGAAGTTTGCGATATGCTGATGGATATATTCGTATCCAGGGTGTCCTATTCGACCGCAGAGCAATTCCAGAACACTTTTTTGTTGGGCTTTGAGGAGAGGGTATTCGTTGATCCGACTCTGGTTGACCGTAATGAATTCAAGGAGAAGTTCTCTCTCCATGACTTCCCGGAGTGATGACCGTTCCTTGAGCGCACGGAGCTTCTTCTGATATGCTGTCAGTCTTTGTTCGGTATCGAGCTGTGGTGCGGTTGATGCTGCTGGTGTTGTCATGGTACCCTGATACGGTCCTGGATGTTACGATTTCTTTCAAACCCTATGTCAAATCAGGCTTTTTTGCAAAATAAATATCTGTGTTGGCAAGGCAATCCAGGCTGGTCTCCGAGGCTGTAGTCATGTAGTATAGCAGCACATTTCAATCGATATGCAATGGAGTAAGGATGCGGCGACTGTTTATCCATATGGCAGTGATTCTGATCATGGCAAGTATTCTGGTCGGTTGTGCCAAGTCTCCCTACACCGGACGAAGTCAGTTGATGGTGATGAGTGAGGAGCAGGAACAAGCCCTGGGGCTGGAAGCAAGTCAGGAAGTCAAGAAGCGCGAAGATATTATTTCAACAGGACCCGGTGTAGATCGGATTACCGATGTCGGGCTGCGGATTGCCGCAGCAGTCGGGAACCCTGAAATGACTTGGGAATTCCTTTTGGTTAAAAACGATGAAACCGTTAATGCCTTTGCATTGCCAGGTGGCAAAATATTTGTTTACACGGGCTTGTTGAATCTGGCGAGTACAAATCCCGAGCTTGCCACCGTCATGGCACACGAGGTGGCGCACGTCCTGGCGCGGCATGGAGCAGAGCGTCTGTCTACACAGATGTTCATCTCTCTTGGTGGGCAGGCCGGAGCCGTTGCTCTGGGTATGGGCAATTCGGCAGTGGCGTCTGTCTTCAGTCAGGTTTACGGGACGGGTGTCAATGTCGGGGTCATGCTTCCTTTTTCGAGAAATATGGAGTCCGAGGCTGACTATATTGGCCTGATTCTGATGGCTAAGGCTGGGTATGATCCAGAGTCGGCTCTTACTTTCTGGCGAAAGATGGCGAAGAACAAGGGAGGGAAAAGTGTGCCTGCATGGCTTTCAACCCACCCGACCAATGCCGCCAGGATAGAGAAAATTCAGAAGGCATTACCGGAAATCAAAAAAAAATATTGGAAGCCATAAATTGTCAACCGGAGTGTTTAATCGGATGATCGCTTCGATTCAGACTGCGGCGTAATCCTTGACTGTATTCTTTGCCATACCGGGCGAGGATGCTTTCAAGATACTCCAGGTTTCGCAGGGCCGATTCAGAATAAAAATCATGTTCGATATTGTATCGTTCCTTGAAATGAGCTGGCATGCAGTTGATGACGTTGGAAAGTCTGCATTCCATTTTTGACCACATAAAGGATGTAAATCCGCGTGTTTTGGTGAAGAGATCATATTCACTGGAAAAGTCCGTAATGCCCCCTTCCGTGAGTTCCTTGAACAGCAGGGGAAGTCGTTCCAGATAAATGTCGCTGCCCATCTGAGCGACGATATCCGCTGTTGCCAGAACATGCGCAGCGAGCATGGATTCAATATTGGTGAAGACCACTGTTTCCGGCGTCCCGGACGGGGCTGTACACTGGAGCATGGAGTCGAGATCAAGGAGATCCATGATCGGCCAGTGGTGTGTGTCTGAATAGTCTTCCAGGAGGAGCAGTCCCCGCTGAACATGGTCTAAAGTGAACTGTGCTCCGGTTCCAGTGTGTTCGTCTTCCCGACGGATATAGCCGCAATCATGGAAAAGAGCGGCTATGAGGGTTAATTGAACGATGTGCGGGGAGAGAGCCTGTCGAGCGAGGTGAATACCGTGTAAAAGGCGCGCTGTTGCCAACAGGACATCCAGCGTGTGGTGCCAGTTATGGTAAGGGGTGTCGCATTGTTGAAATCCAGGATAGAATCCCGCATAAAGACGACGAACATCTGCGAAAGCCTGAGAGTAGGTCGAAAAATCACTTTCAGGAAACATGGCAGTGACGATTGACCTGACCTCCTGGTCAATGCCTTCGGGAGTTCTTATATAAAGTTGGATGGCCGTCTGCATGAATCCGTTTCGGGTTGAATTGTAAAATAATTGCTCGTGAATTTTCACAATTTGGGCAAATCGTCAACCGGATCTGTGTGACTTTCTTGACCTGATTCTGTAAAAGAGCAATAAGGACATCGTGATTATTTGTACCGGATGCGGCAGAAAGAACGACGATGAAACCCGTTATTGTGAACAATGCGGGAAGAAGCTCCAGTCCTCTTATCAGTCTCCGACTTTTGAGCCTCGCACAGACTCTCGACTCACTCGCTTTACCCATCAGGGGATGCCGCCTGACAAATGGGAGTCATTCAGAAAACTGATCGAGGCATGGTGTTATCTTTTGCTCCTGCTTCTGGTCGGAATAGGAAGCCTGACGTATGAAGTCTGGTGGCCGTTATATCCGACGGTAGTGGGGATTGGATTGCTTCTCTATTTCCGCCGAATTTGAAAAAACACCCCTGATACTCGCATGTACAAGGGGTGTTTTTTTTGTGATCTATTGTGCTGGCTGTTCGGTATCGGATTGAGTGCCTGTGCTGGCATTGTCAGCCTGAAGTGCATTTCGCAGGTCTTCTTCCAGCAGGTCCGGGATGGGACGATCCCAGAATTTTTCATCGAGTTGTTCATCAAGCGTTTTTTCCGAGCAACAGACAATTCTTTCCGAGGTCGGGCAGTCCGGGACCGAATAATCCACTATACCGCACTTGGATGTCTCATCAAAATGATAGGGAATGGACCGGGTCACGGTCATGAAATCCTTGCCCTGCACCCGGATCATATCCTTGTAGACTCCAACGAAGAACCGTGCTTCCTTGTTGGCGTAGAAGACAGAAAAAAGATAAATATTTTTGCGGACACGGGAGACATAGTCAACTTCACTGACGTCCTTGCAGAGGATGCGGGCCACAATGTTTTTGCCTATGCAGATGTCCATATCAGGAAATTCTGATCCACTTGCGGGAAGTGATGAAAAGGTCAGTACGGAAAAGAGGCAAATCAATATGAAGAAGTGTCGCATGCGTTCTATCCTAGGCTAGCCAAGGTCCAGAAAAAGTTGGAATCCATCCGGGTCCAAGGTCTCGCATTTTTCTTTGCAGCCACAGCATTGATAATGCCCTTCCTTGAGATACCAGATGGCTTTCCAGGAGCAGTCGCAGTTGAAATATTCGTAGACCGAGGCATCCACAGCGCCTCGATAACGTGTGTATCCCTGTTGTTTTATTATTTCCGAAAACTTCATCGTCATGTTTGTCCGTTTAGTTAAGGTGTTATGTACACCGCCCTTCGGCTTTTTGCAAAAGAGGGCGCATCTGGCAAGCTCTTTTCCTTACCATGCGCGTGAAACATATGCCCCTCTTCTTTCATTGCTATCCCGACACCTCAGCCGGTTTTTTAATGACGAAGATGGCTCCAAGTCTTGGAATCTCATTCCAGGCTCATGCAGTCAATGTTTTGTCATATGATATCGCCAGAGGTGTACAGCCCCCTTTTGAGTCGCCGCCCATGCTGAAATTCAAATATGTTTGCCTCTTCTCTTTTTTTGCGTTTACTCTGCTGAATTGATCTTTGGTTACGAGAGGTTATATGTGTATTTTGATGAAGTTAAGAATCAATTGAAACACCATATCATCTCCTCCTTCTCAAGGCTCTGATACAAGAACGACTTTATCGTCATAGTTTTTGCAACGACTTGTGGAACAGGTCCCGAAGCGTGGGCCGTGGAAGTCGCAGCAGCCACAAGGGAGGAGTGCCATGCCAGGACCCACCATAAGTTTGATAACATATACGTTCAATGACGCAGAGTTTGCCGAGGAACTCATTCAGCAGGCTCAGTCCTTTACCGTTCAACCGGATGAGATTGTCGTCGTTGATGACGGGTCGGATATTCCTTTTTCCATGCCTGATCCTCCCGACAATCTTCGTATCATTCGTTTTGAAGAAAACAAGGGCATTACCCGCGCCAAGGGGGCCGGGATATCAGCCGCAGCAGGGGATTTCATTTTTTCTATGGATTGCGATACCCGAGTCGATGCTGATTGGTTGGAGCGAGCCTTGCCCCATGCGAATGTCCCGGAGATAGGTCTGACAGGCGGAGCTTTGAGCTATCGATCCGGCAATGATCTTGTTTCGCGGTATTTGATGCATTTTGGTGATAATCACAATCAGAGCCATACCGGAGCCGTGGATTTCATTCCCGGCAATGCTTTTTTGATTCGCCGTGACACCTGGGAGCATGCGGGTGGCTTCACTGCTTACGACGAGACCAACTGCCAGGATCATTATTTGAGCCACCGTTTGAAGCGTCTTGGGTACACATTGTACTCCGACGCCCGTGCCAAGGCATGGCAGCAGCGGCGTATAAGCCGAACAACCATGTGCAACCGAGTTTGGAAGTGGTGCCACAAGCCCGTCAAGATGCAGGCATTGGAAGTGCATGCTCCTGAAGATGTGGTTCAGTATCTTTTCGGGACACTGGTCGCACCCATGATAGATCGTTTTCAGGATGCAAACACACTTGGCGAGCCACTTTTCTACTACCTCGAATTACTCTACCTTGCCCATGCGGTTTTTGATGCGCTGGAGTATCTGGTACAACGAGGTAGAGTAAACGACTCTCTTCGGAACGGATTTCACTCAGCTCTGGTTGACCTTTTTGCCGGGTATCCCAAGGCCTGGGGCATGCTTCGAGCTGATCTTTTTGCCATGGGACATGAGCTTTTTTCCTTTCCCAAGGCTGGTTCCGGGAATTCTTGGCGCGATTTCTTCCTTTTTTCACATATGTTGCGAGAAGGCGGTTTGCTTCAATGGCTGGATACTCAGGGCGTCTCGCAACTTATCCGGGATGAGATGGAAGGTGGATTTGACTTCTCATCTTATGCGAAGGCATCTTTTGCCGTGTAAAATAGTTCCTTGATAAAAGGAAATACTTGTGAAACCTCATTGAGCTTTGCGGGTAAGCCTGCTAGTGATTTTGCCGGATAATTTGTCTGAATCGGTTTTGCGAATACGATCACACGGAAGGTGACGCTTTGAATAGAGTCGGAGGGACTGTGAAAAAAGGTTTTTTGACGTGTCTGGCTGTGGCGTTTCTGCTCATGTCTTTTGGCTCTTCGGCCATGGCTGATGGCGGAGGACTCTATGTGGCAGCGAAAGCTGGGCTTGGTTATATGCGGGGTGACGAGTCTTTCAGTCATAACCAATCATCAGAACCGAACAACAGCGAGTCCGGGTGGAGCAACAGTGCTTTCAACTATGGCGCTGCTCTTGGGTACAATTGGCTTGATGAGGGGGTTCCCTTGCGTACCGAGGTCGAATACTACGACCACGGAACTGTCACCATGCGTCATGATGACGACAATGCCACCTTTGAGATGGATACGGACATACAGACTGTTCAGCTGAATATCTTCTATGATTTTTATACCAAAACGAATTTCATCCCTTATCTGGGAGCTGGGTTCGGAATCGCGCAGCTTGATACGGATGGTGAGACCACATCCAACTTTTGCTACAGTCTTTTTGCCGGAACAGCTTACAAGCTTACGGACATGATCATGCTGGATTTGACATACCGTATCAATCAGTTCGGCGACAGCAGGGATTATTCCTGGAGTGACACGAATAACGACTATACCGTTAAAGCCAAGAATCTTTTCTCCATTGAAGGGACACTTGGTGTCCGTATCCAGTTCTAATACGCCAAATTCGTGATCATGACGGGCTTTTGCCAAAGGGCGAGAGAACGGTTGTGGTCAGCATGCTGTAACATATCTAAAAGGTCAGGATCAGGTATCCCGGAATGGGGATCTGATCCTGACCTTTTTATATCGTTTCTTCAATTCACCTGGTGAATCTCTTGGAGAGGATGCGTATATGCGTTCAAGCCTCTTCAATTTCATAAGCTAGACGATCAATACATAAGTCCAGGCAAAAACAGGATTATCTGTGGAAAGATGAAGAGCAGAGCAATGCCTACGACGATGGAGAGCATAAAGGGCAGGATGCCTTTGAAGACTTCTTCAAGAGTGACGTCGGGCGCTATTTTTCGGCACATGCCGTAGACAACATAGACATTGATGCCGACCGGGGGCGTGATAACACCCATTTCAGTGATCAAGACGATAATGATGCCGAACCAGATGGGATCGTATCCCATGTTGGTGACAACCGGGAAGAAGACCGGGATGGTCAACATGATCAAGGCCAGCGAATCCATGAAACAGCCACCGATGAAGTAGATGAATATGATCGCGGCCATGATGCCAAAGGGGGGCATGTCGAACGCCGAAACCCAGTTGGCAATATCAAAGGGAATGCGCGTGACAGCCAAGAATTTTCCGAAAAC
Source organism: Pseudodesulfovibrio piezophilus C1TLV30 (assembly GCF_000341895.1). Lineage (NCBI taxonomy): Bacteria > Pseudomonadati > Thermodesulfobacteriota > Desulfovibrionia > Desulfovibrionales > Desulfovibrionaceae > Pseudodesulfovibrio > Pseudodesulfovibrio piezophilus. The sequence continues at coordinate 1,453,875 of NC_020409.1, read as the reverse complement.
CACGGCTCCGGCTATGAGAACCAGAACCATGCATGAGGTCCGGAGTGTTTCATACAGGGAATTCACGAATCCTTTCCAGGTCAACTGTCTTTTGATGGCAGCAAGGACCAGCACTCCGATGACACCGACGGAGGCCGCTTCGGTCGGGGTGAACCAGCCTTTGAATAGGCCTCCGATGACCAGTGAGAATATGATAATGGTGTCCAGTAGACCGACAAGGGATTTGAGCTTCTCGAGACCAGTGAAGGAGTCGCCTTTGGGCCCCAGTTCTGGGGAGAGGCGGCACTGGATATGTATTCCCGCTACAAACAGGGCTGTCAGTAAAATGGCCGGAAGAATGCCTGACACAAAAAGTGCGCCGATGGATTGTTCCGTCAAGACTCCATAAATGATGAGCACGACTGAAGGGGGCATGATCATGCCAAGTCCGCCGCCCGAGGCCACAGATGCCGTGGCGAGGGAATTGGCATATCCGTATCGTTTCATTTCCGGGATACCCACTGTGGACATGGTGGCTGCTGTGGCCGGGCTGGACCCGCAGACCGCGCCGAATGCCGTGCAGGCGGAGACCGTGGCCATGGCCAGCCCGCCGCGGACATCCCCCAGAAAATGATAAGCCGTCTTGTAGAGTCGTTTGGAAATCCCGCTATTGAAGGCTATCTGCCCCATGAGAATGAAGAGTGGAATGGTGGAAAGTTCATAGGATGCAAAAGCGTCATAGATGTTTCTTGACATGAGGTTGAGGCCACCTTTCCATGATGTGAGCATGGAAAATCCGATAAAACCTACCAGCATCATGACATACGCTACCGGCATTCGGGTCATGAACAGGAAAATCATGATCACGATACCAATGATGCCAACGAGTGTCGGGTCCATGCTATGCCTCCCTTCCCTTGAAAAAAAGAATGATATCCTTGAGTAGACTCACGGCGTAGGCGAGAAAGCCGAAAGCCAGGACATATATAATAATATATTCCGGCAACTCCAGATTCATGGAGACTTCGCCACTTCGGGCCTGTGTCATGGCATAGATCGTCATGCGCCAGGTCACGATGACAATGAGAAAGAGCGTTGCCGTTGTCGTCATGAGCTTGATCCCTGAGCGGACCCGACGGGAAAACTTTCGGTAGAATATTTCCACGCCGATGTGGCTTTTCTGGGCATGGGTGTAGGGCAGGGCAAAGCCGACGGCAATAACTCCCAGAATACTGACAAGCTCTTCAGAGCCGAAGATGGGGGTGTTGAAAAATCCGCGCATGGCCACGTCGGCCCCGGTCAGGAGCGCCATGCCGAAGAGACTGACCGCCGCCACGATTCGCATGCCTTTTTCCAGACGATCGAGAGGGCCGGGCCGTTTGATCAAATCCATGATTGTATCCTTGCAGGATACGGGGAGGAAAAATATCCCTCCCCGTATGGTTGTTTATTCTTGAAGGGTGGAGAGGGTAAAGTCGATGATCTCCCGGCCGTTAAGCCCCTTGGCATCGGCTTCCTTTATATAGTTGTCTATCACGGGCTGGGCCGCGGTTTTCCATCTGACTGTTTCTTCGGCGTTCAGCTTGAAAATCTGGCCGCCCTGGTCAAGCAGGAACTGTCGGCCGATAACATCAGCTTCATCCCAGGCTGCGGCGTGTCTGACAGCCCACTCGGTATTGATCTCCCGGATGATTTTTTGTGAATCAGCATCCAGCGCATTCCATTTGTCCTTGTTCATGACAATAAAGAAAACAGTGGTATACGCCACATCAAAGGAATCTGTGCCGAACGTGCAGACTTCACCGAGTTTGAAGGATTTATTCGATTCAATAGGATGCATGGACCCATCGACAACACCCTTTTGCAGGAGTTGGTAGTTCTCGGGCATGGGTTTGGCGACAGGAGTGCCTCCCAGCGCCTTGACCAATTGGGCGGAATTGCCGGTTGAGCGTATTTTCAGTCCCTTGAGATCTTCCAATGTTCTGACAGGGGTGGTTGCAGTGAAAAGCAGTCCGGGGCCATGACCGTTGAAATACATGACCTCCACATCATCAAGTTCGGCTGGCTTGAAGTGCGCGTATACGGCATTGGCAGTAGCGGTGGCCTGTGCTGCCGAGGTATAGCCCAGAGGAAGGTCCACGGCTGCCATGACCGGGAAGCGTCCCCGAGAGTATGCGAGGCAGGAAAGTCCCAGGTCGGATATGCCTTCCACAACACCGTCATAACATTGTTTTGCCTTGGTCAGGGTGCTTCCGGGGTAGTATTCGATGGCGACTTTTCCGCCGGTTCTCTTTTCGACTTCCCTGCACCATTCCTCGGCCAATCGGGATTGGTGGTTGGTTGGTGGAAAGAAGTTGGAATAGGTCAGTCTTGTCGCCGCCTGCGTCTGAAAAGGCAGGGCGGCACAGAGCATGGGCAGAAGAGTGAGGAGTGTCAGAAGTCGTTTCATTGGTTTTTCTCCAAAGAGTGCAAGAGTCCCAGGAGGCACATGGCCCCCCTTGTATATGAAATCGGCCGTCACCGTGAAAGGCAACGGTCGGTTTGAGTTATTTCGAGGTCATTCTGGTTTTGATGAATGAGATAACAGCAGCTCCATCAATGCCCTTGCGTGAGACATCTTCGGTATACTCATTCAACACAGGGTGCACAGCCGAGGTCCAACGTTGTGCTTCCTGAGTGCTCAGAGATGTGAATGTGCCACCTTTCTCTTCAAAGAAGGTTTTCCCGGCCTGATCGGCTTCATCCCATGCCTGGCCATGCTTGATTGCCCACTTCTGGTTGATTTCCTGGATGATCTTTTGTGTACCGGCATCCAATTCATTCCATTTGTCCTTATTCATGACGACAAAAAAGGTCGTGGTGTAGGCCACGGGAAAAGACAGTGTGGCGTGGCGTACAACCTCTGCGAGTTTCCATCCCTTGTTGGATTCAATGGGGTGCATGGAGCCATTTACGATACCTTTTTGCAGGGATTGGTAGCAGGTGGGCATGGATTGGGCCACCGGGGTGCCGCCCAAGGCCTTGACCAACTTGGCTGAATTGCCTGTGGCGCGTATCTTCAATCCCTTGAGGTCTTCGAGAGTTTCCACGACTTTTTCCGTGGTGAAGAGCAGTCCGGGACCGTGGGCATGGAAATACATGGGCTGCACATCTTTCAATTCCCGAGGCTGGAATTTTATGAAGACTTCGTTGGCTATGGTCGTGGCCTGTGATCCGGTGGTATAGCCCAACGGCAGGTCCACTGCCGCCATGACCGGAAATCTGTTTCGGGTATAGGCGAGAGCGGACAAACCGATGTCGGAAATTCCTTCGACCACACCGTCATAACACTGTTTGGCTCCGGTCAGGGTGCTGCCTGGGTAGTAGTTGATCTTGACCTTGCCGTTGGTCCGGGTTTCGACTTCACGGCACCACTGCTCGGCCAGCTTGGATTGGATGTGCGTGGGTGGGAAGAAATTCGAGTAGCTCAGGGTGATTGTTTCGGCAAGGGCCAGGCTGGCTGTTCCGAGTACCAGTGTCAGTACGAGCAGGATTTGGAGTCTCTTTTTCATGATATGCCTCGTGGGAGTCTTATCCGGCAGGCCGGAATTAATTTTGTATGGTGCCATTTTGGAGAGCCAGGGAGATGGCGGCGGAGCGGACATCATCAAAGGAGAGAACCTGAGTACCGAGGGTGCGGTGGATAAGATATCCTTCAAAGAGAGCCGTATTTATGGCTCCCAGTTTTTCGGGAGGATAGTCGGTTTGAACGTGTTCGCGTACCAGGTCGGCAAAGATATCATTGGACAGGCGGTAGACTGATTGATTCATGCGCGTGCGAAGGTTCTCGCTTTGCGCTGAATACACCGTGAATTCGAGAAATATGGTTGACCATTTCTGATCGTGAGTAATGGATTCAAGAAAATCCCAGATGACATCCAGTGCTTCTTCAAGATTCCTTGCTGAGTGAACCTTCCCATTCCTTGACTGGCGATACTGCTTGAGCTTTTGTTCAACTATCAGCAGAAAAAGCTCATCTTTGCTATTCCAGTGACGATAAAAGCTTCCTTTGGCATACCCTGCATGTTCGGTTATTTCCGCAACAGAAGTACCGACAAACCCATTGGTCCCGAATAATTCTATGGCTGATGCCATGAGTTCGGTCATGGTTTGCTGTGATTTTTCCTGCTGTTTTTTTGACATGGTAACTGATTTCCTAAATATCGGATCGAGTGCCCCGGTGGGTTTGTCGGGTCTTAAAGTGACCGTGAGTCGAAAAATGACCAATGGTCATTTTTGTGCTGCACAAGTAGCAAGGCCCCATATGGCTGTCAAGCAATGAGGGGGGCATCTTTCTGGTCAATGACGTGGTGGTATGGTATTCTTTGCCATGCATAGACAACGGCAATCGTATTTTGGTTGTGGTCCGAAGATCTTTCGTCCGTCTTGTGCCTGGGTTATGGTTTCCGTGCTTCTAGCGTGGATCTGGCCCGGAGTATTCAGGCTTTCCGCATCGCCTATTGCCTTGGCTCTCTGTTTTCTGGGATGGGGAATGGTGTTTATCGGGATAGGGGGGTATATTTGGAGTGTGAGGGCAATGGTCCGAGCTGTGAAGCAGAATCGCCTGGAGACTTCAGGTCCATTTTCACTGGTTCGGCATCCTCTCTACGCAGTATGGATTCTTTTTTTGTTTCCTGGGGTGGCATTGGCTTCCGGCATCTGGATAATGCTTGGCGCAGCCGTTGTTGCCTGGTTCTTTTTTGAGCATTGGAGCAAGGAAGAAGAGCGGTTTTTGGAAGAGATTTTTGGACAGGAGTATGAGCAGTACAGGCTCAGTGTACCCGCTTTGATGCCTTTTCTTTCTGGTGGTGGCCCACCTTGATAAATTTTGACTGATCGAGAGAGGGGCGGGCAAATGACGGGAAAAGGTTATTCTCGGAAAGGGATGGTTGATTCCACAACAGGAACATGTCCATACCCGGTCTGATTCAGGAATTCCTCTATACTTCTCATGGTGACCAATTGGCTGGCTGTCGGGCCGACTCGTATTTCAGTAATGGGGAGCAGCGGAACGGTATCCTTTTCCAAGCGGTCTTTGTAAAGATCCGTGGAGAGCAGATAAGGGACGATGCGGTTCTTTGTCACCCGATGATGTACCTTCCTGGAAAAGTCCGTACTGCAACTGGGCACGACCATACGAGTCTCGGCCTCCGACTCATAGGCAGCGTGTTTGAAGGTGATGAATTCCAAGGCTAGGGCGTTGGCCAGCCAGTGCGCCCACTGATCGACCTCTGTTTCCAATCCGTTTTCCCTATCCTTGGCACATTCTTTGGAATATTTGGCCAGAGTCCTCACTAGCATCATGGTTTTGACATCGTCACAGTATATTATGCGGTACATCTGCATGATGTGCGGAATGATGAAGTGGCTTTGTCCATCTCTGGGGTGATTTTCAAAAGTCATGGCAACGCCCTGTTGTCCTGGCGCATATGCACGCCACTGGTCCAGGCTGTCCGGCTTGACGGAAAAGGAGCACATATACTGTGGCGGTTCCTGTTCATATTCCAGCAGGCTCGCTGTTTTGATCAGCACCGGATGAAAGTGGGAATGTCGTTTTTTGTCCAAGAGCCTGGATATAATGGATAGAACAAGTTTTCGGCCGTTGTGATATTCTTCGGAATCATTGAGAAAGCGGTGATCGGAAAGCCAGAATCCACCGGACTGAATGATTCCCACCAATCCTTTCATGGAGGTATAATGTGTCAGGTGGCTTCCGTATCGCTCAAGCCAGTTTTCCTCCAGATATTTGGCGCGATAGGTGGAGTCGTTCTCAATCCGACAGTAGCCGGGGAGGGGATATTTCATGGGAGGAGACATACAGCAAGAGTACTTTGTTTCATCCATCTTCTCGATTATTTTAATGGCCTCATTCGCTTCTTTTCCTTTTTTTATGAGAGGCATCCCAAGAGCATAAAAAAGCCGCTCCGTCTTCAGAAGGTCGGAGCGGCCTGCAAAGTGACTTAACAGTTGATTATTCTTTCCAATATGGATGACTGATATCTTCGAAGGCACTCATGGCTGCGATGGAGCCTTCTCCTATGGCTGTGACAATTTGTTGAAGACCGCCGGTCAGGTCGCCTGCAGCGTATATCCTGGGTATATTCGTTCGCATATGGGTATCGACTTCGACGAATCCGTCTTCCTTTAAGGTGACGCCCAGCAGTTTGGCAAGATCGGTGGCCGCCTCCTGTCCAATGGCCACAAAGAGACCATCCACAGGAAGTTCCGATGTTGTTTCATCTTTGGTATTGCGAAGCTTCAGGGTATGGACCCTGCGATCATCGCCGTCTATTTCTTCGACGACGGTGTTCCAGAGAACCGGAATCTTTTCATGTTCCAAAGAATCCTGAAGGGGCTTCTGTGCCCGGAATTCCTCACGTCGGTGAATAATGGTCACATCGACACCCAGATTCTTCAGGTGAAGGGCATCTGTCAGGGCAGTGTTGCCGCCGCCGACAATGGCGACGGATTTTCCTTTGTAGAGATATCCGTCACATGAAGCACAGTAGTTAACGCCACGTCCGAAGAAACGGGTTTCCCCCGGAACACCGAGTTGGCGGTACGCGGCTCCGGTCGTCAGGATGATAGCTTTAGTGGAATATGCGCCACGGTTGGTTGTCACTTGAATGGGCATGTCTTCTTTCGGGTCAGGCATGGTGATAGTCTCAACGCCTTCTCCCTCGTGGACCGGGACATATTCACGAGCGTGTTCGCCCATGATGTCCATAAGTTGCTTGCCGGGAACAGTGGTAAAGCCTGGATAATTTTCGACAACAGGTGTCAGGGCTACCTGGCCACCCACAATGTTCTTTTCGAGCACAACGGTCTTGAGTCCTGCTCGGACCGCGTAGATTCCGGCGGTCAGACCGGCCGGCCCGGCTCCTATGATGACCAGATCTACTTCTCCAGGTTCTATCGTGCCGAAATGTTTGGGAGCTTTTTTGTCTTCGGCTCCGGGCAGGTCGCCATCTTCAAGGAGGTTCTCAGCACTTTTGAGGTAAACCAATTCCACTGTGAAGCGTTCTTCAGGCATCAGGCCCAGCGAGTCGTGGACCCCGCCATTGAAAATAGTATGCGGTACCGACCCTATATTGAATTGCTCGGTCAGTTTGGGGTTCTCACTCATTTCTACGCATTCAGCCTGAACCAGGTTGGGCTTGGCTATGGCGCATTTTATGGCATGCATGGTTTGGCCGGGACAATACGGGCAGGTCGGGCTGACAAAAACCTGCACCAGTCGCTCCTTATCCAGATCCTGGAGAACAGACATGGAGACCTCTGAAAGCCCGTGCATATTAAGAGAAACGAGCATGATAGCGGTGATAAAGGCCTTGCCTTCTTCTCCCACTGGCGCACCGAGGAATCGAATGTGATATTCGTCGGGGTTGATGCACATGGTCGGAGAGGCGGTAATCCCTAATTCCGTGGCTCGTTCGGACGGAATTTCAAATCGTTTGACCTTGATCTTGTTTGTCAGTCGGGCGAGATCATCGCAGAATTTGAACATATAGCTTGAGAATTCATCATTCACCCCGGTCTTGCTGAACACTTCGAGTACAATTTTCCCTTTGAGACCGTCAAAGGTTTTGCTCAGTTGCTTGCGAACATCCTCGGGCAGGAACCAGTCACTTTCTTTATCTTTCTTGAATAAGGGACTCATAATAATCTCTCCTGGAGTTCAAGGAAATTGCCATCAATATGGGAGAATATGCGGCGTGGCTCATATCGTCAAGGGGGGAATCGGAAAACGTCTACTCCTCTTCAACGCGGTTTCGGCCGAATTCCTTGGCTCGATACAGAGCCTTGTCCGCCCGTCTCATGAGCCTGTCCAGCAGGTCCTTTTCTCCCTGGAGTATGGAAACCCCGATGCTTATTGTATATCGGACGGTGTCTGCTCCGGCATGAACCATATCAGCTTCCACAGCTTCCCGCAGCCTTTCGGCCGTGGCACGGGCCGAGTCCAGATCTGTTTCAGGCAGAATTGCGGAAAATTCTTCACCGCCCATGCGGGAAAATATATCCGTTTCCCGGAGTGTTTCTCGGCAGACCTTGACCAGTGATCGCAAAACCATATCGCCCACCGGGTGTCCATAGGTGTCATTGACTCGTTTGAAGAGGTCTATGTCCAGGGAGAGGAGAGCCAAAGGCGTCCCATAGCGTTTGCTGCGGGCTATTTCCTCATGGGCACGTTCCATGAAAGATCGTCGATTATTGGCACCGGTCAGGGAGTCTGTCGTGGCTATATGGCGGAGTTTTTCTTCCAGTCTGCGTTTGGTCGTCACGTCCCAGTTGACTCCGATCATGCGTTTGGACATCCCGGACTGTGTCTTGACCAACGCGGCCGCCTTGACATGGCGAATTTCACCATCGGGCCAGACTATTCTGAATTCGGCATCAAAAGGGGTTTCCTTTTCAAAGCACTCCATGAGTTGTTTTCTGAGAGGCTCCACATCTTCTTTGCCGATATATCCCATCCATGAATCGAACGTCCCTGCAAATTTCTTTTTATCGGTCTGGTAGAGATGCATCATCATTTTGTCCCAGAGAATCGAGCCGTCTTGGGCGTTCCATTCCCATATGCCTATCTTCCCTGCATCGGTAGCCAAAGCCAGCCTTTCCGAAAAGATTTTGAGCTTTTCCTCATGACGCTTTCTTTCTGTAATATTACTGGCTGTAATGGAAACAAAATCGATGGAACCGTTGGCATTGCAGACGGGATGATACGTAATGGAAAGGTGCATACGTGTATTTACGTGTGTCGTTATGACACTTTCTTTCTGCACGACTTCCCCGTTAAAGGCCTTGTCCAGATATGGTTTAAGCTCATTTTTGAAGTAGTCCGTGCCGAGGACATCCTCCATGGGTTTGTCCACGACCTGTTCAATGGGCTTGCCAAGGGCTTTCAGGTAAGAGTCATTTGCCAGTCGGTTATAGTATTGCCTGTCCACAAGAGCGATAAGGTCTGGGGTGGAAGCAATGATTCGTTTGAACCGGAGCAATTGTTCTTCAGCCTGCCGCCGGTCGGTAATGTCATGGACAATCGAATACGTGAGTGATGTTTCCCCATATTCCACAGGTCCACTAAAAACTTCGACTCTCCGAATTTCTCCAGATGCAAGCTTGTGACTGAAAAAGGAATTGTGATGCTGCCGTTTTTCAGCCCGCTCTTTCTCCTCCCTGAATTCTTCGGGGGAAAGGGAATTGATTTCCGCGATAGTCATGGTTGTCAGTTCGTCCAGAGAATAGCCGTAGTATTCGGATGCAGCCGGATTGGCATCTTTGATCTCTCCGGTTTCGGCATCAAGAAGGAGCATCACGGCATGGCTGTTATTGAAAAGCGCCCGAAATTTCCCTTCCTTTTCCCTGGTTGCCTTGTCCAGTTCGCAGTTCTTTTGCGAAAGTTCGCAATCCAAGGCTTGCACGGCCTCTCTCGATTGCTCCAAATCAATGGCATGGTGGCGAAGTGTTTGCCGAAGCTCCTCTCGCGTGAGTTGCAATTGTTCGTGTGTTTTCTTGTGGGAGCTGATGTCGAATATGGACAGCAGAGCAGCAGCTTCTCCTTCGTAAACACCGGGGCGAGCGTTGAGTCGCAACCAGTGTTCGGATTTTTCAGTGTGTTGGAAGCAGACCTCGCGGTCTTCCAGGGACTTTCCTTTTGACAATTCCTCCAGCAGGGGGGGGAAGTCCTCTGCTTGAAGGAACAGTTCATCCAAGCCCATGCCTGACAGTTCCTCTTGAGAACGACCCAAAAGAGTTGCTCCGGCTTGATTGCATACGGCTATCTTACCGGATAAAAAAAGAATAATCAGGCCACCGGGGATATCCTCAAGACGCATTTCCTTTCCTATTCGGCATTGGGGCGGGGTTTGAGCATCATTTCTCGTTGCGTCGTGCCCCTTGCGGCCACTGGCAGTCTTATTTCTTTTCTTCAAATGCAGGCCTTCTTTTGTTTGATGTTTTCAAAGTATCTTTTCTCACATGATATACTCACCAGTTGCCGGTCAGTTGTCAATACTTGCAGACTTACGAAAGGGGCTGCACTCTTGCGCTCCATGATGGGAGATAACAATGGCAAGGGATGTCGGTTTTTATGCGATTTTTTTGATGAGTTGTTCAAGTGTCATCGTAATGTCACACATCGCGTCTTCGAAAGGGGTATCCGTAGGAGTCCTCTGTTGAGAAAAAGGAGAGAGCAATGGAAGAATATTATATGGAATCAGAGCCGTACTCGGAAAGTGAACGCAAAGAATGTGGTGCATTGAGTTGTCACTGTGCGGTTTGCTTTACCCCGATAGAGGATATTTCATCCGCTGCCAGCTCTCTTGCAGGTCGGTATTACTGCCAGCAATGTTGGGCCGGATTTCGGCATGAACCTCTTTCCAGGGGGCAGGAGAAATTTGCCTGATTGAAAGAGATGCGCGCATGACCCGCTGTTCTGATCTCCATTTCAGAAAGACTGTTTGAATTTCCTTATCCCTTTCGGGCTGTTCACCGATTCAGAGCTGTTTTTTTAGCATCCTTGAAGGGTGTTATTCTAACCGTATTGATTTTTGCCACGGATGAGATATCCTTAGTCGGTTATATCTCTATAGTCCCTGTGGCAAAGCGCTTTCCTGCACGGCCGCCGGGAAAGGAGTGCAATGATCATACGGATTACCATACGTCTGCTTTTGAGTTTCCTGACTCTCTCATGGATACTGCTTTTCTCCTCCACCGGGTATGCAGAGCAGCGGAGAGTTCTCATGATCAGCTCTTATCATCCCGGTTTTCCTACTTTTTTTCAACAGATAGCAGGGGTTAAGTCTGTCTTTGACTCAGAGAATGTGAGTGTGGATGTCGAGTTCATGGACAGCAAGCGGTTCTTTTCAACTGATGCCTCGGCACGGTTTCTCGATCTGTTGCGATTCAAACTCTCGTCTTCAGTACCATATGATCTGATCATTACTGCGGATGACACTGCACTTCATTTCGCTTTGGAACATAGAAGTGAGCTTTTCCCTTCACAGCCAATTGTTTTTTGTGGAGTAAATGATGTTAGGAAGGCGTATTCCCTGAGTTCAGATGAAAATGTGACAGGTGTCGTGGAATCCATTTCCATGCGGGAGACCGTGGAAATGGTCTGGCGGATACTTCCGAAGACGAAGGTTGTCTACGCGCTTGTTGATTCAACTCCCAGCGGTTTGGGAGATTTGAGTGTATTCAATGGGTTGAGAACTCTTTTCCCGGAACGAAAATTCAAAGTCCTGAACCTTGGGGAGTTGAGTTGGAAGGAATTCGGGGAAGAACTGCGGGGGTTGGTTCCTGGAGAAGTTGCCCTCCTTCTTTCAGCGTACAGAGACAAGAACAGGGCTGGAAAATTATTTGACGAAAGCCGTCAATTCATCCTCGAACAGAGCCGGATTCCTGTTTTCCACCTATGGGAGCATGGCGTCGGGCAGGGGCTGTTGGGCGGCAAGGTTATTTCGCACTTCGAACAAGGCAGAATTGCGGGAACACTCGCCTTTGAGATACTTAACGGGCGCCCTATCAGGGACGTGCCGATCATTGGCGGAGCTCAGGCGAATAAATATCTTGTGGATTTCAAGGTTCTGCAGAAATTTGGCATATCTGTCCATCTACTGCCGGAAGGGACCGAGGTTCTGAACAAAAGCAAGAGTGTTTTTGTTCAGTATCAAACGGAGTTTATCATTGCCGGTGCCGGTCTGGCTCTTCTGATTCTTGTCACCGTGGTGCAATTTGGAATGGTCATCAAATTGAGAGAATCAAAAAGAGCTTTGGAACGAAGTGAAAGACGCCATCGAGTGCTCTTTGAAAAATCTCCCCTTGGCATGATTCTGTTTGGTGCGAGTGGGGAGGTATTGGATTGCAATGCTCCGTTCGTCGAGTTGATGGATAAGTCTCGGGAGGGGCTGCTCGGGTTCAATGCAATTCAAAACACCTCTACGGAGCTGAGTCAGATGATTGCTGCGGCGTTGGGGGGGGCTCCTGCCGTATACGAAGGACTCTATTCGTTTTTACAGGATGAGAGTCCTCAATCTCTAAGGATAATTTTTAACCCTATATATAATGATACTGTCCCGACTCCTGTCATAGCGACAATTGAAGATATAGGAGAGCGTAAAAAAGCTGAAGAAACCATTATGTTCGCTAACGAGGAACTCGAACGGGCCAATCAGGTGAAGTCCGAGTTTTTGGCAAACATGAGCCACGAAATCAGAACCCCTCTCAATGGCATTATGGGAATGCTTCAACTCATTGAGATGAATGGTGTGGAAAAAAAGAATGGCGAATATATCCGGTCGGCTCTTGAATCAACCCAAAGATTGAACCGTCTCCTCTCGGATATTATGGATCTGACCCGCGTTGAGGCGGGGAAATTAGGGTTGCACCCCGAACCTTTTGATCTCCACCAAGTCGTCAAACAAGTTATCGAACTCTTTCAGGTGCCGCTTGGACAAAGGAAAGTCGGTCTTGAAACATCTATTGATCAGAATATCCCTCAAGTCTTGGTCGGTGATCCTGCCCGATTGCAACAAGTTTTGAATAACCTGGTTGGAAATGCACTTAAATTTACTCAGGAAGGGTCTGTTCGTGTGGATGTGAATATGCTGTCACCGCTTCGATCTGGAGAGCCTCGTTTCCTTTTTTCTGTCACCGACACTGGGATCGGCATTCCTTGTGAGCAGATTGAACCTTTGTTTGAATCGTTTCGGCAAGCCAGTAAAGGATATAGGCGGCAATATCAGGGAGCAGGTCTCGGCTTATCCATTTGTAAGCATCTCGTCTCCATCATGGGGGGGACTCTTTTCGTGGATAGTGAAGTCGGTGTTGGCACGAGTTTTCATTTTTCCTTGCCGTTTCGAGTTCATGACGAGCCAACAACAGCGCAACAGGAGGACAGCCGTCAAGTGCGGTTACCACGAGGGATCCGTGTACTTCTTGTTGAGGATGATCGGGTCAATAGCATTGCAGCAAGTGGTCTCTTGAAACATTTACACTGTATCGTTGAGATAGCTGAAGACGGTGTGGTGGCTTTGGACGCTCTAAGACAGCAGGATTTTGACCTGATATTGATGGATATTCAAATGCCCAATATGGATGGGTTGGAAGCAACCAAGGCCATTCGTGAAGGGAGAGTGGGGGAGAACAAGAAAACAATCCCTATTGTCGCTTTGACGGCATATGCCATGAGAGGGGATAAAGAAAAAATGCTTTTGGCTGGGATGAATGATTATATGGTCAAGCCAGTCAGCATCGAAGCTTTGATGTCAATTCTTGGTCAATATGCCCAGAACCGCTACGCATGATTTAAGGACACGCTTCATGACGTCGGTTGTTCAAGACGAATTGATTCCTTGATCCGTGGTAATATGGGGGGGGGCATATAAGGACTAAATGAGATCCCTTCCAAAGTGTCCTTGAACGATATGTGATGCATAAGGAAAGTGCCACATGTGTCAAGAATTGGGTGAAGACGTGGACAGATAATAATTGTTTTGAAAAACTCACAGTGAAATAAAAGCAGGAGAAGTGGCTTGGGCAAAGGGTTTTCTCCTGGGCGAGGGGTGAAGTTGCCATAAAAGTTGTCATTTTACTTCAAAAAGGGCTTGACCGTGGAACGTGTTTACCCTAGAACTCCTCTTCGCCGCACGGGAAAGCCCGAAGGGATGAACCGGCGGCTTGCTCTTTCTTAAAAATATCGAATGGTTAGCACGAGACTCGACTGAGAAAAAAAGTTGAGAAAGTAGTTGACGGGCGTAAGCGAAAAACATAGCTTGCCTCTCCTGCCTCCGGGCGGGAAGTTGATCCAGGACGCGGCGAAAAAAAGTTGCAGAAAAGGGTTGACGGGGTTGAGCA